>CAZGCA010000046.1:0-36111 GCA_964524145.1 uncultured bacterium | reverse complement strand
CGCGAACGCCCGCCCCAACGCGACGGTATCGGCTTCGAACCGGTCGAGGACGTCCTCATCGACGATTGCCAACTGCTGGATGACGTCATAGACGCGGATTGGTTTCTCTTCCAAGCCGAGAAAGTCGCGCAGTTTCGCATACGCACTGGCGTGTATTCCCGACGAGCGATGCCCGCCGAAGTCGATGGGAATTCGATCGGGTTCCCGGTGGTTGAGCGCCGCAAGCACTCGTTCACGTGGTTTCATGGCTCACTCCATATTGTTCGAAGAACCGAGATTGTCTTGACATCGATTTCGGAACATCACGCTCCGCTTTTACACTATCAGTTTCTCAGCCAAGAATACAAGATGTGCAGAGCGTAGCTTGGGCATCCTGCCCAAGGTCTCTTCGCCGAGACGCCCAAGCCACGGAATAGCGGTGGGAATGCGTCACCCGAGTCTTTACACGGCTGCTCGCGAGCGGTAGACTAATGTGTAGATTCGCGAGTGTGAAGAGCAGGAAGCAGGCGATGAGACCACCGAACATCGAATCGGTTTGTCCGAGAAGTGTCGCGCTCGCTGTTACGCTGCTTGTGGCTGCCTGGCCCGCAGCCGCGCAAGAGTATGTCAACGTATCGGTGAGCGAAGCGCACGAGTTGTGGCAGAGCGGCGTCTTTGTTCTCGACGTGCGTACGGCCAGCGAATACAACGCAGGCCACATTCCCGGCGCTTACAACGTTGACAGTAGAGATCTAGTGAGCCGTATCGACGAGATCAGCGAACGGCAGGATGACGACATCCTCGTGTATTGCGCGAGCGGCGGGCGGAGCAGAACCGCTTCCGCAACGCTCGCCGGGCAAGGTTTCACGGGCGTTCACAACATGGAGGTCGGGTTCTCGACGTGGGTGGCGGTTGGATACGAAACCGGGGATTTCGTGGACTTTCCCGACTCCAACCTGGAGGCGGCGGTCCGAGACGCTATCGATAAGCCCGACGGGTTCATCTGCACAAGCGACGTTGTAGGAGCAGGATTCAGCTCGCTCGATGCGTCCGCGTCAAACATCTCCGACCTGACGGGAATCGAGTTCTTCACCGACCTGAACCAGATCGACCTGTCGTACAACTCGATCAGCGATATTGCTGCGCTCGTGGAGAACGCCGGGCTCGGGCAAGGCGACATTATCGACCTCTCCTGCAACCCGCTAGGCGCTCTGGCCGTGAACGAGCACATCCCGATACTGCAGGGCAACGGGGTCGAGGTTTTGTACAGTGTAGACTGCGAACCCCTGTACGGGGATGTAAACAGTTCGAGCACTGTAGACGCTGCAGACATCCAACTGGTGATCAACGCCGCGCTCGGACTACCGGTCGATTACGACTGCGACCTGAACGACGATGGGTTTGTCAACGCCATCGACGTCCAGCTCGGCATCAACGCCGCGCTGGGGCTGTAAGTCCGGCCTGAATTGATCCTCTGAAGCGTTTGTTGTACGATCTATCTGACGGGTTTGCACGGTGGGTTGGAGGATAGTGGGAACGGTCGTATGAGGTGGCGCTTGGAAGGTCGCAAACTAAGGTGACTTTACTCCAACCCAAGGATATACCGATGATGCAAAGACCACGTGTGCGAGGAATCTGCTTCGTTTTCCTGGTCACGCTACTCATCCTGCCTGCTATTGCATCATCCGAAGAAGAGGTTACCTATGAGTTCGAGCGCATGTGGCCGACCCTGCAACAGCCATGGTATTTCTTCTCATCCAACGGCATCGCCACGGATAGCTCGGGTTCGCTCTATGTCGTTAACACGACCAAACACAGCATCCAGAAATTCACCTCGGACGGGCAGTTACTGACCCAGTGGGGCGGTATCGGCTCGACGCCCGGCAAGTTCTTCTACCCCAACGCGGTTGCCGTAGAGGGCGCCGGAAGGGTATACGTTGCCGATACATATAATGATCGCATCCAGGGATTCAGTTCGGACGGCCGGTTCCTGGTGCAGTGGGGCGAGATGGGCGAAGAGTCCGGTCAGTTTAGTCTCCCGACCGGCGTTGCAGTCGACAACGTCGGCGACGTCTACGTTGCGGACTATCTTAACAACCGTATCCAGAAGTTCGACCCGGACGGGCAGTTCCTGTTGCAGTGGGGCAGTTCTGGGTGGGACCCCGGAGAGTTCGACGGTCCCTTGGCCGTCGCGGTAGACGCCGCGGGACTTGTGTACGTCGCGGACACGCGGAATGACCGGGTCCAGAAATTCACGTCCGACGGGCAGTTCTTGTTGGAGTGGGGCGACATCGGCGACGGACCGGGCGAGTTTCTCGGAATCAATGGCATTGCGGTCGACGAATCTGGGATGGTGTACGTATCCGAGGCGTGGGAGGATGAGCACAGCCGCATACAGAAATTCACTCCCGACGGAGCGTACCTGTTGGAGTGGGGCGACTTTGGAAGGGAAGCCGGCCAGTTCGGTGAGCTCCTGGCGGTAGCAGCGGGAGGCGGCGTTGTCTACGGTGCCGATCTCAACCGCATCCAGAAGTTCACCTTGGATGGGACATTTCTCGAGCAATGGGCCAGTTTCGGCAGCCTATCGGGCCAGTTCGACGTACCCGGCGGCATCGCAATAGACGACGCCGGAGACCTCTACATTGTGGACCGCGTCAATAACCGCATCCAGAAGTTCGCCTCGGACGGGCGATTCCTGGGGCAGTGGGGGAGTGAAGGCAGTGGACCCGGCCAATTGGAGCTACCCGACTCCATTGTAATGCACGGCGAAACCGTGTACATAGCAGACGTCGACAATTACCGCATTCAGAGACTGACCACGGATGGGCAGTTCGTTACTGAGTGGGGGAGTCAAGGCAACGGTGATGGACAGTTTGAGGGGATTGCCGGTATTGCGATTGATGCTGATGGCAACGTGTATGTCGCTGATTACTTGAATGACTGCGTTCAGAAGTTCACCGAGGACGGGCAATTCCTGACCAAATGGGGGAGTCTAGGTGACGGGCCGGGGGAGTTTTGGGGGGCTTACGGCGTTGCTGTCGATAGCACCGGGGCCGTCTACGTGGCCGATATACACAATGACCGCGTCCAGAAGTTTGATTCCGATGGACAATTCCTGACGCAGTGGGGCAGTTATGGGGGGGCTCCCGGCGAGTTTTTTGGTCCTTCCGGGATTGCGGTGGACAGTGCGGACAACGTTTACGTCGGAGAGATGGGCAATAACCGCATCCAGAAGTTCACCTCGGACGGAGAGTCCCTGTCGATTTGGGGCAGTGAAGGCACAGGACCCGGCAACTTCGATTCGCCCACCTATCTTGCGGTCGATAGCGCCGGTGCGGTATATGTCTCGGACACGGGCAACAACCGCATCCAGAAATTTGCGCCGGTTACGGTGTCCGGGAACAGCAAGGCAATCGTCGTGGCGGGCGGCGGGCCGTTCCCCGGCAACAACCTCTGGGCCGCGACGCAGATGTGCGCCAACTTCGCGTACCGCACGTTGACGTATCAGGGTTTCACCAAGGACTCGATATACTATCTATCCTCGAACCTGGAACTCGATCTGGACGGTAACGGCGAGCCGGACGAAGTGGACGGTGACGCGACAAACGCCAACCTGGAATACGCCATTACCGCGTGGGCGGCGGACGCTGAGAGCGTGGTCGTATACCTGACCGACCATGGTGGAGGCGACACATTCCGCATGAGCGGCACCGAGACGCTGTCGTCGTCCGATCTCGATTCGTGGCTCGACACGCTCCAGGAAACCATGGTGGGCCGAGTGGTAGTGGTCTATGACGCATGCGACTCAGGGAGCTTTGCTTCGAGCCTGACACCCCACGCCGGCAAAGAGCGAATCGTGATCACGAGCACCTCGCCAGGCGAGAGCGCCTATTTTGTGAGCCAAGGCACGATATCCTTCTCAGACTTTTTTTGGACCCACATCTTCAACGGCCTGGATATCGCCGCAGCCTTTACGTTCGCCAGTGAGTCCATTACCCGCGCTATCGGCACGCAACACCCGCAGGTTGACGCGAACGGCAATGGCCAGGCCGGGGAGGCAGAGGATCTCACGCTGATAGAGGGCGTCTTCATCGGCAACGGCACAGACCTGCACGAAGACAGACCTGTCATTGGCGGCGTGTCCGCCCCGCAGACAATCGAAGACACAAACTCGGCCACCCTGGCGGCTTTCAACGTCACCGACACGGACGGCATCATGCGCGTCTGGGCGGTCATTTGGCCACCCGAGTACGAGCAGGGCTCATCGGACAGCCCTGTCTTGCGGCTTCCTTCGGTCGATCTGTCGCACGTGGGCGATGACAACTACGAAGTGACGTACGACGGCTTCAGTATAGCCGGCACGTACCAGGTTGCGATCTATGCCAAGGACCGCATCGGCAACACGTCGCTGCCCAGCCTGACCGAGGTGTCGGTGACGAGCCCGTTGAGTCGCAAGGCGGTCATTGTTGCGGGAGGCGCTCAGTCCGATCCGTTGTGGCCCGCCATCGAGAACTGTGCAGGACTTGCTTACGAGGCCTTGACGTTCCAGGGCTACACAGATGACGACATCTACTTCATGAGTCCGGTGAGTGTAGCAGGCGTGGACGGGTTGGCAACGCTGAGCAACATCGAGTACGCCCTAACCACGTGGGCACTAGAGAACACCCAGGACGTTATCCTGTATATGGTGGGCGACGGCGATGTGGGATCGTTCAACGTCAGCGAGACTGAAACTCTCTCAGCCGGCGACCTGGACACGTGGCTGGACGAGCTGCAGGAAGGTATCCCCGGCACAGTAACGGTCATCTACGATGCATGCCGTTCTGCGAGCTTTCTTTCAGCACTCACCCCGCCCACCGGCAAAGAGAGAATCACGATATCGGGCGCGAGCGAAGATGAACCCGCCCATTTTCTTTCGGAGGGGAACATCTCGTTTTCGAGGTATTTCTGGAGAGCGTTGCTGGACGGATCGAACATCCGGGACGCGTTTCTGCACGCCAAGGTTGCTATCGAGTTCACAGGCCGCGGCCAGACAGCACAGTTGGACGACAACGGCAACGGTGTCGGCAACGAGAAGACCGACGGCCGGTTAGCCAGGAACCACACCATAGGTGTGGGCATCATACTGGCAGCGGATGACCCGCTTATCGGGTCGATATGTCCCGCGCAGACGTTGTGCGGAGACAATACGCCGGCGACGATATGGGTAGAGGATGTTACCACTACGGGCGTGATAAACGCGGTCTGGGCCGTCATAACGCCTCCGGATTTCAGCACGCCCGACCCTTCCGTTCCGGTAACGGACTTGCAGACAGTGAATCTGGCCCATGTGGGCGGCGGCAGATACGAGGGAACGTATAGCGGCTTTTCTGCTTTTGGCACTTACGATGTTGCTGTGTATGCAATGGACGAAGACGGCAACGTTTCTCTGCCCCTAACCACCACCGTGACTCAGGCGGGCGAGGCCGACGTAAACTTCGACGGTGCGGTGAATGCGTTGGACGTGCAGCTCGTGATTAACGCTGCGCTTGGCCTGTCTGTCATATACGACTGCGACCTGAACGAAGACGGCCAGGTCAACGCCCTTGACGTTCAGCTGGTGATCAACGCTGCGCTGGGGATCCAGAGCTAGCTCGCGGGTTTGGTCACAAGTATCCGAGCGCTTTCAGACGGCGCTTGTCCTCCTCGGTGAGCAGCGGGGCCTTCGACTGATCCGGCTCCAACGGAGTGCGCCCTGCCGCCACACGCTCCAGGAACGACGCGAGAAGCTCGCGGTAATGATCGAGACGACTTTGGTTCCGTGCCGCGATATCGTTCTTCTCTCCAGGGTCCGCCTGCAAATCGTAGAGCTCTTCTACTTGTTGATCCGTCCCTGTTCTGACGTACTTCTCCCCATCGGTGCGTACCGAGCGCCTGCGCCACGTTACTTCCGTCTCTCCCTGAGCCGTCCGGCTCAGCGTTTGCCTGATAATCCCGCTGACAACGAACTTCCTGTCGTAGTGCTGCGCTGATTCGTTCACGCCCATCAACGGCAGGAGGCTCATACAATCGGGAGGGCTGTTATGGTCAATGCTGAGAAGATCATTGACCGTCGCGTACAAGTCCGTAAGGGAAACCTGCCGCGCCACGGCTCCGGTCGGGGGGTGCTCACCGGCGAGTCTGATGATGAGCGGAACTTGTAGCGATTCATCATAGACCGTCTTGCCGTGTCCGTATCCCTCATGCTCCCAGAACTCTTCCCCATGGTCCGAGAAGATGAAGACAACGGTATTGTGTAGCAACCCCGTATCGGCCAGCTTGGCCAGGAAGTTGCCGACGACCTCATCGGTATAGGCTATCTCGCCGTCGTAGAGCGCCTCGATGTGGATTCTGTCTGCGTCTGACGTGGCCGCCTGAGGACGACACAAGGCTTCAGTCGTACCTATGGATCCCGTGTAGTCGCTGTCGAACATAGTCGCAAAGCGACCGCGAGGCGTGTATGGAGTGTGCGTCTGATATGTGTGCACGAAAAGAAAGAACGGCATTCTGCTATACTTCCCGAGCCATTCGGTCGCGTCATTGAACGTTGTCTCCGCATCCTTGGCCATGCGACCTTTCCCGTCAGAATACACTTCGAATCCCTGCGCGAACCCAAACAGGGCACGCACCCACACGCCTTCCGTGTATGCCGCCGTCAGATAGCCTTGTTCACGCGCCAGTTCGGCAAGGGTTCTTTCTGACTCCTGGATGGGAGGGCCAAATCGTGGAGGCACCCAAATCCCAGCCAGATGGACCGACGGATGCAGCCCGGTGAACAACGAGGCATGGGAAGGCAGGGTCCACGATGAAGGCGCTATGGCCTTCTCGAAGAGGAACGCTCCTTCGGCAAACCTGTCAATGTTTGGACTCGTGTCTCGATGGTAGCCGTAGCATCCCAAATGGTCGGCACGCAACGTGTCCAGGCATATGAGTATGATGTTCGGGCGGCCACCCGCATCGCTGCGTTCAGTCGAATACAACAACGGGCTGCTCCACGCTGCCGAACTCAACGAGACCGTCTTCGATCCGTTGTTTGCCTCCTTCCGATCCGGGAGATCCTCCGTCCGGAACACGAAACGTACTCTTGAACCTGCAAACTCTGATACGTCAACGCTCACATCCACCCATCCCGGCTGGTAGTCGGCTGAGAGAGGGTCGAGCATCTGTGAGAAGATACTCCGTCGCGTGCGACCGTCATCAACAGAAACGTCGAACCGCACACCCGTTTGCGGGTTGTCGTCCTCGAGCGCGATCCCGAAGTCAAGCCGGGCGGAAGGCGGTACGCGAACCGTCTTTGTGACATACTCTTGCGGGAGCGGTATCACCTCCCTCGCCCACACGCCGGCTTCACGCTTGGTATCGCCCGCGGGCAACACCTGCACTTTCATCGCGGCGAGGGTGCCGGCATCCGTTGCCGGAGGCAGCGCAAAGTATACATAATGCGGCTCATCGCCTTTCCTGCCGCCGCCGTGCGCCGCCCGCTGTGCAACACATATCCTGATGCCCACAGCTTCAGCGCTCACCTGCTCCATATCAGCAACTGCACCCAGCAACACGGTCCCGTCGAGCTCGACCTCGACCTTCCGCAGTCTGCTCCTGTACGGTGCAACCAGGAGGTTGCGCGTCTCGTCCGCTATACACACTTTCGTTTCGTGCCACCTGTCGCCCGGGGCTACATCCTCGACAAACCGATGGAATGGTGGAGACGTTGGTCTCTGGGAACAACCCGCACACACGACGAGCGAGCAGCATAGCAACCAGATCGTTCGGGTCGCCGGCACCCGTTTCACTTCTCCGCTCTTTTCAGACATATGCGCGCGTGGTGAGAAAGTACACTATAACCATCGAGGAACCCAGTGCCAGTATATTATTCATTCTGGAGAATAGTCAAACAGTCCAGGACTCCACCCCGTGCCTCGTTGACCTTCGGCCATCAGCCTCCGTATAATCAGTCCCGGATGTAGAAAAGGCTGGTGGAGACGGAAGGACGACAGAGACCAAGCGTCAACAGCAGACGCGAAGGCAAAGCGAATGAATCGAAGGGATTTTCTGACTCTGTTGGGCGTGGGGAGTACGGCGGCGCTGCTGCAAGGGTGCGACGCCTTCAAGGGCAAGCCCGAAGAGCGACCAAACATTGTGCTTGTGATTGCCGACGATCCCGGGTACAACGACTTTGGCTATCGAGCCGAAGGCAAGATCTGCCGGACACCGAACATCGACACGCTGTCGGAAGGAGGGACGCGTTTCACGAACGCGTATGCCACGTGTTCGGTTTGCAGTCCATCACGGGCAGGTATCATGACCGGGCGCTACCAGAACCGGTTCGGGTATGAATACAATTCGGGTTACGCCTCATGGGCTGCGGACAGTTTCGGCCTGCCAACCAACGAAGTCACCATCGCGGAGGTAGCCAAGGAAGCGGGCTACGCCACGGGCTACATTGGAAAATGGCACTTGGGGTACCGGCGCGAACACCACCCGTTGGAACGAGGATTTGACGAGTTCTTCGGCTTTCTTGGTGGCGCTCAGGATTATTATGACCGTCAGAAAGACCCGTGGGACCCGATCCTGCGAGGCCACGAACCGGTTGACGAGAAACAGTATTTGACCCACGCGTTCACGCGGGAAGCGGTGTCATTCATTGACCGGCACGCCTCCGAGAAGCCGTTCTTCCTGATGGTTTCCTACAATGCGGTACATTTCCCATGGCAGGCCCCGGAGGAAGAGATCAACGCGTTCCCGGAGATTCCCGAGGGCAAGCGACGCATTGTGGCGGGAATGGTGAAGGTTTTGGACGACGGCGTCGGTGAGATCCTCAAGAAACTCCGCGAGAAGAAACAGCTCAACAACACAGTTTTCATATTCACCGGTGACAACGGGGGCGGCCTCAACATGGACAACTCGCCGCTGAGCGGGTTCAAAGGTCCTTTGCTCGAAGGCGGGATACGCGTCCCGTTTGTCATTCAGTGGCCGGGTCATTTCCCCGCCGGCAAACGATACGACGGGCTGACAAGCACCTTGGACATCTTCCCGACCGTTGCGGCGGCTGCCCGAGCCGTGGTGCCCACGGACCGCGAGATGGACGGTGTCAACCTCGAGCCATACGCCAGGGGAAAGCTTACCGGGACGCCTCATACGGCGCTGTACTGGCGGCGCGGCTATTTCGGCGAGGCGATCCGCAACGGTTCGTGGAAACTGATACGCCTCAACGACGGCTCCGGAACCCCCAAGATGATGTTCAACCTAGCCGATGATGTTGGGGAAAAGAACAACCTCTATCCCACGTCGCCGGCAGCTGATGAGAAGCCGAAAGCAGATATCGACGACCATGAAACCCGGATGCTGGAACGCGCCAACGCGCTGGAAGCGGATCTCGACACCTGGAGCAGTCAGATGATGGAGCCGCTTTGGTCGAACAACAGCGACTTGGAACGAGTCGAAAGAAAGAAGGCGGGACTGCCCATCAAGAGAGTCGGCAGGGACTTGGATATGAGGCTCGACACGCAGGTCGACCTCAGCAAATACGACCTGCGCAAGAGGTACGACATCAAGAGCATGCTTGGCGAATAGCCTTTCGACGAACGGTACGCCGAGAAGGCCGACCGAGTGCGACGCAGTAGACATGGGCAAATACGGTGTTGCAATAGAGCTGTGGTGAGAAATGCGGGATAGGGAGTGTGGTTCGATGAAAAGACGCGACTTTCTGCAATTGCTAACGGGCGCAGCGGCCGCAACGTCTTTGCCGCGGATATCTGTTGGCGCGGAGGAAAAAGCAACAGACAACAACGAGCAGCCTAACGTTCTCTGGATCAGTTGCGAGGACATGAGTCCGGACATGGGCTGTTACGGCGATCCCTACGCGGTGACGCCTAACCTTGACCGGCTCGCGGCACAGGGTGCGCGGTACGACAACGTGTTCTCACACTCGGGCGTGTGCGCGCCTACACGTTCCGGGATCATTACCGGAATGTACCCGACCACCATCGGGACACACCATATGCGGTGCGCAGGCGTGCCGCCGGCGTACGTGAAGTGTTTCACCGAGTACCTGCGCGCAGCCGGTTACTACTGTACAAACAACGCTAAGACCGACTACCAGTTCGCCGCACCGTTGACCGCCTGGGACCAGAACAGCAATCGTGCACATTGGCGCGGTCGTTCAGAAGGGCAACCGTTCTTCTCGGTCTTCAACCTGACAATCAGCCACGAGAGCCAGATACGCAACCGCAACAAACGGTTGTTGGACCGGATCGCAAAGTTGAGCCCTCACGAGAAGCACGACCCGGCTAAAGCGGCGCTGCCGCCTTACTATCCCGACACGCCGCTCGTGCGCCAGGACTGGGCGCAATACCACGACATCGTCACGTTGATGGACAAGCAGGCCGGCGACATCCTCGAGCAGCTCGAAGAGGACGGTCTTGCCGACGACACCATCGTGTGGTTCTGGGGGGATCACGGCCGCGGGCTACCGCGTGCCAAACGCTGGGTCTACGATTCAGGGCTTCGCGTTCCTCTGATCATCCGGGTCCCCGAGAAGTACCGACAGCTCGCGACGCCAGACAGCCCGGACGCCGTCAAACCCGGTACCGTCAATGACGACCTGGTCGCCTTCATCGACTTCGCTCCCACGATGCTGTCGCTTGCGGGCGTGAAGGTGCCGGAGCACATGCAAGGCCAGCCGTTTCTGGGGAGGCAGAAAACAGCCCCGCGGGAATATATATTCGCTGCGCGCGATCGCATGGACGAGCGGTACGACATCATTCGCGCTGTACGCGACAGACAGTACAAGTACATCCGCAACTACATGCCTCACGTGACCTACGGTCAGGACATCGACTACATGAACGAGATGCCCACAATGCAGGAGATGCGACGGCTCAACGCGGAAGGGAAACTTGTCGGGCCTCAGAAACACTATTTTCTCGAGACAAAGCCTATCGAAGAACTCTACGACACACGGGACGATCCTCACGAGGTCCACAATCTTGCCGACGACCCTCAGTATGCGGAAGTGCTCGAACGAATGCGTAGGGTGCATCTGGAGTGGGTGAAAGAGACAGGCGACGTCGGACTCATTCCGGAGCCAGAGCTTGACGAGATGAAACGCCCCGGCGGCAAATGGCAGAAGACGGAAGCGCCGACTCTTGGCTCGCGTTCCGATAGAACCCGCGACAATCGAGCCACCGTCGCGATCTCGTGCGTCACACCGGGCGCGTCGATAGCCTGCGCCACGGGCGAAAAGAAGGGACGCAGTTGGAACCTTTATACCGCACCGCTCTTGATCGAACCCGGCCAGACGCTCCGGGCCAAAGCCTGCCGTATCGGCTTCAGAGACAGCGAGGAGGTACG
This sequence comes from uncultured bacterium, assembly GCA_964524145.1. Classification (GTDB taxonomy): domain Bacteria; phylum Hydrogenedentota. Next base: position 24,765 of record CAZGCA010000046.1, on the reverse strand, counting down.
GTTTAACGTTGGTGATGAAGTCGCATCCTCCGAGAAGCTGGAACCGGCACGCCTTGCCACGCTGCACTGGCGGGACCGCATCGACAAGACCGATTTGCTTGACCGGCTGCGAGCGATCAAGATGCTGGATGGTATGGGTCCCGCGGCCCTGCCAACATATCTCGGCGCCCTAAACGATGCGGACGCTTCGGTTCGATATTGGGGCGTCGTCGGCTTGCACACTATCTGCCAGGACACGGAGACGATCGGGCGTGCCAAAGAAGCGATCGGGAAACTGCTCGACGACCCGTCGCCGATCGTGCGAATTGCCGCCGCCCAGGCCTTGTGTGACTGGGGCGAAGATGAAGCGGGCTTACCGGTGCTGGTTCAAGAGCTTGCAGGTTCGTCGGATACCGCGCGGTTGAACGCTGCCATCGCCCTTGGTCGGATCGGCGATAAAGCCCGCCCTGCTCTCCCGCAACTCAAGGCCGCGATGAAAGACAAGCAACAAAACGTGCGCAAGGTCACGAAGTACACGCTCCAACGATTGGAACACAATTAGCCGGTCTCTTCAAAGGTAACAATGTGGCTCTTACGCCAAGGGTTGTCTGAAATCAGGGTGAGGGAGGAACGAGTACGATGAGACAGAAACGGGTTTCTATTGCGATTGCTGTGGCCGTGTGGTTGTCGGTCTTGTCGTTCGGAACGCAGGCCGGTGCCGCTGGAAACGACGTTGTCATCGTGTGCCCGCAAAAGGTATCCGGGCTGGAATCGTTTGCAGCGCGCGAAGTGCGGCGGTACGTCTACCTGCGAACGGGTGAGTTGTTGCCCATCGTTCAATCGGCTGAGAGCGAAGACGCCATCGTCGTAACGCAAAAGAACGCGAAGGTCTCCGAGGTCTTTGCCGATGATCCGTCTGCCAAGACGATGTTAACCGGGTTGGGCCCGCAGAACTACGCGCTCAAGACACGGAACGGGAAAGGCGTCTCCCGCGCGGTCTACCTCGTTGGCGGGAGCGATACGGCCACGTTGTACGCGGCGTACCGGTTCGCGGAACACCTCGGCGTCCGGTTCTACCTGCACGGTGACGTAGTGCCTGACACACAGATCCCATTGAAGTTGCCCGAGCTCGACGAACACCACTCCCCGCTGTTTGAGCTACGCGGCATCCAGCCGTTCCACGATTTCCCCGAAGGGCCCGACTGGTGGAACCCGGACGATTACAAGGCGATCATCGCGCAGTTGCCCAAGTTGCGCATGAATTTCTTCGGACTGCACACGTATCCCGAGAACAGGCCCAACGCCGAGCCGACGGTCTGGATAGGTCGCCCCGAGGACGTTGGACCGGACGGCACGGTAACCTTCAGCTATCCGACCATCTATTACAATACCGCCCTGCCGGTGGGGTGGGGATTCGAGGCGAAGAAGACGAGCGACTATGCTTGTGGAGCCGCCGCACTGTTCGATCGCGACGACTACGGCTCCGAGATCATGCGCGGACTGACCCCACGGCCTGATGCGGTCGAGGACTGCAACGAGGTGTTTAACCGCACGGCAACCATGTTCCGGGAGGCATTCGCCCAGGCGGGTCGACTGGGGGTCAAGACATGTATCGGCACGGAGACGCCGCTCGTGGTGCCGAAGCGTGTGGGCGAGAGACTGGGCGACGAACAAGGTCGCGTCCAGAAGCTGTACGAAGGCATCTTTACGCGAATCATGAAAACCCATCCTCTCGACTATTATTGGTTCTGGACACCCGAAGGTTGGACGTGGGAAAACGTCTCTGAGGAGGAGGTACAGAAGACTATCGATGACATTCGCACGGCCCACAGCGCGGCCCGGAACGTCGGCGCGCAGTTCAAGCTGGCAACGTGCGGATGGGTGCTGGGCCCGCAATACGACCGCGCTCTCTTGGACAAAACCTTGCCCAAGGACATCTCCGTGAGCTGTATCAACCGGGCAGTGGGTCACGACCCCGTTGAACCGGGGTTTGCCGAGGTCGAAGGGCGCGGGCAGTGGGCCATCCCGTGGCTCGAAGACGATCCGGCCATGACGTCGCTCCAATTGTGGGTCGGCCGTATGCGTCGTGACGCGCGCGACGCGCTGGACTACGGCTGTACGGGCCTCATGGGCATCCACTGGCGCACGCGCATACTCGCCCCGAACGTTGCCGCGTTGGCGCAGGCCGCGTGGGACCAGAGCGGCTGGCCTGACGTAGAGGTGCAGGGTTCGGGCGTTGCAGGCGGCAGGGTTGCACATTTCGCGAATACCGATTTCGCTGACACCGACGACGACCCGCTGTACCGGATTGTCCGGTACGACATGGACGCCTATCGACTGGTTGTGCCCAACGGCACGTACACGGTCACGTTGCGTTTCAGCGAGCCGCATTATGGGGAGAAAGGCAAGCGCGTCTTCGGCGTGAAGATCGAGGGACAGACGGTCATCGAAAGCCTCGACGTTTTCGCCCGAGTCGGACGCGACCGGGCGCTGGACTACACGTTTGACGTTGAAGTACGAGACGGCAGGCTCGATGTCGATTTCTTGAAGCAGGTCGAATTCCCGTGCGTTGCGGCGATTGAAGTCGAAGGCGCCGCCTACAGCCAGAAGATCAACTGTGGTGGCGAACCCTACAAGGATTACGGCGCCGACCCTCCCTCCCTGCCGCCGCATCCGCCTGCGGACGATTTCTACGCCGATTGGGCGCTCCACGAGTTTGGCCCGAAAGTAGCCCGGGATGCAGCCCGCATTCTCAGCGACGTGGACGGGCGGCTGCCGCGTCCGTCGGACTGGGTCAAGGGACCCGGCGGCTATAATCCGGACGGGAGATCCTGGCAGATCGTCAAGAAAGAGTATGCCTTCGTCGACGAGTTCGCTGCGCTGCGGCCGCACGTTATTGGCCCAGGCAACCTCGCACGATTCGATTACTGGCTCAACAACCTGCAGTTCCTACGCTCGACAGGACACATGCGGTGCGTATGGGCAACATACAATGCGGCTGTCAAGCAGGTCGAGGCGGAAACCGGTTCCAGTGCGAAAGCGCAGATCGCCAAAAAGACAGCGCTGCCCTTACGCAAGGAGCTTGTCGAGGTGGTCGAAGAAGCGTATCGCCACCTGCTGGGTACCGTGACAACATCCGGGGCTATGGGAACCGTCTGCAACCTCGAACAGCACACGTTCCCCGGCATGCTGAATCAACCAGGCGCGGAATTGGCACAGGTACTCGGGGAGCCGTTGCCCGCAGACGCACTACTGAGCAACGCATATGCAGGTCCGACCCGTGTGATTGTGCCGACGAAACGCACCTGCCTATCGCGCGGCGAGCCCCTTACGGTCAAGGTTATCATGCTCGATAAGGCACCGGCACAGGAGGGAGCGGTACACTGGCGTGTTTTGGGCACTGGCTCGTTCGTTCAGGAGCCGCTCAGCCGTCTCGCCCGGAACACCTACACGGCAGAGATCTCAGCAAACCGCATTGCCGGATCGGACATCGAGTATTACGTCGAGATGGTGGCTGCCGATGGCGTCACGGTTCGCTGGCCAGCGTCGGCGAGAACAATCAACCAGACGGTGGTCATCGGACCTGAATGAGGACACCGATCATCCGGTACAACGGCGACACGTGATACGTTGCTTCGCTGATTGACACCAGCGCATCGTCGTGCTAGTGTTAGGTTGAAACTGGGTCCAATGCGGAGTTCAATTGGGCAGGGAGGAGTCAAATGAGAGCACCCGTTCGTTGTTCCAATTTCTGCAAGCAGCTCATCTTCACCACACTCTTGGCTGCGGCCAGCCTGAGCTCGGTCCCGGTTCGCGCTGCGGACATCACTGTGAATACCGATACAACGTGGACCGCTGGAACCTACACCCACGACGGCGTCGTGATCACCAATGGGGCTACGCTGACAACCGAAGGCTTCGTTCGGATAGAGGCTACTAATCTGACAGTGGACACCGGCTGCACCATTTCCGCCGACGCTACCGGCCATCCCGCGGAGGAAGGTCCGGGTGCTGGCACTAAGGAGGAGTACAGTCCCTCCGGCGGTGGATACGGCGGCCGGGGAGGCGACACATCCCATTCGACGGGCGGTGACAGTTATGGTTCGGCCGTGGCTCCTGTGGATCTGGGCAGCGGTGGCGGGAGCTACGGGCAGTCCGGGAGCACCACAGGTACTGGCGGCCCGGGCGGCGGCGCGATCCGGCTTGATGTGAGCGGTGCGTCGACCGTGAACGGTACGATTTCGTCCAACGGCGGGGACGGTGTCGGTTACGGATCCGGTGGCGGTTCGGGTGGTAGCGTCTACATCACGACGGGCCATCTGACGGGTTCCGGCGCCATCACGGCACACGGGGGAAACGGGTCCGACAGCGGGCACGCGCAAGCCGGTGGTGGTGGCGGGCGGATCGCCGTACACTATCAGAGTTCGGATTTCTCCGGCACGGCGGTGGCCGAACCTGGCGTAGGGACCGACAGCCTCGGGGAGAAGCCGGGTACGGTGGGGTTTTTCGACACAGATGATGGTACATTCCATTCGGGACCGGCATGGCGGTTCGAGGTGGAGGACAGCCCGTTCGAGCTTTCATCATACACCCTCATTGCCGGCACAATCGCAAGTATCGACGAAGGCGTCACGTTCGGTGACGAGACTGATGTCGTCCTGCAACAGGAAGTGCAACTTTCGCTCTATCCGCCCGGCAACACACTGACCATTGCCGCGGCGAACCTCTCAATCGCAGAAGGTGCTACTGTTTCCGCCAACGCCATGGGCTATCCTGCAGAGCAGGGCGCCGGCGCAGGCATCAAGGAAACGCACTATCCTTCAGGTGGCGGATACGGCGGCCGGGGAGGCAGCACGTCGTATTCGACGGGGGGGGAATCGTACGGTTCGGCCGTGGCACCGGTTGACCTGGGTAGCGGCGGCGGAAGCTATGGCCGCTCAGGTAGTACGACCGGCACCGGCGGAACCGGTGGCGGCGCGATACGGCTCGACCTCAGCGGCACCTTGACGCTCGACGGGACGATCTCGGCCAATGGCAGCCAGGCCGTCGGTGCCTCTTCGGGCGGTGGATCCGGGGGAAGCGTGAACATTACCACGGGGCACTTCACCGGCCCGGGCGCCATCACGGCCAACGGAGGCGACATGAGCGAGGGTGCCCACGGCGCGGGCGGCGGCGGTGGTGGCCGCATCGCGGTTCACTATCAGACGTCGGATTTCTCCGGCACGGCGGTCGCCGAGCCGGGTACGGGTGTCGAGAGCGCCGGGGAGATGCCCGGTACGGTTGGGTTCTTCGATACTGACGACAGCGTTTTTGTCTCCGGCGTCACGTGGCGTTTCGAGGCCGCCGATAGCCCCTTTGAGCTTTCATCATACACCCTGATAGCCAATGCGAGAGCAGACATCGCGGAAGGGGTCGCGTTCGGCGATACCACAGATGTCACGCTGGAGACGGGGGCCGAACTGGCGCTGTATTCGCCCGGCCAAACGTTGACCATGAACGGTGCGAACCTTTCAATTGCCGCCGACGCGACCGTTTCCGCCGACGCGGCGGGCTACGCCGCAGAGGAAGGGCCGGGCGCGGGCACGAAGGAACGCTACTATCCGTCGGGCGGCGGCCACGGCGGCCTGGGCGGCAGCACGACTTATTCACCCGGCGGCATCACATACGGCTCCGCCATGTTCCCGACGGATTGGGGTAGCGGCGGCGGAAGCTATGGCCGCTCAGGTAGTACGACCGGCACCGGCGGAACCGGTGGCGGCGCGATACGGCTCGACCTCAGCGGCACCTTGACGCTCGACGGGACGATCTCGGCCAATGGCAGCCAGGCCGTCGGTGCCTCTTCGGGCGGTGGATCCGGGGGAAGCGTGAACATTACCACGGGGCACTTCGCTGGCTCGGGCGCCATCACGGCCAACGGAGGCGACATGAGCGAGAGTGCCCACGGCGCGGGCGGCGGCGGTGGTGGCCGCATCGCGGTTCACTATGCGACGTCTGACTTCGAAGGCACGGCGACCGCTGAACCGGGCACGGGAATCGACAGCAACGGTGAAGAGCCGGGCACGGTAGGTTTCTTTGACACTACAACCGGCCAGATAGATCTGGTCGGCATGTTCCGATTCGAGGCAGAGGACGCAGATTCCCTGCCCAGTGAGTTCACCGTCCCAAGCGGCGCAGAACTCCAGATCGCAGGCGACGGCGCGTTCTCATTTGACACATTCACGATTGACGAAGGCGCTGTCGTCACTTCGCTCGGGTATCCCGCGAACCTGGGCCCCGGCGCGGGGCTTGCCGGCGTGTATGGGGCAGGTGGGGGCTACGGCGGTCGAGGCGGCAATGGTGGAACGGGGAGCAACGTTCCCGGTGGTGAACCGTATGGATCTGCGGCGTTCCCTACGGACATCGGGAGCGGCGGCGGCGGTCTTGGCGGCGCGGGCGGTGGCGCCATCCGTCTGACCGTTGCGGACATGCTCACCGTGAACGGGATTCTTGACGCGAATGGAAGAAATGGAGCAGGCCGAGACGGCGGCGGCGGGTCCGGGGGCAGCCTCTACCTTACTGCAGGCGCACTTGCCGGCTCCGGACGGATCGAAGCCAAGGGCGGAGCCGGCACAGAATATGGCGGAGGCGGCGGCGGCGGGCGGATCGCCATCTACTACATTTCATCTACATTCACGGGGACCATGAGCGTCGACGGCGGTGCGGGAAGGGAAGACGGTGACACGGGCACGGCGCTCGTTGTCCGCGAGATGCCGCTCACGTTGGGCGAACCTGTGGAGATGGACGCCGAGCCATACGGGTTCTACAATTTCCGCCTCGAACTCGGAGCTGGCGAAACGACGCATCTGGTCGCGCGGCTCACGCCGCTGGCGGGCTCGGGCGAGTGGTCGTTCACTGGACGATACAATGATCTGGCCGGCATCACAGAGTATGACTGGCTGCCGGCACCCACCACATCGCCTCACTTCGATATTCTGATCCCGTCGCCACAAGCAGCAACGTACTACTTCGGCGTCTATTGTGCTGACTGGACTGGCGAAACGCCCCGCTTCAGAATGGAATGCTTCGCGACAGAACGATACCTGGCAGGCATAAGCGTCGGGTCGGGGGGCAACACGGGAAGCACTACGGTCGAAATTGGCGGCTTAGGCTTCGAGGACGGCATGCAGGTGCAGCTTCGCGATCAGGGCGGCGGCATGCTCGCCCAGTTTGCACCATCTTCATGGTGGCACGACTCGCTCACCGTGAGCATGGACCTCTCGGGGCACAACCCACAAACGGTTGATGTGGTCGTCATCTGGCCGGACAGCTCTGAACTCCTGCTCGAGGACATGTTCGAGATCGTGCAAGGCGGTCCCGAGCCCGAACTTGAGGCCCGCATCGTTCTGAACGACATAGTTCGCAACGGGCGCATCAACACGCTCTGGATCGAGTACGAGAACGTTGGGGACGTCGACATGCCTGCGCCGCTGCTCGCCTTGGTGTGCGCACAGGACTACGTGAAGATGCGGCTCGACGACAACGATCCGTGGCAGTGCGACCCCATCCAGCTACTGGCCGTTCAGGCAACAGGGGATGCCGGTGTGCTGCCTCCCGGTGCATCCAATCGCATCCCGGTGCGGTACCTGCCGACCGGCGGCGCACATGCCCACAACGATTTCACGCTCATCGAGGACGCATCGGGGAATGTGCCGGTCGACTGGAATTTCATGAAAGCTGAAATGCGGCCGTTGGGCGTGGACGAAGCCGTGTGGGACCGATTGTGGCCGTCATTTGCCGCGGAACTCGGTACCACCTGGGGCGAGTATCTTGGCATGCTGCGCGCCAACGCGACCTATCTGGGACGGTTGGACCAACCGGCACACGACGTCAGCATCCTGGTCGATTTCGAACTACGCAAGATCCTGGGGTCCTACCCGGACACCATTCTGAGCGCGGCAACCGACACGTCCTGTCCTGGTCCGGGTTTCAGCCTCTCGTTCGCCAGGGTCTATTACGCGCCAATCCAGGCCCGATTTCATGAAGGTCCCCTCGGCCGGGGATGGACGCACAGGTACGACCTCCGTATCGACGAACCCGACGATGGGGTGCTCGTAGTGTATCGAGGCGGCCAGAGCTTTCGGACCTTCTCGGAGAACGAGGACAGCACGTTCTCGCCCATGCCCGGAAACCTCGCCTCTCTGGCGAAGGTTGGCAACAGCTATGTGTTGACCGAGAAGAGTGGCAGCACGCTTTCGTTCGGGTCGGACGGCGCGTTCGAGTATATGGAAGACCGAAACGGGAATCGCATCACGGCCACATACGACGGCAACGGCCGGCTTACCGGTCTAACCCATTCCGACGGCGATTCGTTCGCGTTGGACTACGACGGGAGCGGCAGACTGGTGCAACTGACGGACCACGCGAACCGGACAATAACGTATGAATACACCGACGGCAATCTCACCGCCGTCACTGGTTTGGGCAACACGGTGACTACGTACAATTATTACGACGACATGGGTGGTCCCACCGGCCATGCATTGGCATCGGTGACGTTTCCGGGAGGATTGCAGACGTGCTTCGAGTACGACGGTTACGGTCGGCTGACTCATGTGGAAGACTGCAGCACCACATCGGGCGCTTCCGTGAGCTATACCTATCACGATGACGGCCGCGTGGGTGTGGCGGATGCAGCCGGAACGACGGTGAGTCTCTGGCCCGATCAGCACGGGCTCTTCCACAGGGTTGAGGACAACCTGGGCCGAACCGTTGAGACGCACTATGATGAGGGCATGAACCTCACGGAGATCGTCAATCCGGCCGGCGGCCGCTACCGGTTCGCGTATGACCATCTCGGCAACCCCATCCAAGGCACGGATCCGACGGGCGCGTTGGTGCAGTTCGCCCACGACACCGTGCTTGACGTACCCACTTCCTATACCGACCCGAACTGGAACGAGACGGGGTTCGAGTACGACGATGCCGGCAACACCATCGCCGTGGCCTACGCTGACGGCAGCCGGGAGGAGCTGACACGCGATGCACAAGGGGATGCGGCTGCATACGTCCGCCGGGACGGCACCGCGATCTCGATGACGCGCAACGCGCGGGGACAGGTCACCAGAATCGACTATCCCGACAGTACATGGGCGACGTATGCGTACGATACGGTCGGCAGACTGGTCGGGGCGACTGATGCGGCCGGGACGATCGTCATGGAGTATAACGACCGCGACTTGCTCATCGCGATCACGTATCCGACCAGTTACGGGTACACATACGAGTACAGCGACTCGGGACAGTTGACGCGCCGGGTGAGTCTCGTGGACGGGTGGGCGCTCAACTACGCTTACGATGATGCGGGACGGTTGGCGGAGGTCGCAGATGGGGAAGGCGCCGCGTTCATTCAATACGAGTACGATTCCGCGGGGCGCATAACGCTCGAAACCAAGGACAACAGCACATACACCACGTACAGCTACGACGAAGTGGGCCGAGTGAGCAGCATCGTGCATTATGCGCCGGATGACGCGGTCCAGGCCCGGTTCGATTATGTCTACGATGCGAACGGAAACGTTGTGTCCGAGGGGACGCTGGACGGCGAGTGGACCTATACGTATGACCCGGTTGACCGGGTAACATCATACACGACACCTGACGGGTGGTGGGAAACGTACGAGTATGACACCGCGGGCAACCGCTCGGTGGTCTCGAATGAGAATGGACATTTCTTCTATGCCGTCAACGAGCTGAACCAGTACGTTTCGGTGAACCAAACCGCCAAGAGCGGTGCGGTGGGCAGCATCCAACGTGACCTGAACGGCAATATCACCTCCAAGGTCGAGGTGGACAAAGAGGGGCGCACGCGGAGCGTAGAAATCAACTGCGACGAGGCGGACCGCGTCGAGAATGTGAAAATCGCCGAGGATGAAGTCCTCGACGAGCAATTGTACGTCTACAATCCACTGGGCCAGACCAAGGAGCAGACGACTGGCCCTATCGCCTCCACTGACAGGCTGCAAGTGAGCGGAGACCCGGTTAAAGGCGGAGAAGAGCAGATAAACGAAGACGGGAAGGTCCAGCAGCGGACCGGCGACGGTAGAGGAGTCCAGTTCATAGTAGGTCCCGACAAAAAACCGCTCCACCTTCAGCAAGACAGTGATGGGAATACACAGCAGGTGAATGACAATAACGGCGATACGATCTACCAGGCCGACTACGACCCCGCCGGCGCGATTGTTGACGAGATAGGAGAGAAACCGACCGACTACCTGAGCGAAGGCCAAACCGGCAGGCAGAGCATAGGCAATATGGTTGGCCAAGACGGCGATTTCGTCGATGTGGGACTGGATCGTCCAGTTTCCCAAGCGCCCCGGACGGAGATGATCACGGACGTGCCAAGCCTTCCAGCACCTTGTCAGGAATGCTCGAGAATCGATACGACTCCGCAAACTCTCGACCGAGCTTCCCAAGATATCGCCGCCGAATTATGGGCATTCTTGGGAACCCTTGGGCCCGACGACACCAAGACACCGCCGATCCCTGAGCCCCATAGCACGTTGGCACAAGAAACCAATTCCGTCCCGCATTCGCCCGCAGAGAGCCCCCCTCAAGGAGGACCAGCCGCAGGGAATGCTGGGGTGGTCACCTACGAGCGAGTCATACGGGACACCCGACGCGGGGTTGAAAAGATAGAGCGCGTGAGTTGGCCTGCTGGCACTCGACCACCACTTGGCGTGATCACCAGGCTAAGAGCGCGTCCTCGCTGTCGACGGCAACCCAAAGTGGCTGATACCTTCTGCAATGAGAACGTGCGTTGCGAGGCAAGCAATCAGACCGTTAACCCAGGGGACCCGAACGAGAAAGTGGGACCTGTCGGGTGGGGTGCAAACCACATCGTCGCGGGTGACGAACCGTTCTTCTACACGGTCTATTTCGAGAACGACCCCGAGATTGCCACCGCGCCGGCGCAGGAGGTGTTTGTCACGGACGTGCTGGACGAGAATCTCGACTGGTCCACATTCCGTCTCACGGAGATTACCTGGGCCGACCACTGGGTCGATATACCGGCCGACGCGGCTATGCTGTATAGTCGCGAGACGGTGCCCGACTATCGGCCTGAAGTCGGCAAATCGTGGTGGGTGGATGTCACCGTGGAGAGAGAAGGTGCGACCGTGCAGTGGATCTTCCGCACGCTCGATCCGGAAACCGGCGACTTGCCCGGCGAAGAGTGGCCGCTGGCAGGGTTCCTGCCGGTCAACGACGACAATCACATCGGCGAAGGCCACGTCTCGTTCACGATATGGCCCAAACCGGATCTACCCCTCGGGACAGTCATCACGAACCAGGCGGCGATTGTCTTCGACATAAATGATCCCATTGTCACCAACGAAGTGTTCAACACCATCGGGGTTATCATCAATGGTGACGTCAACGGCGATGGAGACGTTAACGCGCTCGACGTGCAACTCGTCATCAACGAAGCCTTGGGCATTGACACCGGCTACGACTGCGACCTGAACGGGGACGGCTCTGTGAACGCACTCGATGTCCAACTTGTCATCAATGCCGCACTGGGAATCGAAGTATAGAGCCCCAAGGCCTTTGTGCGGGGTTGAGACAGTCGATCTGCTTCCGGTACGGGCCAAGTAGGAGGTATTCACTGTCGACTTGGAGAGACACGCGAATTCGTCTTGCTAGTTCGTGAAACTGAGCCGATGGACGTGGGTGTATCGGCGGCCCATCACGACGTGGGTGAGTGCATTGTCCAGGTCGTAAGCGACGGACCATTGGGTGCTCTCTTGTGACACCTCCTGCAGCAGCTTCACCGCCTCTTCGCATTTGAGGTCGCCCTTCGCGTCCTGCAACGCCTGTTCGAGACGGGTATATCGCCAGCACTCCGCTTTCTTGCTCTTGTCAGCTCCTGTCAGATAGAAATTCGTCGCCGCGTGCCAGTTCTCGGTGTTTGGGAGGACGGACATTTTGCCGTCGAGAAACTCGACAACAGCGGCGTTCCCGGTCTTGTCCGCTATCAGGTAGTGGATCTGGGGACCGGGTTCGAACGCAACGTTGAGCTCGCGAAGCACCTCGACAGCCTCATCCGTTGTGCTGGCGTTGTCGAGCATGAGCCGCAGGGCAACGACGCTGGTAACGGTTCGCTTCTTGGGATCGTATGGGGTAGGGGACTCGTGCACCGCTGCTATGGCCGCCGCAACCCCTTGATCGTTCACACCGTCGAACGGCATTATCGGGCACGCAAGCAAGCGCAACCGTTCGCGCCATGTGAGATCGCGGTCCAAAACGTCATCGCCAATTCCAAGGTATGCCACGTCCACCATCGATACCGATGCGTAACCGTGGGGCGGATCGGTGTAAATGATGACTGCGGGACTAAAATGCCAGTCGAAGTTGCGGCCGTAAACAGGTTTGTGCCCATCGCCGAACGCGGCGAAGAGTGAGCACCCGAGTTCCGGTTCGGGAACCGCGCATGCCAGCTGCAACAACGGACGTATGTCCCCGAGATACTCCGGGTTGATCCGTCGAATGACCTCTTCAAGCGCAGCATGGTCCTTCTCCTCGGCCTCGCCGCCGAACAACCGGTAGTACCGCATGAGTTCATCCTGGGTCTGGGGCAGAAACCCGTACCCGCCGTAATACCGCATCGTGTAGAGCGGGTGTTCGTCCACCTTTTCAATGCCGGCCAGCGTGCGGAGCGGATCGCGCAGGACCAGAGCCGAGACCGCAAGAGCAACCGCCAGAATCCCGCACAGAGTGATGAGAATGCGGCGTTTGGTAAATATGGGCTTTTTCAACCGCTCGATCTCCCGACCTCCGGTTTGACCTTGCCCAGAGCCTGGACCATTTGCTATGCTACAATAGAGCAAGTCACGGAATCAACATTGCCGGGGAAACGCCCACTACACAAATGGCGCGTTTCCGGAGCGTTTGCGCTTGCGATTGGATTGACAGTTGGAGCGCTAAATGGTATACTAGTATCGTCTTAACGCACAAGATGGGTCATAGCGGACGTGGTACCGCGTGAGGAGCGGGAGGTTTGTGATGCTCATACCCAGGGGGTTATCATCGGGAATCGAGGGCTGAGAAGACACATGACCTGATGAGGCAGGAGCGTCCTTGGACGGCGTCGAGTTCGCCGTTTCGGGATGGCGCACGGTCGGAGCGGATACGCTAATGGCAGAAGAAAAAACGGATTTCCTACGCATCAACAAGAGGATAGGCGAGCTGTTGATCGAGGCTGGCCTTGTCACCGAGGAACAGGTTGACCGCATCATCGCCGAGAATCAAGGGGTTCGCAAACGGCTCGGCGAAATCCTGATAGACAGCGGGATTGTCAGCGAGACCGATTTCGCTCAAACCCTGTCAACACAACTGGATATTGAGTTTATCGATCTCAACAGCGTCACCGTACAACGCAACGCGCTCGAACTGTTCCCGAGAAACTTTGCCGAGAAACATCTGTGCATACCGCTCAACGCGACCGAAGATCGGATTCTGGTGGCAATGTCTGACCCGCTCAATCTGATAGCGATGGAAGATCTTGAACTAAGCACGCGGCGAACGGTTGAGGCGCGCATAGCTACGAAATCACAAGTAGAGGAGGCGATCAAGGAGAATTATCCGAAGATCAAGCCCCCTGCCGAGAGCGTTGCCGACCTCGAGAAAGCTGTGCAGTCTGCCATTGCCGACGCTGGTGCAGAAGAACTACAGACCCGCATTTTTTCGGTTGTGTCTAACAAGGGAGGGGTTGGCAAAACCCACGTCGCGGTCAACATGGCGTATTGCATCGCGAAACGAGGCAAGAAAGTGCTGTTGATAGACGGCGACCTGGGCAACGCGAACGTGGGAATAAAGGTCGGGATATACCCGCACCATAACCTGCTGGACTTCTTTGACGGAACAAAAGAGATAGACGAAATAATCACCGAGTCAGATTATGGGTTTGACTTCATCGGCGGTGTTTCCGGCGATTTCAAGCTGGCAAACCTCAATTACGCACAGAAGCTGCGGTTCGTCCGCAATTTCCACGCAGTGAGCAGGGACTATGAGGTTGTGGTGTTCGATCTTGGTGCGGGAATTCACCGGACCACCCTGGACTTTGCTCTTGCCGCAGACCAAGTGATCATTCTGACGACCCCCCAGGATATTGTCAGCGGTTACGCGTGTCTCAAGGCAAGCTTTTATCGCCATTGCCAGATCGAGAAAGGGCTAACCGAGAAAGCGCAGGACTACGACCCGGAACTGGTGTTCCGTCCGAAGGTGATCATAAACCAGGTTGTGCAGATGGATCAGGCTGAACGTGAATTCAGCAAGATTGTAACTGCGGCGTCGAAGCATGCCGTCACCGAGGCAGACGGTTACGAACTCGATGTCGGGTACCTGGGCGGTATCGTGTACGATAAGCAGTACTTCAGGGAAGCCGAGCAGAAGCGTCGGCCGTTTGTCGAGCTCTACCCGAACCGCAAGGCCTCCCAATGCATCCACGAGATTGTCGCTCGCATGGTTCCAGTATCGACTGCGGCTGTGGACATGCCTGCATCGTTCCAGCAGCGATTCAGACGTTTCGTCGGGATCATTGGGCGCCAGTAACCGGCCCGCGGTCAAATTCGGAGCCCTGGCCCTGCCATCCGCACAAGTGTTGACTTCAGCAAACCGGCATTCTAAGATGTTGTTCCATATTCATCAGCTTTGCGCGCAATTGAATCTGGCATGACCAGCATTTCTCACCATATGGATGGTGAAGGTTATTGGACTATAGCAATGGTACCACGTTACGGGTCAAGATGAGTGATTCTCCTCTAAACAAACTGTCTTGTTTCTGTCGTCGGGAGCAACGCAGCCGCATGAGAGCCAATCACCACAGAAGCGCAACAACGCTGGCACGTCCCGCAGGGACGGTTGAGAATAGCCCAGGAGTTCACTCCTGGGAACGCGGTGCGACGCATCGAGTGTTGAGTCCCGTAGGGACGGCTGAACCCGCTGTTGGGCCGAGCTTGCTTCAGTCGTCCCTACGGGACTGGACTAGCTGGGTGGGGTATGGCCTTGATCCCAGGAATGAATTCCTGGGCTACTATCGATCGTCCCCTACGGGACGGATTCCGATAGGGAAACTGAACCACTTGGCAAGTGTCTTGTTCTCGGATGTTCTTTCGGTCAGGAATCCGGACTGGGTATTCAATGTTGCAGTTCTATAACACGCTGTCGCGAACGAAAGAGGTGTTCGAACCCATTGTGCCGGGCGAGGTGCGGCTCTACACCTGCGGCCCGACTGTCTACGATTACGCCCACATAGGCAATTTCAGAGCTTACGTCTTTGAGGATCTCCTGCGCCGGTACCTCAAGTTCCGGGGGTTCAAGGTCATACAAGTAATGAACCTGACCGACGTGGACGACAAGACGATCCGCGCCGCGCGAGAGTCCGGCGTGCCATTGGCCCAAGTGACACAGAAGTTCAAAGACGCGTTCTTCGCTGATCTTCGAACGCTGGGTATCGAGCCGGCAGAACACTATCCGGCGGCCACAGACCATGTCGACGAGATGGTGGAACTCGTGCAAAGGTTGAAGAACGCCGGGGCGACATACGAAGTCGACGGGTCGACTTACTTCCGCATCAAATCGTTCCATGAATACGGCAAGCTGTCCCATTTCTCGATCGAAGACCTCGAGTCGGGCGCATCCGGCCGAGTGGATACCGACGAGTACGGCAAAGAGGATGTGCGCGACTTCGTGCTCTGGAAGGCCTGGTCGCCCGAGGACGGGGATGTGGTGTGGGACACGCCGATAGGTCGCGGGAGACCGGGCTGGCATATCGAATGTTCCGCAATGTCGATGAAGTATCTCGGGGAGCAGCTCGACATACATACCGGCGGTGTGGACAACGTGTTCCCTCATCACGAGAACGAGATAGCGCAGTCCGAGATGGCCACGGGCAAACCGTTTGTCCGGTGCTGGCTCCACTGCGAACACCTGATAGTCGATGGCCGCAAGATGTCGAAATCGCTGGGCAACTTCTACACGCTGGGCGACCTGCTCGAGAAAGGCGCAAAGGGCGAAGCGATACGGTACGCGCTCATCTCGACCCACTACCGGCAACAGTACAACTTCACCATGGACGGACTTCATGCGGCCCAAAGCGCCGTCCAACGCCTGAGAGATCTGCGCCAACGGCTGCACGAGGTCCGTGACGAGGAAGGTGAAGACGTCTCTGAACTGCTGCAAGAGACAGAACAGCGGTTCACACAATTCCTCGATGACGATTTGAATATAGCCCCGGCGCTCGCTGCAGTCTTCGACATGGCGCGCGGGCTCAACCGCCTGCTCGATGCCTACAGGTTGAGCCGCGGTTCGGCACAGAAAACGATAGGACTGCTTGAACGGCTGGACCGCGTTCTGGGAATACTCCAGTCCGAAGACGATGTTCCAACGGGAATACTCGACCTCGTGGCCGAACGCCAGCAAGCGCGTCGCGCCAAGGAGTTTGCACGCGCCGACGAGTTACGTGACGCTATTCTCGCGAAAGGGTACGTTGTCGAGGATACTCCTGACGGGCCAAGGGTAAAGAAGATCTGAACTGCTCGAGTCTCGCGGCGGGACCCATCCTACCGGACGCACCACGATTCAGGACAATGGCGGTTCGGCCTTCTCTTCTTTGGCTTTCTCTGCTTCCTGTCGATGCTTCTCCTCGTGCTCGTCGCGGCCAAAGAACTTCGGCATCTTACCATGGCTCTTGCGCTTCCCCTCGCGATACTCCTGCCGCACTTCTTCCACCCGTTTCGAGAAGTCGTAGTAGCGGCGGTCGTTGTCCATCATCAGGCGCTTGAGAAGGAAATTGATGTCGGCGTCCTTGTACGCGTCGTAACTCTGGAGCAGGGCCTCGAGTTCCGCCGCGGCGTCCCTTTTCTTCTTCGGCATCGTGAGTGGTTCTCCCATCGCATGAGGTCGGCCCGTTGAATGGACCGGCTCAAGGTCTGTTAGTTACTGATCTTTGTTTGTCCAGTCGCAGTTGTACCCCGCATCTTCGTTCGGTCTGATTATACGTCCCGGTTGCCGCAACCGTCAACAGATGGCGCGGAACGGAGACTTGCACTAGGGTGTGGAATCACATATCCGCCTGCTATCGTTCTGCCAATTTCCTGTCAAACGGTCCCACATAGACAGCGCGTGGGCGAAATATCCGGTTGTTCTTCAGGTATTCGAGAATCCGCGCCGTCCATCCCGAGACGCGGCTAACAGCGAATATCGGGGTGAAGAGTTCCGGAGGTATCCCCATAGCGCTGTATACTATACCGGAGTATAAGTCTACGTTTGGGAAGACGCCTTTTTCTTTGCCCAATGTGGAGATCACCTCGTTCTCAAGCACCTGAACGGTCCTGAACAATGGCCAGGCCTTCTTATTTTTGTTCTTGCCGACCAAGTGTTCTGCCAGTGGTGCAAGAACGCGCGCACGCGGGTCATATGCCCTGTAAACGCGATGGCCGAATCCCATTATTTTTCGTTTCTGCGCGCGAGCTTTCTTGTACCATGCTTTCACGTTCCTGGGGCCACCGATTTCTTCCAACATGTACAACGCCCGCTCGTTTGCGCCGCCGTGAAGCGGCCCATTGAGAGCGGCCACCCCTGCGCCAACCGAAAAGTAGATATCGGAGAGGGTTGAGGCGACGACCATTGCAGCGAACGCGCTCGCATTCATACCGTGGTCGGCATGAAGGATAAGCGCAACGTCCATAATGCGCTCCTCCTCGGCCGTTGGCTTGCGCCCAGTCATCATGTATAGGAGGTTGCCGGCGTGACTGAGCTCCGGTTCAGGTTCCAGGGGCCAATGTCCTTGCCGCACGCGAGCTATTGTACCCGCGATAGAAGCACTACCCGCGACAAGGTGATAACAGGATTCCACCTCTTCCGATCCCAACAGATCTGAACTGACCTCTTCGGGTCTCTTATATACCCTCCTGGGAAACTCATATATGGCACGGTCTTCACCCATCGGAACGGTTTCCATAGGGATGGAATCTTCGTCGGAGCTGATGGGCTCAGGTATGTCTGGAAAGCTTACCTCTTTTCTGTCCCGGTAAGTCTGCGTTTGTCGCATCAGGTTGATGCCGAGCCGCAACGCAGCCATAGTGTTCATCTCTTCGACGGGAAAGCCCAGCAGAAGTCGTTTGGTTTCCGGAATGTGTCTGTATCGGGCAAGCTTCTTCTTGAACGTCTTCAGTTGGGAATCCGTTGGAAGGCGTCCATGAAGAAGCAAGAACGACACTTCTTCGAACGTGGAATGGGCGCACAGGTCGAAGATGTCATACCCAGAATAGATCAACCAGCCGCGCGTACCGTTCACATACCCTACCTTAGTCTCGCAGGCAATAGCTCCCTCGAGCCCCGGTCCAACTGTGCACTGCGTTGGCCAGTCAACGGGCCGTGTGAGAGTGGGCTCCGGCTCGGCGCTGGTTTCTTTCCGGGCCTTATCTGCCGCCTCCAATATCAGTTCAGTGATTTCCTTCGTGTCCTCGTGCATTTTCCCCTCACGTCATGTTATGCAGACTCGTTCAGTATCTCTTCTGTGATTCACTTCTCCTTGGCATCTTGTTCGGGAATCGATCTGGCAGCCCAAGAAAGGCCTCTTTAGCCGCGTGGCTTCCTACGGGCCATAATCCGTTTCCCATTCCGAAGTGCGGCTACGCCCCACAGCTTAGTGTGGCACCATTATACGTGACTGCTGCAACAACTGTCAAAAGGCTCATTCGCCAAGAAAGGGGAGCGGGGGCAACTTGACTTTGCAGGTCGCCAGCGCATAGAATGTCACCCAACAACCAGGGGTCAGCGCGATGCCCCTCCTGGGAAGGCTGCCCGTCAGCGATAACCCATACCTGCGGAGCAGGAACAACCTCTAAAGGTGATCATGACAAGCGAGAAGGATATCAGGGTACTTAAGGAACGGCTTACTGAACCGAACTACAAGAAGCTGATGCAGTTGAAGAACGCCAAGATGCATCGGTTCGTGGCCGAATCAGTAGAGCTGTGCAACCCGGGTTCCGTCTTTGTCTGCACGGACTCCCCGGAGGATATTGCATGTGTCCGGAGGAAGGCCGTCGAGACAGGAGAAGAGAAGAAGCTCGCCGCCGAAGGCCATACAGTCCACTACGACGGTTACTACGATCAGGCGAGGGACAAGGAGCAAACGAAGTACCTCCTTGCGCCAAGTGTCAACCTCGGCACCGGGATCAACAGCATCGAAAAGGAAGTGGGGCTCAGTGAAGTGCGCGAGTTCTTCAAGGACAGCATGGTCGGCAGGGAAGTCTTCGTCAGGTTTTTCTGCCTCGGGCCAACAAACTCGGAGTTCTCTATCCCCTGCGTGCAGATCACCGATTCGAGCTATGTCGCGCACAGCGAAGATCTGCTCTATAGACCGGGGTACGAGCACTTCAAGCGGATCGGAGATTCAGAAGATTTCTTCCGGTTCCTTCATACCGAGGGCAAGCTGGAGGACGGCGTCAGTGTTGATGTGGACAAGCGCCGTGTGTACATCGACCTTGAAGAGAACGTTGTCTACAGCACCAATACCCAGTACGCGGGCAACACAGTCGGTCTCAAGAAGCTCTCTCTGCGACTTGCAATCCGCAAGGCCTCGGTCGAGGGCTGGCTCGCGGAGCACATGTTCATAATGGGGGTGCACGGCCCGGGGGAACGAGTCACATACTTTGCGGGCGCGTTTCCAAGCGCGTGTGGCAAGACGTCGACGGCGATGCTGCCGGGAGAAACCATCGTCGGCGACGATATTGCGTACTTCAGAAAACACGGCGGCACGCTCCACGCCGCGAATGTCGAGAGCGGGATATTCGGAATCATCCGCGATGTCAATCCCAAGGATGACCCTGTTATTTGGGATGTGCTCACCCGCCCGGGTGAGGTAATATTCTCAAACGTTCTCGTGACCGACGGCGTACCGTACTGGCTTGGTGACGGTCGAGAGTGTCCCCAGCACGGCGTCAACCATTCTGGGAAGTGGACACCGGGTAAGAAGGACGCAGAAGGCAGCGTGATCGACCTCGCACACAAGAATGCACGATACACCATCCGCATCGGCGCCCTCAAAAACTGCGACCCAAGACTGAACGATCCGGAAGGAGTGCCCATAGGCGGCATTGTATACGGTGGGCGTGACTCGGACACATGGGTTCCCGTCGAGCAGTCGTTCGACTGGGCGCACGGGATGATCACGAAGGGCGCAAGTCTCGAATCAGAAACCACCGCTGCCACGCTCGGGCAGGAAGGCGTGCGCAAGTTCAACCCGATGTCGAACCTCGATTTCGTCTCCATCCCCATATCCGACTACTTGCAGAACAATCTTGCCTTTGCAGAGGGGCTTGACTACGTGCCGCCGATCTTCTCGGTCAACTATTTTCTCAAAGACAGAGAGGGGCGATACCTCAACGGGATGCTCGACAAGATGGTATGGGTCAAATGGATGGAACTGCGGGTCAACGGCGACGTCGAGGCAATTCGGACGCCCACCGGTTTGATACCGCAGTACGACGATCTGAGGCGATTGTTCAAGCAACACCTCAGCAAAGACTACACAGAACAGGATTATGTAGACCAATTCACCGTGCGTATCCCCGAAAGCCTGGCGAAGATAGACCGCATCGAGAAGATATACCGGACTGATGTTCGGGACACACCGCAGGTCTTCTTTGATACTCTCCGGGAGCAGCGCGAACGGCTGGCGCGGACTCGCGAGGAACGCGGGAACTACGTTTCGCCCCTTGATCTCTGCCCCGACACCGGCTGAGTTGAACCTCACGGCACCGTCTTGGGACTGGTGCCACGGGGTTACTGCATGTGAAGCTCGACGATGTCTTTGTCCTGGAGCACGTAATCCGTGCTGACTACCTGCCCGTCAAACTTGGTGCTGCCCCACACCCTTGCGGACTTCAGCTTTGCTGCGAAGTCCTTGTGAACGACTGAAGCGAACTCCAGCAGGGCACAATTCGACCTCACGGTATATGGCGTGTCGATGTCGGCCTTCTTTCCGGGAGCCTTGGAATAAACCCGGATGACTTCCAGCAGACCGAAGAGTGCCCGCCGGGCCTCTTCCACGCCATGACCCGAAAGCGCGGAGATGGCAAGCATAGGAAGGTCGCAGCTAACCATTTCCGGGAGCAGCGTTAGCGTCTCTGCACCGCCCTCGACATCCACCTTGTTGGCAAGAACCATCCCACGGCACAGCTTCACCCGAAAATCATCCGGAGTCGCGCCCGGCCCCGGCGCAAGCTCGATGTGATACTGGCGAAGCAGGTCAAGCACTTCCACGAGCTGCTCGTCAGGAGCGGCCGCGTCAAGATCTATAATGACCACGACAGCGTCGGCTGCCCTCACGGAATCGAAGACCCTCGGTTCCAGATGGTCTCGTGAGACAGGCGGCAGGTCCACCAATTGGACGTGCAGATCCTCAAACGGCATCATGCCCGGCACAGGGCGATGGGTCGTGAAAGGGTAGACGCCGACCTCGGAATGCGCGTTTGTCAGGGCGCATAGCAACTGCGATTTTCCAACGTTCGGCGGCCCCACGAGCGCGACCTGACCGGCTCCTTCTTTGCGGACGGCAAACGGCGACCGTCTCCTCTTCCCACGGGTCCGTCCCGCATCTATCTCAATTTTGAGCCGCGAAATACGACGTTTGAGGCCCGCCTGCATGTGGTCGGTGCCTTTGTGCTTCGGAATGACCCGAAGCATCTCTTCCAGGCATCTCAACCGCTCCTCTGACGTCTTGGCCTCTCGGTAGAGCTTCTCCGCCTGCAAGTATTCAGGTGTCAGATTCGCCGGCATCCGCCATCACCCCTGCGAGTCCCCTAAGAAATTGCGAGGTAGGAACTTTTTTCCTGCCAAGTCTCGCTGTGCGCTACACGCCCACAACAGCCTATAAACAGCTTTAGTGGAACCATGTAACACACTAGTCGCCAGCGTGTTGCGACGTCATGCTAACCCATACCTGCAAGAAGCGTCAGCTTGGCAGATGCTACAAATAGACGGTTCACTCCGTGCTTGGGGTCGTTGTGAGTATCTCTTCCTGGCGCGCGATAACCTCGTCGGGGATCTTCTCGAACAGCACTTCGACCGTCCCGAGTTCTTGTCCCGAAGGAAGCAGCGGTTCGGAGGCGGTGCTCCACGGCTGCTCGGCAACCTTGCCGGTGCAACCGAGCATCTGCCACATGCGTTCGGTCGAGAACGGAATAACCGGATGGAACAGTATTGCCAGCGACCTTATCAGTTGCAGGCACACCCACATGGTTGTCGCGCAGGTGTCGACGTCGGATTTGCGGGTTTTCCAGGGTTCCTTGTCGTTGAAATACTTGTTTCCCAGCCGGGCAACATTCATCATCTCGGCAGTTGCCTGGCGCACGCGGAAGCTATCGAGCAGCTCGGCGATCTGCCCGCTGGCGTTCTTGACCGTTTCGAGCGTTTGCTCATCGTCATCGTCGAGTTCGTGCGGTTCCGGCACCCGTGCCTCGAAATACTTCTGCGTGAATGTCAGCGTCCGGTTGACGAAGTTGCCGAGGATGTCGGCGAGTTCGCCGTTGTTACGCGCCTGGAACTCGGGCCACGTGAAATCGGCATCCTTGGATTCCGGCGCGTTGGCGGCAATATAGTACCGCAACGGGTCGGGCGGAAACTCGCGCAGGTAGTCCTCGACCCAGATGACGAGGTTCCTACTGGTGGAAACCTTCTCGCCGCCGATAGTCATGAACTCGTTGGCGGGTATGTCGGACGGCAGCTCGAACCCACCATACCCCATCAGCATCGCAGGCCAGAATATGGCGTGAAAAACGATATTATCCTTACCGATGAAATGCACGATCTCACGGTCAGGATTGCACCAATACTCGCGCCACAACTCCGGATCGCCCTGGGCCTCGGCCCATTCCTTGGTAGACGAGATGTAGCCTATTGGCGCGTCGAACCAGACATAGAGCACTTTCCCCTCTGCCTCATCGAGTGGCACAGGTATGCCCCACGCGAGGTCGCGAGTAATGGCACGCTCTTTCAGCCCTTCCTGGAACCATCCTGCACAGAAGTTGCGCACATTGTCTTTCCACGCAGGCTTCGAGTCGATCCACGTTTCGAGCTTATCCTGAAACGTGTCGAGCTTGAGGAACCAGTGTTTTGTCTCCCGCACTTCGGGCGAGCCGCCGCAAATCTTGCACTGCGGCTCCACCAACTCTGTGGCTTCGATCCACCTGCCGCAGCTTTCGCACTGGTCGCCTCGTGCGCCGGGTTTGCTGCAATGAGGACACACTCCTTCGACGTAGCGGTCCGGCAGAAACCTGTCGCACCGACCGCAATACTGCTGTTTGGTGACCCGGCTGATTATGTGGCCGTTCTCGTAAAGTTTCAGGAAGAACTCCTGTGACGTCACGGTATGGATCGGTCGCGTCGTGCGCGAGAAGTTGTCGAACAGTATGCCGAGCCCGTCATAGCAGTTCTTGATGCTCTCATGATACTTGTCCACGAGTTGTTGCGGAGGCACCCCTTCCTGCTCGGCTTTAACGGTGACGGGAACACCGTACTCGTCCGTCCCGCCGATGTGTATCACATCGCGTTGCATCATCTTGCAGAACCGGTAGAACACGTCTGCAGGAAGGTACGCGCCGGCCGCGTGGCCGATATGGACGGGCCCGGTAGCATATCGCAGCGCGCTCGTAATGAGTATCTTCTGTTTTCTCGGCATCTCCGTATCTCTTCGTTAGACTGAAGGCATGTCTGAAGGAAATGGCGCGCTCGAGAGGATTCGAACCTCCGACACCAGCATCCGGAGTGCTGTGCTCTATCCTGACTGAGCTACGAGCGCACCGTTCTCTTGCTTGCAGCAATATTCTATCAGCATGGACACAGAGATGTCCAGCGAGACGACCGGCGCCGGCGCGAGCGGGTGACTATCCTGGGATCGCGGCCATCTTGGCCGCACACTGCGGGCGGGACGCCCGCGTTCCTACTCCTCCTCAAATCCGTGCTGGGTGAACTTCAGTGTGCGGCAGTTTTCTGTGACGGTGCGGACGACGTTGTCGGGGGTGCCTTCGGGGATGTTCGCGTGTATCTCGAGCGTGACCTCGACGTTCGCATCCTTCAGCACAGAAAGATGTTGCACGACTTCTTCTGCGATTCTTCCCGCGTCGCGACTGACGCGAGCCACATCGAGCTGCACGGAGCCGTGAAACCGCTTCGGAGGCACATGTGCCCTGACCTCGTCTTCGGGTTTCTTGTCTTCGGGCCCGCCCGTTCCCACACTTGGTTCAACACCGACCCCATCTTCAGCCACCACCTTGGCCTTTTGCGCGTCCTCCGCAAGCTGCTTGAGCGCAGCGTCGGGTTTCACAAGAACGCTGTGCGGATCGAGATAGATTGACGCGCCCGCCTGGCCGAACTGCAGTCCCTGGTAGCGACCGTCTTCGCCCACGCTCGCGGCGTACCCAAAGAAGTCGCGGCTTCGCAACCCGTCGCGAATCGCGTCCAGGAAGACCTCGGGATCCTTGAGGCGCGGGAAATAGCAGTACCTGCACAGGTCGTCCCACACCTTGCGCACGCCGACGTGGGGCACATCCTTCCACAACCACTTATCAAGCTCTATCTTGAGCCCCGCGGGCGACCACCGCACGATAAGCTGCTCGCTGCTCTGCACCTTCTTCGAGGCCTTGCCGACAGGCGTCTCGTTACCGCTTATGCGAGTCGTTTCCCACTCTACGGGCCCGGTACCCTCCTGTGTCGGCACGAGCAGCCAGCAATACGCTTCGTTAAGCC
>CAZGCA010000045.1:0-50281 GCA_964524145.1 uncultured bacterium | reverse complement strand
CCACATTGCGAGAGAAGCTGGTCAAGATCGGTGCCAAGGTCGTGACTCACGCACGCTACGTGGTGTTTCAGATGGCCGAGGTGGCTATTCCCCAACGGTTGTTCGAGACCATTCTTGGTCGCATTCGGCGATTGAAGCCGCTGTTGCCGGTGCCGACATAAACAAGACGGTGTTCGCAGCAATCGCAACGACTCAGAATTCGACGGGCAGGTGTGTCCCAATTCGAACGAACAGGGCTCATGGACGCTTCCGATGGCTGTTTTGCGGACGTAAACAACCCCTACGCAGGAGCGAGATAGGAGAATCAATCTTGACAGGGTGAGTCTACGTCTCTATGATGGTGAATGCCCTGCCCGTGATGGTCGCGGGGAGGGCCATATGGGAAATGTCGGTTTAGGTTCTTGTAGTGTTTGTTTCCCTGTATTGTGCGAGATAAGTGAGGTGAAGCTACTGTGAAGAGAAACGCGCTAGAGACAACGTCCAGGTTCTTCAAGTACACATTGCTTGCAGGTGCATCTCTATTCATTTTCATGTACGTTGTGCTTGCCATCTTCCGTATTCGGTATCCATTCGAACTAGAGTGGATGGAGGGCGGTTCGGTAGATCATGTTAGGAGAATACTCTCTGGGCAGCGCCTGTATGTCAGTCCTTCGCTAGACTTCGTTCCGTTTATCTATACCCCCCTCTATTTCTATCTTTCTGCTGTTGTGTCGTCACTTCTTGGCATCGGGTTCATGCCGCTGAGACTTGTTTCTTTCCTCTCGTCGCTGGGCTGCTTCTTGAGCATCTTCCTTATTGTCAAACAGGAGACGAGAAGCAATTTCGCTGGCATTCTCGCTGCCTGTTTGTTTGCAGCCACCTTTCGAATGAGTGGTGCATGGTTCGATATAGCAAGGATTGACTCACTGTTTCTTCTCCTCTTTTTGGCAGGCTTATACTTCGTAAAGTCTCACCGATCACCGGGCTCAGCAGTTATTGCAGGTGTCTGCATCTCCCTTTCTTTTCTGACGAAACAGGCGGCACTTTTCATTTGCCTACCAATAATGCTGTATTGCATTCTTTGGGATCGGCGCCGTTCGGTTTTCTTCGTAGGTACCGTAGTTATGATAGTTGGGATAAGCACGTTGCTTCTTGATCACGTTCATGATGGATGGTACCGCTATTACGTTTTCGACTTGCCACGAAAACATGTAATATTGAAGGAACGGTTTGTTGCTTTCTGGACGAGCGATCTGACGTCGCCGTTGCCCGTTGCCTGTTGCATGTCGGTTTTCTACTTTCTCATGCAGCTACCGAATTCAAGCAAGAAGAATCTCTTCTTCTACTTGTTGGCAGCGGCCGGTATGCTTGGAGGAGCGTGGCTGATTAGATCACATTCTGGAAGCTACAGTAACGCGTTGTTTCCTGCATATGCTTACATGTCTATCCTGTTTGGAATAGGATTGCACGCGGTTCTTGAATTCGTTCAAGCATCATTTGGCGAGAAAAAAAGGCACATGGAAATCTGCCTCTATCTTTGTTGCATCATGCAATTCGTGCGCCTGATCTATTCCCCGCTTGACCAAGTCCCAACCCAACAGGATTTGGAAGCGGGAAGGAAGTTTATCAAAACACTGGCGAGCATCGAGGGAGAGATAGTCGTTCTTTATCATGGCTATTTGCCGACCTTGGCTGGGAAGAGCACTCATGCTCACGCGATTGCCGTCGACGACGTTTTGCGTGCTGGAGGCACGAAGACGAAGGCCGGAGCCAAGTTGTTCAATGAAATCAGCGTTCCCATTCGAGAGAAACAGTTTAGCGCGATTGTTTTTGATTCGGGGGGCTCGCGGTTCAAAGATGATATTCAGGAGCACTATGTGAGATGGCGGCCCATCTTCGATACTGATAGCGTGTTTTGGCCCGTGACGGGCTGGCGTACTAGGCCCGAATCCATATATATTCCAAGAAGCGAGCTGATACCTGAACCGGACATGAAACGCTGCAAGGAATGGGGCGACGCAATCCGGCGTATCTTCAGGAACTGTGTCGGTCATACCAGTGGACAGGGCAAGGTAATCGAACTGACATGGCCGAAACCGGTGGCATTCGACCTCGTTGTTTTGCAGGAGGACATCCGCGAAGGCGAGCGCGTGCGTGCGTATGTCGTGGAAGTAAGGCACGACCACACGTGGCGCAAGATCGCCGTCGGCACCTGCGTTGGCCACACACGAATCCATCGGCTTGACACACCCGTCACTGTCAGCCAGATCCGCTTGCGGATAGCGAAGGCCATAGCCACTCCAAAGATAAGTAAACTGGCTGTCTACCTTGTGCCCAACATAGCAGATAGTGCCGAACAACCTCCCGCAGGCGGCGACCTGAAGGCCGCGCCTGAGAAGTAGCGTTCTGCGTGACAAGGATTGGCCATGGAGCAATGCGACGATCTCAATCTGATTCGCCGGTTCTGTGAGAGCGACCCCATTCGCTACCGTCACCTCGTTCATCATGTGTCTTCACCGTCCAGGCAGCTCGACGTAGCCATGCGAGAGTATTATGGTTTATTGCGTTGGGTACGTTCTTGGGGAGACTTGTGGCGGAAGCCGATGAGGCGATAAGACCTATCGTGGCCTGGTTTGCACTTCAGATGATGGGTTTCTTTAGCATCTAACGACCAAGACACAGTCCCGCGCGCCGGCCTGAGTCTTCTTTAAAGCTGACTCAAGAGATAGCTACAGAGTGCGCTGCGCGTCAGATGGTGAGCCCAGAATCTTGCAGGCGGACCTTCTGATGCCGCAAATCTGGTACTCTAGCGGCTCTAAGGCGTGACACGTACCGGGATGGTGCCAACCGTTGACAGGATGGATGGAAAACGCTATCCTTTGCACATCCGAGGCGGCGGCTCGGTCTGTATAGGTTTACAATAGCAGCAAGGGCCGCCCGCGTATTCTGTGAGTCAGCACTCTTTGGCCTGGAGGACCGTATGCGGAACAGGTTGCTCTATCTGATTCCAGTCCTACACTATCTGGGAGCGCTTTTCTGGATCTTCGGTTTTGTTCTTCTGGTGCCTGTCTTCGTCCAGGTCATATTTGCGCGGGCCGGGTACGACGAAGTCTCGCCGCTCTGCTACCTGATACCGGCAGCCGTTTCCTGGTTCCTGGGTGCGCTTCTCAAGAGAAGCTGGGGATTAGGACGGATCGAGAGTCGAGGCTCGATGCTTGTATGCGCGTTAGGTTGGATCTGCATCTCGGCCGTTGGAGCGCTTCCTCTCAGCCTGGGTCTTGGTGTGAGCTACCTTGACGCCTATTTCGAAGCCGTCAGCGGGTTCACGACGACCGGGATCACGATGCTCCAGGGGCTCGACGATATGCCCCGGAGTATCATCTTCTGGCGCGCGTTCATGCAGTGGGTCGGCGGGCTCGGCATCCTCGCCTTCTTCCTCGCCGTCGCGGTAACAGGCGGATCGTCACATCAACTGTTCAGTGCCGAAAGCCACAAGATCTTCAGCAAACGCCCCACACCCGGACTGTTCCGCACTCTCAGGATTCTCTGGGCCATATACGCCGGCTTCACGTTTCTCATCGTGATCCTGCTCGTCCTTGAGGGGGTAAGCGCTTACGACGCCGTGGCTCATTCTTTCACTGTGCTTTCCACCGGCGGATATTCACCCTACGACGCCAGCATAGACTACTACCGGCAGGCGGGTTACACCCACTTCGCTGCCATTGAATACACGCTCGTCTTCGGCATGCTGCTGGGCGGCATGAATTTCTTCATCCACTATCGAGTGTTGACCGGCGGCTTCGGCGCATTGTGGGACAACCTCGAGATAAAGCTGTTCTGGTTCATCTTGGGCGGGGCCGCTGTTCTGGTGGCGTTCGATC
Organism: uncultured bacterium; assembly: GCA_964524145.1. Taxonomy (GTDB): domain Bacteria; phylum Hydrogenedentota. The sequence goes on along the minus strand of CAZGCA010000045.1, from coordinate 46,421 downwards.
ACTGGATGAAGTTCGGATTCGAAAGCTTCGGCGAGACCATCCGGTATTCACTGTTCCAGGTAGTCGCCGTGATGACTAGTACAGGGTTTGCGACAAAGGACATCGGTGCAGACTATTTCCCGGCGCTGGCGAAACAGCTATTCCTCGTGCTCATGGTCGTTGGCGGCTGCGTGGGTTCTACGGGCGGCGGCATCAAGGTTCTGAGAATCGGCGTCCTTCTCAAAATGGTGGGCAGGCAGATCAGGAGAGTCGTACACGGCAGTTATTCGGTAAACCTTATTGTCGTCGACGGGGATGTGATAGAGGTTGAAGAAGTGCGGCGGATCTCCGCTCTGTTCTTCGCGTGGGTGGTGCTGTTGTTTCTGGGCGGTGCCATCACTGCGCTCCTGTCCGATCTTGGTCCTCTCGAGTCGGCCTCGGGAATGTTCTCGGCCTTGGGCAACATAGGTCCGTGCTACATTTCCGTTGAAGGTATCACTCAATTGGACCCGATAATAAAGATAACTTACATCGTGGGAATGCTGGCAGGAAGGTTGGAGATTCTGCCCATCCTGTTGCTGTTTAGTCGCAAGACATGGAAATAGGAGGTGAGTCGTGTACATCGTGATAGCCGGCGGAGGGTTGCTCGGACGAGGGCTCGCGAGAAGGTTGGTCGAGGGTCGCCACGACGTGGTCGTAGTCGAGCGGGACCGAGAGATTTGTGAGCGCATATCCTCGAGGGTAGGGGCCCTGGCAATACATGGGACCGCAACAGGCATTGATATCCTGGAAGAAGCCGGGATCAGGAAAGCCGACGTAGCAGTGGGGGCGCTGCCGCTTGATGCCGACAACCTCGCGTTCGGTCTGCTCGCCCGAAACTTCGATGTTCCCAGGGTTATAGCTCGCATGACGAATCCCCAATACGAGAGCGCCTACAGGCTGGCAGGTATCTCGAGGGCACTAAACGTCAGCGACGTGCTTGTCGATCGGCTCGCTCTCGAGATCGAACAACCCACCATTCGCCAGGTCGCCACGTTCGAGAAGGGAAAGGCGTCTATAGTCGTCGTGACGATCCCCAATGGGGCGCGTGTGAATGGTAAGACCGTCAAGGAGATCGCGCAAGACAAGGATTTCCCCGACGACTGCGTCATAGCCGGCATCTGCAAGGAAGATGTCGAGGAGTTTGTGTTTCCCAGAGGCGGCGCGGAGGTCCATTCGGGAGACCAGGTGTTCCTCGCTGCACACACCGACAATATCCGAAAAGCCGCCACGTTTCTGCACAGAACAAGGTAGCGCAGGCTTCCAGGTTGTATCATCCAGAGAAGTCTGCGCTCCAAGGAAAGCCGATCCGGGCTAGCAGATCCGGTCCACCGGTTCCTCACCCATGAAAACCCGGAAGCAGTTCGCGAAACTCTTCTGGACCATGTAATTGACGGAGTCCGTCGTGACACCGGCGATGTGCGGTGTCAACAAGATATTGGGAGCCTTCACGAGCGGGTTGTCGGCCGTAACAGGCTCGACAACGGTGACATCGACCGCGGCGCCGGCCAGATGCCCGCTGTGCAGTGATTCCGCCAAAGCGGCCTCGTCCACAACACCGCCGCGTGAGGCATTAATGAGGCACGCACCCTCTTTCATTTTCGCCAGCTCGTCTCTGCCGATCAGGTTGCGCGTCTCCTCGGTCAGTGGGACATGGAGCGTCACCACGTCGGACTGTGCAATAAGGCTGTCGAACGGTACGCGACGTACGCCGAGTTCCTGCTCGTCGGGCATTGGTTCGACGACGTCGTAACTGAGGACGGCCATGCCCAAAGCCTTGGCCCGGACGGCGACCTCATACCCTATGGCACCGAAACCGACTATCCCGAGCTTCTTCTCTCTGATTTCGTGGCATCCTTTCGCGATGAGAACCGGGGCAGCGATGATACCTTGTTGGTCGAGTTCTATAGCGTACGCCATCCTGCGCATCACGTATATAACGGCCATGATAACGTATTCGGCGACAGCCACGTTGTTGGCCCGGCTGACGTTGGCCACGGGTATCCCGAGCTCTCTGGCGGCCTCAATATCGATCGAGTCAACCCCGACGCCGAGTTGCTGAACCAGCTTGATTCCTTTCAAACGCTCGAGTGTTTCCCGCGTTATGACACCGTGGGCCGTCGTAATCATCGCCTCGATCCCGTCGACAAGATCATCCGTCAGCTGGTCCACGCTTTCGATAACAGTCATGTCCCAGCCCTCGGGGGTTATCGCGGAGACATCTCGATCGGGATCCGGCGGCAGAATGCACACAACCTTCATAAAACGATTCTCCTTCGTGCTTCGTGGATATGGCCGAAGACTGCTGGTTTCTACTACCATCAATTATGATAAGCCGACACCAGGTTCTTGTCAAGCCGTTCTGTTCACGGTCCAACTTGACTTCCACTGACGGTATTGTTATATTTCGATCACGACAGGGAAAGGGGTGGTTTGCACTATGTCAGTACACGCCGATCAGGCGAATGGAGAGACTATCGACCGGCTCGAGTCGGTGGCCGATCTGGTCGAGATAGCCGGCCGGCTCGCTCCCTCGACCGTCGTCGTGCCCGGCGGTAACCGTATCGATGACCTCCGCCTGGTCGAGTCCGCCCGGGACCACGGGATCATCGACCGGATCATACTTGTCGGCGATAAGGCGAGCATCGGTCGAGCCGTGGCCGAGGTCGGCATCCAGATTGCCCCCGACGACATTATAGACGCCCACGGTGACGAGCAGGTTGCCGCGGCTACCGTCGACCTTATCAAGGCCGGCAGCATCGATGTGGTCCTGAAAGGCAATATCTCCACGCCTATACTTAACCGACGCATGCTGCCGCTCGCGGTCCGCTCGACGGTCAGCCTGGTCTCGATCTTCGACGCATTGCCGGTCGCCGGTGGTCGACCAATGATTGTGACCGACGCGGGTGTCACGACCGTCTGCAACTTCGGCCGAATGGTCGATCTTGTTCGCAACGCGGTAGACGTCGCCCACGTGGTGATGGGCATCGACAGGCCTCGCGTCGCTATCTTGTCGGCCAATGAGAAACAGATAGCGTCGCTTCCGTCAACGTGGATAGGAGCCAGGCTTTCCGAACGACACTGGCCCGATGCCGTCGTGTACGGACCCCTGTCGTTTGACCTGGCGACAGATCCCGGTTCGGTGGCTGTCAAGGGGGTGCCCGATCTTCCGGGCGCGAGCGAGGTCGCCGGTCAGGCGGATATACTGGTTTGCCCGGGGATCGACGCGGCCAACGTGCTCTATAAGACCATCACCGCCATGATCAAGTACGGCCAGGCATCATTGGGAGGTATCACCGTCGGGTTTCAGGTGCCCTACATTATCCTCTCGCGCGCCGACGCTCTTGAAACTCGGCTCGAATCGATCGCGTTGTGCAGCATCTTCGCACAACGCAGTCCCGGCGGGGAACTGCGCAAACAACCTCCTCCAGTCTCGACCGCGGTCGACACCTACCGGGTGCTGGTCGTCAATCCGGGGTCGACATCGATGAAAGTCGCCCTATACGAGAACGAGCGAGCCGTGCATGATGCCGAAGTCGCATGCGCGGTTCCCGCCATGCGCACGCCGGCCCAACGCCGCGAACGGGTCGAGCTGGTCAAACAACTTGTCCAGGAACAACTCGAACTGTGGCAGCCGGGCACGGTGGATGCCGTCGCCGCACGAGGCGGGTTCTTGCCCCGACCGGACGGCAAGCTGGCGGGCGGCACGTACGTTGTCGCGGAGAACCGGCATGGGCAGATTGCCGTGGATGAGCAGATGGTCTCGGCGGTGCTGGACCGTCCCGAAAAGGATCATGCCAGCAACTTGGGCATTCCCGTTGCAGCGGCCCTCGCAGTAGAGCTCGGCGTGCCCGCGTTCGTCGTTGATCCGGTCGTCGTCGACGAATTCGTTCCCGAAGCCGAACTTTCAGGATATGAACCAATCGTCCGGCAGAGCACCTCCCACGCCCTCAGCGTCCGCGCAGCCGCACGAAAGGCTGCCCAGATAGTCGGCAGACCGGTTGAGGACATGAACCTGGTTGTTGCCCATCTGGGTGGAGGAGTTACGGTGGCCGCGCTGCGCCAGGGCCGAATGATTGACAACAACATCGCGCTGCTCGGCGAGGGACCGTTCACGCCGGAACGTACTGGACAACTGCCGCTTGGCGAACTCATCGGTCTGTGCTACTCGGATAGGTTCACGCATACCGAACTGATCGAGGAACTCACCAAACGCGGCGGGCTGCAATCCTATCTCGGCGAGAACCGTATGGAGGTGATCGAACAACGCATCACGGACGGCGACGAGCGGGCGCGGCTCGCGGTTGACGCGATGGTGCATCAGATCGCGAAAGAGATCGGAGCGATGGTAGTGGCTGCAGGCTGCGACGTGGAAGCGATCGTGCTGACCGGCGGGCTGGCCCGGAGCAGACTTGTCCGGAGAGAACTCAGGCAGCGCGTCGGGCGGCTGGCGCCGGTGATGGTCTTTGAAGATTCACTCGAGATGGAAGCGCTGGCAGCCGGCGCGATCGATGTGTTGTCCGGTCGCGAGCAACCAAAAGAGTACCGATTGCCAGAATCGGGTGATTGAGAGATTGAGAGATTGCCAAGATTGAGAGATTGCCAGGATTGAGAGATTGAGAGATTGGGAGATTGAGTGACTTAATGATTCAATGATTCAATCACTCAATGCCAAAAGGCTGACCGGTATGGACGGGAATGCGCTCGACAAGGCTAGGGAGTTACAGGATAGGACCAAGCGGTTCGCAATCAGGATAATCAACATGTTCAGGGCGCTGCCGAAAACGGACGAGGCGCGCATAATCGGTAAGCAGGTGTTGCGGTCAGGCACGTCCGTCGCCGCCAACTATCGAGCTGCCTGCCGAGCCAGATCGAAGGCCGAATTCGCTGCCAAGATGGGTATCGTAGTCGAGGAGATCGATGAGACGGTTTTCTGGATGGAACTCCTTGTCGACGCCGAGATAGTCCCCGAGCCAAAGATGAAGGAGCTTATCAGCGAGGGTAACGAACTGCTCGCGATCTTCGCAGCATCACGCAAAACAGCAAAACTGGGGAATTGAGAGATTGAACCATTGAGAGATTGAGTGATTGAGTGAGTTAATGATTCAATCACTGAGTTCAGGAGATCTCGTAGATGAACGAAGCACAGAAACATCATTGGGTGTTCCGAGCGCATGTTCTTGACCGCGCCGGGGCGCTGACCAGCATCGCATCGGCTTTCAGCAACCGGGGTATAAGCATCGACACCGTCGTTGGCCATGGGTTCGAAGAGCGCGCGGGCGTGGACGGAAGCGTGGTGCTGACCTTCCACTGCACCGAGCAGGAGAAGAACATAATGGTCCGGAAGGTCAAACGGCTGAGCAAGGTCAAGCATCTCGAGGAACATCCCTACAATTCGCAGAGCCTCAGAAAATCGGCCATCATTGGGGCGAACCGGCGACTCGCACCGCGCGACGTGGCGGGCGACGAGTCGTTCCTGACCTGCGAACTGGTGCACGAAGACGCTTCCGGGTGGACCTATTTCCTTGCCGGGTCGCCCAGCGAGCTCGACCAGGTGCTCGGGCGGCTCGAGACCGACGGCGTCGTCACCGACATCGTCTACTCCGTCGTGGGCTTGTAGCGCAGGCATCTTGCCTGCATCAGGTTCACTCTATACATGCTGGATGCAGGCTGGAAGCCTGCGCTACAGATCATCACTTGCCAGGTACGACAACGGGCAGCAGTATGTGCGACGGATGGTCCTTGTCGTGGTACACCGTGTTTGTAGCGATCAGTTGTCCCGTACCCGAGCCCTGGGGTTCGCCGTTGTTCGGGTTGACCTGGAACCGGGGCGAGTTGCTGCTCGACACGTGGATCCCGATGCGGTGTCCTTTGTTAAACACAAGGCTCGTGCTCCACAGGTCGACTCGGAACTGATAGATGGCTCCCGGCTGCATCAGCATCGGTTCGCGAAACGTGTTGCGGAACCGTGAGCGGATTATGCCGTCGGTGACCAACATCTCCCGGCCGTCCGGATAGATGTCAACGAGCTTCATTGTCCAGTCGGTGTCACGCACGTTGGACGACGCCCACAGCTCCGCGTAGATGTGTCCGGTGACCTCAACCGGTTGCGCCAGGACGTCCGTCACATATTTGAGCACGTCGTCCCGTTCGGCCAGGGCACGCTGATCCATCGGGCCCGATGGTATGAGAAGGTTTTGACCTCCCTCTGTCGGTACGGGGTCGCCCGGGTCGAACCGGAACGCGTCCGGCAGTTCTGTCCCGGCCTTGGCCGTGCTCAGCAGACCGTCCGCGCGAAGGTAGTACGGGGTCACCGCACTTTCCGGCGGCCACGACTCGGCCGTGCGCCACTCGTTGCCCGGCGCTGATGGATCGTCGACGTCTCCCATAGCGTAGTAGTTGACCGCCGGTTCGTCCATGATGCCGGAGTCTTCCCCCTTGAGCCAGTGCTTGAACCATCTCTGCTCGTACGTCCCGAGATCAAATACTGAGTTCTCGGGATACTCGAGTTGCCCCTGCCTCCGCTTGCCGACTCCATGCGTCCACGGCCCCATGATAAGTTTCTGGGTGCCGCGCGCTCCCTTGCCGCCATCAGACTGCAATCCGACAAAACTGTCGATAGTTCCCTGGGTGAAAATGTCGTACCAACCGCCGACGTGAACGCACGGGGCCGTGGCGAGCGGGTACCGCAACGTGCAGTCATAGTTCACCCAAAAGCTGTCGTAGTTCGGGTGCGACAACCACACGGGCACCCGGTACGACGTCTTCTGCAGATTCGTCCACCCGACCATCATCGACTCGCGAAACACCCCTCCCTGATACGTGGTCTGGTGGTAGAAGTCCGCCGCGCCGACGACGGCGACCTGGCAGGTGAGATTCGGCGGGGCCGTGCACGCCATCAGGTACTGCGTTATCGCGAGGGCCGACCCGCCCAGCGTGCCGATCTTGCCGGTGCACCACGGTTGCGCGGCGACCCACTCGACCGTATCGTACCCGTCCAGCCGCACGTTCCAGCCATCGTCCGCGAAGACGTTGTCGAAACCTCCGGACTCGAACCGTCCACGCACGTCCTGAATGACTACGGCGTAGCCCTGCTCGTTATGGGCATCACCGTTCATGCTGTTCTTGTTGTACGGCGTCCGCAACAGCACGACAGGCCACGGCCCGTCGCCCTCAGGAAGGTACACGTCCGTGGCAAGCTTTACCCCGTCGCGCATCGCCACCATCTCGGTCGTCTTCTCCCCGGCAACCGCGGGCGAGACGAGCCAAGCAGACAGAATAGCAAGGGCAACCAGAACTCCTGCAATTGATCGGCGTCGAGACTTATGCATGGGTGTTGTGACTCCTTTATCGTTGCCTTATCGGGTTAATCGGTCCTTCGACTCTGCCGCATTATAGCCCAGAACAAAACAAAATGGAAGACGGACACATGCGTTGCCGGAGAGTAGCCCCATCAGCTCGAAACCACTTGTCGACTGCCACTGCAAAATGGTACTATAGTCGCGACATCGTTCTTGGACTATAACACCTGGTTGGCTTCTTACTTGAAGCCGGACGGAGGATACCGATGGACCGAAAGAAGAGAGACGCAGACTACGTGCTGAAGAAGGCGGCCGACGAGAAGGTGAGATTCGTCAGGCTATGGTTCACCGATATCCTCGGGTTTCTCAAGAGTTTTGCAATCACAATCGAGGAACTGCCGGAAGCGCTGGCCGAAGGGATGGGGTTTGACGGCTCCTCGATCGAGGGGTTCGCCCGGATCGACGAGAGCGATATGGTTGCTTTGCCGGATCCGAACACGTTCACGGTGGTCCCATGGAGCGATGAGGCCCAGGCCCGGGTCGCACGGTTGTTCTGCGACATCGTCACCCCCGAAGGTGCGCCGTACGAAGGCGACCCGCGCTGGGTGCTGAAACGACAGCTCAAACGTGCCGCCGATATGGGGTACATGCTCTATGTCGGCCCGGAACTCGAGTATTTCTACTTCCGGTCGAGCAAGAAACCGCCGGAAGGTCTTGACGACGGCGGGTACTTCGACCTGACGCCTCGCGACGTCGCCAGTGATCTTCGTCGCGAAACGGTTGTCACGCTCGAGCAGATGGGCATAAAGGTCGAGTACAGCCACCATGAGGTTGCGCCGAGCCAGCACGAGATAGATCTGCGCTACTCCGACGCGCTGACCATGGCGGACAACACGATGACGTACCGGCTTGTCGTGAAGGAGATAGCGTTGCGGCACGACGTACACGCGACGTTTATGCCTAAGCCGGTCTTCGGGCAGAACGGCAACGGGATGCACACGCACCAGTCGCTCTATAAGGACGGCAGAAACGCCTTCTTCGATCCGGACGACGAGTACTATCTCTCGACGGTGGCGAAACACTATACCGCCGGGCTGCTCCGGCACGCTTCCGAGATAACGCTCGTGACCAACCAGTGGGTGAACTCGTACAAGAGGCTGGTGCCCGGTTACGAGGCGCCGGTCTACATTTCCTGGGCGCGCAGAAACCGGTCGGACCTGATCCGCATTCCGATGTACAAACCCGGCAAAGAGAATGCCACTCGGATAGAGTACCGGTCTCCGGACCCGGCGTGCAACCCGTACCTGGCGTTTGCGGCGATGCTTGCAGCCGGGCTCGAAGGTATAGAGAAGGAGTACGAGCTCGCACCGCCTATCGAGCGCAACGTTTACGAGATGACACAGGAAGAACGCGATTCGCTCGGCGTAGGGTCAATACCGGAGGATCTGTACGAGGCCATCAAGATCGCCGAAGAAAGCGAGTTCTTGCGAAACGCGCTCGGCGACCATGTCCATACGAAGTTCATCGAGAACAAGAAGATCGAGTGGCAGACCTATCGGGCACAGGTCACCGATTACGAGCTCGACAAGTACCTTTCGATCTTGTAGAAGCAATCCAGCACTGACCAAGCCTACTGACCACTGGGCACTCGAAATGATTGCCGTTATTGACTATGGAATGGGCAACCTGAGAAGTGTCAGCAAGGCGCTCGAGCTTGTTGGCGGCCAGGTTATCGTTACGTCTAATCCTGACGAGATTGTTGGCGCGGACGCTGTCGTGCTGCCTGGCGTGGGTGCTTTCGGTCACGCGATGGACAACCTTCTACAACGGGACCTCGTGGCCCCTATCACCGAATCCATAGCTTCCGGCACACCGTTTCTCGGCATATGTCTCGGTTTGCAGTTGCTGTTTGACGAGAGCGAGGAAGACGCGGGCGTGAAGGGGTTGGGCATTATCCCGGGCTCCGTTCGCCGGTTCAACACGACGTTGAAAGTGCCTCACATGGGATGGAACGAGCTATCGCTCAAGAAAGAGGTGCCGGTTCTGAAGAACACGCCTGACGGCAGCTTCATGTATTTCGTCCACTCCTATTACGTCGACCCGAAAGACACAAACGTGGTAGCTGCGACGACCTGCTACGATCGGGAGTTTGTATCCGCAATCGCCACGGACAATGTTTTCGCAACACAGTTCCACCCGGAGAAGAGCGCTGAAAAAGGGCTGGCCATCCTGAAAGAGTTCTGCGAGCTTGTTGGGCCTGCATCACAGTAGAGAGATCTGAAATGCTTGCAAAACGAATCGTCCCATGCCTCGACGTCGCGGGCGGCCGCGTTGTCAAGGGCATAAACTTCGTCTCGCTGCGCGACGCGGGCGACCCCGTCGAGACCGGCGCGCAGTACAGCCGCGAAGGAGCCGACGAGCTTGTATTTCTCGACATAACAGCAAGCGTCGAGGAACGACGGACGATGCTGGACGTCGTCTCGCGCACCGCCGAGAACGTCTTTATCCCGCTGACCGTCGGCGGGGGTATCCGATCCGTTGACGATATCGAGATGCTGCTCAAATCCGGCGCTGACAAGATTTCGGTCAACACGTCGGCTGTCGAGAACCCGCAGCTCATACGTGATGGAGCCGACAAGTTCGGTTCCCAGTGCATCGTTCTCGCCGTGGACGCCAAGCGGCGCGAGAACGGCAAATCGTGGGAGGTGTACACCTATGGGGGTAGGGAACCGACCGGGATGGACGCTATCGAGTGGGTGAGACGAGGTGTGGAACTCGGGGCAGGGGAGATATTGCTCACCAGCATGGATGCCGACGGGACGCAAGACGGCTATGACATAGAGCTCACGAGGACCGTGGCGGAGGCCGTTCCCGTGCCCGTGATAGCGTCGGGCGGTGCCGGCACGCTCGAACATATCGCCGACGTGCTTACCGACGGCAAGGCCGACGCTGCGTTGGCCGCATCAATATTCCATTACGGCACATACTCGATACACGAAACGAAGGAGTTCCTCCGCAACAAAGGTGTTGCGGTACGGCTCTAAAGTGGTGTAGGATATCGAGTGAAGCAGCGTTTCGGCTCGATCGCTGAGGAGGTGATGCTTACAGACAACTTGACTTAACGATCTCTCACCGGCGGTATCACTTCGTGCGCAGAGTCTTCTGTGATGACGGAAGCTCAGGACCAAGTAACGCGAAAGAGTTGCATGACTTTTTGGGAGGACACGGAAATGAGAGCACCGCAGGTATCGTCGTTCAGCAGCAGGCGGAAGGGTTTCACTCTTATCGAGCTTCTCGTGGTGATAGCGATAATCGGTATCCTTGCCGCGATACTGCTCCCCGCACTCGCCAGGGCGCGCGAAGCCGCACGGCGCGCATCCTGCGCCAACAACCTCAAACAGATGGGCACTGTCCTCAAGATGTACGCGAACGAGTGGAACGGCAGGTTTCCGATGATCAAGGTATGGGACTGCGACCGGGTTGACGGCAACGGTATCGTCTACGATGACGAACTAGCTGGCGCGACGATATTTGACGGGCCGTCTGTATACCCCGAGTACCTTACCGACGCCGCCGTCCTCGTCTGTCCGTCGGACGAAGACGGGTTCCAGAGCTTCTCGGGCGGGAGATGGAAGGACGACAACGGCAATATCCAGCCGTGCCTGATCGATGAACTCAGCTACGTCTATCTCGGCTGGGTAATTCAGGGGCATGAACTCATCGCGGGAGGGATGTCGGGCAAAGATCCGAATGACGCGACGTTTGGTGTGCCGGATCTCGCGTTCGACATGTTGATGCTGCTGTTCGACGCGATTATCAGTCTCAACCCTGCTACGGGTCTACCTGAAAACATCGACTCGGACATTGGCGGTCTTGCTCAAGGGCAGGGCAACGCCGGTGGAACGACCATCTACCGTTTGAGAGAGGGCATCGAGCGGTTCATGATCACCGACATAAACAACCCGGCAGGTAGTGCGATGGCGCAGAGCGAACTCGCCGTAATGTGGGATATCATCGAGGTGGACCCAAAGGATTTCAACCACATTCCAGGCGGTGCCAACGCGCTCTTCATGGATGGACACGTCGAGTTCATCAACTACCCCGGCAAGTTCCCCGTTACAAGAGCGTTTGCCGAGATGGCTACATTGGCCGGCACGCTGTAGGATGACGGCCGAGCGGGCCGAAAACTGCAAGGGTCTTCTTTTCGACGTGCGGCTTCCCGGACGGAGGTGGCGGACCAGGCAAGGATGAATAGTAGGCTTCACATACGCGGGCCGGAATCGTTCGACCTTGGATACACCGTGATCGAACCCGGCGATACCGAAGGTGCGGCGACCGGTATCGAGTTCGGGATACGGAAGCTCCGGGCGGGCGAATCGGTCTCCGACAGCGACGACTCTCGCGAGACCGTGCTCACTGTGCTCGACGGAGAGGGCGCAGTCTCGGCCGGCGGCATCGAGCTGAGCTTTGCGCGAGCGAACATATTCCGCGACCGCCCGTTCGGTGCGAGAATACCGCAAGGCTGCGAGTACCGGATACATGCTGCGACCGAGACGGAGATAGCCGTCGCAAAGGCACGGACCACGTATGACGCAAGTGTTGCCGTCATCGGTCCGGATGGTTTCGCCCCCGGTAAGAACCTGACGGAACCCGGAGAAGGTGTCATGGGCGACGTCTTCCATCGCACCGTGCGGACAATGTTTACGGACGGTACGCTCGCCGTCGGCGAGACGGTCGGTCGCGGCTGGTCGAGCTACCCGCCGCATCACCATCCTCAACCGGAGGTGTATTTCTACAGGTTCGATCCCGCGCAGGGATACGGGTTCGCCGGGGTGGGGGAGCCCGCAGCGAGAGTGCGCAACAACGACCTGACAATCATCCTCGACGGCCAGGACCACTCGCAGTCATGCGCGCCCGGATACACCGAATACTACCTCTGGGTCATACTCAACCTGCGCGACAACCCGTACACAGGCCCCCAAAATACGCCCGACCACGAATGGGTTCTGGCGTAGGCAACTCTGTAGCGCAGATTGTAGCGCAGGCTTCTAGCCTGCATCTCTCCCCGAACCTAAAGGATGTAAATCAAACCGCCAAGGGAGAAACCTCCGTTCTCGATGGCGCAATTGGTCGGGAGCATCGTGGCTGGCGACCGTTCGCTTGGTGACAAATGCAGGCTGGAAGCCTGCGCTACACAGTGCGAGGATTTGTGAATCGCCGCGATTCAGAGTATAATTGGGGGTAGTACGGTCGATTCTTGGAGTAGTAAAGGCAGAAAGGGTCAATTGCCGAATGCGCAAACGGGTGTGTTGTGTTTTCATTCTGCTGATGGTGTTATCAGTCGGCACAGCCGGTGGCCAGGATGCCGCGCACCACAACAAGGCCGGCGTCGAGTTGTACAATGCCCGCGACTTCGCGGGAGCGGTCCGCGAGTTTGAGCAGGCCCTGAAATACGCTCCCGAGAACGCGACTGTAACCAAGAACCTCGCCAACGCATACCACGGGCTCGCACTCGAAGAGGGTAATCTCGAGAACTGGGCACGGGCGGAGAGCAACGCCCGGCACGCCGTCCAGCTTCAGCCGAACAGGGCCGAGTTTCACGCACGCCTCGGCTACTACCAGCTGCGGCTCGGGGACGGGCGTGGGGCCGAACGCAGCCTGCTCGAGGCGCTTAACCTGGACCCGAACCACACGAACTCCCATATCAACATCGGCAAGCTGTACTATGACCAGGATTACCTTTACGACGCCATCTACCACTGGAAGTCGGCGTTAGAGCAGGAACCCGACCTGCCCGGCGTCAAGAAGATGCTCGAGAAAGCCGAACGCGAGGTGAAGATCGAGGGGGAGTTCAAACAGCAATACAGCAAACACTTCGACATAAGCTTCGAGAACATCAGGGTGAGGCGCGAGGCGTCGCGAGTGTTGAGGATGCTCGACCAGGCGTACTACCGCATGGCGCGCCGGTACCGGTGCTATCCTTCGACGCCCATAAAGGTGCTGCTCTATTCGTCGGACGCGCAGTTCAAGGAGGCTACTGCCGCGGCACTCCATGTGGGCGCTCTCTACGACGGAAAGATACGTGTGCCCGTACCGGAGACGCCGGCGGGCGAATCGTCTCTCGAGACGGTCCTGCATCATGAGTACACACATGTTGTCGTGCGGACCCTGGCCGGCAATAACGTGCCGTTCTGGCTCAACGAAGGGCTTGCCCAGTACGAGTCCGAGACGCTGGACGATGACGACCTTGTGGTTATTGATCGCGCGATACAATCGGGCACGCTGTACCATCTGAGAGATCTCGATTCGTCCCGGCTCGACGAGAAGAACGCGAGCCGGGTCAGGCTCGCGTATGCCCAATCGTTTGCGGTCGTCGACCACATCATGAGCAGGTTCGGGCGGCGCTACGTTACCGCGTTGCTCGAACACATCCGGCAGGGGTTCAGTCCCGAGGATGCGTTGCGGCGCTCGATGCGGATCGATTACGACAGGTTGCAGGCGGCGGTCTTCGGCCCGTAACTCGGTGCGCGGTTCACCCGCTGAGTAGCTCGACGTTCTGAGCGTCGCCGAGCTCGCCGTCCGCCAGGCGCACGTGCTTTATCTTGCGCCAGTTTCTGCCGAGCAGGTCGCAGCCGACGGCATCGACCGCCACCACATCGAACCCGGCGACTATCTTGTTGACATGCGGGTCGCACTCCGGTCCCCAGATGTGCGCTTCGGCCATCCCCACCGTCGCGTCCATCAGCACAAGGTCGGCCTTGCGGTACTTGTTGAGCTCGACAATAGCCTCGTGAAGCTCGCTGTTGTTGCTGCAGTGCAGCTTGGACTTGCGGTAATGTGATCCGCCGTAATGTCTCGCGGGACACACTCCTATCATGTTCTTCAGCCCGAGCGTCACCTGGGCCATCGAATGCGCTTTCAGCACCGGCACGCCTATTAGAAAGACGTCCTCGAGTATGCGCGGCATATGGAATTCCGGCAGGAACTTCGCGCCCGGTTGCGTCAGCGTGATTTCCGGTTCCGACTCGAGGTCGACAAGCCGGACGTCCTGCCGTCGCGCAACCTCGCAAAAGCCCAGCATCTCGAACGCGTCCATCGTGTCTCGTTCGCCGCACCCTTCCCCGACGACTATCTCCGCCAACGAACACTCCCTGCAATACTCGATTACCGCCTCGACACAATCCGGGTGGGTGGTTATGGGATGAGGGGAGCTGTTGATCACGTTCGGTTTCAACATGATCCGTTCCTGTTGCGCGAGCACCTCTGCCGCACCTATGAGGTCGAGCGCACGCCGCACGCTGCTCCCGTACTCCTCGAACTCGACTACCGCAACCTTGGACAAACATACACTCCTTGATTGAGAAGACAAAGGAAACAATCCGGCCTCAACGCTGTCACTAGTATACCCCCATCGCAGCATTGATGGCCAGAGTTCGCGGCCCCGTCTCTACAGTCGGCCTTGACCGCGAACTCCGTCGCCTGAATGCGGAACTCGGATCTTCGCTAGCTGGACCGGCCTAGTGCGGCGTTGATTATCAGCTGCACGTCGACAGCATTAACAATATCGTCGTGGTTCAGGTCGCAGTCGCTGGCCACCGACATACCTAGTGCGTGATTCACCACCAGTTGCACGTCAACTGCGTCGACGTTGCCCGAGCCATTCACATCGCAGTGCGTAATCGGCGTGTCGGTCGGGTCCAGAGGATCGCTGCCCACCGCGGCCTCGAATGCGTCGGAGAAACCGTCACCGTCGGAATCGAGCGCGGTCTTGCCCGGGTTGGCAACGACGCACACCCGGTGAGTCGTGTAGTTCGCGACGGCGAGGTCGATATCACCGTCGGCGATAAAGTCCGACGCGGCCAGGCTCATGGGCGACTCGCCCGCAAACAACGCCATAGATTCGGCGAGGTCCCCTGCGCCCCGGTTCAGAAACAGGACCAGTTCGTCGGCAAACGTGTTCACCGAAACGACATCGTCCCTACCGTCTCCGTTGAAATCCACTATCCCGACCGTGCTCGGTCCCGACGATGTGGGGAACACGATCGGATACTCGCCGCCGTTCTGCTCGGTGCTCAAGTACACTGATACCGCTGACGCGTTCGTGTTGGCAACGACGATGTCGGGTATGCCGTCATTATCAAGGTCGCCGACCGCTACAGATTCCGGCCCGGCACCCGTGGCAATTCGAGCCGATTCCGCAAGCGTGCCGTCGCCCGCACCCGACAGAACAGAGATGTCCGACGAGCCGAAGTTCGCCGTGACCGCGTCGAGCGCGCCGTCACCGTCGAAATCCGCTGCGGCAATGGCAAACGGGTTCTCCCCGGTGGCGAAAGCACGCGGACTCTCCGGTGGACCCGGATCGAACGTTCCATCGCCCATACCAATAAGCACCTGCACCTCCGACGTGCTGTAGTTCGCCGTCGCAAGATCGTCTGTCCCGTCACCGTTGAAGTCTCCGGCAACGATATCGTGGGGGCCGCTCGTGACATCTACCACAAGAGCGTCCTCGAACGTGCCCGGGCCGGACGCGAGCAGCACCGAGACCTGGGACGCCGAGAAACACGCAACCGCAAGATCCTCGTCTCCATCGCCGTCAAAATCGCTTACCGCAATCGCCAGCGGTCCGCACGCCGCCAGGAGAATCTCCGGAACCGACTCAAACGTTCCGTCGCCGTTGCCGAGCAACACCGAGATGCTCGATGAGAGAAAGTTTGCCACGGCAAGGTCGGCCAGACCGTCGCCGTTGAAATCGGCCGCAGCAACAGCCGTCGGTTGGTCGCCCGCGTATTCGACGAGACGATCCTGCAGGCCGTCTTCCGCGTCGGCAACACCGTCACCGTCGGTATCCGCCAGCGTCGGATCGGTACCGTCCTGCACCTCGTCGAAATCGTTCAAACCGTCCCCGTCCGAGTCGGTCGACAGCGGGTCGCTGCCAATGGTCGATTCCATCGCGTCCATGAGATGGTCCCCGTCAGAGTCGGGCATGTAGACGAACACCTCTGCCAGGACGCATTCGAGCCCAACGAAAAGGTTCCTCACACACACATCTACCACACCCGTACCCGGAGGCAGCTCAACAGTGATCTGCGTCCCGTCGGCCGAGACCTCCTGCCACAGCGCGGCTTCTGTGCCGAAATACACCGTGGCACTGTCATGGAAGTCCGATCCGGTTATGATGACGGCCGGGCCGCCCGTCTCGGGACCTGCGTCAGGGTAGACAACTGCCGCCTGTGGCGGCGGTATGTATGTCAACGCGTCCTCGATAACGCTGTTCCATCCCGTGTCGGGATTGACGACCTCGACGTCGACCGTGCCCGTTCCCGCCGGCAGAACCAGCGTTATCTCGGTTCGGTCCTCCGCCACACCAATAACATCGGCCTCGTTCTCGCCGAAATGCACGTCCGCGTTGAGGTCGAACCCTGTGCCGTATACTACCGCCTCAACGTCGCCCGGCTCCGGGCCAACCGCAAGGTTGAGCCCCGATATCGACGGCGTATAGTTCGCGGTCGACGGGTTCGGGTCGGAACCGTCCGGCATACCGTCCGCGTCCGTATCGGTCATCGTCGGGTCCGAGCCGTACACGTTGACTTCGTCGCCATCGGTCAACCCGTCGCCGTCGGTATCGGATGTTGTCGGGTCCGAACCGTAGTCGTTCACCTCATCGCCGTCCGCCAGACCGTCATTGTCCGAGTCAACACTCGTGGGAGATGTGCTATACACATTCACCTCGTCGCCATCCGAGAGATCGTCCCCGTCCGAATCCGCGCCGACTGGATCGGTGCCGTGGATGGTGACTTCGTCGCCGTCCATCAGCCCGTCGCCATCGGTGTCGGCAAGCGTTGGGTTGGTGCCGTGTGTGTTTACTTCGCCGCCATCGTCCAGCCCATCGCCATCCGAGTCAGTCTCCAGCGGGTTCGTGCTGTGGATGGTGACTTCGTCACCGTCGGTCAGGCCGTCACCGTCGGTGTCGGCATCCAGCGGATCCGTCCCTCTTTCCACCTCAGCTCCGTCGGCCAGTCCGTCATTGTCGGTATCTGCGTTCAGCGGGTCCGTGCCATGAACATTCACTTCATCGCCGTCCGGCAACGCGTCTCCGTCGGTGTCGGATATTGCTGGGTTGGTGCCGTACGTGTTGACCTCGTCACCGTCGTTTAACCCGTCGCCATCTGAGTCAGTCTGGAGCGGATTGGAACCGTATATGGTGACCTCGTCACCGTCATTCAGCCCGTCGCCGTCGGTGTCGGGATTGTCCGGGTCGGTGCCCGTATCCCTCTCGTCGACATAGATCCCTGTATCGGTTTCCGCCGAGTCTGGCAGGCCGTCCTCGTCCGTGTCGGGCCCCGGATGGCGGAGAATGGTTGTATCCGTGCCGGCGGCGAACATCTCGCCGCTTGGCGGGCTCCAGAGACCATATAGCGCATCGGTCCATGTCGTTATTCTCTCCCATTGTGTGCCGTCATAGTGCAGAATCGAATCATCCTCTCCAACGGCGAAAACATCGTCGCCCGACGTGCCCCACACACCATTCAGCCAGCGTTCGGCCGGGTTCTCCATCGACGACCACTCCGTGCCGTCGTAGTGGAGAATAGAGAGCTGGCCGACGGCGAAAACATCGTCGCCCGAGGTGCCCCAGACGTCCATCAGACTCGCCGTGGTACCGCTTTCCATCGACGACCACTCCGTGCCGTCGTAGTGAAGAATGGTCCCGAAATCGCCCACGGCAAAGAAGTCGTCCGCTGACGCGCCCCACAGTCCGAAGAGTCCATAATTGTCGCTGTCGTCGAGAACATTCCACGTCGTGCCGTCGTAATGAAGGATGACGCGGTGTGGATCCTCGACGACACCGATGCCGCCTACGGCAAAGATGTTGTCCTCCGCCGTACCCCACACGTCCCAGATCCAGTTCGAGATCCCGCTCTCCTCGGCGGACCACTCGCTGCCGTCGAAGTGAAGAATCGTCCCCCCCTTGCCGACCGCGTAGACACTCTCGTCCGACGTGCCCCAGACGCCGAGCAATTCCTCGCTCGTCCCGCTTTCCATAAACCAGCAGAACGTTCCATCGTAGCTGAAGATAGCTCCAAGACCGCCGACGGCAAAGACGTTGGCCCCCGAGGTGCCCCATACAGCCATAAGCGTGGTGCTGATATCGAGGAAGCCGGCGGGCTCCGGCGGGACGTGCGCTCCGTGCGTATCCTCCATGAGCGCCCACGAGGTACCGTCGTAGTGGGCAACGTAGTCGATATTGTAGTTGTAGATGGACCCTGTTGGAGAGCCCGATGCGATCATGAATACATCGTCGCTCGACGCGCCCCATATCTGTCGGGCCATGAGCTCACTCGGCCACGTCATTTCAGTCCACGACACTCCATCGTAGTGGAGGATCCTTCCCCCTATCGTGACGTTCCCTCCGCTGACGAAGACGTCATCGCCTGACGCACCCCAGATGCCGGACAAGCCGTAGTCCAGCTCCAGCATACGCGACCATGACACGCCGTCGTAATGGTAGATTCGGCCGCGCACACCAACGGAATCACGAGCAAGGGCGAACACATCGGTGCTCGATAGCCCCCACACTCTCAGGAATTTGTCCCCCGTTACGCTTACCACGTTCGACCACGACACCCCGTCATAGTGCAGCATCCCGTGCCGGCCACAGGCGACGAAGATGTCGTCGCCTGACGTGCCCCAGATGCTGTAGAGGCCACCGTATATCTGGAGGTCGTTGAATATCCCGCGTTCCATCGGGGACCACGACGTGCCGTCGTAGTGCAAGACTATTCCGTAGGCAGCGAGGGCGTAGACGTCGTCTCCCGATGTCCCCCAGATACCCGAGAAATAGGTTTCCGCTCCGGTGTCCATCATCGACCACGATGTGCCGTCGTAGTGGATAATCCCCTCGTACCCGACCGCAAACACGTCGTCTCCTGATGCGCCCCAAATATGCGCGAAGTTGGCTTCCGTTCCGGTTTCCATCGCCGACCACGACACGCCGTCGTAATGGATGATCCTACCCTCCCCAGCGAGCGCAAACACGTCGTCTCCTGATGCGCCCCAGATGTCGCCAACGCGCATGCCACGATGGAGGGTCTCCCACTCACTGGGCGGGTTCAGCGGATCGGTGTCCTCACCATCTTCCACCCCGTCGCCGTCGGTGTCAGGATCAACCGGGTCGGCCCCGGCCTCGACTTCGTCATTATCCGAGAGGCCGTCCTCGTCGGTGTCTATCGAGAACGGGTCCGTGCCGTAGACCAGAATCTCATTCCCGTCGTTCAACCCGTCGGCATCCGTATCACAATCATAGGGATCGGTGCCCGTATCCGTCTCGTCGACATAAGTACCCGTGTCGGTTTCCACCGAATCGGGCAGACCGTCGCCGTCGGCATCCGGCACGTAGTCGCCTTCCGAATTCGGGTCGAACCAATACTTCGCCACGAAGACGTCATAGTTGCCCGCCGACGTCAGCGTCGTCTCATTTGGCTCGCCCGGGCCAAAAGTCAGCGTGTCATGAAAACACCTTGTTGCCACCGCAGTTCCGTCCTCGTACACCGCGAGTCCGGCGCCTCCCTGAAGACCGGTCGCGCCTGTTTGTACTACGCACGCCAGCTCGCCGTTCGGGTAGTACTTTGCGATGAACACCTCATGATAGTCCACCGAAGTCAACTCAGTCTCATTCGGATCGCCGACTCCAAACGTCTCTGTTCCGGAGAAAGAACCCGATACAAGCATGCTGCCGTCGGGGAGCGCGGCCATGCCGCCCGGACTTCCTGTGACCCCCCTCGCCCAGACGACCGTAGCGTCGGGGTTATACTTGGCAAGAAAGAGCTGGGACCGCCCTGTCTCGGGCCGTTTAACCGTGGTTTCGTTCGGCTCTCCATGTCCGAACGTCGCTGTGCCCACGCCAATGTCCCCCGTCACCAGCACGTGTCCATCGGCAAGCGGTTCGATCGCGTAGACAAAACCTAAGCCGGTGCTGGTGCCGCCGATGTTTTTCGCCCATGCGAGTGTGCCGTCCGGGCTGTATTGGGCCAGGAAGAACCCCGTCATGTCTCCCTCGGTCCCGCGTAACATGGTCTGGTTCGGCTCTCCCGATCCGAAGATTGGCAGACCGGAGAACGAACCTCCCACAAGCATGGAGCCGTCAGGTAGAGCGGCAATGCTCGTGGCCCAAGTGAAACCCTCTCCGCCCGCGGCTTTCGCCCATGCGAGCGTACCGTTCGCGTTGTACCTCGCCACAAACATAGCTTGCCCCTCGACCGATACGAGTGTCGTTTCGTTCGGCTCTCCGGGACCATATGTCGCCGTATTGCTCGCAGTACTCCCCGACTTCGCGAAAAAACCCGTCACCAAAGCACCACCGTCAGCCGACGCAGCGATCGCGTAGCTCACGTCAGCGAATTGTCCGCCGGCGCGTTTGGCCCACGCAAGTGTGCCGTCTGGACCGTACTTCGCCACGAAGACATCGTAATCGCCGGCAGACACGAGCGTCGTTTCGTTCGTCTCCCCGGCCCCAAAGGTTATCACATCCCCCGCTGAGCCACCGAAGTATCCTGCCACCAGCGCACCACCGTTTGGCAGCGCCGCAATAGCGTAACACGCCTCCCGGGACGCGCTGCCGGCGCGTTTGGCCCATCCCAGCGTGCCGTCCGGGTTGTACCGTGCAACAAAGACGTCCTCCCCCCCGGCCGATGTCAGCGTGGTTTCGTTTGTCCCGTCCGGTCCGAAGGTCGCCATACCCTCGAAATGGCCAGCCACCAGCGCACTGCCGTCAGGCAACGCCGCAACGTTATCGCCACCGTCCCTGTCTGTCCCTCCCGCGCGCGTGGCCCAGACAAGGTCGCCTTCGGCTGCCCAGCAAACAGTTGGTGTCACCACCAGCATCGCGATCATGGCCGTGGCATAAAACACGATTCGTATGGATTGGTTTCTGATTTGCATGGTCTTGAACCTCCCTACCTGTGTTGGTGCCGCGACAGATGCGCGGCAACCTGTCCCCGGTTCAGCGTGACCGAATGATGACAGGCACGTCCGGCCACCACGGAACAACCGCCCATTCATCCCGTGTTTCCTCGTTCCTCATCTACAAACCCAGGGTAGAAACACTACTCACCCGTAGTATGCTTCTCCTGGATTGGTACAACCTATCCCCGTAATGCCTCTCCACATAAGTATTCTCCCTACTGCTAATTCAATAATAGCACATACTTGGCGAGAAGTCAAGCAGAATTCGAGCCTTTTTATTGGGGCTGCCGAAACTCTGCGTAAATCGATGTCAGATATCATACTATGAAGCGTAGGCGAAGTGTGGTAGGAGAAAGGCTTGAGTGGTCGATGCTCTTTCGAGGCCGCCTCAAGGCGGGGCTACGAACCTTTGCCGAAAAGGTCGTCGAGTTTGCGGCGCGCTTCTTCTTGCTCGTCCTGCGTTGTGGTCTCTTCTTCCCGGTCCGCGAAGATGAACTCGCCGCAGTAGTTTTGTTTCTCGGCGTCGCCAACCCAATCGGTCGAGGGGCTGCGGCAGTTGTTGTGTGCGTGCGGGTCGTAGAGCTTGCAGTTTCGGCAGCAGTGCATCCACGCGCTGCACTTCTCGCAGACCACCTTGAACATGAGGCGTCCTTCGCCCTGCCATGGCGTGCCGCAATTGTAACAAACTTTCATGGTTCCAACAGGTTCGAATGTGAACGTAACGTCAACCGGTCCGGCGTCTATTCTATCATCAATCGTCCTCGGTTTGAACCCCGACGGCGAGCCAGACTATTGGACTATGCTCATCATGTGGGTCGTTCAGCTAATGGCTGAGTGGACGAGCACTCGAGCAGCAGGGACTCGGTTTTCTTAACGTCCTGTAGGGACCAACGATAATAGCCCAGGAATTCATTCCTGGGATTAAGTGCATACCCCCATTTTTCAAGTCCCGTGGGGACGGCTGAAAGACTACAGCCCTCAACAAGCTGCTTCAGCCGTCCCTACGGGACTGAAGATAATTGCATCATACCGATTCCCAGGAGTGAACTCCTGGGCTATTCTCAACCGTCCCTGCGGGACTTGGATGTGCGGTTATAGCTTGGAGCAAAGTAAGGTTGACACGCGGCACGTACTGATAGATGGTTGCTGCATGAAAATCGCAAGCGGAGAAGTGCGACAGCGGGCCATCGTGGCGCTGGAAACGGGTGCCCCACAAGATGCAGAAGGCTGGTTCAGGTCATGCGGATATACCGCAGCTCGATATCAGTCTGGTCTGGACTACCTGGTGGGTTATTGTCGTGTTTCTTGGCATCCATAGGGCCTTACAGGTACGTCTTCATTGGATTGGTGAACGATTAAGGGTATACTAGAGGGGTGTAGAGGGGTGGGAAATGCGTGACGTTTAGTGCGGCGGTGTGAGCGAGAGTCGAGGGAACGTACGATGAGCGCGGTAATTGAGGTTGTTGAAGGCGACATAACGAAGCAGACGGTCGATGCGATAGTGAACGCGGCAAACACGTCGCTGCTCGGCGGCGGCGGCGTGGACGGCGCTATACACAGAGCAGCGGGTCGGAAGCTGCTCGATGAATGCCGCACCATCGGCGGGTGTCCGACAGGCGAGGCACGCATTACGAAAGGCTACAATCTGCCTGCTTCGTGGGTGATTCATACCGTCGGTCCGGTCTGGTCGGGCGGAGAGCGTGACGAGGATGAGCTGCTGGCGAACTGTTACAGGAACTCTTTGAAGCTGGCGGCCGAGCACGGGATAAGAAGCGTCGCGTTCCCGTCTATCAGCACGGGCGCGTACCGGTTTCCGCTCGACCGCGCGGCGCGAATCGCTGTCACCGAGGTGAAGACGTTCGTCGAGCAGGAACCTTCTGTCGAGAAGGTGGTTTTCGTCTGTTTCGGCGACCGGGCCTACAACACGTACACGAGAACGCTGGCGGAGCTGGACGCATCGTCGTAAGCGACTACAGTTCGCGCGTCATACGGTACTGGACGTGTCGATGCTGCCGGATTCCGCCCGGACAGGTTCTCCGTAAAACGTTCCTCGCCAGATAGGATTCACCTTCCTGCGGCTTCAACCTTCTTGTGGAACCCTTCCCGGTGAGGCGCGCCGCGTTCGGCATAGTGGGTGATGCCTTCCCGGTTGACGATATCGCAGAACCGCGCATAGGTGCCATCATACTTCGCCAGGAGCGGAGTTCGCATACACTTCAGGTACATGATGGGGAGCCGGGCGACCTCGACCCGTTGCCGGACCTCCTCATTGTCGGCGGCGACTTCGGCTTCGTCAAAGATGGATTCCGCCTGCCGGACAAACTCGTCGGAGAAGAGCGGGTCATCCGGCCGTAGTCCGAGGTGGATATGAGTCTCGGGCGTCAGGCGACCGTGCAACAGATCGAAATAGCGGCGCACGTGTTGGCCGCTTCGGCCGTAGTAGCCGTACATGAAGTCGTTGATAGCCTGCTCGACGTCGCATTCCGGGTCCCACAGCAGCTTGGCAATCACGTACGCCCGTAACTCCGCAAACTCGCCGCCGCGGCTCTGGTACGCGGCCTGTTCCATGATGCCGATAGCGTTGTTGTCCCGGAACGTCTTGATGTTTGACTGGAGCACGCGGAAGTTCGGATAGGGCATGATGTAGTGGCTGAAGTTGACGACATAGTCCCAGATGTAGAGGTGCGGTGCGATTGCCGCCCACCCGTGGATGTCGGAGACGAACGACTCGTTTTCGGGACAGGTCAGGAAATCGTGCGCGAAACAGCATTCGATGCTGCACAACCGGACCACGACGTTCTGTCTCGGGCGAAGCTTCTTGCACGGTTTGCGCGTGTACGAATATGCGAGCGTGCCGACGAACTTGTCCGGGAACTCCGGTTCGATCTGTTCGGCGACCTTGTTGACGAACCAGATGATGGGCCCGGACTCGCTTCCTTCGCGTTCGACAATGGCTGCGCAGTTCTCACACTGGCAAGGGTTTGTCCAATCGTTCTGGGAGACGGAATAGATGAGGTTCTGCGGGTGGTCGCGCATAACCTGTTTAAGCCTGTCGGTGACGATCCGGAGCACGTCGGGATTACTGAGGCAGAGCTGCGTGCGCTGATGTACCCGTTTGCCGTTGATGAGACTGTAGTACTCGGGATGCTCGTCGAAAAACTCGGACGGCGGCATAAACTGGTAGAAGGTGTGTACGGCCCAATAGCTCTCGACACCGCCGATCTGCTCGCGATAGTTCATGGCACCGTTGATCTTCTGTCGCGCCGCCCATACGGGCTTGAACGCTTCGAAGTAGAAATCGTTGCGTACACGGATGCCCGGCGATTCGGTATGGCGTAGATAGTCGAAGGCGTAGCGTTCTTTGCTCGGTACCACGCTGACACGCGGCGTGTACCACCGGCAGCCGAGCTCGCGTTCGAGAAACGTCATCACACCGTACATGGTACCGCGCTGTTTGCCGCCCCATATCACGATAGCCGGTCCGACGTTCCTGTAGGTGAACGACTCGTCGGCATCGTCGGGCGGGGTGACGGCTGACCGCAGCAGCGCCTGCGCGCGCCGGTTGAACCCGACGACAATCTCACGTTTCTGTCTCGCTTCGTCATCCGAACGGATTTGAAACTCGGCGCCGCTCACCTGCTCGAGCCAGTGCTGTAGTTCGGTTGCGGCCCACCGTTCGGACTCGGAGGCGTCGGTCCCAACCACAATGGCATAATCAGTCTTGCCTGCGTCGAACAACACGTGCTCGATTCGTTTGCCGGCAGCGAACGGAAACGTTTTCGTCAACTCGTATCCGTCGGCCAGGACAGCGTTCACGCGAAGGACGTATTTCCCGTACTCATCCTTCTTAGTCTCGAGATCCATCTCGGGTTTCTTCGTCCAATCAGCGTGCCACAGGATTCGGTCAGGCTCGTCCGCGCGGGCTACATCGAGGCTCGCCTGTTTGACGATACGGTCGGTGACCGAGGGAGGTTGCAGGAACCCGAGAAGCGCCGTGCCGTCCCCACGGGTGAGAACGCGGAACAGGTGGAAGCGGTCGGCGAAGGCTTCCGCTTCGAACGGTAAGAACCGGGCGCAAAAGCCCCAGTTGTTGCCGCGTTCTTCGACTTTGATGAGGAGCTTGTTGCGCTCCTTGCGCAGAGCCACTGCAATAAGGTCATCGTCTGCGACAAGGCCGCGGGCTTCGGGGTAGTCCAAGACCTGCTCGCCGTTCAGCCAGACGCGACAGCCGTCGTTCGATCCGAGAGCAAGAACACAGACGCGGTCTTCGGGCGACTCGATTTCGCAATAGCCGTAGCCCACCACAAACGAGTCGTCGGAGATCGCTTCGTCCAAGTCGACTTCGAACCCTTCGGTCGTATACGTGACCCACGTGTTTGAACCGCCGTCGAAGGGTACTGTCTGGCCCTCGTCGATCCGAGCGCCGGCCTCGCCTCCGTGGGCGGCCAGGAAATCCGTCTCAAACCCCGGCAGGTGGACCACGTCCGGAACAGTCTCGTCGACCTCGCCAAGCGAGAACGGTCCGCAGAGCAGCCAGGTGCGCAGAAACTCGCCCGATGGTTCTCCACGATACACCGGCACGTCCGCGAGAACCGGCCAAGCCGGGACGATAAACGCAGCGAGCATTATGACAAGAACAGCCACACGTTCACCGCGTCGTGAAACACAACGTCCGGATGCGAGTTGATTCTTCATAGCATTCACCTCATTCTTCGTCAGTCCGTTTGGCGACATCCTGCTATTCGGTTTCTATCCACTCGGTATTGACCACGCAATGCCGTATGCTCTGGCCGGCGTCTGTTGACAACGAGTACGTCATGTGAATGAGCCCGTCGCGCGTTTGGATAACCGACGGGTAGCCGAACGACTTCCCTTCCTTATCGGATGGTTCAAGCTTGCGTTTCCACTTCCACGTTTCGCCTTCGTCGTCAGAGAGAAAAGCGCTCAGGCGGTGCCTTCCGTACTCGGTGTCGTTGCAGACCATGAGCCAGCGGCCGTCGTTCAGCGGGATCACCTCGAGGCTCGAGCCCGAGTTCGGGATATCGATATCAAACGTGGCAGCCCACGATTCGCCGTCGTCTTTCGAGGTGCTCATCTGTACGCGGTTGGGCGCTTCTCCCGCGTCGCGAAAGTACGCGACCACGGTGCCGTCGTTCTTTCTGACCAGCGTCGGCTGTACCGGCCCGAGCCCAACGATGGGCAAACTTGCGCGCCAGCTATCTCCGTCGTCGTCCGAGATTGCCACAAGCGACACGTTGAACCCGTCGGAATAAAGCGGAAGAAGCATACGGCCGGTCGGCAGTGTAATGGGATGAATACGCGTCATCCATCCCGTCTGGCGTTTGTACGGGTCGCTGGCGGCTTCGATGAGCAGCCGTGTGTAGGGTAGGGCATACTCGCCCCACATACCCTCGTCGACACGCAGCTCGCCGAACTTCTGCTCGAGCGTTTTGGCGAACGCCTCGCCGGGTTTCAACTGGATGATGTCTTGCCAGTTCCATTCGGGTGCAAGCTCGCCTTGATAGTTCTCGGACCGTCGATACTTCAAATACCCGCACTCCCACCTGTTCGCCAGGACCGGCAGCCAGAACAGCCAGAGCCGTTCGTGCCTGTCGATATAGAGGACGGGATTGCAGTCGGGAAAGCCCGGTGTATCCGCCATGAGGAATACGGAGCTCCATTCCCGGGCTCCTTTCTTCAAGCGAGCACCCTGCACGATGACGTCGTTGGCCGAACGCTCTCCCGAACCTTGATACCAGCAGGCCAGCAGGTCCCCGTTGGGACATTCGACGATGCTGCTCCCGTGTACGTGTTTGCCGGCGCGCGGGAAGATGTTCTGGGTGCGAAAGACTGGTTCGGCCCAAGCCGCCTGACTGACGAGAAACGAGACAACTGCGGCTGCTACGATCCGACGAGCGTTCATTGTTCTTTCCTCCTAAAGAAACGGTTTCCCCATTATACACTATTGAACAAGTTACCACATGGTGGGAATTCGAAGAACAAGGGGAGGAGCATCGAGCGTTTGCCAACATAGCTCCTCGCAATGTATACTGCGCGAGAAGGGAGGCGACACTGGAAGCACGAGCTAAGGGGCGAGACGTTAAGTTCGAGGGAAAGCTGCCAACCTGGGGCAATGAGTCAGAATCTTCACCCCTTATTTCGCGTCCGAGGTATGCCAAGTGTTCTGAAGACGTACAGTGAGCGAAAGGAGTGAGACATGATGAAAATCACGGGCCCCGCCGTGTTGGCACTCGGTCTGCTCACTGCCGCGGCGTGTGCAGTTGAATCGTCCGCGCAGACGGTCCTGGTCAAGAACGGCAAGCCCATTGCCACCATTGTGGTCGCTGCACGCCCCAGCGACCAGGCGATGGAAGCGGCTCGAGCTCTCCAGACCTATATCGAGCGCATCAGCGGTGCCAGGCTCGAGATACGGACCGAGAAGGACGCCGTCTCGGGGACGCGAATCCTTATCGGGCCCAGCCAGGCTGTTAAGAACCTGAGTATTGCGGTACCTTCCGGATTCACGAACGAGATGAACGAGGAAGGATTCGTGATCAAGACCGTCGGCGACGCCCTGGTCCTGGCAGGGAATGAGGATTGGCACTACCGCGGCACAGTATACGCGGTCAACGAGTTTCTCGAGCACCTGGGGTGCCGCTGGTTCTTCCCCGGCGCGTACGGCGAGGTCGTGCCCAAGATGGACACCGTCTCGGTTGGGCACATGGACCGGGAGGAGCGGCCTGACTTCCGTTTTCGCAACATCTGGTACTCCGGCTGGATGCCGGTGTCGAACCAGGACGGCGAGAACCTTCGTGCCTGGATGGACCATAACAAGGTGAATTCGCTGGCGGGGCTGAGCCTGCCGGGTGACGGGAGCATTGTGCGGCTCGCCCCTGCCGACCAGTACTTCGAGACCCATCCGCAGATCTACGCCCGCAACGAACGGGGAAAGCGGGTCAAGGACATGCTCTGCCTGTCGAAGCCGGAGACGGTTCGCATCGCCGTGCAGACAATCACGGACACGTTCCGGGATGACCCGAGCGCCATCACTTTCGGGTTTGCACCGCCGGACGGCCACCCGATGTGCCACTGTCGCCGGTGCCAGGCCCGGATTCCCGGCTTCACCGGCAAGGGTTACGGCGACCCGAGCTTGAGCGACGCGTGGTTCCGGTTCGTCAACGAGATCGCCCTGGAAGTTCAAAAGGAATTTCCCGACCGGTTGCTGCTCACCAACGGCTACGCGAACCGTGTTCGGCTGCCGGAGAGCATTGATAGACTCAGTCCGATCATCGGCATTCAATCGGCCATGATCGCCTCATGCTCGTTCCACCGCATTGGCGATCCCAGGTGTTGGCAACGACAACTTTACGAACAGGTCTTGAATCGGTGGACCGACCAGCTCCGGTGTGTGTTCATCTATGACTATGACCCCGGCAAGGGTCTGGAAGGACTACCGTTTCCCGGGTTGCATAATCTCGAACACGACATGCGCTACTTCAAACGGCGCGGTGTCTGGGGATTCTGGACGGAGGGCAACAACAGTTGGATGGTAACACATCTGAACTACTACGTTCGTTCAAAGTTGATGTGGAACTCCCAACGAAGCGTCAAGGAGCTGGTCCGTGGTTACTGCGAGAAGTTCTACGGCCGCGCGGCTGACCCTATCGAGACCTACATCTGGACGCTCGAGAACGCGGTGGGGGAAGCCCGCGTGCATGAGACGTGGGGAAGGCTGACGCCGTGGCGGCGCATCTTGTCTCCGGAGAAGCTTGCAGAGCTGGACTTTTTGATCGACGACGCAGGGCAACGAGCTGCAAGTTCCAGCGAGCAACTGCGTGTCGGTGTCCTCGCGAAGGTTCACGAGCACATGAAAGCCTACGTGGAGATGGAACGTGCCGTCGCGCGTGGACAGTTCCAGGAAGGCGTGTCCCGGGCGGACGCCATGCTGTCGATCCGGGACGAGCTGAGCGAGATCGACCCCGCGCTGCTTCCCCATACCCCCGAATGGTGCCGCAACTCGAAGACAACGCTTGAATGGCACCGGGCACTCTATCAGCGGCTAGCTGATCGGGCCGGCGGACGGAAGGACGAACTCGTGGCCCTCCTGCCGGAACGCTGGGAATTCCGACTTGACCCGGAGGACATCGGGGTGATTTACCAATGGTATCTGCTGGACAGCGGTGAGGCGTGGGACGAGATCGACACAACAAGCTATTGGCAGGCCCAAGGATATCAGGACGAGCGGGGCTGGGGGTATTCGGGAAACGCGTGGTACCGGACGAGTGTCGCCGTGCCCGCGACCGTGGCTGACAGCCGCCTGCGCCTTACCGTAGGCGGCGTCTACAGCACGAGCATTTGGATCTGGATCAATGGTGTGCTTGTATTCCATCGAACGGGTCAGAACCCGCGGGACCCGTTTGATCTCGACGTCACGAACCATATCCGACCGGGAGAAACCAACCACGTTGCCATACTCGTGCACACGGGAGAGCCCGGCCGGAATCCGCGCGGCGGCCTTCACCGGCGTGTGTTCTTGTGGAGCCCCAGGTGATCGCGCGGAGGTGGACAGTCCGGGAGGAAGAAGGATGGATATGAAGCAGGTCGCATACGGGTTCGCGTTTGGAGTGCTTGTAACGTTCGTGATGGCGTTTCCCAACGCGACGAGCGCTGAAGAGGAATCCGGCTCAGTCGACGTGGCGGAGTGGGATCGGTGTTTCGCGTTCCACTACGACTACGTCTTGGCGGAAACAGGGGGGTTGGCACGCGATTTCGAGCCTGTCGAGGTGACGTTGACCACACCGGGTGAGATGGCCGATGAATGGCGAGACCATGTTCGCGTGGTGCGGATGGTCGACGCGAACCGGGGCGTACCGGTGCCGCACGAACTGCTTGGCGCGGTAACCGCGAAGGCACAGGCGCAAGACGATCATCCGGTACCGGCCCCGGCCAGGAGCGCGAACGTCGTGTTCCTTGCCCGGTGCCCGGCTCAAAGCGAAGTCACGTATCGCCTTTTCTGGGGGGTGCCCGAAGACGGCGTCCCCGGGAGCGATTCCTTGCCGAAAGCAACCGTTGAGAAGGGCCTTGCAATCAGCGGCGAACCGCCCGGCCTGACGGTGGGCAACGAGTTTTACACCATTCACCTCGACGCGAAGTCCGGCGCAATCCGTACAGCGAGCATGGCAGGGCAGGCAGAGGGTCAGCCTATGTTCTACAAGACCGTGCCGATTCATTTCGGGACAGACGTCTGGAGTCCCGGTCAGAGCTGGGATCACGATTACGATTGGGTCAGCCCGCCCACCGAGAATCGAACCGGAGGCGCCCTGGCTTACCGCTATCATCGTTGGGGCCCGCTCCAGCACTATCGGGACGTCGTTGTGTCGATTACTTACACCTTCTACGCCCATGTCCCATACGTCCACGTGTCCTCTGTGATGGAGTTTACCGCCGACCGGTCCGCACGTGCGGTTCGGATGGGCGAGATCGTGGTAAGCCACAGCCGGACGCCCGACGCTGAAGACGCTGAGCAGGAGTCCCCTGACGTTTTCACTCATTACGCCTGGCCCAATGATGACGGCAGCACGGCAATCTGCGAGGTTGACGCGCATAGGGACAACGAGGGTCAGGCCAACCTCGAAGGGGTCGCGCGGGGCGCCCTGGCCATCCTTGACCGGGACGTGCCCTGGGTGGCCGGCTATCATGCAGACCAGGCGTATGGCATGGCCTCGCTCCGGAAATCACAGTTTGCCGGGAACCGTCTCGGCGGGCCGGTACCGGCGTCCGCTCCGTGCACGTACGTCGCCAACTATGGCTGGGGTTTCACGTACTGGTCGCGACCGATGGTGTACCCTCTGGGCGAGAAAGGAACGCCGCTGGACCAGAACTCAGCCGTTGCGGCCGGCACGATCTTCGCCACTGAGGAGGCGTTGCTCTTCTTTACGCCCGACGACGGCCTTCGCGGTGTCTCCCGAGCGCAGCGCCGGTTTGCCGAACCGCTTCGGCTCCGCTTCAAAGGGACCGGGCCATGGTAGCAATGGTTTGCGGGTTTGCCTCATACCGCGGAATCTAGGCTACGCCACGGAACGTCTCGACCCAGTGCAGAGGCTTCACCCCGGTTCCGTCGGCGATCTGATGACGACAACTGAACCCGCAGGCAACCACCGTGGTACCCTCTTCGCGGTTACGTACCGCCGGAAAGAGGCGGTCCTCGCCTATCCGGATCGAGAGATCGTAGTGTTCCTTTTCATAACCGAACGAGCCCGCCATTCCGCAGCACCCGGAATCAATTTCCGTCACGACCATTCCCGGTATGCGTTCGAGAATGTTCTTCATGGCTGTCGTGCCGTAGAGCGATTTTTGGTGACAGTGACCGTGGATGAGAATCTTGTTAAACGAGGACGTAAAGTCGCAGTCCAGGTTTCCGTTGCGGAGTTCGCGTGCCAGGAACCCATCGATCATCATCACGTGTTGCCGAATCCGTTGGGCGAGTTGTTCGTCTTCGATAAGATCGGGCAAGTCGTCGGTCAGCGCCGAGCAGCAACCTGGCTCGCAGACCACGATATTCAGGCCCTTCTGAATGTAAGCATCGAGATTGCGCAGCGTCTTCTCCCCATCGCGTTTCGCGTCGCGCAAGAAACCGTGAGTGATCTTCGGTCGTTGACAACAGCCGGCTTCGGCCAGGACAACTTCGTAACCGCACGATTCGAGCAGCTCGACTGCACCAATACCGACGTTGGGTTCGTGGTAATTCATGTAGGTGTCGTTGAAGAGAACCACTCTTTTGGTCCGCCGACCATCCGGCTTAATCCGCTGGTGGAACCATCGAGGGAACGGTACGCGGGCGTAGGGGGGCAGCGGGCGACGGCTGTCAAACCCGGCGAGCGTTTCAAGTGCCTTACGGAACAGGTAGGTTTTCTGGGACCAGTTGACAATCGGCGCCTTCCACCCGGCTATCCTTGAGGCCAGCGAACCGGAGTTGGCAAGAATTCTCTCGCGGATCGGCACGCCGTGGGCGTCATGATACTCTTGCAGGAACTCGCTTTTCAGCCGGGCGAGGTCGACGTTGCTGGGGCATTCGGATTTGCAGCTTTTGCAGGAGAGACACAGGTCCATGGCCTCGAAGAGGCGAGGGCTGGTCATACCGTCAGGTCCGAGCTGTCCGGTCATCGCCAAACGCAAGGCGTTTGCACGACCGCGCGTCGAATGCTCTTCGTCGCGTGTAGCGCGATAGCTGGGACACATCGTTCCATCAAGGGTCTGGCGACACGCCCCGACTCCCGTGCACATCTCGACCGCCGCCGCGAAAGAGCCGTCATCGCGGTAGTGATACTCGGTGGGGCTGGTAGGCGTTCTGTAACTGGTACCATAGCGAAGATCCTGGTCCATCGGGTTCGGGTCGATGATGGGACCGGGATTCATCAGCCCGGCGGGATCGAACAACCGTTTCACCTCCCTGAGAGCGCCATACAGTTGGCTACCGAAAAACCTTTCAAGGAATGGGCTTCGCACACGACCGTCGCCGTGTTCCCCGCTCCATGCCCCGCCGTATTGCTTGACCAGGCCGAACGCTAACTCGGCGATGGCTTTCATACTGTCGATATCGCGTTGTTGCTTGAGGTCGAGAACCGGCCGGACATGGATTGTGCCGACGCTGGCGTGGGCGTACATTGCGACGGGCACGCTGCGTTCCCTGCAGAAGGTCAGAACCTGGTCGATATATTCTGGCAGCACCTCGACGGGTACGCAGCAGTCCTCGATGAACGGGAGCGGTTTGCGGTTACCTTTCATGCCCAGCATCAGGCCCAGACCTTCTTTGCGCACGCCCCAGACTTTTGCCTGCTCTTCCGGTTCGGTTATTACGGGCCATGCATAGCCGAGGCGCCTCGTGTGCAGGTCTTGAGCAAGGAGTTCGGCTTGGCGGGCCGCCTCATCCTTGGTCTCCCCGAAAAACTCGACCACCAGAATCGCCTGCGGGTCGCCTTGGATAAAGCTGCACAAAGGGGCCGTGCTGAGGTTTCCGCGGGCACGAACGAGCACGTCGGCGTCCATAATCTCCACCGCCGACGGGTTGCGTTCCAGAATCGGCGCAACCGTGCGAATGGCTTCGAGCAGGTCGCCGAAGTGAACGGTACAGAGCGCTTTCCACTTTGGCAACGGCTCGAGATTGAGTTTTGCCTCGACAACCACCCCAAGCGTGCCTTCGCTGCCCGTGATCAGTTTTGCGAGGTTCCAGCGGTCGGTCTTGATAAACGCGTCGAGGTTGTAGCCCTGCACGCGCCTCATCACCTTGGGAAACCGTGCTTCGATCTCATCGCGGTTGGCTTCGATGATTCCCTTGAGCCCGCTGAGTAGTGCTGCCTCGCGTGCGTTACCGTTATCGCCCCGGACCTTGCGGTCGTACTCTTCGGGCGAGAGTTCCTTCAACTCGAGAAGCGTTCCATCCGACAACAGCACCTTCAACTCGAGCACGTGGTCCCTCGTTATGCCGTAGACGATGCTCTTGGTGCCGGAGGAGTTGTTGCCGATCATGCCGCCAATCGTGGCCCGGCTGCTGGTGGCGGGATCAGGAGCGAAATGCAAACCATGGTGCGCCAGGTGGTGGTTGAGTTCGTCGAGCACTATGCCCGGTTGCACACGGATCCAACGCTCGTCCGCGTCAAGCTCGATAACCCTGTTCATGTACTTCGAGAAATCAATGACCATCGACCGCCCGACTCCCTGGCCGCCAAGACTCGTACCTCCGCCGCGGGGCAGTATGCAGACGTTGTGCTCGGCAGCGGTCTTAACCGCGGCGCATACATCCGCCTCGTCGCGAGGCAGCACCAATGCCACGGGCGTAATCTGGTATATGCTGGCGTCGGTCGAGTAAATGCCGAGCGTGACCGGATCGAAGGATACGTCTCCCTTGACCCGGGCGCGGAGTTCGCGTTCGAATTCTCTCAGTTTACTCTGCTCCACCGATTCCTCTTGGCGCCATGCTACTTCATGATTTGCCGTAGCGCAGCAAGAAGCATGTTGACGTGGTTCCGGGTGGAGCTACACCCCATCAGCCCGATTCGCCAGACCTTCCCGGCGAAGTCCCCCAGACCTGCGCCGATTTCGATGTTGAACTCGTTGAGGAGCCGCTCGCGCACCTTCGCGTCATCCACTCCCTCGGGGATCTTCACTGCGTTCAACATTGGGAGGCGGTACTCGGGAGCAACAAGAAACTCGAACCCCATCTCTTCCAGACTGTCGCGGAGCAATTCGTGGTTTGTGCGGTGCCGATTGAAACGTGCTTCCAGACCTTCCTCAAGTATCAACCGCAACCCTTCATACAAAGCGTCCACCATCGAAACGGGCCCGGTATGGTGATAGGCACGTTTCGCTCCTCCCCAGTACTTTCTGACCATGCTTATGTCAAGATACCAGCTCTGGACTTTGGTTTTCCTCTTCTCGATGGCTTCGACGGCCCGCGGGTTGAACGAAATAGGGGAGAGACCCGGCGGCATGCTGAGACACTTCTGTGTACCGCTGTAGACCGCGTCAATTCCCCAATCGTCAACTCGCACATCAGTTCCGCCCAAAGACGTAACCGTGTCTACCAGAAACAAGGCCCCGGCATCGTGCGCCAGTTTGCTTATCTCTTCGAGCGGCTGCATCACTCCAGTAGAAGTCTCGGCATGAACGATAGCCACCAGCTTGGGCTTGCACGATTCCAGCGCCTTCTTGACCTGCGCGGGATCAACAGGGCTTCCCCATGGGGCGTCCACTCGAATCAGCTTCCCGCCACAGCGGTCGACGTTGTCGCACATGCGGTTCCCAAACACCCCGTTGACGCAGACCAGCGCCTCATCCCCCGGCTCGAGCAGGTTGACAAAACAGCTCTCCATCCCAGCGCTGCCGGTGGCGGAAACAGGGAAGGTCAATTCGTTCTCCGTGCGAAACAGCTGGCGGAGCATTCCCTTGACGCCATCCATGATCTGAATGAATTGGGGGTCGAGATGGCCGACGAGAGGAGTGGCCATAGCTTTCAACACTCGAGGGTGAACATCGCTGGGACCCGGGCCCATGAGAAACCGAGCCGTCGGATTCAGTTCACTGGGTACGGACATATTCTTCTCCTAGTCGTGACAACATACACCACACTGCGATCTCAAAACACCCATGACACTATCGTACCATGATACGATGACTTTTGCACGTAGTTTAGCGAGGAATACCGACTGTACCGCCAGCCGTCATTCTCTGCCGGTGCTCTCCGGCACGCGAATCGGATAGTCGGGAGAGTGGCGATACGCATCGTTCATGAACCGTTCGATGCGAGAAACGACCTCAGGATATTGTTCAGCGCGATCGTGCGATTCGGTCAGATCCTGCGACAGGTCGTAGAGCTCGATGTCGGCACCGGGGCCGTTGCGCACGCCTTTCCAGTCCCCTGTCCGAATCCCCTGGCTGTAATTGCCTCGCGTATGGCCGTAGTCCCAGTACAAGTAGTCGTGCTGGTCGTTCTGTTCTTGCCCCAGCAATACAGGGAGCATCGATATCCCGTCGATCTCCTTCGGAACCGGCAAACCAGCCAGCTCCGCCAGCGTCGGCATCACGTCCCAGAACGCCCAGATTTGGTCGCTGACCCGATCCGCCGCCACCCGTCCCGGCCATCTGACTACCATGGGAACCCTGATGCCGCCTTCATACAAATCCCTCTTGACCCCGCGTAAGGGTCCGTTGCTGTTGAAGAACTCAACGTCATGCAACCGTTCGGCCGACGGCCCGTTGTCGCTGGTGAAGAAGATGATGGTGTTCTTATCGATGCCGAGCGTTTTGAGCAGGTCGACAATCCTGCCGGCGTCGGTGTCCAACCGCGTAACCATGGCCGCGTAGTTCTTCTCGACTTGCGGCCAGTCGCGGTCGGTGTAAGGCGCGTCACTGGGAACAACCTGGGACTCCGCCGAGTTCTTGTCGTAATCCGACCAGTGTGGAGTCGTATACGCCAGGTAGAGAAAGAATGGGTGCTGCTTGTTATTCTCGATGAAGGTCAGCGCCTTGCTCGTGAAGAGGTCGTGGGTATAGTCACCTTTCTTGCCGCCTCGATTGCCGCGCAGAAGAACAATCTTATCGTTCTCCCACAGGTAGTCGGGATAGTAGAAGTGAGCCTGGTCCTGGTTCAGATGGCCGTAGAAGTAGTCGAATCCCTGGTAGGTTGCCACGCCCCATGAGCCAGGATTACCCAAGCTCCATTTGCCAATGGCGCCGGTCCGGTAGCCCGCCTGCTTGAGCACTTCGGCGACCGTCAGGTCATCAGGCTGAAGAAAGATGCCGTGAGGAATGTTATCGCGAATGCGCGCATGCCCCGTGTGCAGCCCGGTCATCAGGCAGCAGCGGGAGGGGGCGCAAACGGTTGATCCCGCGTAGACCTGTGTGAAGCGTGTCCCCTGCTCGGCAAGTGTGTCGATGTTGGGGGTGAGGATTTGTCTCTGGCCGTAACACCCGAGATCTCCGTACCCGAGATCATCCGCAATGATGAAAACGATGTTGGGTTTGCTGTTATCGGGACCCTTCCCCCAAGACTTGCGGGACCCCAGAAATGCCGCTCCGGCAGAACACGCGCAGACAGTCCTCAAGAAATCCCGTCTCGTCCAGAAGTGATCCATTGCGTGCCCCTTTCTGAATTTCGCTGCCAAGCGCCTATGAGCCTGACTCCTTCACAACGAGCGTTACCTCATGCTGCTTCTCCCCAAGGCGTGTCTTGACGCCGTACGGGTTTCGTACCGTGACGGTTCCCGTGATGTCGAAGATGCCGAAATCGCTGTCCGTCTCTTCGACGACAATGACAGGGCGGTCACGGTCGTCCTCGACCACGCAGTCAACGAAATCGATGCCGCCGAGTTTTTCTGTCAGCTCAGGTCGAAACAGGTGGAGCCATATGGGCGATCGAGCGCCTTCGAACTGTGTATACCAGTTCGGGCTATTCCCTGCGTTCCGCACGATGCAACTAACGAACCGCACCCGGGCCAGGTTCGCCGACTTGTCCTGCACCTTGATGCCGTATCCCTGCGTGTTTTCGACCACGCAGTCGCGGAACTCGATAAGTCCGGCGGGCGCGGTCTCGGGAACCTTCGAGACGCGAATGCCCGGCCCGTGTCTGCTCGTTACCCGGCAGTTCTCGAACAGAACTGTAATGTCACCCGCCTCGCCGGACATGTGCAGCGGATACACCTCGATGCCATCGCCGTAGTTGTCCTCGAACAAGCAGTTGCGGAACACCACATTCTTCACGGTATCCTCCGCAGAGTCCGGCTCAATATCGACGCCCGCGGACGGCGGCGTGCCCCATGTGTTGTTGAACGCGCAGTTTTCGACGAGCATCCCCTCGACACTGATGATGCTAATGCCCTGGCGGTAGTTTTCGTCGCAGACGACGTCTCGGAGCCGGACGTCCCTGCAGTGTTCCTGCGTGCTCGCTCCATCGATATAGATGCCATCACCTCCCGTATCCCGAATGGTGAGACCGGCCACAGCTACGTTGGTGCAGCCCAGCAAGGCGAGTCCCGATCGCCATTCGGCTTTCTTGTATTGTCCGTACCAGCGTTCCCAGTCGAAATCCACGAGGACTTTACCGACGATGTAGTCCTTCTTGTGCATACGTACCGTCGCGCCGTAGCCCCGTAACGTGAGATTGGCCACATCGCGCGCGGTCAGCACAGTGTCTCCGCCCCCACGATACTCTCCTCGCTTCGCAGTGACCACCACGCCCTCTTCGAGGACCAATTCTTGATCGCCGGCGAGCGTAATGGGCCGCACGATCCAATCCCTCGTCATGTTCGGTACTATGACTCTTGTCGCGCCGGAATCGATCGCCGACTGGAGCGCTTCGGTGGCGTCTTCCTCGTTGAACCCCCACCAGGCCGCGTTAGCGACCGTCCGCTCTCCCGCAACCACCTCCTGGACCGCTTGCGGGTTCCCGTGATTTCCCGGAATCTCGATAGCGACAGCAGATGGATTGACAAGAACGGCTCCCAGGACGATGGCGACAAGGATATCTGCGGCTCTCATCTCGGTCCCTCCTTCTTCTGCGGTCTATTGTGCGAGAGCTGTCATCTCCGCCTTCTCGAGTTCCTGTTGCCAGTAGGCCTCCGGGCCGAAACGTTTACGCGCCCTCCCGTGTCCCTCCTCGACAACAGCAAGGGAAAGGGCGGTGACAACGGCGATGAGAACGGGAACGCACACCCAGAGGAGCCAGTATCGCCGGCCCACTCTCCAGCGTGTGTCGTCCACAGGGACACCGGGGGTAGGTGGGGGGCCGGCCTGTTTGCCTTCGCTCGACCGGGCAAGCAGGAGCCACAGGGTTACGAGACCGAGTATCCAGTAGCTCGCCTCCGAGAAGACCACGTTGCTCTTTATGAGCCAATCGGGGAATCGATGAAATGCCACACCTACAAGGCTGACCAGCAGTATGACGATGAACAGCAGCGCCCCTTTCTCGAACGTGGTGCCGGGTATCAGCATGAGACGTCTGCGGCGATACTGAACGAGACAGTACAGCGCGAGCATCGTCCACAAGACACCTATCACGAAGAACCACTGAGGTGCCGAGAGGCCATACATAGTCCCTTCCGGCAGTATGTCGTAGCGATATGGTCCCCAGTCCCTGACGTTTTTGTAGAGGTTCAACCACATCATCACGATGAGGAGCACGAACGCGGCAAAGAAATCCAGTGGTGCTCTGTCCTTGTCTTCGCGGGAGGCGGCAAGACCGCCGTGTCGCAATCGCGCGATTCCCAATGCCACACCGATACCCATGAACAGCCCAAAGGTTTCCTCGGCGGTTTTCCAAGGGGCAATGAGGGGGATCGGTCCCCATTCCGCAGAGATCGGCACATACACAAACACGGCGAGAATGAAACCGATACATCCGGCAAGCATCGCGTACAGCGTGAGCATGACGCCCGCGCGGTTCTTCTGGCGAACAAGATGATACAGGAGCGCGGCCTGGACACCGAGAAGGCCTGCCCAGGTTTCAGCGCGGTTCGGGGGCGCCAAACGAAGACCGCCATACTTCGCCAGACCGAGAAACCCTATCCACCACGCCGCTGCGCAAAGAAAGAACAGGCCCGCCGCAGGGCGGTCTTTCGGCCGGACCAACCAGTAGATGCCCGAGACGATAAGCACTATGAGCGGGCTGAACCAATCGCCGGGAGGAAGATGCTGTTGGCTGAATCGGTAGACCGCCTGCGTCTGTTCCGGGTTGAAGGCGGCGTACAAAAAAACCAACGGCAAAGCCACGGCCACAGCGGTCAACGGGCCAACAAACCGCTGCAGCTCCGACCGTGGCTGCGTGAAGGCCAAAGACAGTATCGCGCCGCCCACACCGGCCCATAGCGCACCAATCA
This sequence comes from uncultured bacterium, assembly GCA_964524145.1. Lineage (GTDB taxonomy): Bacteria > Hydrogenedentota. Next base: position 6,775 of record CAZGCA010000045.1, on the reverse strand, counting down.
GCCCGATACAGGCGAATCCGAACGCAACGTCCGGGAGCGAGTTGGACATAACGTAGAAGGTGTGCTCCATATTGCTGAGCGAGCCGCCGACGGACCAGCCCACCGCGCCGAACAACCCTGCTACAGCGCATCGGCGGTACCAATCCTGCCTCGCCGAGCCGAGACACGCTGCCATCGCCACAAGCGCCCCGGGAAGCATGGCGCCGGCCTTGTGGCCGTAGCTGCCGCGCCAGCCCCAACCGTATGCCATGGCCACCCCACAGAAGAGGCACAGCATGGCTGTATTGAATCGCGATCTCGTTTCGGCGGTTGAGACTTCTCGGGCCATGTCCGGCGTCAATCCTCTCGGTCGACTCCCCAGTGTGGGCCAGGGGTTTCCGGGCTAAACTGCTATCGATCCTCCTCATCGGCCTTGAGCAGCCAGACCTCAGCCACCTGGCAGCCACGTCCGGCCCCGCGGCTTCCCGGCTCCTGACGCCACGACAACGTCAGAGTCCCGTCTTTTGTAGCCTGGGGCGGAATGTCGAACTCCATGGGCCGAGGTGGAAACTCCTTCTTGACATACGGATGAACTTCGATCTCGTCATTCGCAAGCAGGCGAATCCCGGTCGCGGACCTCCAACTCCTGTCACCGGCAAAGACAACCCGCACGCTGTACCGGGCCGCCGGGTCAAGCCCCTCGTACCGCATTTTCACTGGTGCGTCATAGCGCGACTCAGCAAAGCGAATCCAGGAGATCCGGTGCCCGGGATATGCGCCGAAACCCACGCGGGATGATTCTCGATACTCGGGATCTGTGTCGGGGCCAGGTCCACGCACGAGGTGCGGCTGGCGGGTAAGATTTCCCAGGTCGTCGTAGAACCCACCCGGTCCCGGATCGGTCCAGTTAACGATCTCGGAGATTGCTTTCAGGCGTTTTGATTTTGTGCTGATATCGCGTAGCTCGTCGAATCGTGCTTTAAGCCATTCACGGTTGTTAAGGGGCCGATCGATAAGGTCGAGATGAGCTCCACGGCCCACGCTGATGGCCTGGTAACGCGGCACGCTCAGTTGCATGCGAATGCTCTGATAAAGCGCTTCGGCCAGCTCGAAAATCCGGGCCCGCCAGTCGAGCGCCACGCGGTTGGTCAACGCCCGGTCCAGTATCGCCTCGGCGCGGTCCAGGGCAAGGGTCGATCCCAGGTCTGCGGCGTTTCGGAGCACGTCCATCGCCGACTCTTCGAGTTCCGTCTCGTATATCAGACGTCTCCGCTCGTAAGCATCGTAGTAGGCCCGAAACAGTCCTTGCTGAAACCTCCAGTTCAGAAGGACTTGAGGGCTTGCATCTCTTTCCATAGCCTGGAACTGCTGCAGCGTTGTGTAAACGGATTCGTTTGTGAGCAACGGCCCTTGCCAGTTGCGTTCGAGTGCCAGCAGCCCTTGCGCGAAGCCGTCTTCATATCCCTCGCCGATGAAGTACCGGGAGTATTGCCGGAGGATATCGACTACGTCCGTCTCCGGGTCCCATCCCAGACCACTCCACACGATCTTGTTTACGTCGTCGTTGCACCCTTCGGAGTAGGTCAGGAAACCAATGGCCTCGTCTTTCCACAGCCGGAAGATCTTGGCGTGAGCCACCGGGCGTGGATTGATCACCTCACGGTCTTCGGTCAGCGCGTACGCCACGTCCCAATCCTGGACAACGTACTGGTTTCGGATACTGTGAGTAATGTCCGGGTATCGCCGGATGGGATACTGTTTTGGTACCTGCGCTCGCAACACGGGAAGACTGGTCCGGTTTTGAGGACCAAACACAACGCCCGAAAGCCAGGAAGGTTTCTGGGTTTGAAGTATCTCGATAAACTCCTTCATCCATTCTTGATCGAAGCTCTGCGACGAAACCCACATCTGTGCCCGGGGATGGTATCGGTGAAGCACCTCGGTCTGTTTTTCGAGCAGTGACATCAGGTACTTCGGCTGCGTGTGACCGGGGTCTCCGCCCGGAACGAGAATGCAATCGATTCTCGGCAACTTCGAGAACACCCCGCCCCATTCTTTCAAAGCAGCTTCAACCGTCTTCGGCTTGGAATAGTCCGAGTCCATCGCCGGATACCAGATCCACACGTCGAGCCCGTAGTCATCTGCGATCTGCGACATACGAACCATCATGTCGATTTTGGGAAGCGGGAAATGGGGGCTTTGGTCAGCGTCGTCGCTTCGAGGCGGGATGAGTTCGATGGCATTTGTCCCGAAGACGGCGAGCTCCCGGATATACTGCTCCCATATCTCCGGAGTCCACGCATCGTATGAGTGGGTTTTCGGGCGGTATCCGAGCTGATGCCCTCGAAGAGGATAAACGGGCACGGTGCTGATGTCGAGCGTACCGGCGAGGCTGACCATCCCTGGGGCCATCCGCATCTCGCGCAGCAGGCGTCCGCAACCGAACAGCACGCCTCGTGCGTCGTTCCCGATAACAAAGACGGTCGGCGCCCGGCGGACGTCGCTCAGAGCACGGACTTGGTAGCCCTCGGGACCTGCGCCTGCACGGTTTGTTGAGAATCGTTCGGCAGAAGGGCCAGCGAATTCGTCCAATGACGAGATCGGCCCAACGGCGACAACAGGAACAGTATCCGCCGGCCAGGTATGAACCACATCCCAGCGCACCGTAGTCCGTTTCTCCACTTCCTCAACCAGCATCTCGATTGCTTTACTCTCAGAACGCGTGAGGTTCCGCGGGCTGACCACCACGGTCCGGCGTAGATCGATCATTTCTTCCCCACTACCGGGAATGCCATAGACGACTCTCGCGGCAAGTAGCGCGAGCACAAATGAGAGGAGACAGACTTTCCTCTGCAATCGGATAGAACCGTCTTGGACCCGACTATTAGTTTCCATGATCTTAAATCCTCCGTCTGCACTGCGAGTCTTACGCCTTTCAGATTGACCTGTTCCGCGTTCCCAACATTCTCCCACACGATGGAGGTAACCACTATTGCCTCGTCTAGCGCCGCTTCGTCATTGCCGACGGGTGACGAGACCCCATCAGCCATTCCGAATTGATCCCGAGGGGGCAACGGCCGCACTGTGTCACTACTTTGGATCCCAGAGTGTCGCGGCGATGTACCGCTCGGGCCCCGTCTTTGGGTCGTTGAAATAGTAGACTGTTACTATCTTGCCATCAGGACGTTGTATACTTCGCGTATATCCCAGGTCTTGGGTCGCACCGTCGTCGCGCAGAACGATCTCATCGCTCCAGATTCGTCCGGCATCATCACTCAACTTTGCGCAAATGCGATAGGGCTCGGCGCGAACGCCGTACGTAATGCACAGGCGACCGTCCCGTAACTTGATTAGGGCGGGAGGATTGCCTTCGCCCAAGTTGGAGACCGGGTCGTTAAGATGTCTCCAGCTTTGGCCGTCGTCTTGCGAGAGATAAGCAGAAAGCCAACGCCTTCGTCCTTGACGGCAGCGCAATACCGCCAGAATGTCATACTTCGAGAGCCGTGCTGAAGCGGGCATAATGGCAAACCCCTTCGGCTCGGGTCCTATCCAGGCGACGAATGCCCATGTTTTGCCGCCATCCGTGGTCCGCACGCACAGAGGCCGGCCTTCTCGTCGGTTTGATTTCCCGGCAGTAAGAAACAGCATGCAGTCGTGCTGCCCGTTCACAAGGTAATCGGTCCGAGCTGCAATGCCCGGCGTGTCGAACTGGGGCAGCTTGAAGGGTCCCTCCCATGTCCTGCCCCGGTCGTAGGAGTAATGGAATAATGACGGGCCGACGTTAATGTCCAGCATCCGAACCCTCATCGCGAAATCCGGATGGGTGAAGTTGATGTTACCCGGGCAATCGACCAACTGGGCACGGAGATCCAGGAATCCCTTTTCAGCGGGATCTTCTATAGTCCACGTTTTGCCGCCGTCAAGGCTTCTGGCGAGCATGTCTCTCTGAGGCTTCTCCCGATCAATAGCGTGTCGCCCCGGTCCCTGGTCCTTGTAGTACCCTGCGCTGAGTCCGACCAGTATCTCATTGCCCCACGACCAGATCCCATGGTTTGCAGGCCATCCACCGAATCGGCCCGGTTCATAGTAGACCATGACGTGCTTGTCCACGACGGCTCCTTCTATTGAAGGAGTTACCCAGACAAGAGCCGCCGCCAGCAATACGAGCCACGCTGCATGTTTCATCCCTTACTCCTCCTGATGGACCGCGATCAGCGCGTCCTTGTTAGTGTGGTTCGCGTTGCTGCTCTTGCGAGTATCCGATTCGTCCCGGCGAACAGGCTAGTCTATCTTGATCTCGATCCCGCGGCTGGCAGCGCGTTTGAGATTCCACTCTATCAGGTTGCTCGGCGGTTTGACCTGCTCCGATTCCGGTTTCCGAACGAGTGTGATCGACTCCGTCGGACACGTTGGAGTGCAAACGCCGCACCCAATACACCGTTCGGGCACAACCCGGTACGCGCCATCCTCCTCGACAATCGCGTCCATTGGACACCGTTCGTCGGCGCACACCCCGCATTGGACACACTCGTCCTGGTTTATCGACGCCACGTAATGGCTCTTGGCGAGCAGGTACGGCGCATTGAACTCTTTGACGCCGCGCAGGATACCGCAGCAACACGGACAACAGTTGCAGAAGAAGACATGGCCTTCCTCTATGTTGTAGGTGCAATGAACGAGCCCCTCTTCCTCGGCATCAGCGATGACTTTGAGGGCCTCCTCCTTGGAAATGATCTTTCCTGTCGGATATCTGTCGAATGCGCCTTCCTCGTTGGAGAAGGCGAGGCAGGTTTCCAAGGGATGTTTGCACGGTTCCCCCTGCAGGGCCCGTTCCTTTCTGCATATGCACTCGTTCAGTTCAAACGACTTGGCATCCTCGAGCATCCGGCGCACATCCTCGTGGCGGAACACTTGCAGTTCGGCGCTAATCTGGGTGTTTACGGGCACCACGCGGGTTGCCGACGGTTCGTACTTGCCGACAGCGGTTATCAATTCCGGCACGTACTCCTCGAAGAGGTCCGACAGCTCTTTGTCCATCCGATTCAACTGGAACTCGTAAATACCGACGACGAACGGAAAGAACATGTACACCTGCTGTCCACCGAACTTAAACGATCCGATCTGGCCCTTTTCGACGAGATTGTCGAGAATCGCCTGCATATCGGGCACACTCTTTTCGAGCCGTTCCGCCACGGCCTCAACAGTCTCAGGCATGGCTCGGATCTTCAGCGCCATCTCGGCTTCCTCGGGTGTGAAGATCTTCTCGAGAATCCGCAGCTCGACTCCGCTTTCGGTAGCGGGATAGCCGTTGGGCAATTCATCCAACCTTTTTGCCAAACGCTTGTAGACGTCAGTCATCAAGTATCTCCTTCACGAAACCGTGATTCCCCATAGCAATCTGTCCGCCGCCGCCGTGTGCTGGTTCGCAACCATTATGACCGCAGTTGCATATGTTGTCAACCAGCGGATGGCTGTTGCATGGGAGCGAATCGTTCCCTCGGCCGAAGTGTTACGCCAGAATGGTAGAACTCACCCGGGCGATTGCGAGGAACAGCGGGTCTTCATGACGTGGAAATGCACGACAATGACGGCCGAGATAATGAACAGGAGCACGTAGTAAATGTTGAAAGCCGTCTCATGCCAATGTGATAAGGGCCCCGTTACGAGTTGAGCAAGCACATTCTGTACAATCAGTACAACCCAGATTACCCGGTACGCGTGCGGGAACACATCGCCCTGGAAGCCTTTTGGGATGCGTCGAAGGAGAATCCAGACCACCAACGCCGCCAGGCACACGAGCATCAACGGCCCTATGATCCTCCAGAAGACCATGCTCCAATAGTCCTCGTTGCCCAGATAGATGTTGGCCCAGCCTTTCAGTCCGCTTCTGATAGACAGGCCGAGCCCCAGTATCAGCCCGAGATAGAGTCCGAACCGCTCGAGATTTGGCCGGTAATTGGTCGATAGCGGGCCCCGGATCGCTGCCTCTTCTTCGGACATTCTGCGGTTCACAAGGTAGTATGCGACCCCATAGGCGACACCGATGCTGATTCCGCCCGATGACTCCCAGCATCGCCACCAGTTGAAACTTGCGTTCTGCCAAATGCCCGCAGCCCAACGCCAGTTCTGACACGCGGACCATCCCAAGCCATTCAGCAGACCCACTGCAAGAATAAGAGTCACGTTCTTCCAGTCTCTGCGGCCTATCTCATATGTCAGGAAGCCCAGGTACAGGCCCATGTGGGTGATAGCGGACCTGTTGTCATTGATGAGCCGTCGAAGATTGGGGTTCGTTTGGAGATCCTGATACTGCGACTTCATGGTTCCGTAGAGCGGAAGAAACACTTGCGGGAAGGTGTCGAAAAGGAATCTGGCCACGAGAATCCCGCCGATTCCACAGGCGATCCGGAGACCCCAGTGCCAGACGCGTGTGCGACGTTTCGAGCCGCACCACGCAAGCATGCATGCCCCAATGCCCGCCCACGGCACTCCCGCGATGAAGAGCCAGAGAAAGCCGTACGCTCTCGATATGGGGACGAATGCCCCCTCGGCATAGTTTGTCTGGAGTCGGCCTTCAAAGAAACTGGGCCATTGCATCCATCCTCTGGCCCCGGAGATCCCAATCCCGACGGTGAGTGCCAGAATGATCCACCCGGATGAATACCGGCGGGACTGGTTCGCATCGGGGTCGCGAGCGATAAACCACCACGCCGCACCCCAGGTAACCCCGGCAAAGACGCAGCCCATCGAGCCCCCGTAACCCGAGCATCCTCGAATCGCCCATGTCATGGCTCCC
>CAZGCA010000044.1:44599-50428 GCA_964524145.1 uncultured bacterium | reverse complement strand
ACTCTGCTCAACTACTTCCAATATCCCTTCAATAATTATTGGGGGATGTCCTGGACATTGTGTACCGCAAGCCGCGTGGAATCCGAACAACGGCCCATGGTAGACTGATCGGGAGAATAGTCTTCTAACACAGAACGCGCACGACGAAAGGAGGCTTCCAATGAATCAAAAGAAAAAGCGTTTCAATATGAGGGTGCTGACCTCGTTGACGGTCACACTGGGTTTCTTGTGCCTGGCTTTTTCCGGCATAGTGCTGTACTTCTCGCCCAAGGGGCGTGTGGCGAACTGGACCGGCTGGACTATGTTTGGGTTGGAGAAAGAGGAATGGGGGGGGGTGCATACGATACTGGCCATTATGTTCGTCTTGGCCAGCGCCCTACACATCTATTTCAACTGGCGCCCGTTGCTTCGCTATTTCACGGACGCCATTGCCAAAGGAATGCGGAACAGACTCGAGCTTGCCGCCGCCGCGCTCATCACGCTGGTCTTCTTTACTGGCGCGCTTATGGGGGTGCCGCCTTTCGGCACGGTGCTCGACTGGGGCGAGGACATCAAGGACTACTGGGAACGCACGTCGGGACCTTTGCCGTACCCTCACGCTGAGGAATCAACTCTCGCGGAGTTCGCCAAGAACATGGGTGTGGCACCGGACGAACTCGCAAAGCAGCTTGCGGCCAAAGGGTTTGAAGCCCCCGACCTTTCGATGACCGTGAAAGACTTCGTCCGCACACATAAGGTCACCCCGAACGAAGTCCTCGGGGCGATCCCCACGCAAAGCATGTCCGCGCAGCAACAAGGTCTCCAACCATACGGCGGCGGTTTCGGTCAGAAGACGCTTGAAGAAGTGTGCGAGCAAAACGGAATCGAGTTGAAGAAGGCTGTCGATATCCTCGAACGGCAAGGGGTCAAAGCCACGGGATCCGATAAGTTGAAATCGCTCGCCGACCAAGCCGGCACAACGCCCCGCGGACTCCTCAACATGTTGACGGCACAGGAATAGCCGCGTTGTGCGTTATCAGCTCGCTGCCCGTCAGAGCGGCAATCCTCGGACTACCGCGAGAAATCGAGCGCCAGCCACTGCCCCTCTTCGATGGTGATGCACTTTCTCGTCATCGCGAGCCCCGCTTGAGCGGGGCGTGGCGATCTCATTGCCGGTAACGACCGTAGCGTATTCGAGATTGCCACGTCGCACGCACGCTCGCTCCTCGCAAAGACGGTTATCTACTGGCAGGTCAGTGGCCCGGACTCATGCTGCTCGATTCAGTTGGCACCCTTCCTGGCGGAGATCTGTTCCAATCGTTGCAGGAACTTGCTGGTAAAGGGGAACTGCTGGCAATACTTGTAGTAAACCACGTGGCCGTCCATGAACAGCACGTTGCCGCCATCCCACTCATGATGACCGGGCCTCTCCCACATCACAGGAATCCGGCTCTGAATCTCCGCCATAGCACGGGGATTGTTGATGTCGGTTATCAAGAACCGCTCCACTCCCTCTCGCAACCTGTATAACGTCGTCCGACCGGCCCAGCCCTTCCCTTCTTCAACCTCGATGTCCTCGTCGTGCTGCGACAGGTAGAGCCTTTCATAAGCATCGAGCAGCGCCAGTCCCTCATCCTCAGTCGCAACAGCCCAGCCAAGATAGTAATAGCTCTTGTCAGTAACGTCTTCGGCTGTTGGCTTCTTTATATACGCGTGAGCTTCGTTGCCGGGGCATCGGAGAATGTTCAGGTCCGTCAGATATTCAGGAAAGACATCTTTGTCCTCGACAATGAGGTCGCCATGCCGGTCGTCTATTGTCGGCCACCGACCGTTGTGCTCATTTGCAAACATCTTGAACACGAGACCCATCTGTTTGAGATTGTTCGCGCACGCCGCTCGAAGTCCTCCGGGATCTTCGGCACCGAACCTGCTAACTGCAAGCGCAGAGCGGCCACGGTCTCCCAGGGCCTCGATCTTTTCCATCGCGTTCTTGTACGGGAACTCATTCGGATCGCGGACTCCCAGGCACAGTTCGATGCACTTCTCGAAGACTTCGAGTGCCTTGTCCTTCTGACCCGTCTGGAGGTAGGACTCCCCGAGATAGTAATACGTCGCTTCTGAGAAACCTTTCATCTCGGGATATTCCTGAACGGCATACTCGAACGCCTTCAACGCCTCTTCTTTATCCCCCATCCGGTTGTAGCATATCCCTATCATCATCAGCGCGTGCGAGGCGCAGCTCCATTCAGGGTAGGTCTCGTGAATCTGCCTGTAGACCGGAATAGCCTCGGAGTACTCTTTCGCCCTATACAACGAGTCGGCCTTCTCCAATAGTGATACCGCAGCGGCCTCGTAATGCTGTTTTGCCGTATACAACGACGGGGGCTTCTCCAACAGCATTTCCGCTTCCTTCTTTTCATCAGAGACCTTTTTCGGCATGGATGATCCGGGCGGGCTCGACGGCTCTAGCGCGGCCGCAGCGCTCTGAACCTCTTCTTCAGGGGCCGGTCCTTTGTAGCCGGGCAGTGCGGCGGGAACCGTGTACTCTGCGAGCAGAAGCTCGTAAGGCTCACGATGCCGGTGGATTCTGACGATGATGTCGTTGTCCAGAACCCAGAAATCGGTCACGTGCCCGGCGCGTTTCTTGAACCACGTGTACCCGGTCGTGAGCTGGGTCAGGACAATATGGTTCGCCTCGAACACACCGGCAGGCACCGTCACCTCTTCTTTCCCTGTGTGTGCGACCTTTATCCTGTAGGCCGACATGCTCTGCCCGTCATTGTCCGTGTCGTAGACATCAAACTCCTTCGTCTCCCCTTCCTTCACCGCGAACCGTCTCAACAGGATGTTCGCAGCGCAATACGTGTCCGGCCTCGTGTTAGGATCGAACACCGACCCCGCCGGCACGGGGATCTCCCGTACCTGGAGCTCTCTGTCGCGATAGTGTTTTGTGGATTTCACTTTCCCTTCCTGGAACTCGTGAACCGCTCCATACCTTGGCTCGCCCTTCGAGGCACGTTCGAACGACCTATACTCCACGAGACGGTTGTCCCTGGTGCCGACAGCGATATTGGTCCAGGGGCGGGAAGAGAAATACCCTATGGCGGTTATCGCGCCGTCGGGCTGCTGCCTGATGACCAGCGTGCTCGGCGCGGCGTCACGCCGTCTGCTTCGGTGGTTGTAGGTCCCTTCGAATACAACCTTCCCCGGGATCTTGTCCAGGTCGGGTCCCCCAACGTCCGCTGCCTCCTCTGGCGGGAGTTCTCGAAATGCGAGCACTTTCCTTGCAGGAGAAACCCCGGCAGGTGGCGTCCACGGTTTGAGCGCCGCCTGGTCAAGTTTCGGTGTCTTGCCTGTGCTGTTCCACCAGTTTCCCCATGCCTGTTTGTCAGCGCCAAAGCTCTGGTCGGTCAGCCGCATCAACGACGCCCGCGCCCACATCCGCACGTTCTTGTTGCCGTGATCGACAAGCGGGATCAGCTCGGGCACTGCCGGCTCTTTGCCTAACCTGCCCAACGCGGCAACCCCCATCCACTTGGGCCGGCAGTCGTAGTTCGCGTCCTCCCGATGGTAGGTGGCGACTTTCAGCACGCCCGGCAGCAGACGCTCGCCTTTCAGAACGCCCGCTTCAACGACAGCAGTGCACAGATGACGACCGTACTCGCCTTCGAGCGCCTGCACGTTATACGCTATCTTCGCCTCGCGTTCTTCCCGGGTCAGCGCGTCAAACGCGTTTTCCGGCAGCCAAAGACCGGTGCCGGGCCGACCAAAGGTTCTCGCTGTCCAGCGAACGAACTCCTGCACCTCGGGATGCGCTTTCGAATAGTACAGCTCGATCTCCTCGTCCACGGTCGCCGTGTTGGGATGCTCTTGCGCGGCCGAACCCCGGGACCATCTTCCCATCGGCACGCACGTCGCCGTCACCAGCAGAATCGCGAGTGCGGAGCCCCATCCCAGCCGGCGCGCACGTTTCGTGTCGCCGACCGAGCGGATGCGGTGCAGCAGGTTGTCCGAGAGTTCGAGCAAACCCAGGAATCCCGCCGCCACCGGGACGCCGCCCGTGAACGACTCGGCAACGTGCACGATGGTCGATGCGTACTTCTTGCCTTCACGTTTCGTCGATCGGAGCACAACGTCGTCGCATGCCATTTCCCGTTCCCTCCTCAAGTACAGGTTCGCCAGCCACACTGCCGGGTTGAACCAATACACACAACTGAGCAACCCCGCCGCCAATGTGATCGGCATGTCGTTGCGTTTGATGTGCGCCAGCTCGTGCGCGAGCACGTTCGACAGTTCTTCCTGCGACAACCGTTCCTCTTCACCTTCCGGCAACAGGATTATCGGTCGACGGAACCCAAACAGTGCCGGCGTTTGAACCGTCGGCGATACCATGAGTCGAACGTTACGCCGGACATGCATCGTTTCGACCTGTTTGGCGAACAGCTCCCGGACCGGTTCCGATGCCGGCGACAGGTGACGCAGAACCTTGCGCGAATATCGCCAGTATTGCAGTAGCAACATGGCGAAAAGGCTCACAGCAACCGCTGCCCAGCCCAACATCAGCAGTGTCATCAGCCCCAATGGAGTCTTCCGGTCGGGCACCGTATGCTCGCTCACGACAGGCGTTGCCTGGACCACGCCGGTCTGCGGGACGGCGGTCTCCGGCGAGACAACGTCGAGTTCGGCCAGAGGACGGGCCGGTTCCTGCAGCTCGATTGGCTGGAGTGCGGACAACTCGTCCAGCACCGCGCGGCTGCGGGGCGTGTCAACGAGTTTCGACGCGACGTTCCCCGCCGACCACGGCGTCGCCAAACTCGGCGGGAGCACCAGCTTGACAAACACCAGCAGCCATATCGCGTAACGAAAACTTGCCGAGGACCTGCGGAACGCGCGCGTCGCCACCCACGCTACCGCGACAAGCAGCGCCGCCTGCCAGAACATGTGCAGCATCCACCCGGCCCAATGAGCACCGCATGCGTTCAAGAACTCGATTCCCATCTCTATCCCCCCTCTCATTTATCCTTGTTGCCGGACTTCTCCTTCTCCAACTTGGACAGTTCGCGTTTCAGCCGGTTCAGCTCCTCCGGTGTCGCGCTTTCGGCAAAATATGCGAGAAACGGGTTGAGCGCGCCGTCGAACACCCGCTGGACGAACGAACGCGTCGCTGCACGCGTCATCTCTTCCCGGGAATGCGCTGCGCGGTACAAATACGAATTCCCTATCTGATCGTACGTTATCGCACCTTTCTTCGCCAGCCGGGACAGCATCGTCTTGACCGTCTTGTACGCCCAGCCGTACTTCTTGGGCACCTCCTGATATATGTCCCGCGCCGCCATCGGCCCCTTCTCCCAGAGCGGCTTCAAGATTTCCCACTCCAGCTCAGACAGCTTCGGTACATCAGTCCTTTTGCGACCGCTTCCACGTGATTCCGCCATGCCGTACCTCCTGTTCCGACCGCCTACATACTGATACAGTAGCATACACCTGTAGTCTTTGTCAAGGACTTTTTTCGATGAAGAGGAAAAGGGAGCAAGGGAAGCCGGAGCATAGTGCTAACGCATTTAGGGCCAGCGAGTTGCGGGCAAACCAGCACGATTCTGGGCAGGTGCCGGTAGGAGCATGACCCGCGACTCAGTCGTCAAGAGGAGCGAAGACGATCTCTCCAAAACCCATGATGTGATCCGCGACACATTCCACCGGCTCGGACACCCACCTATACTTGCGCGTGCCATCGTCGATGGTCATTTCAAAGATGACTTCGGTAGCCGGGACATAGTACGTGCGCGCGAAGTTGCGCACGCCCGCCGCCGCCCGAGGCTGGCCGAAGCGTTTCGGCGAACTCGGGATCAC
>CAZGCA010000044.1:0-44499 GCA_964524145.1 uncultured bacterium | reverse complement strand
CGAAGGTGTGTTCGAGCAGGAGCGTTCGATCTCGTTCGATCATGCGGACCGTCAGCTTCTCACCCGGCTGAATCTTGCGTCGCTTCATTTGGTCTCTCGTCAGTCTAACGTTTCGCCGCTCAGCCGCCGCCGTAGGCGGTCGGTTGCAGCGAGTTGTTAGGTGGTGGGTCGTCGCTCAATCCACGACCAACAATGCTTCTTCCGCCTTGCGAGGAAGTTTGACAAGGACGAAGTATGATTCCGGATACAAGTAATCTTCACCGGATTCATCGACGATTCTCAGGTATCCATCTTTCGCGGCATGCTCATCGGGGAGGATCTGATAGACTTTGTGCAATTCCAAATCGTCACACTCCTCGTTTCTGGTGCAAAGTGCAAACTTTCGTTCTTGCCGTTCCATCGTCATCGTTCCTCCTCAAGGAGTCTCTTAATCTTCATCTTCTTCCGTCCTATCCCGTGTGCTTCGTACCAGTGCACTTCTGCCTTCCGAATCTCACCGTTTTGAAGCCGTACTTTCACAATGCCTTTTAGTTTCCGCCACCGCCCGAGGCTGGCCGAAGCCTTTCCGCGTACTCGGGATCACCGAAGGTGTGTTCGAGCAGGAGCGTTCGATCTCGTTCGATCATGCGGACCGTCAGTTTCTCACCCGGCTGAATCTTGCGTCGCTTCATTTGGTCTTTCGTCAATCTAACGTTAGGCATCAGCGGCGCGAGGTACGAGCGTCCGCCTGCATGCCGTTGTTCGGCTCGTCTTAGTTTGGCGTCATCCACTTGGCTCGGAACAACTGCGGATTACTGTCGATCGCTGCGTGGCCTTTCTGGTGTTTCAGACGCTTCCACAGCATGGCCACAAGGTATCGCTTCTGTGGCGTTGAGCTTCCGAGAAGGCTTTGCACTTCCTCGCAAGTCTCAAGGGCATCCGGCCACGACCGAGCCGAAGCCTCGGGATCGAGACCAGCCAGCCATCCGTTCAAAGCGCAGGCGAGGTTGGCCACGGTCCTCTCAACGTCCTTCTGGTTTTCCCCTGTTGGAGGCATTGCCCTTCGCCATTCGCCGCAGCCGACGCTCGAGATCCATATGTCGAAGTGACGGAAAAGGTGGAGACGGCAGATCACCGCATAATAGGAACTGATGTTTGCCAGGAGCGGATTGGCCCGACCAAGGAGTTCTTTGAAGGCCTGCTCGTCAAGCGGGTCGGGAATCGACTCCCCGGGAATGCCCTCCGCAAGAAATATCTCGCGGTCGATTTCGGCGGCCGCTGGATAGCAGTGGTGGTTGGAATAGCTGTCGTATCCCCTTTCCTCCTTCTCAATCAAGTGGATTAGAAGGGCGAGCCGGCGTGCGTAGAGTGCCTTGAGCCTAGTCCACGGGCCCAACATCTGACGCACGTGGCGCACATCGGCCTCGTGGTCGAGATGGCGGGAAAGACAGTCCGAGAAGCTGGTTCGCTCCGCCCAATCTCCAAGTATTGACGCATATGCTCGGACACGCTGTCGCCGCGCATCGTCGTCGCAGCGCGGCCCGTAGTGTGCATCACAGCCAGTGATCAGCTCGCGGTCGGCCACCTCCGCGCCGATGCACGCCAGCAGCTTCATCAGGGAATCCGGGAACGAGTAATGACACGCCTCGTAAGACGCGATTTGAAGGCGCATGATACGAAAGTCGTCGTTCAGCGGCGCCGCCGCCTTGAGGAGCTCGTGAACAGCATGGACCTCATCGTCCCACCGACTGTCATCCTCCATCCAGCTATTCAGCCATAGCGGGAATTCGTCGTAAGGCGTGCCCCTGCAAATGATGATAGGCTCACCGTTTGTGGGCATAGAAGGATCATGTGCCCACTCCTTACCCACCGGCACTTCCGAGAGCGGCGCGAACTCGATGTTTCCATACGGGCTGCGGCTCCGCATGAGCATGATTCCTCTCTGCCGAACAATGGTTATATGGTTTCTTCATAACACCTTTGGGCCGCGAAATCGCGGCATAACACCCCATCGCCCCAACCGGCATAAGCCATGTGAATACAAACGGTTAAGCCATCTGCAAGACCTGGGACGTGGGGATATATGGTTTCTGTATAAGACACCTTCGTTTCTCCTCTACAAATCGTCCATGGGGCTGTTGACGGCTTTGCCTGCCGGTTGAGGACGCGGGTATAGATCATCGTCGTTTTCAGGTCCTTATGTCCGAGAAGTTTCTGCACGGTTCGTATATCGTAGCCGCGCTCGAGAAGCTGCTTGGCAAGAGAATGACGGAACATGTGACATCTGGCCCCGAAACGAAGCCTTGTGCGATTCGGGAAGCAATGTTATCCCACCTAAGCCCCTTTTGCCCCTACCAACTCGCTAACTCCGACCGGAGACAGCAACCCACCCGCATGGTATACCCGCCCGCATCGCTTGTCAAGCGGAAATCGGCAGGAATCGGAAAGATGACCTCGCGAAACCCGCGTGGGCGCCACGGACATCCTGCCTGTGACGGCCCCTTGTCCGGTGGGAGGTCATCTGCTATAATGCCTCTCGTTCAAGTCCACCGATGATTACGGTCCCCGAGAGTTTTGTCTTCGGGTTATGGAAAGGAGATCGCAGACATGAAGTTTTTCATAGACACAGCCGACGTCGAGGAGATACGCGAGGCGACGGAACTCGGCCTCATCGACGGGGTCACGACAAACCCGTCGCTCGTCGCGAAAACCGGCCGACCGTTCAAGGAAGTCATCGAGGAGATATGCAAGATAGTTGACGGGCCCGTGAGCGCTGAGGCCGTCTCGCTCAAATGCGACGAGATGGTCGAGGAGGGCCGCCAGCTGGCTAAAATCCACAAGAACATCGTCGTGAAGATACCGTTGATTCCCGAGGGGCTCAAAGCGGTGAAACGGTTGAGTTCCGAAAGGATCAAGACCAACGTGACCCTGTGTTTCTCTCCGTCGCAGGCGCTCCTGGCCGCCAAGGCCGGCGGCTCGTATATCAGCCCGTTCGTCGGCAGAATCGACGATATCAGCACGGTGGGCATCGACCTGGTCCGCGACATCAGGACCATCTACGACAACTACGGGTACAAGACCGAGATTATCGTTGCCAGCATCCGGTCGCCGAACCATGTTGTTGACGCGGCGCTTATAGGGGCGGATGTCGCGACGATCCCGTTCAAGGTGTTAATGCAGCTCGCGAAACATCCACTCACGGATATCGGGGTTGAACGGTTCCTTGCCGACTGGGAGAAAGTCCCGAAACTGTGACGTTCCGTCCAGGGTCTCAAGAAGGTCATCCTGCAGATGTCGTGTTCCGCACGCCCTAAAGCCGTACAGTACGGTGCGGGCAACATTGGCAGAGGGTTCCTGGGGCAGCTCTATGCGCAAAGCGGCTACACGACGGTCTTTGTGGACGTTGACGCCGAGCTTGTCAGATTGCTTAACGATCGAAACGAGTACCCCTTGAGAATTGCGGGCAAGAAGAAGGGAACGATACGTGTTGCGGACGTCTGCAGCGTCGACGGTCGAAGCCCGGAAGCGACCGACGTGCTGATAAATGCGGATATTGCCTCGACCGCCGTCGGCGTCCACGCTCTCGATCCCGTGGCGGGAAGCATTGCAGGGGCGCTCGAGAAGCGGTTCGAATCCGGGAACGAGACACCTCTCGACATCATCGTCTGCGAGAACCTGCTCGACGCCGGCGGATACTTGAAGAACAAGGTCCGGGAACACATCGCTGCCGAACACGCCGGGGCGCTTGATTCGAGGATAGGGTTCGTCAACGCCAGTATCGGTCGGATGGTTCCGATCATGACTCCGGAGATGCGAAAGGGTGACCCGCTTCTCGTGGTCGTCGAGGAGTACTGCCGGCTACCGGTGGACCAGGCAGCGTTTCGCGGCCCTATCCCTCCAATAGAGGGTCTCGAACCGCGCGAGAACTTCGTCGCGTACGTCGAACGAAAGCTTTTCGTCCACAACACGGGCCACGCGGTCGCCGCATACCTCGGCTATCTCAGGGGACACACATACATTCACGAGGCCGTGGCGGACGGGGAGATTCTGGCGTTTGTAGAGGCCGCCATGGCCGAATCGAAGCTCGCGCTCATACGAAAACACTCGATGGACGAAACTGAACTAAACGACCACATCGCCGACCTTGTTCGGCGGTTCGGCAACGCTGCGCTCGAGGACACTGTTGCGCGCGTGGCAAATGATCCCGTGCGTAAGCTTGGTCCGCAAGACAGGCTCGTTGGCGCGGCCAATAACGCCGTCTCGCAGAACGTCACGCCGCAAGCCATATCGCTTGGCGTCGCTGCTGCGCTCTGCTACGACGAACCTACCGATCCGGAGGCGGTGAAGGTGCGCGATGTGGTCGATGCAGACGGGATCGAGAAAGCGCTCGAAACGTTCTGCGAGTTGACAGCCGACGATGTCCTGACACAACTCGTACTGGACGGGTTGCAGCGGCTTGAGAACAACGGATGGATTGATCCGAACACGAAACGGCGGAGAACTAGTTGACATGATAACCGAGATAATCATGCCCAAGATGGGCCAAACGATGGAAGAGGGCACCATTCACTCCTGGCTAAAACAGGAAGGCGACGCGATCAAGAAGGGCGAGGTCATTCTCGTCATCAGCACCGACAAGGCCGAGATCGAGGTCGAGTCCGCCGTCAGCGGCGTCCTGAAAAAGATACTCTGTCCTGAAGGCGAGACCGTGCCTGTCAAGACGGTCATAGCGCTCGCGGGCGACAAGGACGATAAGCTTCCGCCGCTCGACAAGTACGAGGCTGCAACCCCAGCCGCCGCGGCTCCTCAAGGGGCTGCGCCCGCTGCGCAAGCTCAACAGCCTGCCCAACCCCTCCCGGTTGCCGCTCCGCCCGCAGGCAGGAAGTTTGTATCGCCGCGCGCGCGGAAGCTCGCGGCGGAGAAGGGTATCGACACCAACACAATCGAGGGTACAGGTCCAGACGGCCGCGTTGTCGAGGCCGACGTCAAGCGGGCTGCCGACGCTCTTCGCAAGGTGAAGATATCTCCTGTTGCGCGAAAACTCGCCGCCGCAAAGGGAGTGGACATAACGAAGGTGGCCGGCACGGGACCCGGAGGCCGTATCGTCAAAGCTGACATCGAACGTGCGTCCGTGACCGAGGACATATATCCTCGGGTTGCGCGTACGGTTCCGCTCACCCAGATGCGCCGGATCATCGGCGAACGGATGTCCTCGAGCAAGTTCAGCGCGCCCCACTTCTACGTCACGTTCGAAGTCGATATGGCCAACGCGGCGGAGATGCGGGCGCGTATAGTGGCCGAAACCGAGAAGCAACTGGGGTTCCGCGTCTCCCCGAACGACATAATCATTGCCGCGGTCGCGAAAGCGTTGGGCGAGTTCCCGAGAGTGAACGCCCGGCTTGCCGGCGACGCTATCGAGCTGCTCGCGGACGTGAACATAGGCGTTGCTGTCGCGCTCGACGACGGGCTTATCGTTCCCGTTCTGCGCAAGGCGTCTGAGAAGACTCTCGTCGAGATAGCCGCCGCGTCGCGTACGCTCGTCGACAACGCGCGCAAGGGCAAACTGCTCCCGGACGACTTTGTCGGCGGCACGTTCACCGTCTCGAACATGGGCATGCTCGGTGTCGAGGAGTTTACGGCAATAATCAACCAGCCCGAGAGCGGTATACTCGCAGTCGGCCGCATCGCCGACAAGGTGGTGGCCGTTGACGGCAAGGCCACGATCAGGCCCCTGATGAAGATGACGATGTCCTGCGACCATCGCGTCGTTGACGGCGCGTTGGGAGCTCAGTTCCTGTCACGTGTGAAAGAGCTGTTGGAAAACCCGGACGTCCTCGAGTCATGACTGTCCTGCCATCTGTACCGCAAGAAAGGAGCCGAAATTGACTGCTTCCACAAAGACCGAATATGATGTCGCTGTTGTCGGCAGCGGGCCGGGCGGGTACGTCGCCGCAATACGCGCGGCGCAACGCGGCGCGAAGGTGGCGATCGTCGAACGCGAGCTGCTCGGAGGCACATGCCTGAACTGGGGGTGCATTCCCACCAAAACCCTGATAGCCTCTGCCACGCTTCTCTCGAAGATGCGCAACGCCGAGCAGTTCGGCATACGCTGCACGGGCGCCGAACCCGACATCGAGAGCATCTACGCGAGGAAGGACGGGATTGTCGACCAGTTGCGCAACGGTGTCGCCGGCCTCATGAAATCCAACGGGATAGAGGTTGTCAACGGAACGGCGTCCGTCGAGTCCCCTGCGAAGCTGGTCGTGAAACAGAAGGGCAAGAGCCGCACGCTGACGGCCCGGTCGATCATCGTCTCGACAGGCAGCGAACCGGCCGAGATACCCTCGATACCGCGAGATGGAAAGACGGTGATCACCAGCCGCGACGCGCTCTCGATGCCCGACGTTCCGGAGAGCATTGCCATAGTCGGCGCCGGCGCGGTCGGCGTCGAGTTCGCCTGCATATACAGCGCGTTCGGGGCCGAGGTACACCTGATCGAGATGCTGCCGCGCGTGCTCCCGCTCGAGGACAAAGATATATCCAACCAGCTTAAGGCCATGCTGAAACGGCAAGGGATCAATATGCACCTGTCGACCAAGGTTGGCGCAGTACGCCGGTTGAAGAGCACTGCGAAGCTCGATCTCGAATCCGCGAAGGGCAAGAAGACCATCACCACCACGCGCGTGCTCACCGCGGTCGGTCGCAAGCTCAACTCGGAGGTTCTCGGCAAGGTACAACCTAAGACCGAAAACGGCGCGATCGTTGTCAACGAGCGGATGGAAACCTCCGTCGCCGGCGTCTATGCGATTGGCGACGTTGTGGGCGGCAAGCTGCTCGCTCATGTAGCGTCGGCAGAAGGGATTGCGGCCGCCGAGAACGCCACAGGCGGAGACAACCGGATGGACTACCGGGTTGTGCCCAGCTGCACGTTCAGCACGCCCGAAGTCGCCAGCGTCGGTATGACCGAGTCCGAGGCCGCCGGGGCCGGGATCACCGCAAGAGTCGGCCGGTTCCCGTTCGCGGCTAACGGGCGCGCTCTTTCGATGGGCGAACCGGAAGGGTTCGTCAAGATCGTCGTGGACGCGGACACTGCCGAGGTGCTGGGCGTACACATACTCGGTGGCGAAGCGTCGCAGCTCATCTCCGAGGCCGCGCTCGCCATGCAGATCGAATGCACCGCCGAAGAGATCGCACACACGATACACGTGCATCCAACGCTTTCGGAAGCGCTCAGGGAAAGCGCCGAGGCCGTGCTCGAGGGCGCAATCCACCTCCCGCCGGCCAGGAGTCGCAAGGCGTGACGAGTGCGAGCATAGCTCGCATATTTCACCACGGATGTGCCACAACACCGGTTGTGGTAAACGGATTGACATAGCCGTGGCGTTGTGGTAGGTTTGCTCTACGCGGTACGGTGAGTCGCTCGGCTCGAGGACAGTGAGGTGCCCAGAAGATGGTATCGGTACTGATAGTCATAGGAATTGTCCTTTGCGCATTCGTCGCCATCGAGACGCTCCTGACGCTGGCCGAGTTCGTGCTCGCGGCGCTGCTCAGCCGTGGCAGAGAAACCGAACCGCTCGATGACGCGCGCAAACCGTCGCGGGTCTTCCGGACCATGGTGCTCGAGGTGCTTGCTTCGGTGCGGACGCACATCACTCAGCTGTTTTCGCTAATCCGACGCGTACGCCCGACATCCATGCATCTTCGACTCGCTCACAACCCTGTGCTTCTCGTTCACGGATACTCCTGCAACGGGTCGTGCTGGAACAAGGTCCGGAGACGATTGAAGAAGAACGGTGTTGCACAGGTGTTCGCGATCGATCTTAAGCCCAAACTGGGGGATATCAGCGATTTTGCGCAACAGCTCAGCGACAGAATTGACACAGTCCTCGAAACAACCGGCGCCGCAAAGCTGGACATCGTTGCACATAGCATGGGCGGGATAGTATCGAGGTACTACCTTACGGTGCTCGGCGGCGAGGACAAAGTCGGCACGCTCATCACGCTGGGCAGCCCGCATCACGGATCGAGGCTTGCCCGGTTCGCGCCGGGGGTCAACACTCGACAGATGCGACCCGGAAGCGAGTTCCTGGACGACCTCAACGTGTACGAGAAACGATCGAGGAAAACCTGCGTGGTATCGGTATGGTCAAGCCTTGACGAGATGCTCGTGCCTCGCACCACTGCCATCCTCGGGGGCGACGTGAAAAACGTCCGGGTCGACTACCACGGTCACATGATGCTGCTCTACTCGGCGCAGGTCTTCAGGATAATCTGGGACGAGCTGTCGAGCTAGCCCGCAATTCTGGCCGGCTAACCCTTCACGACGCCCAACGGCCGTATACGGACCACCTTCTTGCAGATGCCGGTGTTGTGCATGACGTCGACAACCGCGTCAACGTCTTTGTACGCCTCGGGCATCTCTTCGGCGAGCGTCCGTTTGCCGCGCGACCGAACAACCACCCCCTGGTCGCCGAGCTCGCGAGCGATACCTCTGCCGCGAGCGATCTTCAACGCTTTCTTGCGGCTCATCACTCGGCCTGCCCCGTGACACGCGCTTCCGAAGCTCTTCTCCATGGCTACTTCGGTTCCCACGCAGAGGTATGACGCCGTGCCCATCGAGCCCGGCACGAGCACGGGCTGGCCGACCTGTTTGTACGCTGCCGGGATGGCCGGATGGCCCGGTGGAAACGCACGGGTGGCTCCTTTACGGTGGACGCACAGCCTGCGTTTCTCGCCTTCTACAACGTGCTCCTCCAGCTTGGCGATGTTGTGGCAGACATCGTAGATGAGCGATATGCCGACGTCGCCGGGGCCCATCCCGATGTTCCGATGGAACGAGTCGCGTGTCAGCGACATGATTACCTGCCGGTTCGTCCACGCGTAGTTGGCCGCGGCCGCCATCGCGCCCAGGTAACGTTGTCCCTCGGGCGATTCGACAGGCGCGCACGCAAGCTGTCGGTCGGGCAGCTCGAACTTGTACTTCGCGGTTGCTGCCATCATCGTTTTGATCGTGTCGTCGCACACCTGGTACCCGAGCCCCCGCGACCCGGTGTGCACCATCAGCGTCACCGTCTCAACATCGAGGCCGAAGAACGATGCAAGCTTCCCATCGAACACCGCGTCAACGTAACCTATTTCCAGGAAATGGTTGCCCGAGCCCAGCGTGCCGACCTGGTCACGGCCCCGTTCGAGCGCCCGGTCCGAGAGCGCGTCCGGGTCGGCGAACTCGAGCGCGCCGCGTTCTTCGATATGATCGAGGTCTTCCTGGCTGCCCATGCCGCGGCCGATCGACCACGCGCTGCCCATGCGCAACAGCTTTTTCAGCTCCTTGACGTTCAGCTTCTCGATCGCCCCGGACGAACCCACACCGGACGGCACGTCTCTGTATAGGCCGGTGACGATACGATCCAGCTTGGGTTCGACGTCCTTCTTCGCAAGCCGGGTGGACATCAGCCTGCAACCGCAGTTTATGTCGTAACCCACGCCGCCCGGCGATATCACGCCGCCCTCCGCCGGGTCGGTCGCGGCCACCCCGCCGATCGGGAACCCGTACCCCCAATGCGCGTCGGGCATCGCGTACGAGCGGCCCACTATGCCCGGAAGATGCGCGACGTTCCTGATCTGCTCGACACAGTTGTCGCGCTGGATAGGCACGATGAGCTTCTCGTCGGCGTACACCCGTCCCGAGACGCGCATCCCGCCCGTCTTCGGAATATCCCACGTGTACTCGTCAACCCGCTCGACTTTGATCTTCTCTTGCCCGTTCATGACAGTACCCTACATGTGCAGCCCGACAAACACAGGAAAACAGCGAAATGGGTGCTTCTCCCCTGTTTCCATTTCGTCCCTTATCTCCTACGACTTTCTTCAAACGTAACCACGGCATGACTCGAGCGCCGCAGAACAAGGGTTCCGACGTCGCAGTCCAAATCCCTGGCGATCACGGGGCACTTCGCCTTAAGCAAGAAGAATATCTCGTGCTCGACCTCACTGAGTGTCTCGTAGTTGCCCTGTCCTTTCGCGATAATCAGGCCGGCTTCATCGAACCGGCTACGAAAGTCTGCGCTGCACTCTTCGAGAATGGTGCCCGGCACATCCGACCCGTTGTCTATCACGTCGACCAGCTCCGTGATACCGGCTGCCCGGGCATCCACCATCGTGGCGTCGTTGATCACTGGAGCGCCTCGGACCGCGACCATCACTTTCTCACGCGGGAGCTGCTCGATCAACAACCGATCAAACACGATCTCCCCAGCGTTGTCCGCCAGGTACAGGATGCTATTGGCTGTTGTTACCGCGTCGGCGAACCCGTCAATATCGCCGTCAAGTGGGTCTGTCAACGCATGTTCGATCGCCTCGTTAACGTCGATCTGGTCCACGTCGCCCTTCACGGCAACATCCATGATGTTCCCGGTAATGGCCAACCGCACTGCAACCTCGAAAGGCTTGGTCGAACGTTCGATTTGCGATTTCAGTGTGGGATACACCGCAAGAGCCAGCTGGTTCGACCGTTCCTTCATCTCGCGGTAGGGGTCACACTCACCCACGCGTTCGCGAATAAGCCGATGGATCTTGTAACCCATGGCCGGGGGCGACTGCCGCAGGTCCATCTCGCTGATCGCGCGTAACGTGGCGCGCAGCACCTCCTCGTGAATCCGCTCATCGTCTGTCGCCCGGCGAACGGCATCCAAAGTCTGACGTGCAAAGCACGGTATACAATCAAAAAACGTCCTCATATCGATTCGCTACCTCCAATGCCTTTGAGTGTCAATGCGTATGGCCTCTTGGATCAGCCGCAACTGTCCCCCATTCCCACGACTCCCAGTTTGCAGCGGCGTCACTTGGCCGCAGAGGGAATTCCCAAATCCTGGCAGATCTTTCGTGCGAGCAAATCGTTGATCTCACTATGCCTTGGTACGGCAGATCTCCTGCTTCTTGAGGAGTTCGACCACCACGAATGTTTGGCGCCCTCCCGGAGTAAGAAGCACCCGTTCTCCTTAAGGTGCTTGAGGAGTTGCCGACGCTTCATATCGTGATCTGCTCCTCCACGTAGTCACGTTCCGCAGCGCGAAGCGCTTCCTCTCGATTCAGTTCAAGAGCCTCCTTCAAGGTGATCCTGAGAGTCTCAAGCAACTCATCGCGGGTTTTTTCTTGGCAGTTGACGCCGGGGACCTCTTCTATCCAGCCGATCCACCAGTTGCCATCCTGCTTCGTTATGGCCGTATATGTATTGTGCATGTGTCCTCCTTTGTATTCACCGGTGGGGAATTGGGGTACAACTACCATCCATTCTGTTCGCACCCTGTTCTTACAATACGACAACGCGCCCCAGGGTGTCAACTGATTGTGAGCCGTCACATTCAACGGGTCGGCAGCATGCTCGCGGAACAACACCAAGACCAGCCGTCTTTATGAAGGCAACGCTTAACAAATGAGTCAAGTTTTCAAACCATCAACTAAGACTGTCATTCTGAGCGCCAGCGAAGAATCTCGCCTTTGAGGCGCTACGTGTACGATTGAGATTCTTCGCTGACGCTCAGAATAACAAGAAGCCCGGCCGGACAAGAATTGCAGCGTATTCACCCGTCGGGGCATCGGACTTTCGGCTTGAGGTCGAAGCCCTTGCTAGATGTCGAAGATGACCTGGGCGTGCCAGGCGTCGCCCACCTTTTTCACTTCGAGCTGATGGTACGTGACGGCCTTTATCTCGTTCTCGACGGCGTGGCGTTGCGGATCGAACGTCTCGCCGCGCACCTCCGCCACCAGACTCGTTTCGCCGGATATCTTGATGTGCGCCTCCGAGAATGCCAGCTTTCCCACCCCCCAAAGATACAGCAGCTCGCGCAATAACTCGACGAGCAGATCCTCTATGTTCTCCGCGCTGACGCTCACCTGCTCGGTCTGGTCAAGTGCGATCGTGCTCTCCCCGAAAAGGAGGTCCGAAAGCGTGGCGGCCGCAACCTCGAACAGACCCTCGAGAGTCGGAGATACGAACCTGATACCGAGATCGGCAGTATGGTCGATCAGCTCGTAGTCGGCGTTCATCTGAACTCGCGCTGCACGTGTTTCAGGGCCTCGACGAACGAGTCCAGCTCTTCCTCAGTGTTGAAGTAGTGCACGGAAGCGCGGACACAGTAGGGTTCCTTGATCGAGCGCAACACAAACCC
Organism: uncultured bacterium; assembly: GCA_964524145.1. Classification (GTDB taxonomy): domain Bacteria; phylum Hydrogenedentota. The sequence continues at coordinate 32,353 of CAZGCA010000044.1, read as the reverse complement.
ACGCCGTTCGAGCTCTCTGCTGGCCACGCGCGGGTCCACACCGTGCAGTACGAACGAGACAAGTCCGGCGGAGTCCTCCCAGTTTCTTGGCGTCAACACCTCGACGCCGCTCCGTTCGAGATGGGCTTTGAGGTAGTCGGTAAGCTCGCGAATACGGTTCTCTATCTCATCGATGCCGAGCTCAAGGGCGAGCTCGAGCGTTCTCCGCGCACCGCGTATCATGCCGACGTTGAAGAAGTCAACCTCGAAATGTTTCGCGCCTTTCCGTAACGTGAACCTCCCGTCGAGGTCGTAAGAATCGACCGATTCGTAGCCGATCGAGCCCGAGTACAGTTCGTCGACGAGTTCCTTGCGCACGAAAAGCGCGCCCGTCTCGTCCGGCCCAACGAGCCATTTGTGGAACGGCAACGCGTAGAAATCGCAGTCCATACCTCTGACGTCAACGGGGAACACACCGGCAGATTGAGCCGCGTCGAGCAGCACCTTTGTGCCGTTCTCGTGCGCGACATCGGCAATCTCTCTCACCGGCAGCCGTTCGCCCGTTGCGTAGCTGACATGGCTCAACACGAGCAGTTTCGGTTTCTTGGTCAGATGCTCGGTCAGCGTGTCGACGTGCGACGTGGAAGATGTCAACCGCGCGATATCGAGCTCGACCCCGTACCGGTCTGCGAGGTTGTACGTCGGGATGAGACCGCCCGAGTGCTCGATATCGGTTGTCAGCACGACGTCCCCCCTTTGCCAACGCATGCCGTTCAGGACGATGTTGATACCTTCCGTGGTGCCGTGGGTGAACGCTATCTCCTCGACGTCCGCACCGAGAATCCGGGCTATCCCCGCCCGCGCACGGCTGAGATGGTCCACAACCTCGTCCTGCCTCGAGAAAGACATTCCGCCATCGTTGACCCACCGAAGCGCCTCGATCTCCTCGTTTATCACCGGTTCGGGAGACGGCCCCGTCCAACCGGAGTTGAGATAGACCACGTTGCGTGTTACAGGAAAAAGATCCCGTACTGCGGACCAGTCCGTCATGCCGACCCTCCAGCGGCGGCTTTCACCGCACGTACAATCGCGCGTGAAGTCAAGCAAGCGGCAGCTACTCCTATCCTGTTGACATCCGTATCGAGCGCACCCGTTGAGAATGCGAAGCTCACGTCGCCGTCGAACATCGTGTGCGCTGGCGATATTGCGCGCGAGAGACCGTCCTGGGACATCTGCGCCACCTTTATCGCCTGCTCCTTCGTCAACCCCGCATTGGTGGCGACTACGACAAGGGTGGTGTTGCTCGAAGGAGCGAGCGTGGGCTCCGGACCGTGCAGTATGCAGCGTGCCGAATCCAAATAGCCGCCGTCCTGACCGCGTGCCCCGGCGACAATCTCACCTGTCTCAGGGTCGCGTACATCGCCGAGCGGGTTGACGATGGCGAGCGCGCCGACAACGACGTCTTCGCCCAACTTCATCGAGCACGTGCCGACGCCTCCCGGCATGGCGTTCTCGTACCCCATCATCTTGCCCACCGTCGCGCCCGTTCCCGCGCCCACAAGTCCTTCGCCCGACTCCTCGCGGCTTGCAGCTATCGCTGCGGCATACCCCATATCGGGACCGGGCCTCACAGACGCGTCCCCGACCGCAAGATCGTATATGACGGCAGCGGGCACAATCGGGACTTTGCAGGCCGACGTGTCAAAACCGATACCTTGCTCCTCGAGGTATCTTTGGACGCCGGCGACCGCCCCCAAACCGAACGCGCTTCCGCCGGTCAGAAACACGCCGTGCACACGCTCGACGAGCCGGACCGGTTTGAGCGTTTCGATCTCGTGCGTGCCGGGCGCGGAACCCCGAACGTCAACACCGCCGACGGCACCGTCGTCAAACAGCACCGCCGTGCACCCGGTCCTGGCGTCCACGTTCTGCGCGTGACCGACACGGACCCCGGGTACGTCGCTAATGGACCCTGCCGAAGATAGTTCTGACACCTTTGTAGCCCTCCATCAAGAAGCCGCCTGACGTCGCCTCGCCGGTGAGAGTATAGCACGCAGGAACTTGCCGGTGTAGGACCGCCGTTCCGCGGCAACCTCTTCCGGGGTGCCGGTCGCAACCACATAGCCCCCTTCATCACCGCCTTCCGGCCCGAGGTCGATAATGTGGTCCGCTGTCTTGATAACGTCGAGGTTGTGTTCGATCACCACTACCGTGTTGCCCGCGGAGGTGAGCCGGTGCAGCACGTCGAGGAGCCGGTCAATATCGGCAACGTGCAGACCGGTAGTCGGTTCGTCGAGCATGTAGAGCGTTCGACCGGTGCTGACACGCGACAGTTCCGTGGCAAGCTTCACCCGTTGCGCCTCGCCGCCCGAGAGCGTCGTCGAAGACTGACCGAGCTTGATGTAGCCGAGACCCACGTCGTAGAGCGTTTGGAGCTTGCGCTTGATGCGCGGCACGTTCCGAAAGAACGCGAGCGCTTCCTCGACGGTCATCTCCAACACCTCGGCGATAGTGCGACCCTTGTACCGTATTTCGAGCGTGTCGCGGTTGTACCGCTGGCCACGGCACACCTCGCACGTGACGTAGACATCGGGCAGGAAATGCATCTCTATCCGGATCAGACCGTCGCCCTTGCACGCTTCGCACCGGCCGCCTTTCACGTTAAAGCTGAACCGGCCCGGACGGTATCCGCGCGCACGCGACTCGGGCACTTTCGAAAATATCTCGCGGATGAACGTGAACAGCCCCGTGTAGGTCGCCGGGTTGGACCGGGGGGTCCGCCCTATCGGCGACTGGTCTATGTCTATCACCTTGTCGATACAGTCGAGGCCCGCGATGCGCTCGTACGCTCCCGGCTTGGCGTGCGAACGATGGAGCTCTCGCGCGGCGATGGGGTACAGCGTCTCGTTGACAAGGCTCGACTTGCCCGAACCCGACACGCCGGTCACGCAGGTGAAGACGCCGACCGGAAACGAGACATCGATGCCTTTGAGGTTATTGTGTCGAGCGCCAAAGACGGTGATGTACGTGTTGTCCGGGGTTCGGCGCTCCTCGGGTACCTCTATCTCCAAGTCTCCTTTGAGATAGCGGCCCGTCAGGGACTTTCTGCTCCGCATGATGCCCTTCGGCGTGCCGGTCGCGACCACCCGACCGCCGTGCGCTCCCGCTCCGGGACCGAGATCGACGATATAGTCCGCGGCACGAATGGTCTGCTCGTCGTGTTCGACGACGATCACCGTGTTGCCGAGATCGCGCAGGCGCAGCAACGTGGCAAGCAGCCGCTTGTTGTCGCGCTGGTGCAGGCCGATAGTCGGCTCATCGAGGATGTACAACACACCGACCAACCCGGCACCTATCTGGGTCGCAAGCCGTATGCGCTGCGACTCCCCGCCCGAAAGGCTGCCGGCATGCCTGTCCAGCGTCAGGTAGTCGAGCCCGACGTCCATCATGAACTTCAGCCTGTCGCGTATCTCTTTGAGAATGCGCCGCGCTATTGTCTGTTGGCTCGGCGTTAACTCGAGCTCTTTGAAGAACGTCAGCGCACGCTTTATCGAAAGTGCCGTAACCTCGGTTATCGAACTCTCGCCAACCATCACCGCCAGGCTCTCGGGCCTCAGTCGCGCACCGCCGCAGGCGCGACACGGTCTGGCGGCCATGTACTGCCCGAGCTCGTCTCGAACAGCCTGCGACCCGCTCTCCTTGAACCGGCGCGCCATGTTGTTGATAACGCCTTCAAACGGCCTCCTGAAAACGTGCCGGCGGTGCTCGCGCTTCAGAACAAACTCTATTTGCTCGTCGCCCGTACCATAGAGCAGCTTCTGCTGAACGTCCTCCGGGATCTCTCGATACGGGATAGTCTCGGTCACACCGTAATGCGAGGCAACCTGCCGAACCATCGAGTTGTAGTACGTTGAGGAGCCTGACCTCGAGACAAACGGTTTGACGGCACCCTGCTCGAGCGACAAAGACTTGTCCGGTACAACCAGGTCGGGGTCCAGATCCATTGTCGTGCCGAGGCCCGTGCAGGCCGGGCACGCGCCGTGCGGGCTGTTGAACGAAAACATCCGCGGTTCGAGCTCCTCGAAGTTGACACCGCAGTCAACGCACGCGAAATGCTCGCTGCGCAGGCTTTCGGTCCGGCGGCCGTCGGGACGCTCGCATACCAGCCTCAGAATGCCTGCCCCAAGCTTGAGCGTCGTCTCGACAGAGTCGGTGAGACGTTTCTCGATACCGCTCTTGATAACAAGCCGGTCTACGACGACATCGATATCGTGCTTCTTGTACTTGTCGAGAACGATGTCCTCCCCCAGGTCCAGCACATCGCCGTCAACGCGCACGCGCACGTATCCCTGGCGGCGCACGTCGTCAAAGAGTTTTCGATACTCGCCTTTGCGTCCGCGGACAAGCGGCGCCAGTAACTGCACCCTGGTCCGCTCGGGAAGCCGCAGTATGTGGTCAACGATCTCTTGCGGCGTCTGAGAGCTTATCTCTTTGCCGCACGCCGGACAGTGGGGCGTGCCCACACGAGCGAAGAGCACGCGCAGGTAGTCGTAGATCTCCGTCACGGTGCCCACCGTCGATCGCGGGTTGCGCGACGTGGCTTTCTGTTCTATCGAGATGGCCGGGGAGAGACCCTCGATATAGTCCACGTCGGGTTTCTCCATCTGTTCGAGGAACTGTCGCGCGTAGGCCGAGAGACTTTCGACGTAGCGGCGTTGGCCTTCGGCGAAGATGGTGTCGAACGCGAGTGTTGACTTGCCGGAACCGCTCAGGCCCGTGATGACAACAAGCCTGTTTCGTGGTATTTCGAGGCTGATGTTCTTGAGGTTGTGTTCGCGAGCACCTTTGATGACGATCCGCTCTTTGAACCTGCTCGTTCGGGACGAATCCGGTGCCATCTTGTGCCCATCTTGACGATGCTTGTGCCTAGTTCGTATGTCCGTTTTGGGTGTGCGTGCCCCGGCGGGTTTTTCCCCACCTCTTGTTTTTCGCGCGCTCGAGATCCCTGTACAGCTTGGACTTGACAACCCTCTTCCGGGTCCTGCGCACGGACTCGATCCCGCTTTCCCAGAACCGGTAGAACTTCAACTGCTTGATAAGCGGCTTGTTTGCTCGCCTCCACCGCCGGACTATCTTGTTGCCTATGTATCGGAATACAGCGTTGTAGAACTGGAACTGGAGCACTTTCTTCAAACATTCGCGCAACGAGTAGAATCGCTTATGGGCCTTGATGATCTCCGTTTGCAACGTGAACGGAGTCATCTTCGCAGGCTCGAACACAACGTGAAGACCGTCGAAGAGCTCCCATCTCTTGCTGAATATGCGTCCCTCGCTATCGAGTCGATCATAGGTGCGGCTGCCGGGTATCGGTGTCAGAATGAGGAACTGTACGGTATCGATCTTGTGCTTGAGCGCGAACTCCGCGGTCTGCCGCACGGTTTCCGGGTCGTCTTCGTCTGACCCCAGAACGAACATCCCGTGAATACCTATCCCGTGGGAGTGGAACCGGTCTATGCTCTCCGTGATCTCCTCGACGGTCTGTCTCTTGTTGTACGCTTCGAGCGTCCGCGGGTTGACCGACTCGAATCCAATATAGACGTGTCTGCAGTTGGAGCGGCGCATCAGCTCGAGCATCTCTCTGTCGCGCGAAATGTCGGCACGAACCTGGGCAGACCAACTGAACCCAAATCCCTCGCGCGCTATGCGTTCTATAAGCTCCTTCGTGCGCGCCGGGTTCGCCGTGAAGTTGTCGTCATAGAAAAAGACGTGCGGTCTCGTGTTCCGGTGCAGTTCCTGAATGACACCGTCGCTGTGCCTAAACCGGTACTTTCTGCCGAACATCGTCGTGACCGCACAGAATTCGCAATCGTACGGGCAGCCGCGCGACGTCAGTATGGGCGTCGTCTTCATACGCTCGTCGGAATCGAGCAGGTTCAAATCGGGTATCGGCAGGGAGTCGAGATCTTCAACGGCTGGCCCAATTGGATTGTGAACGACATCGTCGCCGTGAACGTACGACAATCCGGGAATTGACGGCCACGCATCCGCGTTCGAGAGGTTCTCGATAAGCATCGGGAGAGACAGTTCGGCTTCACCTTTGATACAGAAATCTCCGTAGTTCAACGCTTCATCGGAAAGGAACGTGGCGTGTACCCCGCCGATTATAACCGGTATGCCCTTGCGGGAGACTCGTTGCGCTATACGGTATCCCTCGGGTGCCGTCGAAGTTGTCGTGGATATCCCGACGACGTCGGCCTCAAGAACCCTGCTCATGTCTATTGGAGCGAGATCCTGGCAGAATACCGTTACGTCGTGCCCCTTGTCACGAAGAATCGTGCCGAGCAATGGCAGGCCAATCCTCGGCAACGGTTCTGCGCTGTAAATATGGTAGTCGGGCGATTGCGGTTCGATGAGCGCGATCTTCATTGCTCTTCCTCTTCTTCTCTCACTGCAACAGCGAAGACGCAGGACTAACCCCCGCCGGTTCAGTTTACCACTCAGCTTTCCGGGGCATCCTGGCCCGCCGGCATCCCGGCGCCATATTCAACTCGATGGCTCGCCATCCATGAGTTTGGTTAGTTCGTTCTTGATTTGCTGTGCTATTTCGTCCGCCGACTCTTTTGGGATCTTATAATGATAGTCTATCTGCAGCAGTTCCAGTGTTCGCAGCACTATGCGATAGGCGAAGTTTTCCAGCTTCATTGGGGATCCTTGTCATAAACGCCAACGACCGTATAGGCTCTTCGTCCTACTGGTAGGATTGTAACACGCATCGAGTCAAGCGTCAATTCAGGTGCCCATCTTCCACGACGACAGGTAGCGCTTCTGCTCTGGCAACAGCGCGTCTATCTTGAGGCCCATCGCGGCAAGTTTCAGCCGCGCAACCTGCTGGTCGATCTTCTTCGGCACATCGTACACCTTGGGCTCAAGCTTGTCCCGGTTTTTCACAACCCACTCGCTCGTCAGCGCCTGAACGGCGAAACTCATGTCCATCACGCTTGCCGGATGGCCTTCAGCGGCCGCGAGATTGACCAGGCGTCCCTGCCCAAGCACCCGTATGCGTCGGCCGTCTCGAAGCAAATACTCGTCGACGTGATTGCGCACGTTTCTGCGGACGGTCTTGGCCATTTTCCTCAGCGCGGCGAGGTCGATCTCGACGTTGAAGTGCCCCGAGTTGCACACCATCGCACCGTCTTTCATGACCTTGAAATGCTTCACATCCACCACGCTTATGTCGCCGGTAAGCGTACAGATAAGGTCGGCTTCCCGTGCGGCGTCGATCATGCGCATCACTCTGAAACCATCCATCACGGCCTCGAGCGCCCGGGTCGGATCCACTTCCGTTACGATAACGTTCGCTCCCATGCCTCGTGCGCGCATCGCAAAACCCCTGCCGCACCACCCGTATCCCGCGGCGACTATCGTCTTGCCGGCCAAGAGAATGTCCGTGGCACGTATTATACCATCCACCGTTGACTGGCCCGTGCCGTACCGGTTGTCGAAGAGATGCTTCGTGTCGGCGTCGTTGACTGCGATAACAGGTATTCTTAGCGCGTTGTCTTTCTCCATTGCACGCAGCCGTATGACTCCCGTCGTCGTTTCCTCCATGCTGCCGAGCACCTGTTTAGCAAGTGAAGCGTATTTCGAGTGTATCGTTGAGACGAGATCCGCCCCATCGTCCATCGTGATGTTCGGCCGGTGCTCTATCGCGGCAATAATGTGGCGGTAATACGTCTTGCGGTCCTCACCCTTGCACGCGAACATCGGAATGCGAAAGTGCTTCACGAGCGAGGCCGCCACGTCGTCCTGGGTCGAGAGCGGGTTCGAAGCGCAGAGCACGAGGTCCGCACCTCCGGCCTTCAGAGCCCGCGCAACGTTGGCGGTCTCGGCGGTAATGTGCAGGCAGGCCGACATGCGCATTCCGCGCAACGGCTTCTCGCGAGCGAACCGGTCGCGAATGCGCCTCAGGACGGGCATATCACCATCGGCCCACTCTATTCGTTTCTTGCCTTTGGCAGCCAGCGACAAATCGTTGATATCGTAGTTCATCTTACCGTACCTTGCTGCGCGTCTTGGCAGCCTTCCTCAGATCCTTTGCCCTGTTCACTCTCTCCCACGTGAAATCCCGCTCTTCACGACCGAAATGACCGTAGGCCGCCGTCTTTTTGTATATTGGCCTTCGCAGCTTGAGGTATTCAATGATCTTCGCCGGACGGAAGTCGAAGTTGTCGAGCACTATCGCCGCCAGACGCTCGTCCGAAATAACACCGGTGCCAAACGTGTCAACATACACCGACACCGGCTTCGCAACGCCTATCGCATAAGCCACCTGCGTCTCACACCGCTTCGCAAGACGCGCCGCAACAATGTTCTTTGCAACGTGTCGCATCATGTACGCTGCCGACCGGTCAACCTTGGACGGGTCCTTGCCGGAGAACGCGCCGCCGCCGTGCCGGCCCATGCCGCCGTACGTATCCACGATTATCTTCCTGCCCGTCACCCCGCAATCGCCTTGAGGCCCTCCCACGACGAAACGGCCCGTCGGGTTAATGAAGTAGTCTATTCTCTTGCGGCCGACCAGTTCGGGCGGCAGCACAGGTTTGATCACGTGCCGCACGACCTTGGATTTGGCCGCCTTGGTCATCTCGCCGTTCCGGCCCGTGATACCGGGGGAGTGCTGTGTCGAGACCACCACGTTGACTATCCTGCTCGGGCGGTCGTCAGCATAGTCGATGGTGACCTGCGCCTTGCCGTCAGGCCTTATGAAATCAAGGATTCCCTCTTTCCGGACTTCTGCGAGGCGGCGCGTGAGCTTGTGCGCGAGAAGGATCGGCGCCGGCATGCGTTCAGGCGTCTCGTCGGTCGCGTACCCGTACATCATGCCCTGGTCGCCGGCCCCCTGTTCTTCTTCCTTCCGTCTCTTGACACCCCGTGCAATATCGGGAGACTGTTCGTCAATGGAAGTGAGCACGGCGCAGGTTTCATAGTCAAACCCGTACGAAGCATCGGTGTATCCAATATCCCTTATGACGTCGCGGGCGATCTTGGGCACTTCGATCTGCGCCGTCGTGGTTATCTCGCCGGCAATTATCGCCATCCCGGTCGTAACCATTACCTCGCAGGCCACGCGGCCGTACTTATCCTGCTTGTAGATCGCGTCGAGTACCCCGTCGGATATCTGGTCGGCGATTTTGTCCGGATGACCTTCGGTGACTGACTCGGAACTGAAAAGACGATGCCTCTTGCTCATGATTGTTCTCCAGGTGTGAACGGTAGTCTTCAAAGCCGAATCGGCTATCTGCCGAATGCTTCCGCCAACGCTTGTCGGTCAAGCTTCAGCCCGGGCCCCATTGTGCTGCTCATTGCGACCGACCTCAGGTACGTGCCCTTTGCAGACGCGGGTCTCGACTTGACGATGCTCTCGATAACCGCCGACGCGTTCTCAACAAGCTGACCTTCTGGAAAGGATGCCTTCCCGACCGGCACGTGAATATTTGCGTTCTTGTCAACCCTGAACTCCACCTTGCCCTTCTTAAACTCCGTCACTGTTGTCGCGAGATCAAACGAGACCGTGCCCGACTTCGGGTTTGGCATCAACCCGCGAGGACCTAGAATCCGACCCAGCTTGCCGACACTTCTCATCATATCAGGCGTGGATATTGCGACGTCGAAGTCGCACCATCCACCCTGAACCTTTTCGACAAGGTCGTCGGAGCCGACAAAGTCCGCTCCGGCCTCTTCGGCCTCCTTCTCCTTCTCGCCTTTGGCAAAGACAGCTATACGCAACTGCTTGCCGGTGCCGTGCGGCAACATGACTGTACCGCGCACCATCTGTTCCGCCTGCCGGGGGTCCACTCCGAGCTTGAAAGCCAGCTCAACCGTTTCATCAAACTTCGCCGTGGCGCATTTCTTGGTGATCGCAACCGCCTCTTCAAGCTTGTACTGCTTGTCGCGTTCGGCCTGTTCCACCACGGCCGCGTACCTCTTGCTCTTATGCCTGGACATTAGTGTACCTCCTGTGGTTCAAACGGGGAATCCCTCCCACAAAGACAAGTCTCAACGTGCAACCGGAACAGGCCATCTCAATCGGTGACTTCGATGCCCATACTTCGCGCCGTGCCGCGGATCATGCTCGTCGCAGCCTCAATGCTTGACGCACTCAGATCCGGCGCCTTCAGTTCCGCTATCTCCTTGATCTGCGCGTTCGTCACGGTTCCCACCTTTTCCCTGTTCGGGACGCCCGAGGCCTTGGCCAATTGTGCGGCACGCTTCAGCAACACCGACGCCGGCGGCGTTTTAGTGACGAACGTGAACGTTCTGTCCTCATAGACCAGTATTTCCGCAGGGATTATAAGTCCCGCACTACCCTTCGTCCGTTCATTGAACTCCTGACAAAACTGCATGATATTGAGCCCATGTTGACCTAAAGCCGGCCCCACAGGCGGAGCCGGATTCGCCTGGCCCCCAGGAACCTGCAACTTGATTTTCCCTATGACTTTCTTGCCCATCGTATCCTCATACCTTAGGATTTCTCGACTTGCCAGAACTCGAGTTCAACAGCCGTGAGACGTTCGAATATCTCCACCATAACCTTCAGCTTGCCGCGCTCGATGTTTACCTCGTCAACCATTCCCATGAAGTTCGCAAACGGTCCCTCGGTTATCTTCACCCGTTCGCCGATCTCGAACATGACTTTCGGCTTCGGCTTGAGCTGCTCTTCCTTCTCGCGTTCAATGATGCCCCTGACCTCTTCATCGTCCAGCGGCACCGGCGTCCGGCCAGCTCCTATGAAGCCGCTGACACCCGGCGTGTTCTTGACAAGGTACCAGGTGTCATCGTTTAGCACCATCCTCACAAGGACATAGCCGGGGAAGAACTTGCGCGTTGTGATCGATTTCTTGCCCCCTTTTATCTCAGCGACTTCCTCGCACGGGATCAGTACTTCCTCGATGAGATTACCGTAATCCAGTTTTCGGACGGCGTTCTCGAGGTTCTCCTTGACGCGGTTCTCCTGGCCCGAGTGCGCATGAATGGCGTACCACCTAGCCTGTTGTTCCAACTTAAACCTCCACGACCATCATCAGCCGAGGCCCAGTAGTCCGTATATTAGGAGCTCAAACACGTTGTCCAGCACACCCGTGACCACCATCACGATGGCAACCAGGACCAAGACTACCGTTGCCGAACCGATCACCTCGTCCCTCTTGGGCCACGAGACTCGCTTCATCTCAGACTGAACTTCACCTACAAACGTCTTTATCTTTTGCAGCACCGAAAACCTATCGTGAACAACTCACTCCACAACACCCACACAACCACAAAGCCTCGAACTGGCAGGCCTGGAGGGATTCGAACCCACAACCCCCGGATTTGGAGTCCAGTGCTCTATCCAGTTAGAGCTACAGGCCTGCCTCAACTCCAAGTAGAAGACTCTATTGTATCGCCTACTTACCTTCTCGATGCAGCGTGTGCTTTCTACAAGACCTGCAAAACTTCTTCAACTCAAGTCTTGCGGATTGCTTCTTCTTATCCTTCTTTGAGGTATAGTTCCGGTTCTTGCATTCCGTACACTCGAGCACAATATTCTCTCTCATCGCTGTCGTCTGCCCTACTCTATTATCTCGGTGACGACGCCGGCGCCGATGGTCCTGCCGCCTTCACGGATTGCAAACCGCAGTTCCTTCTCCATCGCTATCGGCGTTATCAAATCGCCTGTTATCGTCACGTTGTCACCAGGCATCACCATCTCCACACCCTCGGGCAGCGCCAACGTGCCCGTCACGTCCGTCGTGCGAAAATAAAACTGCGGCCTGTACCCGCTGAAAAACGGCGTGTGCCGACCGCCTTCCTCCTTGGTCAGCACGTATACCTCGCCCTTGAACTGCGTGTGGGGCGTTATCGTTCCCGGCGCCGCTATCACCTGACCGCGCTCCACCTCGTCCCGCTCCACACCGCGCACCAATACTCCTATGTTGTCTCCCGCCATCCCCTCATCGAGGATCTTCCGGAACATCTCCACGCCCGTTACCGTCGTCTTGCGGATCTCCTTCTGGCGCAACCCGACTATCTCTACCTCTTCGCCCACCTTTACACGGCCGCGCTCCACCCTGCCCGTGGCTACCGTCCCGCGGCCCGTTATCGTGAAGACGTCCTCCACCGGCATCAGAAACGGCTTCTCAACGTCTCGCTGCGGTGTCGGAATGTAGTCGTCTATCGCCTCCAACAACTGGTATACCACCGAGCAGTTCTCGCACTCCGGCTTGCCGCACCCGCACTCCATCGCCTTGAGCGCGCTGCCCGACACTACCGGGATGTCGTCGCCCGGAAAATCGTACTTCGTCAACAGCTCACGAACCTCCAGCTCCACCAGCTCGAGCAACTCCGGATCGTCAACCTTGTCCGTCTTGTTCAAAAACACCACGATGCTCGGCACCCCGACCTGTCGCGCCAGCAATATGTGCTCACGCGTCTGCGGCATCGGACCGTCGTCCGCGCCCACCACCAGCACCGCTCCGTCCATCTGCGCCGCGCCCGTTATCATGTTCTTGATATAGTCCGCGTGCCCCGGACAGTCCACATGCGCGTAGTGACGGTTGTCGGTCTCGTACTCGGCATGGAATACCTGGATAGTCAACCCTCGCTCCTTCTCCTCGGGGGCGTTGTCTATCTCTTCGTACGCCTTGGCCTCCGCCATGCCTTTCTGCGCCAAACACGCCGTTATCGCACTCGTCAACGTCGTCTTGCCGTGGTCGACGTGACCTATCGTGCCAATGTTTACATGCGGCTTTGTCCGCTCGAACTTCTTCTTCGCCATGATTGGCCCTCCTTTGGCCCCGTTAACTCAGGACATCCACAGGCCGTTCTCGGTGGAGCCCACGACCGGATTCGAACCGGTGACCACATGCTTACCATGCATGTGCTCTACCAACTGAGCTACGTGGGCCCAGCCACAATCCGGACACCGAACCACTCCAAGTATCTGCCGCAGCCGGTCGTCGCCGAACTGGTCGTTGGCTATTGTATCCCGATGCGGTCCCACATTACAAGTCAAATGGAGCGGGAAACGGGCCTCGAACCCGCAACCCTCAGCTTGGAAGGCTGATGCTCTACCAATTGAGCTATTCCCGCCCGTGTCGTTTGACCAAACCGCCCTTGCGTCTATCCCACATACTCCATGCTACATTCTATAATATCGGGCAGTGGGGAGAGGAGGATTCGAACCTCCGTAGGCTACGCCGGCGGATTTACAGTCCGCTCCGATTGACCAACTCCGGCATCTCCCCGCCGAAAAGTCACACTATATATTTACGGCTGGCCTGGAGCTGGCGGAGGGAATCGAACCCCCAACCAGCCGCTTACAAAGCGGCGGCTCTACCGATTGAGCTACGCCAGCACGTTGTGAACCTTCCGTGGCGTGCGCAACGCACACTAATCCTGTCATTAGAAATATAGCAAATACCACGCTCGTTGTCAAGTCGGTCTTTTCCACACTGCGGACCGGCCCGGCCTGCACGCAAGCAACCCATCACGATCAACACCATCCGGGTTCTGTTGCTGCGGCCTGTTGGATAGAAAGAATGCGCTTGCACTCGTTGTTCCGGACTTGCTACAGTTACTCACACAACAAAGGCTGGTTCCTCGCAACCGACAAGATAGGAGGTCTCAACAATGGCACGAGCACCGTCGTTGCCCGTATTCTCGGTGTTGCTGCTGATCTCGGGCTTCGTGTTCTCTGGTGCGGCACCGGCCGGAGAAATACGGTTCGGGATCGATCTCGATGCCGGTCCGGTCGCACACGAGTTCGTGCCGGTCAGCGCAGAACTGGCGGCGCCCGAAGCGTCGTGGGTGTATGACACGGAACGGACGACTCTGGAACTCCGGGAGAACGGCACGCTGGTTCCTGCTCAGCTTGAGACGGTCATTGGCAAGAGTGGGGAATCGACTGGTGTCCGCGTTTCATGGATCCTGGAGTCAGCAAAGGCGGGAAAGAAGAGATCGTACACGGGCCTGATTCAGTCTGCTGAACCACGCGGGAACGAGCGCGGGTTCTCGTTCATTGACACGCCGGGCCGCTACTTAGACTGTTTGTTTGAAGGGCGCCCCGTGTACCGCTACATGTACGAGTTTGACCCGAAGAGCTATCACGATACGTATAAGCCGTTCCATCACGTCTACGACTTCGAGGGGAGCGACTTCATCACAAAGGGTCCTGGTGGCAAATACACGCACCATCGCGGGCTTGTCGTTGGCTGGCGAGCCGTGAAGGCTGGTGGCGGGTCCTACGATCTGTGGAGCATGAGCGACAAATCGTATCAACGCCACCTCCGGTTCGTGCCGGCATTGGAATGTGCCGGGAACGTCTTCTCGCGCAGCGCCAGTGTTGTAGAGTGGCATACGCCCACAGGGGAGGTCGTCGTTCGCGAGCAGCGTGAAATCACTGCGTGGCGGCAACCTGACGGCAGGTTTCTGTTTGACATAACATTCAGACTCGAACCCACGCAAGGCCCGACACGCCTGGAGGGCGACCTGCATCACGCCGGGTTCCATTTCAGAGCGGCGCAGGAGGTTGCCGAGCATGAAAAGACAACTCGATACCTGTTTCCGGAAGGATGCGAGCGGGTCAACGACCAGGTGGACGGCCCATGGGTCGTGTGCAGCTTCGTTGTCAGGGACAAGCGATACGCTGTCCAGCACATGAATCACACCTTAAACCCGCGGCCGACGGTCTACTCGACCCGGAGCTACGGCCGGTTCGGCGCGTTCTTCCAGTCGGTTCTCGAGCCCGGCAAGCCATTGATACTGCGCTACCGCCTCCAGGGGGAGAGTATTAGGGATGAAGCAAGACTTGACACAACGGGCTTTTCAGGTCGGTACAACAGCTATCTGCACCCACCGATTGTCTCGATCAAAAGAGCTGACTAACCACCCTCCGCGGCGCGCATATTTCTTGACAATTCTGCGCAAAACGTAGTATAATCATTCTGAGGCACTGACCCGGCAGGGCGTGCCGTCTCAACTGTCTTGTGTGACAGGGTTGTGCGGACGAGTGGGGTACAGTTTTCTTGGGCGAAGACTGGGCATGAAGAAGGTAGAACTGAAGCTGCTTGCGTCACGGTTGCGTTCCGTGCCAACCCTTTCCCCGGTCGGCTGCAAACTCCTCGAAATCACCGCGGACGAGACTGCGACCGTGGATCAGGTCGCGGAGATAATCGAGAGCGACCAATCGCTGACGTCGCGTCTCCTGACACTTGTCAATTCACCCGCGTACGGTTTTGCAGGCCGCGTGACTTCGGTCTCGAACGCAGTAAGCCTTTTGGGATTCTCGGCCGTCAGGAACCTCGTTCTCAGTCTGGCGGTTTCCGACATGTTTCCGATCCGCGATAGTGGCGCGGAGTTTGACCGAGGCGAGTTCTGGAAGCACTCGCTCGCCTGCGCTGTCATATCGGAACTTGTTGCCAGGGAAATCGGCGCCGACTGCGTTCAGGACGCCTTCGTTGCCGGGCTGCTTCACGATATAGGCAAGGTGGTGCTGGACGCTTGTTCGCCCGAGGACTTTGAATCTGCCGTCAGGACCACCAAGGAAGAAGATCTCTACATCATCGAGGCTGAACGTAAGATTCTGAGCACCGACCACACGAGTGTCGGCAAGTGGGTTTCTGAAAGGTGGGGGCTTCCAGACATCTTCACCCAGACAATATGGCTTCACCATCAACCGCTGGGCACCCTGAGCGACAGCGCGTTTGCGAGAGAACTCGTCGAGATAGTGTACCTGGCCAATGTGACGGCCCGCTCGCTCATGATAGGTTCAAGCGGTGACTACAAGACGTATGCGTCGCCCGAAGAACTGATTGAGCATTTCAACATCTCGGGCGAGCAGCTTGCGTCGATAAAGTCGGAGGCGTACAAGACGGTTGAAGATAGAGCCGGCATTTTGTCAATCGAGGTCGGCGAGGGAGAGCTCGCCTTCGAATGCCTCGAGAAGGCGAACCGGGCACTCGGCCAAATCAACGAGCACGTGGACCTCCAGAACCGGGAGCTGTCTCGGCGTGCGGACAGGCTGGAGGTCCTTCATGAGATGAACACGCGCATCTTGCCGGGAGCCACTATCGAAGAGATGCTTCGAGTCGTGGCTGACTCGCTTCGCAGCGGCATGGGCGTCACAAGAGGGTACTGCCTCGTGGCGGACATCAGCAAGGGCATCCTTCACGCCAGCGCATGGTCGGGTCAAGATGCCGAACCTCAGGTGCTGGCACTTCCGCTGGCAGGGAACGGCCAGGACAGCCTGGAGCCCTTCGACAAGGATGTCTTCGATACCGTTAAGACAACTACCTTCGGCACCAACGGGGCTTCCTGGGTCGGCGAGGAAATCATGGAGGTCATCAAGCGAAACGACCTTACGATCGTGCCGATGGTTTCCGGGGGCAAAAGCTACGGCCAGATAATCGTGGACCATCGCTCTGCCGAATCGGCCCTCGCGGATACGCATGTTGCCGAGTTGCTGACGTTCGCCAGTGCGGCTGGTGTCGCAGTATCGCGGCAGGATCTTCGTGAGAAGCTTAACGAAAGGTCCGAAGAGCTGGCCTCTGCAATATGGCGGCAGGAACTGGCCCACAGACAGCTCTTGCGTTCGGAGCGGCTCGCATCGGTCGGCAAGATGGCGGCCGGCGCCGCTCATGAGATCAACAACCCGCTCGCGGTCATATCGGGCAGGGCGCAAATGTTGCTCAAGGCCGAGAAGGACGAGAAACGAGCTGCATCCTTGAAACTCATCGTCGAGCAGACCCACCGCGCGAGCAAGATACTGACCGATCTGATGGGGTTTGCGCGTCCTGCCATGCCAAAGGCCGAACCCGTAAACCTCAACACAATCGTCCACCAGGTGTTGAGCATGGTCGAGAACCAGTTGCGGCTCAAAAACATAGAGGTCGCTCGCGATCTGGCCGAAGGGCTGCCGAGGATCTTGGCGGACCGTCGCCAACTCGAACAGGTGTTCCTGAACCTCGTGCTCAACGCCGACCACGCCATGGAGGACGGCGGTGTGCTCACCGTGCGTACCAGCCTCTCGAAAGATGGCAAGCAGGTTGTCGCCAAGTTCACCGACACAGGGGTGGGCATACCAAAAGAACATCTCGCCCAGATCTTCGAACCGTTCTACACCACCAAAGAGGAAGGGAAAGGTACCGGGCTCGGACTGTCCATGTCGTACGGAATAATCAAGAGCCACGAAGGGACTATCGCGGCGGACAGTGCTGTTGGCAAGGGCACGACGTTTACCATCAAGCTGCCTGTGCCCGTGGACTTGAAGGCCACCGTTGAACCTGAGAAACCGGAGCCACAACCTGAAGCCAAGAACGAGACGAACGGCTCGGCCACGATTCTGGTTGTCGACGATGAAGAGTACATCCGGGACATACTTTCCGAAACGTTCAACGCTTGCGGGTACCGCATGCTTTCAGCGGCCAACGGGGTCGAAGCGCTCAAGATCCTCAACAAGGAATCCGTGGATGTGGTGCTGCTGGATATCCGCATGCCGATGAAGGATGGCCTTTCCGTGGTGAAAGAGATCGCCGACAGACTGCCCACACTCCCGGTTATCATTGTCACAGGGCTCGCCTCTGACGACGAAGTCAAGGAAGCCGAGAAGGGAGGCGTCTTCTCGTGTATCAGGAAACCTTTCGAGATTCAGAAGCTCATCGAGGAGGTCCAGAAGGCCCTGAGACAGAAAGGCTCTGAGCCCGCCGACTGAGGATTCCCGACCTCTCTAGTCTTCCCCTAACAGGTCACGCAGCCGCATGATTTCCTGCGCGATTCGCCCGCGATAGTCCAACAGCAGCTTGAAATCGATCTCGTAGTCGCGCGTCTGGCGCGTGATCTCGTCGATGGTCTTCGCCTGCCAGGCGACCACGTTCTCGACGGCCTCGCCTGAGAGTAACTGTGCGCTATCCGCGTCGACCGTACGGCCCGCCTTCCGCGCCCTCTCGATCTCATCCGACAGCACGTGCAATGCCCGGTAGTCCTCGACACCGTCGCGCGACGCTTCCCACCGTCGCGACGGCACGACCTGGTCGTTGGTCTGGTAGACTACCGACCAATCGCCGCCCTGGATCGGCCACCACAAGTCGTTGCCCTTGTATACCCAGTACCCGGCACCTTCCAGCCCGAACATCCAGGCCAGCCAGCCGTTCGCCCGATAGTACCCCAGAGGCAACAGGTCTTTGGCGGGACCGGTCGCCTCGTACGCCCAGAAGTCGTCGGCGTTCTCCTTGAACCACGCGACCAACTCGGGATCTCGTTTCAGCAGGTTCATCTCCGGCTGCCAGACGTCAATAAGGTCCTTGAACTCATCGAGATACTCGACGCGTACGAGCCCCGCCGGGTCCGTGTAGTTACGAGCGTTCGCGTCCGCTCGCTTCACCATCCCGCAGAAACGTTTCAGATGCGGTATTGCCGTGAAGCCGGTGTTCCACGGCTCGTCTATGGGATAGAACGCCCATTTGTCGTAGTCGAACCCTTTGGCTTTCAGATGCCCGGCCAGCTCGTGGATCGCCGTCTTGAACCCGTTGAAATACTCGTCGCTTTTCTCATCCGGATTCACGCCGTCCGGCCATCTGCGCGCCGGCGGCGCTCCCCAGAGCATCTGGAAATGCTGGGGCACTCGTGCGAGCGTCTCGTCAAACCGGTTCCAGTCAACCTCGCCCGCAAGGTTGCCCTGTTCATCAACCGGTATCTGCGGCGGCGGCGGACCGTAGATCACGCTGATACCGTGGTCTATCATGTCCCGCACCGACTGTTCCGATGTCTGACCCACCGTGAAGTTGCTCCAATGCATCTTCGCATACACGTCACCCGGCAGACGCACCGGCCACACCTCGATCTCTATCGGAACCTCCCGGACCGTTGGGTCCAGCTCGAGGCTGCCGATGTGAAGCGTCAACTCGTGCGTTCCAGGATCCAACCCGTGAGTGTCCACCACAAGCCACAACTGGCGGGCTACCCCGGGTACCAGTGTAATCGTACGCGACCGGTCCAGTTCGGGCAGCGCGTCGTTTACGAGCTTTCCGAACGCCGACGGCACGCGCACGGCACGGCGCAGGGTAACGTGTCCCGCAAGGTCCGGTTCTGCTTGAGGGCGTCCCTGACCAAGCTTCGGCGTGGTGAACGTGCAGCGGACTTCTACTGACTCCGAAGAAGTATTCAGCAGGGTTAAGGCAGCATCTTCGAACTCTTCACCGTACGCCGAAACCGTCACCCCCTCGTCGAGTGTAAATGATGACGGAACCTGCATCGGGTCAAACCGGTCCCAGGGATTGTCATCACGCCACAACACGAAGCTGCCCGAACCGCCGTTTCTCCAGAAGTCCGCGAGCGATCGTGCCGTGGCACGCAGCGCGTCGGCGTTCCGGCGCAGTCGGGTTGCCTTCTCAGCGACGGCTTGCGCATCTGCTCCGGATTCGGCAAGTTCTCGCACGCCATCCTTCTCTGCCTTCAGCATCGTCAGGCGCGCCACGAGACCGCTCGTGTCGGCTCCTGCCGGTTCACCCGCACTAACGGCTGCATCGCAAGCAGCTTGAATGTCGGCAAAACGACAAAAGTCGGCTGCTTCGGGCTCGACCCGTTTTCTTGCGACAAAGACGGGCTTGGACTGTCCGGCTGCGAGCAGTCGCAGGGTAACGTTGCTCGGCCCCGAACCGGTCAGGCTGAAGGACACTCGTGCCGTCGTCGCGCCTGTTTTGACCGGGACGACGCGCGTCTCGCCCGTCACGTCTTGCCCGCGGACCGACACCTCGATAAACGCCTCCTCGGCAGCGGGCTTGCGCCAGCCAACCGGCCAGATGTTTTCGCCCCACACTATGTCGCCGGTCTCGATGGTGACGTCGTCCGCGTCGGTTTCGCCGACCACCGGTTCGGTTGGCTCACCTGAAGGCACATTTGCCGTCGCCACCATGGTCGATCCGCCGCGCAACGACGGCCAGCCAACACGACCGCCTGCCTTCCAGGAAAGTACCTGGACCTTGGAAGGACCTTCGGTGGACAGCACCACTTCCAGTTCGCCGTCCCCGTCTATATCGCCGATTGCAGGGCCCGCGTTCGCGCCACTCCCGAGACTGAGTCGCCCGTCCACGGTGCCGTCCTGCCCGACCACAAACGAGCACGCGCCTGTCTCCTGGTCTTGCCCGCGCATGCCGACGACAACCTCGAGGTAGCCGTCACCGTCTATGTCCCCAACGGCAGGCGCCCAGAAGATGCCGTGACCGCCCAGTTCGGTCCGCCATATCTCCCTGCCGTCCGCGCCAACGCAGTAGAGCCAGTTACCCTTGTCGGCGTGCAACGTCTCAAGTTTGCCGTCACGTCCGAAATCCACAACCGCGTTCGAGACGTATCCCTGCATCACGTCGCGCGTTCGCCACAGAAACGTGCCCGTCGCACCGTCCAGAGCCATCAGGCACGTTGCGTTGCCAACATTGCTTCGCGTGATAAGTATCTCGGCGTTGCCGTCCCCGTCCAGGTCGGCGATGTTTGGGCCCGAGCGACCGTAAGGGGCAAACTCGTAGTAGCACCACTCGACGCGTCCCGAACCGGTCAGGCAGTACACGTGGCCGTTGTCCGTGCCATACACGATCTCCGGCGCGCCGTCGTTGTCTACGTCGGCCACTGCGACCGGGCTCACGCGATACTTGTCGCCGAAAAACCGCCAGAGGAGCTTCCCTTCTGCGCTCAGGCAGTTAAGCCACCCGTCGTCGTAACCTATCAGCAGTTCAAGACCCGCTTCCGGCAGCACGTCCGCCGCTGTGATCATTTTGAAACCGCCGTGGGCAACAGTAAGCGGATAGCGCCACTTCGTCTCACCGTCCTCGCCAAGACAGACGATATCGCCCGTCTGCAGGCTGAAAACTATCTCCGGGGACCCGTCGCCGTCCAGGTCCGCCACGGTCGCGGGCGTCCCGATCAGCGCCTCTTGTGTGGCAGTCCACAACACCGTGCCACGCCCGTCCAGCCGGACAACCGTGTTTCCCGACGTGATCACCACTCCTGTTGGGTTCATCGCATCGGGATAGAGCGTGGGCGCGCTCGCGGGATGTTCGAGCTCGTAGGTCCACTCAACCGTTTCTGCTGCGTGAACGCAGCACGCTATGCTTAGAGAAAGAAGCGCAAGGTTGAAAAGCCTCATAATGACCCCCTTGTCAAAAACCGTTTGCAGGCTAGAAGCCTGCGCTACATTGTTCGGCGGCTGCGGATCATTCGCCGTATGGTTGCAGGGCGACCGATGCCTTGATAAGGTAGCTGCAAACACATCTGTCGGTCGCATCCGGCATGAGGACAAGCCCGCCGACAGGGATTGCATTGATCCAACAGCCGGGCCGGATGCCGCCGTAGTTCTCCGTACCCGTCTTCTCTGTCAGGTCATAGTACCCGACCGTGGCCGACCGGTATACCATCAAGTTCGGGCAACTCGAAAGGATGCCGCACCCGTACGATCGTTGCAGATCGAAGTCCAGTCTCTCTCCTGTGAGCAGATTCCACGCGCCCGGTTCGTTGTAGATAACGTCATCGTTGAGTATCGGCCGAGAACCCTTCCCTCGCGGATCGCTCTTCGCATCCCAGAGACGTGTGCCGTCCGACGCGCGGAACGCCGTCATGCGCCCTCCCGCTTCGGAAGGCAGCTTGAACCGCGTGTGCTGCTGCGTCATCAACAGCACGTCGTGTTTGACGCTGAGCGCAAGCATCGTTCCGTAGATATCTTCATCGGTCTTCCAGAGAATCTCACCTGTCTCCGCATCCAGCGCCACGAGTTCCGATCGAGTCCCCGTCGCTCCAGGCGTCTCCACTGCCACTGATTTCCTTCCACGTCGTTTGGCCTTGGCTGCCTGGTACTCGAAGGTATCGACGACGTCCAGGGGCCGGTCGATAAGGAACACCCGGCCGTCCGCAATGGCGATGTTATTGTGCCGGATCGAGTTCCTGGCCGTGTAGCGCCATTTCAGCGATCCCGTGTCGGCGTCGAGCGCGAAGAACGCCGACGATTCGCCAAACAGCTCCGACATGTCGGATTTCATGAATGTCCAGTACACGATATGCTCTGTGTTGGCGATGCTTCCGAAAAGCGTCCCGTTCTCGCACGCGATATACCCCCATGTGCCCAACCCCGCAGGCGGCACCGGCAAAAGAAACTCTGCAACCTGCCTGCCCGTGGCCGCATCAACGCGCACGCAGCGGTTGCCCGCGCGCAGGTAGATGCTCTCGCCCGCGAGGCAGAAGTTGCTCTGCGTCGATGCCGTGCCCACAAGGTGCTCCTGATCGTACGCTTTTAGAATGTTTTCGAGCGGAATCTCCCATAGGGTACGCCCGTTGTATGCGTTCACGGCGCGGAGTGCGTGCATCCCTTCGACAAAGAGTCGGCCTTCGCTGAACAGCGGCGCCGGTCCACGCCCGTGACGGGACGGCATTATAAGATCGCTGTCCTTGAACCACAGCATCCCGAGAGGTGCTTTCACCAGAGTATCCGTCGAGCAACAGGTGTTGGCCACATCGCAATACTGGTGGGTCCACGTGCCGGCTCCATCGAGAGGGCCGCGTACGTTCGTCTTCATATCGCCGGTCTTGCCGACAATTGCGATGCCCCCATACGGCCGCTGCAAGCGAGACATTTCACCGACCGACACCACATCCGGCCCCTCATCCACCGACCGGCAGGACACAATGAGATCCGCGAAATACCGAGGATAAGAAGTGTTCTCGAGCTCGGCCTGATGCACGGTCACCCGCACTCCATACAGCCCGGCGGCGTCCAGCTTCTCGCGGGCACGCCGGACGTTTCCCGGGTCCGGATCGACCGCGTACACTCTCAGATTCGTGCGCTTGGCCAGCTCATACGCCAACCGGCCGTCACCACACCCGAGGTCCAGGCAATACCCTTCCGTCACGCCGGTGGTCTTGATGATCTCCTCAGCCGCCTCGGCGAACGCGCCGTTCGACGGATACGGCGATCTCGCCCGCTCGGGCGTGACCACGTCGGCTTTTCGCGTCCTGGTTCCATCAAAACAGTAGATCGTGCCCCGGTCCGTGCTCACGTACAGCCGTCCCGAAGCCGCCGCAAGACCCAAAGGGTACCCGTCCACCTCCGCGCTCCACACCTCTGTCTTCGAGCCCATCTCTGCGATAACAACCTTCTTGTCGTGCGTGCCCAAGACTACCGAGTCTCCCGCTACAATCATTGACAGGATGCCGGGATGGGATGTCGGCATCGTCCATCGGGGAGCACTTATGACCCGCTTCTTCACGGGCCTGCCTTTGCGGTCCGTGGAATCCTTCTCAACCACTATTGTCCTGCGGTCAATAGCCCGTAGTTCGTCCCGAGCCGCGTAGACCAGCAGGTTCGGGGTCGCTGCTACCGCGGAACAACCGAGAGTTCCCTCTGCGTTTCCAGTCGTGGCATCGAACAGGACCGGCCCGTTGACAAACTGTTGCCCGATCGAAGTTGTCCGGGAACCGCCGGTCGCCTGGTATTGCTGGAGATGAAAATAGAGGAACGTACCGCTGGCGATGTCAAATGCAGCAGGAACCGCGCGCCCTGTCGGCACGAGCAACCGATCTCCCGAGGCCACCAGATACCCCTGCGCCGACACCCCGCTCTTGGCTCGTGCGGTCGGGTGCGGTTGGTCCATCTCTATCGAACCGGAGTCATCGTTAACCCATAGCGTTTCCCCCGTAGCAGGATCGATCGCATACAGATAAATCCCTTCCGAAGGCCAAATGCCCGCGGCGAAGTACAACACGTCGTCCACGATCGCGACGCCGCCGCGCGCGGGCCACCGCGAAATCATCCGGTCATTCCCGAGCAGCATCGACGGACCCGGCCCGCCGCGTTTCTTCCACAACAACTCGCCGTCGTTCGCTGACAGACAGTAGAGATACCCGTCGTCGCTGACTACGAAGACCCGGTCATTCCACACCGCCGGCGCGAACCGGACAGGACCGTCCGTGAAGAACGACCAGCGTTCCTTGCCGGTCGCCGCATCGAGAGCATAGACCTTGCAATCCGCCGAACTCCCGAAGAACAAGGTGTCGCCGGCAACAACTGCATGGTAGGCGTGATCGAACGGCATCCTGGTGTCAGTTCCCACCCATGCCGGATCGGGGGCATGCCCTGCCTTTCTCACCCACCGCGGCGAAAGGTCGGCTGCGATTGACTCAGCCGTGTATCCGTTGCGTGCCGCATCTGCGCGGTACTGCGGCCAGTCAGCAGCCCACGCAGCATGTGCCGATACGCACACAATTGCTGCCAGAAGAAACGATTTCCTCATGATACCCACATCAGTCTCCTCATTGGCACCGTCCACTGTGCTTATCACACGAGAAGAAGGACGTCAGGCGACGAAGCTCCTCTCGCGCAGCTAGCCTTCGGCCACGGCCTCGATCCCGCAAAGCACGGGCACGCCCGCACCCGAAGGATCGGAACCCGTAAATGTGACCGCCAAATCTCCCTTGACCTGTATGCCTTTAAACTCTTTCACCACCGGGCGGAACGGTCCGCCGGCTTCCTTGACAGCGTCGAAACCTCTAAGCACCGGCGTCCATTGGAGCGCGACGTCGAACACCCGTTGCCCGGGCTTCACATCGTTTGGCTCGACAAAGTGGAGACGCACCGTGTACGAGCGAACGTCCGTTGCGCCCGGTGCAAGCGTAAGAGTAACGGACTTGATGCCCTGCATGCCAGAGGCGGCCACCCATTTCAGGCCGTCGCCCTGAATCCGCGACGAGTGGTAGCGAAACAGGTCCGGTTCTTCCGGTGTGATCTGGACCGGGATGTTGGGCGACACACCACCCACGCTCGGATAGTCCAGCCACAAGGTCCCGTTATCCGCACGGCGGTCCCCAGGCGCGCCGAAGTTTATGCCCACGCGTTCGACCGGCTCGTCGCCGGCCTTGAACGCGTTAAAACTCCACATCTCGACCTCCGGCATGTGCACGAACGCCAGCGACGTCTGGTTTTGATAGCTGCACGTGCAGGTTCGCGTGTAGTCCGGCGAATTCAAGATCCCGTTTGCCACGATCAGGTTCGACGTGCAGCCCGACTTGAACCCGCCCAGATTCGCTGTCCCGCCGTCGTTCTCGAAGTCAAAGAAGCCTGCAGCGGCCGACCGGAACGTAATAAGGTGTTCGCTCGCGATCGCCGAGTTGCAACCGTAGTTCCGGGCAAACTGCCAGGGGGTCTCCACTCCCGTCAGCGGGTGGCGCCGCATTCTTCGCTCGCCCGTCAGCAGATCGAACGCCTGCTCCTGGGCGATGATCGTGTCGTGATGAAGCAGGCACGGTGCGCTGTACTTGACCGACTTGTCCCACAGCACCGTCCCGTCACTGCCTCTGTACGTGATCATTCTGTCGTTGGGTTCGTCGCCAAGCATATCCCGCGACGGTCTCCCGGACTGGAGCAAGATGTCGTGTTCCGCCGAATACCCCAGCCACGTGCCGAACACGTTCTCTCTCGTGCTCCACACCTCCGCGCCCGTGCGAGCATCGAGCGCTGAAAGCGTCCCGGTAGCTTCCGCGCTCAGACCTCTGCGCTTCATCCGTTCAAGCATCGGCGGCGTCACCATGTCTATGCAGAACACCTTCCCGGCACCGACCGCAATAGCGTTGTGACGGAACCCATGGACCGATTGGCGCGACCAGACCACGTCGCCAGTATGCCGGTTCATAACGACGAGCCGTTTGCTCGAAATGGCGTTCCAGGTAAACCCCAAGAGTTCCTCATCGAAAACCATCGGTCCGGAACCAGCGACCAGCAGGTCGTCCCAGACACCGATATACCCCCAGCCAGGAGGCTCTGCACCGCCGGGCTGCACTGGCAACTCAAACTCGGACATCTTTTCGCCCGTCGCCGGGTCGAGCCGCAGGCAGCTCTTACCGTAAGCGACGTAGATGCCGTCAGGAACGGAAACGTAGTTGCTGCCCAAAGCATTGGCGCCCGGCTGGTGGGAGGTGTTGTCGTACGACTTGCCGATTTCGGGCAACGACGTTGCCCACAACACCCGGCCGGTGTACACATCCAGCGCGCGAATGACATCGGGGCCCTCGATAAACAGTCGCCCATCGAGTATCTGCTCCGACGGCCCGTGCCCGTGACGCGGCAGAATGTCCTTGTTGGACGAGCCTCCAAACCAGAGCAGGCCCAACGGAGCCCGCACAAGGTCGTCTTTCGAAACGCCGGTATTGGATACATCTGCGTACTGATGCGTCCAGTTCGCTGAACCCGGAAGCGGCCCAACCCGTGCCAACAGCGTCAGATCGCCTTCTCGCTTGAGCTCGGCGTTCGCGAGACCGGTTTCCTCAACGGCCCTCGCGAGTGCCTCGTGGTTACGAGTGTCCATTCCGAGGCACGCCACGCCGCCGTAAGGTCGCAACGGGTAGAAGACCTTCTCGGCGAAACCGCCGTTGGGCTCCAACCCCAATGTCTCGAGGTCTTCGCATACAATCAGGCTGGCCAGATACGGGGGGAAAGGGAACGACAGCAGGTCGCCCGTGAGAAGAGCGATACGTGCGCCGTAGAGACCCGCCGCGTCGAGACGGCGACGAGCGGACTCAACCTTCTCAGCGTCAGGATCGACCGCAGTAATATGGAGCTCGGACCGGCGGGCCAGCTCTTCAAGCAATCCATCCGGGCCTATCCCCCACACCAAACAGTAACCTTCTTTGATGCCTGTGCGCTCCAAGATGTTCCGGGCTTTCTCCGTTCCCGCGGACGAAGGGGTCCCGGACTCCTGCACCTCTGCACGGTGCGACGTGGGCAGGATCGGCTTCGAACCAAAACAGTGGATGCGTCCTTCGAGGGTGACAACGAAAAGCTTGTCATCGGCCGACAGCAACCTTCTGGGCGTCCCTTGTACCTTCGTCTTCCAGGAGACCGTGGGCTGAGCTCCCTGCCGGGGAAGATCGACCGCAACGACAGCATTCGGCCCTGCGGCGTACAGCCGCGACCCCGCAATAATGTGTGTCTCGGCATCAGCATCAAGACGCCACAACTCAGGCACCTCCATACGCCTCTGTATCCTGCCTCTCCTATCCTCAGTCTCCGTGAATGTCGCGTTCCCGATGTCAAGCGCGCGAACGGTACCGGACCGGAGCGCGTAAATTGTCTCATCGGTCACGACAAGGTTCGAGGTGACCATCCCCAGGTTCTTGCCGGTAGCCACCTCAAACATGCTACCGCCGTTGAAGAAGTAGTCCTGTACCGCAAAGGCGTCATATCCGCCTCTATGCCCGTTTTCCTCCAAACGGTAGTATTGAAACGTGCCGTCTGTACGGTCAAAACATGCCGGAACCGACCGACCGCCGGGTATAAGCAGTCTGTCGCCGGCAGCGACGATGTGTCCCTGAGGCGCAACACCCGCAAAGGCCGGACTGTTGTGGGGCTGCAGCATGAAAAGCGAGCCGCTCCCCTCGTTCGTCCACACGATCGATCCGGTTTCCGCGTCGAGCGCGTGGATGAAGATACCTTCGAACGGCCAGATGCCCGCGGCAAAGTAAATCGTGCCGTCAACAATGACCGGCGCTCCTCGCGCCGGACGGAGGGAGATCAGCCGCTCGTTGCCCAGAACCTTCCGGTCCGACGGTGCGCCGCGAAACTTCCAGACTTCGACACCCGTCTCGCCGTCCAGACAGTAGAGGCACCCGTCGTCCGATACGAAATACACTTTGCCGTTCCAGGCAACGGGAGCGAACCTGACCGGCCCGTCGGCGTAAAACCGCCACTTCTCGGCACCGGTATCCGTGTCGATCGCAGTGAGCGAGTCGCTGCGCGGCGACCCGAAGTACATTGTATTGCCCGCGACGACCGGTTCATAAGCGACATCGAACTCCATCCTCGGTTCGTCGGGCCACGCGGGTTTCAGCGGCGGGTACTCACGCACCCATTGCAGATGAAGCTTGGCAGGCAACTCTTGGGGGGAGACCGCACTTCGATTCGCATCATAACGCCACATCGGCCAGTCCGCAGCGAACGCCGATGCCGCCAGCAGAACGAACCCCCCCAGCAAACAAACAACCCTATAGACTCTCATTCCAAGACAGATCCTTTTCATCACATGCGTCCTTCACTGTTCACGCTGTTGCACAACATCTCCTCCCCCTTCAATCCTACCATTGCGGCCGGGGTTTGTCCAGGGAAGCGTTCGTGGTAGACGTGTTCTGTCGAACGGCAAGGCGGGTCAGGTGTTCTCGTTCCCACGGTCCTCCGTGGGAACGAGGTTAACAAAAGTTCAATCACCCGGAACGGCTTTCGGTCGTAAACGTTTTGAGCGCGAACACGCCATCCTTAAGTTCGACGTAGCTGAAGTGGGTCAGCCAATCGCCTGCGTTTGCGTAGACCTTCTCCCGCCCGCCGGCGTCGACCTTTTCAAGGACAGGCATGTGGGCGTGGCCGGCAACAAGCGCATCGATATCACCGGTCTCGAGCCGTTGCCGCGCGTAAGCTTCGATAGCACACACTTCGCTCCGGCGCTCGTGTTCGCGTCTGTTCACGAGCCTCCTGCTTGTCGAGGAGACCGTCACGGCAATCCGCGCCGCCACGTCCGGGTGGATAATGCTGAACGCCTTTCTGGCAATGCGCGACTTGGCGATCTTCTGATAGAAACGATACCCCACGTCCTTCTTGTTAAGCCCGTCACCGTGGCACAACTCAACGTGGAGGCCGTCCAGTTCGACGACGCACGGCGACGTGTGTAACTCAAAACCGAGCGTCTCCTTCATGAACTCGCCCAGCCAGAAATCGTGGTTGCCGGGCACGTAATGAAGAGCGATACCGCGTTCCGTGAGCTGCGCCAGCAGACGCAGCACGTCGAAGTGATGATGCAGAATCACGTACCTGTACTCGAACCAGAAATCGAAGAGGTCGCCCAGTACAAACAGATCCTCCGTCTCGTCCGGCGAAATACCGGCGAGAAACTCTTTCAGCTCGTTCTTGCCGGGTGACTCTGTTTGCCCTGTCGCCAGATGCGCGTCAGAGATCAACAGGTGAGATTTGCCCATTACTCTTGTGCTAGTGCTATTCTACGACTCCGACCTTTTGTGGCGGCCAGAACCTGAGCGCCGCTTTCCCGATGATGCACTTGCGCGGCACAAATCCCCAGCTCCGGCTGTCGCTGCTCACGTTGCGATGGTCGCCCATCACGAAGTAACAGTTCTCAGGAACTCGCAGCTCGTCCCGATGTTCCGCATGGCGCAAAAACTCATCCGGGACGTAGTCTTCCTCCACCTTGACACCGTTAACGTAGACGGTCCCACCATCGATCCGCACCAGATCGCCACCCACGGCAATCGCGCGTTTCACAAACCGTCGCTTCTCGTCCTTCGGGTACTTAAACACAACAAGGTCGCCCCGTTCTATGTCACCGAAGTAGTACGGGAATTTGAGCACCAATACTCGCTCGCCCTCAAAGATCGTCGGCTCCATTGAGCGGCCTTCTATCTCGAACCCCTCGATAACAAGGGTTCGGGTACAGTAGAAGATGACAAGGAAATAGGCCATCGTCTTGGCGAACTCGAGTATCTCGCGCTTCAGGCTGGACGAGAGAGACGACCTCGGGCTGCTTGTTGTTTCTGAACTCACCGTTTCGATCCCGTCTCCAACGGTTGTGCGCAAAATCTGCGGCATTTTATGGCTATGGTCAGTTCGGTCTCTGTTCGTATCGGGTCGTCAAACATCGTGTAGAAACCGCCGAGCATCCCCAAAGTATGGGCGTCACTGCAACTGACGGGCGGCACGCCGGTTGCCTCGCATATACGCATTGCCTCGACCCACTCCGACGATGCCATGTTCCCGCTCATCACCTCGATCGCGTCTAATGGCAAATGGAATATCTCTGCGCCAAACTCGAGCCCGAACCGTGTCGGATGTGCTGCAATAGCCACGCCGCCCTGGTCGTGTGTCCGGGACACAACGGTCTCCGGGTTTTCAGCAGCGACCAGCGGTCCTGTCTCCTCGATGCCGAAGACCAGTATGTCTCCGCGGCCTGTGTAAATCTCCGCGCCTGCCAGTACGACAAGCTTGTTTGTCGGTGCCGAACGGCGCAACTCTTCCACCTCGTCACGGGACCACATTCTGCCGTGCTCCGTTATGACAATGGCGTCGAGTCCGGCCTCGCTCGCGGTCTGTACCAGGTCTTTCGGGTCTATCCTGCTGCACGGCGAATACCGGCTTGTATGAACATGCAAATCTATCTTATACACGCGTTTTTCCTAGTTGCGCGGGAGCGGTAGCGCGACCTCCCTTTGTTCCCGGATCGATATGTACGCTGCTTGGGCTATCTCAACGGCCTTGAGCCCATCGGTCCCCGGGACTGCCGGCTCGGACTTCGCCAGGATCGACTCGATGAACAACCTCACCTCGTGCGCTACGGGTTCTTCAACCTCGATGGAATCGATCGGTACGGTCTCAAGCTCATCATCGTTCGTCTTGTATTCGAGCGTGTTCGTGCGGCGGTCGAAATATATCGCGCCGTTGTCGCCGAGAATCTCGCCGCTGTATTTCGATATGCGGTCCGAGTGCGCGCTGAACAGGGAACCGACCGCGCCGGACCGGAACTTCATTGTCACCGATACGCAATCTTCATAGTCAAAACGAGGCGATGCGTAGTTTGCTCCCACGGCATACACGCTGGCCACGTCGCCCAGCAGGTAGCGCATGTAATCTATCTCGTGCGCGTTGATCTCGAATAAACCGCCGCCGCATTCTAACCTGTTCGAGCGCCAATCCTGGTCCCACGGTTCCGCCCAGCCGTTCGAAGAGCGCATGATGCGCACCGCGTAACACCGCCCTATCAGGCCCGACGAGGCCATCTCTTTCATCTTCGCGAAAACGTCTATGAAACGCAACACCTGACCTACCATCAAAACGACGTCCGCCTGTTCCGCAGCTTCTATCATGCGATAACAGGCACCAACGTCGAGCGCCATCGGTTTCTCGACGAATACCTCCAAGCCGTGCTGCGTTGCGTCGACTACCGCTCGCTCGTGGGCGGATGGCGGTGTCGCAACCATGACCGCGTCGAGCGAACCGTGCTCGTACATTGCGGCATGGTCCGAATAGGGTTCTGCCGCGTACTTCTCCGCAACACCGGACGCCGCGTCGGAATCAACGTCACACACTGCGGCTATCGAGGCCGACGCGTTCTTCGCCGCCGCCCCTAGAAGCTCTTGCCCCATAGCACCGCAGCCGACAAAGCCTATGCGCAACTCTTCCAACGTGCTCTCCTCGTTGACACACCTCAGAAACAACGTCCAATGCTCAAGCAGGGTACACTCTATTATAATCCGGGGATTCGAACCAGTCAAACAGAGCCCGAAGTGCGAGCGTCCGCAGCAACCTCTACACTTGTTCCAAAGGCGGCAGTGTGCCCGCAAGCCGCGCCTTGCGAACGCTGTCCTTGATGCGGTTGATATGGCCCCGACCCATGCCCTTGACCTCGCACCCCAGTTCGAAGTAGCGCCTGATCTTGGCGTCGTCGAGTATCCCGAAACAGTCTATCACCGCCAACGGACCACCCGCCTTCCGGACCACTTCGTCCGGGTCGAGGTCGAGATACGGGCTGTGACGAACGGCGAAAATGATCGCGTCCGTGCCGCACATCGCCTCGTCGAGGTTTTGACTTACAGTAAGGTTCGCGAGCTTCTCCTGGTTGCGGAAAAACCGTGCGAGACTGTGCCCCGGTCTCGGGTAGCTGTCCTGTTTCTCGAGCTCCCACCAGTGCTTGACATACGGATCGTGAACACGCAGCTCGGCTCCCATCTCGGTCAGACGTCTCACCACGAGTTCCGCGCCGCTGTAACGGGTGTCTCCGACATCCTCCCGGTATGCCGCCCCGAGCACGAGTATCTCCGCCGCCGCCAGCGGTCGGCCCATGTTGCGCATGGCGTCCCGCGTGAGCTGCGCAACGTGAAGCGCGCGCGTGTCGTTGATGTCTATAGCCAAAGGCGTTATCTTGAAGATGTCGTTCTCGAACCCGAAGATGTGATTGTACGCCCACAATCCGAGCCCCCCATCCTTCGGCAGGCAGTATCCGCCGATTCCGGGGCCGGGGAATAGTATGTTGCTGTGGGTTGGCCGCGCGCGTATCGCTTCCACCACCTTGACCAAGTCAACACCGTTGTGTTCGGCAAAGAGGCACCACTCGTCGAGAAACGCAAGGATCGTCGCCCGGAAACTGTTCTCGATCACTTTCGCCGTCTCGGATTCCACCGGCCGGTCGAGCACGGTGAGCGGGTACTCGTCGGTGTTGAGGATTTCGTCGAGGAACTTGACGACACCCTGTTTCGCCTTCTCGTTCACGCCGCTGCATACGCGCCAGAAGTCTCGGATGCTCGATACATAGTTCTTGCC
>CAZGCA010000043.1:13668-51298 GCA_964524145.1 uncultured bacterium | reverse complement strand
GGGCTATTCTCAACCGTCCCTGCGGGACTTCGGCGTGTCGTTATAGCTTCGATCAGCAGTGAACTCCTGGGCTATTCTCAATCGTCCCTGCGGGACTTCGGCGTGTCGTTATAGCTTCGATCAGCAGTGAACTCCTGGGCTATTCTCAATCGTCCCTGCGGGACTTGGAGGAGTCGTTATAGCTTCGATCACAGTGAACTCCTGGGCTATTCTCAACCGTCCCTGCGGGACTTCCAGGTGTTGTTATGGCTTGGATCACCTGGTGGGTGAAAGCCTGCTTGTCGTGTTTCTTGCCATCCATAGCGCCTCACAGGTACGTCTTTATTGGATTGCTGAACGGTTAAGGCTTCTGCCTGGGCGTTGACATGGGTTTACCTGTGGTGTAGTCTACGCAGAAAGAACGAAGGGTACGATTTCAACCTGCAGTGAGTGTGGGCCGTAACCGCAACTTCGAGGGAGGTGCATATGCTGGTCGTGAACACTGAAACCGTTCCGGGATGGCGAATAGTCGAGATAAAGGGGCTTGTCCAGGGCAACACCATTCGGGCAAAGCACGCCGGCAAGGACATCATGGCGGGGTTCAAGAACCTCGTCGGCGGGGAGTTGACAGGATACACGGAACTGCTTACCGAGTCGCGTCGCGAGGCCACGACGCGCATGATCGCCCAGGCGCAGGAACTTGGCGCCAATGCAATCGTCAACGTGCGGTTCAGCACAAGCTCGATCACCCAGGGAGCCGCTGAGCTGTATGTGTACGGAACAGCGGTCGTGTTGGGTCAAGACAGTCCGGCCGGGGTATAGCACCATGGTAGATCTGATCTCCGCACTCCTCGGACTCTCCGTCACGCTTTTCCTCATCGCGCTGGGCTTCTTCAACGGCAGGCACGTCGAGAAGAAGCACCTTCGCCAACTTGACCAGCGCGAAGCAAGGCTCCGGCACATCGTACAGTCCAACCTGAAGCACGTGCCGCCTGGTTGGCGTTGCAGCCGCGCGGAGCTTGTAGCTGCCGAGGCGGTCATCGCATCAGACTACTTCAAAACGTTTGCAGCAGGATTACGCAACTTCTTTGGG
Organism: uncultured bacterium; assembly: GCA_964524145.1. GTDB lineage: Bacteria > Hydrogenedentota. Next base: position 50,226 of record CAZGCA010000043.1, on the reverse strand, counting down.
GGTGAGGTGCGGTCTCTTGAAACACTCATGGTTCGTGCGCGGCGCGAAGCCAAACTCCGTATCGTTGAGATGGCTGCGTCCGCGGGAGCTAGTGCAGTGTGGAATATCCGTCTCGAGACGTCCACGGTAGGGCGGACGTCCGGGCGTCGCCAGGCCGCCATGGCCGAGATATACGCTTACGGGACAGCTCTCTGGTTTGAACCACAACAATGAGCAAGATCAACCGCGACCCATCGATTCGGGGTGAGGTGTTCGATGTCGAGCCGGGCTCGGGTCCCGATCGAGTGGTCGATGAACCCGCGCTGACCGGCGTACAACGAGATCTTGATCCATGTGAAGCGGCGCAGCACAACGTCTGGGACGAGCCCGCACTTCGCGCCGCAGACATCAAGGCGCCTCCCGGAGCAGTTACCTACTCGGGCTGGTATCGAGAACGGCTCGCGCGGGCGTCATTGTTCCGGTCGTGGAGCGTGACGCTGTTTCTCGTGCTCGTGGGCGGACCGTTTGCCGTTCTGGGCGCGTTCTTCACGAGCTACCAGGCCGGGTTTGTCGGACTGCTGTCGGCCGTTGTCGTTGGACCGGCTCTCGAAGAAGTCCTCAAGATAGGCGCCACGATGATCATGCTCGAGAACAGGCCCTACCTGTTCCGTTCATCGATACAACTCATGATCGCCGTGGTTGCCAGTGCGCTGGTCTTCGCGGCGATAGAGAATCTGTTCTACATTCATTTGTTCCGTCCGGAAGGCGCCGAGTTATTCCAGTACTGGCGCTGGACTGTCTGCATGGGTCTGCACGCGGGCGCTACGGCCGTTGCGGGGCTCGGGTTGGTCCGTGCCTGGCGTGCCGCCCAACCAGTCCCAGCAACAATCTTGGCCGAGAAGGAATACAGCAAGCCGCGTCTCGAGCTTGCCTACCCGTACATCGTCGCGGCGGTGATACTTCATGGTGCCTACAATGCCTTCGCAGTTGTCGTGGAGCAGGCCCTCCACCCGTTTTAGCAACCAAAGTCATGACGACCAACCTTTCGGACAAGAATGCTCCGCACAGAACCGGGTGCCCGATTGTTGACGGAGAGACAACATGAGCGACGAGAACAGAGTAGCGCGTGGCCCGCTGTCAGTGACCGTCAAGCCGTGGGGTAGGGAAGAGCTGTTGGCCCACACGGACCGGTACGCGTTGAAGCGCATTCACGTGAAGAAGGGCTCGCGACCGAGCCTCCAGTATCACGAACGCAAGTCTGAGTCGCTCTACCTGCTTTCCGGCAAACTCAAGATCGAGATCGGGGATGACCGGGATTCGTTGGTGGTTGATGAACTCCGGCCCGGCGAGATTCTCGACGTTCCGACGGGCAAACTCCACCGCGTGATCGCTCTCGAGGACTCTGTGATAATCGAAGTTTCCACACCGGAGCTCGACGATGTCGTCCGGGTCGAGGACGATTATGGGCGATAACGCCGCGAGACCGTCTATTGTCATCATAGGAGCGGGCGCCACCGGCAGGGGCCATATCGGACAAATCGCACACGATGCGGGATGGGCGATCACCCTCATCGATCGGAACAGAGATCTCGTTGAATGTTTGCGAACCGCGAACCGGTACACCGTTCGTCTGGCCGGGGAGAAGATCCACGAGATCGAGATTACCGGCTTCACGGTGCTTCACGTGGACGACCGCAAGGCGTGCGCAAACGCTGTTGCACAAGCGGATATCGTCGCCACGGCCGTCCTGCCGACCAATCTCGAATCAACGGTTCCCACGTTTGTCGACGGGTTGACGCTCCGCCACAAGAAGGCCGTTGCCGAGCCGCTTAACGTCATCGCGTGCGAGAACATGGAACACAGCTCGTCAACGCTTCGTTCGTACCTGCGACAAAGCGCTCCCGATCTGGACTGGGACGTCGTCGACGGGCATACCGGGTTCCCCGATTCCATGGTGGCGCGGGCGGTGCCCGTACCGAAGGAGCCGCTTCTGTTGCTTGCCGAGTCCAACCAGGAGTGGTCCGTTGACGCGAGCGCAATACTGGAGCCCATGCCGCGTATCGAGGGTATGACACTCAGCACGGATCAGAACGCCGCACTCGAGCGCAAGCTGTATATCAAGAACACGGGACATTTCGCCATCGGCATGCTCGGATACCTCAAGGGCTACGAGCTTATGGACGAAGCGGCCCGTGACCCCGAGATCTTCCGGCGCGTGGACGCCGCCACTCGGGAATCGGCTGCGGCGGTGACCACGAGACATGGCTTCCCGTCTGCCGAGATCGAAGAATACAGGACTTCGTTCCTGGAACAGATGAAATCACCGTTTCTGCCGGATGACGTCAAACGGGTCATTAGGGAACCCATCCGCAAGCTCGCCCGTGAAGAGAGATTGATTGGTCCCGCCATGCTGGCGTGGGAGCAAGGCCGGTCGCCGGCAGCTCTGGCGTATGTAATTGCCGCAACGTTTCGTCATGTCAACCCGGAAGACCCGCAATCGCGTGAACTCGAGTCCCGGCTTGCGTCGGATGGTCTCGAGTCGGTACTGAAACAGGTTTGCGGCATCCCGGAGGGGCACGACCTTATCGAGCTAATCTCCCGGGCATATCATGCGTCTCCCGCCTGAGTTCGCGGCAAACGCTCGATCCTATCGACGGCTTGCGCGCTCGAGAGACTACCACAACCCCAGCGCGGCGTTGATCACAAGCTGCACGTCAGTAGCGTTCATGGCGCCGTCGTTGTTTATATCGCAGTTGAATCCCGTGTCCAATCCCAATGCCGCGTTGACGGCCAGCTGCACGTCGATTGCGTTGATGGCCTGATCGCAATCAATGTCCGCGTAGTGGGCTTCGTCACCGAAGCCATAGGTCGTGATCTGTAACCCATCGTCACGATCCCAGAACACGTGAATCAGCCGGATATCCGAGCCCCGCAGTTCGCTAAGGGTTTCCGATGAGATTCCCGGTTCCAACCGGGGCTCGAAGACCAATTCATCGCCGCCTATATGGATCTCTACCAGGTGAGTCTGCGAGTAGTACCCCCGAAGCACAATCGGCTCGGTGGTGTACCCTTCGATGACCGTCTCCACGGAGCGGGCAAGCTCTTTGAAGGAGCCGACAGCGAACTCCGTGGTGCGCGGTGCGTAATACGAAGTTGTCACCGACACTCCACCAGGGCCCTCATACGTGACCTGCAGCAACGCATCGCCGAACCGCAACCGTGCACACGCCATGAGCGTTACCTCGTCCGTGAGCCTGGTCCCTTGCCGTGAAAGGACAGGACGTGTGTAGTCTGCTTTCAGATACAGCGTGGGGCGTCTGTAGCGTCGGGTGTCACGCAACGTCAGCACAGGACACTCCGCCTGTGAGACGAGCGTAGGCACATTGAACGTACGCAACTCATACGTCCGCGGGTTCGGCAAGTGCGGGAAACACCAGCCGTCGACCGTATCCGCACCGTCAACCCGATGGGAGGCTTCGGGCCAGAGCGGGAGCGACCCTTCAACCGTGTAAATGCGACCGTTGGCCGCATATTCGAGCGCGGTCTCGCCATAGAAGCCCTCTTCGACGTTGGCCGGCGTGAGCCAGCAGTTTCTCGTTCCGAAACACCATCGCGACTTCAGGCGATGGGTGCTGAAGACGTCTCGTCTCCCGCCCGGCAGAAGGAGGTATTCCTCCGGTTCGTTGATCAGAAACGGCGTGATGCTCGGCGTCGTGTCGGGCTGGGGGATCTCGCGTATCTGTTTGACGACCAAGAGCCCGTCCGGCGCCACCTTCTTGTACTCGAAATCGAGCACGAAAGCGGTCTTGCCGGTCACCCGCGCGAACTCGTCCGCCGACGCAAGAAGCAACTGCGACAGCTCGATGTAGTCATCTTCCCACTCGAGCACCGTGTCGCCCAGAATCACAAGATTCGACGAACGCACCACTCTCGGGCGAATCGACCCCGACATGTAAACACTCACACTGACTTCCTCGGGGATTGAACCCTCTTCGGGGTTGGTCACGGACAGTGCCCCGACTTGCGTGACCAACAGCATCTTGGTGTCGTCAGCACCTCGCGCCTGTAAGGTAGCCACGCCGTTGGCAAGTTCGATCTCGTCCGGGAACGAGTGGTGTACCAGCAGGGCCATCCCGACCTCGCTCTCGTTGACACCATAGCGCAGGCGTTCGAGAAAGGCATTGTCGTTGTAGAAACTGGCGAACACCTTGCGGATCGCTCTGAACACACCTCGCTCCTTGGACTTGGAGGCGTCGCATATGCACGGTCCTTCGTCATCGCCGTCGAGATCGTCGGCGAGGCACCCGCTGTAGCTGTCGTAAAGCCCCGCGCCGACGAACTGCTCGCTGTCCTCGACGTTGGTCGAGCTTCGGAACCGGATCTTCTTGTTCATCTCGAACCCGTATTGCGGGTCGGTCAGCGTGGCGATGACCGCGTTCTGCAACTCCTGGGTGAAGCTGGTCACGTCGGTATCCTTGAACAGGTCGCGAATGGCGTCGAGTTCGTCCGAAAGCGCGGCCATGTCTGACGGCGGATAGGTGTAGCCGGACAGTCGCGAGGCTATCTCCTCACGAAGCGTGGTGCCGCCGTTGAGGGGCTGATCGAGAAACGCGTTCCACACATCAAACGAAAACGCCGTCGACACAGGCGAGCTGTCCGGGATAGCCGTCCGCAGAATCCCGAAGTTTGCCGCCTTGCCACCGAAGTACTGGATGTCCGAAAGGACAAGACCGTCGGTGGGAGTGCTGTAACACCCGCAGGTTGCCACGGGCGATATGGCGAGTTCGGGAAGGATCTTGAGGGCAAGAATCTCGCCGATCTGTTCGTCCGTCAGGACGCCTTCAACGTCGATGAGTCTCACCTCGGAAACGTTATTCTCATCATAGGCACGCAAGACGATTGTATGACCGACGAGCTGCTGGGCTCGATCGGCATCTTCCGCGACAGCCAGGTAGGCAAAGGGCGGCCCGTAGGCGTTCGCGAGGATCGCCACGTGCGAGTTTGGCGTTGACGGCGACAGCGACAGAATGCCTGCAACGGACGGCATCTCGGCGGGAACGTTGTCGGTCAAGAGGATGTCGCTTGGGAGCAGGTCGCCGCTGAGGTAGGCGTCCTCAATCTGATCCGCAGGGAAGTACTTCAGCAGGCCCAATGCCCACCCCTCGGCGTATATCGGGTTGCCTTGAGCCCATCGGCCGGTGGAGCTGATAGGAATGCCCTGCGATTCAAACCAGTCGCGGTCGTCTTCCGCCGTTTCGAGCTGTTCGTAGGTGGGGAAATAGAACGCCTCCACGTCCGGGTCGGCGGCGACGCTCGCCTTGACCACGTTGAACAGGTCGCGAATCATCTCTTTGGGATATGGATCCTGGCGAACAAACTGTATGCCATACTCGGCCGGTCTGTCCAGTATGCTCATGCCCCACGGTGGAATGATGACCGCACCCAAGACGGCCTGCTGCCCCTGCTCGTGGAGTGTGATCTGGTCGTACTCGGCTGCGCTCATCCCGATGAACGGATCGAGCTGTTGGGTCGCGAACTCGTAATGAAACCTGTACCTCCCACTATCCTGGAAATAGACCACGGTAAGATCATACGGATCGAGGAGAATGGTGAACTTCACCCAGCCCGGCGCGTCAACAGAGTCTCCGTCCACAAAGAACGAGTCGTCCGGGAACACTACCTCGTTCTTCCAGTAGATCGACGGTGTGATCGTCTGCGCATGCGTGAGCGACGGCATCAGCACCGCGAGCAGAAACAACGACAGTGCCGGCAAGGCGGCCATCTTTGTTCTTTTGCTCATCTCTCCTCTCCTCTCTCTGTGGCAAGCCACCCCGTACCATACTACCAGGAGGATAAGCGAGTTTCAAGTTTCAGGATGCCCTCAGCCATTTGCGCTGTACCGGTTTAACCATGGGTGAGGAGGTCCCTGTTCCGTGGCTTGGGCGTCTCGCCCAAGAGGCCTTGGGCCGGTAGAAGGAAAGAGAAGGCTTCCCTCCACTGACCTCATGTGAAGGGAAGCCGTATGTCTGCTTGAGCTTTCAGCCGAGACCTACTGCGGCCTACGCCTCTGCGCCCTTGTTGGCCGGGCCGGTGTCGGCGGTGTCGGCGCCACCCTTGGTCTTGTCCACCATCTCGCCGAGGTAGCTCGGCAGCTCGACACCCGCCATCTCCGCAATGTCGTGCAGCGGCGGAAGGCTCTTTATCAGGCTCGATAGAAAGTTCGCTGTCGACGAGCCGCTCCTGTCGCCCCCGGCAGAATCCCATACCGTGACCTTGTCGATCTTGAGGTTCTTGATCGCCTCAACCTGTCGCGCGACGATATCTTCGATCTTCTCGATCATGAGCAGGGTTGCCGCTGACTTGGCGTCGCCGTCGCAGCTTCCGACCAGCGCCTGGTACCCGGCGGCCTTGCTGTCGAGAACCTGGCGAATACCTTTCGCTTCCGCCTCGTACTTGAGCAGGATCGCGTCGGCCTCACCCTTGGCTTCTCTGCGCAGTCGTTCGGCTTCCGCCTCGGCCGCGATCTCGATCTTGCGTTTGTCGATCTCCTTCTTCACGACCTCTTCGGCGTTGAGCCGTTCCTGTTCCGCTTTGTACTGCGCTTTCTGGATCTCGACCACCGCCTCGCGCTTCGCCACCTCGCCTCGCTGGAGCGCAGCGGCTTCCTTCTCCGCCAGGACGGCGTTCACGTTGGCGATTTCCGCTTTGGACAGGTTCTCGCCCGTTACCGCGTCCGCTTCCTGGCCCTGCACGTAGACGCGCCGGTCCGCCTCGGCTTTCTTCTTGCCCTTTACCGCCTGGGCCTCGTTTTCCGCGACCTTGATGTCCTTCTCGCGGTTGGCTGCGGCTTCACCGACGGACGCTGCCGTCTCCTGCTGCTGGACGACTATACGCCGGTCGGCCTCGGCCGTCTTCTTGCCTTTCTCGGCCTCGGCCTCGTTTTCCGCGACCTTGATGTCCTTCTCGCGGTTGGCTTCGGCTTCACCGACGGCGCCCGTCTTCTCCTGATCGGCCACGTCAACCTTGGCCTTGTTGATGGCTTCGGCCGCGGCTTTCTTACCGATACTCTCGATGTAATCGGATTCGTCGGTGATATCGGTAATGTTGACGTTAATCAGGTACAGCCCGATCTTGTTGAGCTCGGGCTCGACGTTCTTCCGTATGGCCTCGAGGAAACGCTCGCGGTCCTGGTTGATCTGTTCGATGGTGAGCGACGCCACCGTCAGCCTCAACTGGCCGAAGATGATCTCTTTGGCCATCTCCTCTATCGAGTTGGGCTTCAGCTTGAGCAGACGTTCCGCGGCGTTGGTCATGATCGATTTGTCGGTGCTTATACCGACCGTGAACGTGCTCGGAACGTTGATGCGAATGTTCTGCTGCGAGAGCGCGTTCTGCAGCGGAATGTTTATCGTCATCGGCGTGAGGCCCATGAAGCAGCAATCCTGTATCAGCGGCCAGACAAGAACGCCGCCGCCGTGTACACACCGTGCCGATTGGCCCTTCCCTACTTTGCCGTAGACAACGAGGATCTTGTCCGACGGACATCGCTTGTAGCGGGTCGCCATGAAAAGCAGTGTCGAGACGACCAGCGCGATGAACGCGACAACCGCCAACCCCCACAACCCTAGTTCATACATGGCTTGCTCCTTTCTTTCCGGCGATCACATCTTCTCGACAACCAGGATGTTGCCGCTTACGACTTTCACCACTTTGATCTGTTCGCCCGTTTGAATCTCTTCTCCGTACCGCGAGACGGCCTCGTACACTTTGAGACGATCCTGCACGGTAACCTGGGCCTTGCCCGTTCCCGTGGCAGGAATCGAGAGATAAACGATGCCCTCCTGTCCCACGGCGTTTTGCACGTCGATCGTACCGCTCGACTGAAGATTCTTCATGAACTGGAATATCTTCGCGATCACCCACAGCGTGAATGAACCGGCGAGCAGCCCGCCCGCGATGGCCCAGAGGTCCGCAACCTTGCTCTGCCTGCTGAGAGCAAGCCCCACGAGACCGAACATCATGAAGAAACCCGTAAGTCCCTGGAACGTGAGCAGCCGGAAACTTGCGCCGGAATCCGCGATGGCACCATCTCCGTCAACCACGTCCACATCCGCATCGACATCCACATCCGCGTCGATGTCGACGTCCCCGTCAACATCTCCGTCGCCGCCGCCGACAAACTGCAGAACCATTCTGATGGCAAGCAGAATGCCGCTGAATACGGCGCACGCCAGGAAAAGCTTGTCCAATCCCGTCATGCTGGTAACTGCTTCTTCCATGCGTAATCTCCCCGGGCAGGTTTCTCGCCCACTGTTGCCACCCGTTGTCCACCGGCCAAGTCCCTCTCGGCCGGTTCAACCATGCTCTGCACCATAGTATACACCAAACATTGAAAGTTATTCATAACGGGGCACCGAATTACTTGACTCAATAGCCTCAAGTGCTATAATCTGCTCTCAGTTGATTTGGAGCGATGGAGATCGCGGCTAATCCGCGCATACACCCGGCCGCGCTACTGGCGCGCCGGTGATGCGCAGACCGTTAGGGCGCTGAGAATGCCCAGGGTTGAGTAGATACATCAATGAAATTCACAAAGTACTTCGAGGCCATGCGGAGTCGGCCAGACCGGGCCGCGATCAAATTGGAGTGGATACAAAGGGTCGTCGAGCATCCAGCGAAGGAGGTCGTTCAGAAGGACGGGCGTATTCGTCGCTGGGCGCCTATCCCCGAAATGGAAGGAAAGTACCTCCGCGTCGTATTGCTTCCAGATGGGGAAACCCTGCACAACGCTTTCTTTGACCGGAGGTTTCTGCCATGAAGATCAAGTACTTCCAAGACACCGACACGTTGTACATCGAGTTCCGGGTCGGCCCTGTCGCTGAAACAAAGGACTTGGACGAGAACACCTTGCTTGATGTGGACGGACAGGGGAACATCTGCGCAATCACAGTGGAGCATGCAAGCGAGCGCACGGGTATTCCCCAGTTTTCCTTCGAACACGTGGCGGCCTAGCGACGGGATGGAGCTGCGCGGCGGCAAGGCCGTGAAATGCCCCGTGGACAGCCTGTGAGGAAGACGGCGATGCGCGTTATGTGGAAACCATATAAGAGCCGACTTTCGGCAACGTTGATGCTAAACCGTGGAAATCACATGGATTAGTTGCTGCAAGACAGGCTCGGAGAATAGGAAGGAACCACGCATGAATAGCAGAATCGTGTTTTCGATCCTGCTCCCGGCTGCGGTGTGCTCCGTTGCGGCCATCGCTGCGGCGCAAGCCCCGGAATCGCTTAACCAAAAGGAATACCATGTTTCCGTCAAGGGAAACGATAGCAATGACGGATCTTCGTCCAGTATGTTGAGAACCATCTCGGCCGCTGCGCTTCGCGCACAACCCGGCGATGTCATCACGGTGCATGAAGGCGTTTACCGCGAACGCGTTAGCCCGCCGCGCGGCGGTGAATCCGATGCCAAGCGCATCGTCTATCAGGCCGCACCAGGCGAGAAGGTCGAGATCAAGGGGTCGGAAGTCGTCACCAAATGGGACAAGGTCCAGAACGACACGTGGACGGCGACTCTCCCCAACACCTTCTTCGGTAGCTTCAACCCCTACAGCGACCTCATAAACGGCGACTGGTTCAAGCCGCAAGGGCGCGACCATCACACCGGCGCCGTCTATCTCAACGGCGACTGGCTTACGGAGGCGGCCAAGCTGGAGGACGTGTTGAAGGCCGCGGGCGACACCCCGCTCTGGTACGGTCAGGTGGATGATGACAACACCACGATCTGGGCGCAGTTCAAGGGGGTCAATCCCAACGAGCATCTGGTCGAGATCAATGTGCGCCAGACGGTCTTTTACCCGGAAACACCGAGTATGAACTACATCACCGTGCGCGGATTCACGATGCGGCACGCGGCCACGCCGTGGGCGCCGCCCACCGCCGAGCAGATCGGGTTGATTGGCACCCACTGGAGTAAGGGATGGATCATCGAGAACAACGTGATCAGCCACTCGGTCTGCACGGGTGTCACACTGGGAAAATACGGCGACGAGTGGGATAACACCTCCGCCAATACTGCCGAAGGCTATGTGAAAACCATCGAACGCGCCCTCGAAAACGGTTGGAACAAGGAAACCATTGGCCACCACATCGTCCGAAACAACACCATATCCCACTGCGAGCAGTCGGGTATCGTCGGCAGCATGGGGGCCGTCTTCAGCACGTTTACCGGCAACACGATCCACGACATCCATATCCGGCGGCTCTTCACCGGGGCCGAGATGGCCGGCATCAAGCTCCACGCACCCATCGATGTCGAGATCCGCAACAATCATGTTTACCGGGCTTTCCGGGCAATATGGCTGGACTGGATGGCGCAGGGCACGCGTGTCTCTGGGAACCTTCTCCACGACAACGACGAGGAAGATTTGTTCGTCGAAGTGAACCACGGACCCTTCCTGGTGGAGAACAATGTCTGCCTTTCGCGCAGAACCATACTCTCCGCGTCGCGGGGCGGCGCGTATGTTCACAACCTGATTGGCGGTCACGTTCATCTTTGGAGGTACGACCGCCGCATGACCCCGTTTCACAAGGCCCATTCCACCGAACTGGCAGGCATGCACGATAATCCCCCCGGCGATGATCGCTACTACAACAACCTGTTCGTGAGGTGTGGCGGTTTCAACGATTACGACGACGCAGTGTTTCCCGTCTGGATGAGCGGCAACGTATTCCTTCGTGGTTCAAGACCATCCAAGCATGAGACGGCCCCCCTTCTCAAACGGAGCTATAAGCCGGGAATCACCCTGGTTGAACGGGCGGATGGCTTCTATCTCGAAGCTACTTTCGACACCGCCTGGGCCAAAGAACGAACGCGCACACTCGTCACCACCAAGCTGCTGGGTAGGGCGCGCGTCCCCGATCTGCCTTACGAAAACCGGGACGGGTCGCCAATCCGCATCACGCGCGATTACTTCGGTAACCAACGCAATGAAGACAATCCGTTCCCGGGGCCCTTTGAACTTTCCCAGAACGGACAACAAACGCTGAAAGTATGGCCGGTCAACGCTTCTAAATAGACAGCAACGAAACGATTCGGAAACACCACTCGATCCCGGAGCGGAACTTCTTCTCGTTGCTCTCGTTCCCACGGTCCTCCGTGGGAATGCATATACCGGCACCCAGAGTAGCACAGTGCTTTTTTCTCTCGACCGTGGGAACGAGGTCAACTATAGCGTGTGCGCCCGTCAGTCGGTGCTGTGGCGGTAACTGTATATCCAGTAGGCGTACTCGTCCCACGGAGTTTCCAGCTTGTTGGTGAGTGCGATCGTCACGCGCTCTTTCCCTTGCGTCGCGTGTTTCGGTATCTCGAAATCGGTATCAAGCCATGTGTCGCGCGCGTGACGTGGTGATATGTGCCACTCGCCGACCTCGACACCGTCAACGGAGACTGCGACGCGCTGTCGCGCAGTGAACCTTGCCTTCCTTTTCTCACCGACTTGTTTGCTGAACGCCCCAAAGTCGTATGCGGACCGACGTCTGAGCTTCACGCCTGCGTTGTCCGGGTCGATCTTCACCTCGAACGCGCACGATCTGTCCCATGCACGGCCGTCGTCTTTGACCGTGTGGATTCTGTGTTGCGGAGAGTCGCCCGGAATGTCGAGCTGGTGGCTGCCTTCGTAGGGAAGGACTCTCGAGCCACTCCATGAGAGAAGATCGCTTGAGCTCCGATACTGATGCTGTCGCTCGGAGTCTTCGCTGCCAACGTCGAGTTCGTCGGTCAGCACGAGCAGCGGTTCCTCGCGCTGGTAGAAGAACGCCGTTCCCGAGTAGTTGCCGGACACTTGCCCAATCCCGCCGTGTTCGAGCCCGAACTTGAACGACCGGTAGTAGGGAACGAGGTCCGGAATGTGGAACCGGTACATGACCGTGTCGTCTTGATCGTCAATGGCGTGGACCGGGTACCCGTGCAGCGGATATGAGAACACCCTGTCGTGCGGCAGCATGTCGTACCATCCCCAGTTGAAGTATTCTTCCGTGCCCGTACCGGCGACGATGGGCGTGCGCGAATCGTCAATGTAGAGGCGCGCGTCGCCCTCGAGATGACCCCGTCCTTGAAACGCGGACATTGTCAGCACACAACCGACGAAATGACCGTGCCCGCGCGTGTCAAGCACCGTGTAATCTTCCATGAATCGTACCGGATTCTCCTGACGCCAGCGGGCGTGAAAGTACCCCGCGCTCGCAGGATAGGCATGTTCCGAGTAGCCGACTGCGTATTCCACCTGAACCGGTTGTTCTGAGGAACGATTCACCAGGCGAATGCGTGCCGATTTCCAGAACGGCATCGGGAAGTAGCAGTACAGCCAGCCGTCAGTGTCTTTGCCGATGACAAGGCTGCGCGTGTCAACAGCGCCGGGTTCTATACCTTTGGCCAGGCGGTCCGCTCTCTGTGGAAGACCTTGCAGTATACCGAGCGCTCGTGGACAGCCCAGCCCGAAGAACGTGCTTGCCGGCGAGTCGACCTGCGGAACCGGCGCGCCGTCCCAGTAGGCGCGCAGCCCGACTGCTCCGGCTAGATGGGTCGCACCGTCGGGAAGACGGAGTCTCAGGAACTTGACCGCTCCCGCACCCTCGATCTCCAGTATCGCGCGGGTCTCGTGTTGCGCGAGCGAGATGGTTCCGCGCTCTTCTTTCACTTCTCCGTCAACCTCCAGCCGTTCGCCCGACTTCGACCACACCATCGAGGCATGTTTCATGTCCATCTGCGGATCGAATGAAGGGACATTCGTTCCGTCGCTGTACTTGTGGGCGAAGATGTTGAAGAAGTGGTTTCGGCCCATCTCGTTCGTGGTCAGCTTGCACCCTTTCGCAAAGCTGATAGGCACGTAGCTCCAGGAAGACCCGTGCGCTGTGGCCTCAGGAGCCACAAGAGGCGCAACAAACGGGGGCGTCCGGGCCAGGTAGATGTCCGGGAAACTGAACGTGTACTGTGGCTCCGTCGCGCCGTCAAGGTAGAGGTGAAGGTTCCCCGTGAAACCGATGGTGCGGAGTTCGTAGATACATCCCGGGCCATCTTCCTCGAACAGCACGTATTCGTCGCCATCCTTGTACAGGTAGGAATACGTTCCACCGAAACCGTCGTTATTCCTGCCGGCAACATCGTGGCTGTCTGTTCCCACCAACCATGTGCCGGTTCGCAGCAGGGGAAGGCTCGCTATGTCGGTCAGCGCCGGCAGTCCCGTCGGCACACGCCACTCTTGCGCGTACACCAACCCAACACATGTCAGGAGCACTGGCAGAAGCATCAGCGCTATTCGGTGCAATCGCAGTCCCACGCCTCTCGAGAATCTCCCGCAAATCATCACTCCCTCCTTTCCCTGCAACGCATGCTTGAACCCCAGATCTTCGCGGTTACCTTTGTCGTGGTGCCGCAAATGGCGCGGGTTCGAATCCCGCCCCCACTACCTACGGGGTTTCGGTAGGGACAACAGGGTTTCGCTGCTACTTCTCCGTCGCCGTGGTCGTGAATTGGTACACCGTCCTGGTCTTATACTTCTCGCCAGGTCTCAGAATGGTTGATGGGAAGTCCGGCTTGTTCGGCGAATCGGGATAGTGCTGTGTTTCCAGGCAGAACCCGTTCCGGTATTGGTACGCATGTCCGCCTTTGCCGATGTTTGTGCCATCCAGAAAGTTGCCGGAATAGAACTGGACGCCGGGCTCCTCAGTGTGCACGTTGAGTACGCGGCCGCTTTTCGGTTCGACGACGCGTGCAGCCATTCGCAGGCCGGACTTCTGGTCCGTCTTGCTGTTCAACACCCAGTTGTGATCATATCCCAAACCAAACTTGAGTTGTTCGGTCTCGGCATTGACCTCCTTGCCGATAGCCTTCAGATTCGTGAAATCCATGGGGGTGCCTGCGACGGGACGAAGCTCGCCGGTGGGTATCAGCCCGTTGTCTATGGGCGTGAACCTGTCGGCGAACAGGCGTAGTTGGTGGCCCAGAATATCTCCGCTGTCGTGCCCGGCCAGATTCCAATACGTATGCTGCGTGAGATTCACCGGCGTTGCCTTGTCCGTGGTCGCTTCATATTCGATTGTCCACGTATTCTGGTTGTCAAGCCAGTACCTCACTGTCACGTCCAGATTGCCGGGGTACCCTTCCTCCCCATCCTCGCTCAGGTAGTTCAGTTCTACACCCACGCGCTGCTTCTCTTTCAACGCTTTGGCTTTCCACACAACCTTGTCGAATCCAACATTGCCGCCGTGTAGTGCGTTCTCGTCATTGTTCTTCGCCAGCGTGTACTTCTTCCCGTCCAGGGTAAACGTGCCCTTCGCGATGCGGTTCCCATACCGACCCACTATCGCACCAAAATACGGCGTCGCCTCAAGGTAGCTCGCCAAGGTGTCATACCCCAGAACGATATCGGCGAAGTCGCCGTTCACGTCCGGCGTTTCGATGGACAGCACGATGGTGCCATAGTTGATGGCACGGAGTCTGATCCCATTCTCATTGGTGAGGGTGTAGACGTCGATCTTGGCGCCGTCGGGCATTGTCGCGAAGGGCGCTCTTGTCACGGCGAGGTCGGCGGCGTGCGCTACGCCGGCGAGCGCGCATGCAACAACTGCCATGTTACGTGTCCTGTTTATGTTAGACTTCTTCATGGTCGTCTCCTTGATGTTGTCTCGAACCTATCCCAAAAACCTTATTTGCAGTAGTGTGTATGTAAAACATTGTCATGCTACCACTAACTGATGCTCAGCTCGATTGGCTCGGCCGTCGATACCCTGTCCGCCGCGCCCCAGGATTTGATTACTATCGTTGATTGACATTTGGCCCGACGTTTTCCATAACCGATTCCAGCGGGTCTCAAGATGACAGTTCCAAATGGGAAATCGGTACTCATAGCCTTTCTTTGTCCCCAGGCGTCGGGTTACGCGTTATCGGAGCCAGAAGCTGAAGTACAAGTACAGCACGGCCACGAGCCCGAGTACTACAGCGGTAAGGATGATGTCCCAGTGGTTCCAACTTTCGCGGTTCTCCCGACGTTGTTCTTCGGTCGTTGTGGCGTAGGTAAGGGTGGCAACTCTGGCGGCGTCAGGTGCCTTCGTCATGAGCGACACTGCCACGACGACGAGGACGCTCAGTGCCAGGAGCCAACCCGAGGCAAACAAGAAGTTGTATTCGCCAGTCTTTTGGAGGAAAGAACCTTCGTCGAAGTATCCGGCGCCTGACAAACCTTGAATAATCAACTTCGCCATGCCGGCGACGAAGCCGACAGCGAGTCCCCAAGTGGCGCCGTGGGCATTTATGCGCTTTGAGAAGAGGCCCAGGAGAAAGACGGCTGTGATGGGAGGCGCGAGATAGCCTTGGACACTTTGGAGGTACTTGTAGAGCCCGCCTTTTGCTATGAGGGGCATGATGGGGATCCACAGCAGGCCGAGGACGACGATGACACCGGTGGCAAGCCGTCCGACGTGTAGAAGTACGGTTTCGGAGACGCCGGGATGCAGTTTCTTGTAGACGTCTACGGTAAAGAGGGAGGCGCAGGAATTGAAGAGGGAGGACAGCGAACTCATGAGGGCGGCGAGTAAGCCGCCGACGACCAGGCCGCGAAGCCCCACGGGCAGCAGGGACGCCACCATGGTTGGGAATACACGGTCGCCGATGAGCACATCCTGTCCGCCTTGCGTTTCGGTGGGCAAGGGCATGATGCCTTTCGTGTGGAGGGCGTAACCGATGAGGCCGGGCACCAGGAAGATCAGTACGGGCCAGACCTTGAGGAAGCCGCCCCAGAGTGCGCCGCGCCGGGCATTGCGGAGGTTCTTGGCGGCGAGGGTGCGCTGTACGATGTATTGGTCGGTGCACCAGTACCAGATGCCGACGACGGGGGAGGCGATGAGGATGCCGAGCCAGGGAAAATCGGGGTCGGACATGGGCCGCCATAGAGCAAAGGCGTCGGAATTGGCTTTGCAGACGGCGACCAGCTCCCCCCAGCCACCCAGTTTGCTCAGGCCGAAGAGGGTGATGAAGAAGGAGCCTGCAATGAGGATGACGGCCTGGGCGGTATCGGTGTAGAGGACGGCGCGCAATCCGCCGAAGACGGTGTAGATGCCGGTGAGAAGGACAGTGGCAATGGCGCCGGTCCAGAAGGGGCCGACGGTGACTCCGAGGAAACTAAAGGTCATCTCCGGCAACAGGGTTTCGAAAACCATTGCTCCCGCGTAGACGGTGACGGAGACTTTGGTGAAGACGTAGGCGACGAGTGAAACGATCGACAGAATCCATCGTGTTGCGGGGCCGAAGCGGCGCTCCAGGTATTCGGGCATGGTGTAGACACCGGAGCGGTAGTAGAAGGGTACGAAGACCCAGCCGAGCATCACCATGATCCAGGCGTGCAGTTCCCAGTGGGCCATGGCCATGCCGCTGGTGGTGCCTTGTCCCGCCAGCCCGACGATGTGTTCGGAACCGATGTTCGAGGCGAAGAGTGAGGCACCGACGGCGAACCAGCCAACGTTTCGCCCCGCCAAGAAGTAGTCTTCGGTCGTGTTCTGGCGTTTGGACGACCACCACACGACGATGGCTAGGATGGCAAAGTATCCCGCGATAACGAGCCAGTCAATTATGTGCATATCGAGCCCCTTTTGGCCTTTCTGTTTGTGTCGCCGCAATTTGCCCAGCGTTGTTTATATCGTACGCCTTCACTGGCCGTAGTGCTCCGTACGCATCCTCAAGCAACTTCAACTGTGGATTCTCGGGAAGGCCATCTCTGTTCCGCCAGGCGTCCAAAGAAAAGCGTAGAATTGCGTGTTCCAGTGAATCTCTCCAACTACCTGCCCAGGGTCATTCATTGCCGTCGGATATGAAGCCTGCATGTGCCCATACCCTCCTGTGTCACTAAAGGCATAATGGGCGTCTTCCCCATATCCAAGAAGTGAAACGAATGGAAGGACAACCAGGATCAAGACAAACAGGTATCGCCTATCCGTAGCATCCCTTCCCTGTTGAGGTTTCAGCCGAGACCTCCCACTTGGACCTGCCTGAGGAGGCCGTAAACCATGCCAGTCATTACAGCGAGATTTCCCATATGGATCAGCCTGCGACCGCCGCAGGCTGACTTCAGTGATTATAGTACGCTGTTCCGAGGGAGTCAACACCGATTGTGCCACCATGGCCTGTCCGAAAGGCCGTTTGTGACCAGGGAGCACACCTACTCGGTTCCGGTAGAGAGATTGATGGGCCAAGCACTATCACGCGCATCCGGGGTCAGAGTCGTTTGGCGAACTTGTTCATTGCTTCCGGGTCGAGCTCGACTCCGAGTCCCGGTCCAGACGGCAGCGTGATACGACCGCTCTCGGCCAGGAACGGTTGAGTCAGCATTGCGTCCCGCGCCTGCGGGCTCCAGCTGTCAGGTTCCCAGGGATACTCGAGAATCGGGCAGTTGTCGACGCTCGCAGCTATGTGCATATTGATGGCGAACCCGATCCCGTTCGTCCACGTATGAGGTGAGAAGATCTTCCCCTTTTCCCTGGTGATGGCGGCAACCTCGCGCGACATGATCACGCCGCCTGCAAGCGTGGCGTCCGGCTGGTACACGTCCAGACAGTCCTTCTCGAACAGTATCTTGAACTCGTGCAATCCCTGGTTGAGCTCCCCGCCGGCGATGCGAACGTCCACGTTATCCCGGAGCTTACGCAACCCGTCGAAGTCGTACCGGTCGAGCGGTTCCTCCAGCCAGTACACGTCCAGATCAGATGCCGCACGAGCAAACTCGAGCGCGGTATCGAAATCCCATCGAACACCGATTGGCGATAACGACCATCCCTGGTTTGCGTCGACGAGCAGCTTCATCGAATCGCCCACCGCATCGCGCACGGCCTCGACTGCACGGATATCGTCCCGATAGTCCATGTTGTGCGCACGCAGCTTGATTGCCGTAAACCCGGCATCGCGGGCGGCGAGCGCCATCTGCGGGCTGTGCTCGGCTGTCGTGGTCTCGCCTGTGCTCGCGTACACCTCCATGTGGTCAGACGTTCCGCCCCAGTACTTGTAGAGAGGTTTTCCATCCGATTTGCCCAGCATGTCCCAGAGGCACGTCTCGACAAGCCAGGGACGCCCGCCGAGCATGAGCCCGTACATGGTTACAACCCTGGCGAGCAGTTCGGTTTCCGCAGGGTCCGCGCCTATCAGGAACATCCCGATGGTCTCCTCGACGATGTTCTTCACGAGTCGCGCCTGGTCTTCGCTGAACACCGACGCGGCACCCAGCCCTTCGATTCCCTCGTCGGACACCAGCTTCATCAGAACGCACCGGTTTGCCGTCTGGGCGTGGCCGGTAATCCAGGCGGGATAGAACTCGTTCTGCAGCGGATGCTCGAAAAAGTACGTCTCGATGGATTCGATCTTCATTGAACCTGCTCCTTAGTAGAACGTTCCCGGGGCATCGCGATTATATCGGCGGGTTGACGTGCTGTCAACATCGAGCATGTCGAATAGAAAGACGCGTTGCATGTTGACAACTATCGAGGCGCTTGATAACCTGAGACGTGGTGAGCGCATCGACACCCGGCAATGGCCGGTGTTCCGCACTGCGCGTCAAGAATGGCCGATCGCAGCCGGGAAGGAGAAACATGATGGCCGGGCCAAAAGTGGTGCCATACGGTTCCTGGAAGTCGCCGATCACTTCGGACCTGATCGTCGCTGAGACCATCAGGCTCGGGCAGGTTGCGCTCGACGGCGAAGACGTCTACTGGGTCGAGTCGCGCCCAAACGAGGGCGGTCGCAACGTCATCGTGCGACGCGCACCGGACGCCCGCACGTTCGACATCACGCCGTCCCCATTCAACGTCCGAACACGAGTACATGAGTACGGCGGCGGCGCGTTCCTCGTTGCGGAAGGAACGGTTTACTTCTCGAACTTCGCCGATCAACGGCTCTACCGTCAAGACGCCGGTTCCGAACCACGACCGATAACTCCCGAGACGGACCTGCGGTACGCCGATGGTGTCATCGACCGCGGACGGGGACGAATGATCTGCGTGCGCGAGGACCACACCGTTCCCGACCGTGAGGCGGTCAATACGCTGGTCTCTCTCGATCTCGAGGGCGACGACGGCGGCCAGGTGCTCGTCTCCGGGAACGATTTCTACTCGTCGCCCCGTCTCAGTCCCGACGGGTCGCGCCTGGCGTGGCTCACCTGGAACCATCCCAACATGCCGTGGGACGGTACCGAGCTGTGGGTCGCAGAGATGAAGGCGGACGGCTCGCTGACGGGCGCCGAGCGAGTGGCAGGGGGCATTGATGAATCCATCTTCCAACCCGAATGGTCGCCCGACGGCATCCTGCACTTTGTCTCCGACCGGACAGGGTGGTGGAACCTGTACCGCCGGCGCGACAGCCGGATCGAACCTTTGTGCGAGATGGAGGCAGAGTTCGGAATGCCGCAGTGGGTTTTCGGAATGTCGACCTACGCGTTCGAATCCGCGGACCGTATCATCTGCACGCACACGGAACACGGAACGTGGCGACTTGCGAGTCTCGATACGGCGACCGGCACGCTTGACAGAATCGAAATCGCGTATACCTCGATCGGCTCTCTCCGAGTTGCCCATGGACGCGCTGTCTTCCTCGGAGGCTCACCGACAGAGCCCGAGTCCGTTGTCCAACTCGACCTCGCCACGCGGGAGATCGAGGTGCTGCGCCGGTCGAGTGAGGTCACGATCGATCCCGGGTATCTGTCGACTCCGAGTGCAATCGAGTTCCCGACCGAGCACGGCCTCACGGCACACGCTTGTTTCTATGCACCTGGGAACAAGGACTGCGTGGTTCCATCCGGCGAGCTGCCGCCGCTTCTGGTTCTGAGCCACGGCGGCCCGACGTCGGCTACATCGACCGCGCTCACCCCGACGGTCCAGTATTGGACCAGCCGCGGTATCGCGGTGCTCGACGTCAACTACGGTGGCAGCACCGGTTACGGCCGGGCCTACCGTCAGCGACTGAACGGCCAGTGGGGTGTTGTTGATGTCGACGACTGCGCGAACGGCGCACGGTACCTTGCCGAACGTGGCGAGGTCGACGGCAACCGGCTCGCAATAAGAGGCGGGAGCGCCGGCGGGTACACGACGCTCTGTGCGCTCACGTTCCGCGACATCTTCAAGGCCGGCGCAAGCTATTTCGGGGTAAGCGACCTGGAAGCGCTGACAAAGGAGACGCACAAGTTCGAATCGCGCTACCTCGACGGGCTGATCGGCCCGTATCCCGACCGCCGCGACCTCTACGAGAAGCGGTCGCCTATTCATTTCGTCGAACGGCTCGCGTGTCCGGTGATCTTCTTTCAGGGGCTTGAGGACAAAGTCGTCCCGCCAAACCAGGCCGAGATCATGTTCGAGGCGCTGGGTGCAAAAGGGGTCCCGGTCGCTTACGTGCCGTTCGAAGGCGAGCAGCACGGGTTCCGCCGCGCCGAAAACATCAAGCGTGCGCTCGATGCAGAATTGTACTTCTACTCGAAGATCTTCGGGTTCGAGTTGGCCGAGCCAATGGAACCGGTGAGAATCGAGAACCTTTGAGATGCTGTTGTCCGGTGCGGGCGACACTCCCTTGTATAAGAAAGAAGCACTGCTCTATAATGAGCGCGCAATCAGACCCGTGAGTGGGTGAACGTACAATGGGGCTTGGTGACCATGGAGTATCCTGCGCAGTACGAAACGCAGTGCAGTCTGGATGACGGCACCCGGATATATATGCGCCCGATAAAGGCCGACGATATCGGCCACATGGCGAAGATGTTCGAGAAGTTCTCGCCCGAGTCAATCTACTTTCGGTTCTTCTCCGCGATGCGGGCCATGCCCATCGACAAGCTGAAAGAGTTCTGCGATATCGATTACGAGAACCAGATGGCCGTTGTCGCATATGTCATCGAGGACGGCGACGAAAGCCTGCTCGGTGTCGCCCGGTACGTCGTCACTCCGGAGGAAGGCGGCGCGGAGATCTCCGTCATCGTTGCCGACGCGTGGCAGAAGAGAACGATAGGAACACGATTGCTGCAACACCTGGCCCGGGTGGCCAAGGACCGCGGCATCGACAACTTCCACGGACTCATAATGAGCCACAACCGCAAAGCGCTCGGCATGCTGAGAAACAGCGGCTTCGAGCACCAGGAATCCGCCGCCGGATACGATACCAGGCATATCGAGTTCAACCTGAGCGATGTAGATCTCCCGACTGACGTTGAGTCAAAAGATTCCGGTACAAGCTGAACGAGGGATGCGATGATCGGAGAAATATCAAGACGAGAGTTTCTTGGGACTGCGAGTGTTACTACGGGCGTCTTGGCTGGCGCAACGGGCCGCCTGTTGGCGGATGCTGAAGAAGGGGAAAGCACAATGGGAGCGGAGCGCGAACGGGACGGATTGATCTGGGCGTACCTGCTGCATCTCGGGTACAACATGTGGTGCGACCGTGAGGTGCCGGGGTCAAAGAGGGAGTACTGGAGCGCCAAACCGTATCTGCGTTGCGAGACCGACCTCTGGAACGACCTTATCGACACGATGGCCGGCGCAGGCGTCAACATGGTTGTTATCGACCTCGGCGAGGGCGTGCGCTACGAAACCCATCCGGAACTCGCGGTGCGCGACTCGTGGACGGGCGACCGGCTTCGAGACGAGCTCGCCCGTATCCGCGACAAGGGTATCGAGCCTATCCCCAAACTCAACTTCTCTGCGGGACACGACGCGTGGCTGGGAGAATATGCCCGCTGTCTGTCCACCAAGACGTACTACAACGTCTGCGAAGATATCATCGCGGAAGTGATCAAACTGTTCGACGGACCGCGGTTCTTCCATCTCGGTATGGACGAGGAAACCGCGGCCCACCAGCGAGACTATGCGATTGCGATCATGCGCCAGCACGAGCTGTGGTGGGAGGATTTCGCGGTCTTGGTCCGGCAATGCGAGAAAGGCGGCGCGCGCCCGTGGATATGGTCCGACTACGAGTGGCGCCACCCGGACCTCTTCTTCAAGAACATGCCGAAATCCGTTCTGCAGAGCAACTGGTATTACGGCACCAGGTTCAAAGACGGCATGGATCACGTCAAAGCGTATCTCGAGCTCGAGGAGCACGGGTACGACCAGGTCCCGACCGGCAGCAACTGGTCCAACCCGGTCAACTTCGAGAGAACGGTCGCCTACTGTAAGAAACGAATACCCCGCCCGCGGTTGAAAGGGTTTCTGCAAACGTCGTGGAAGCCTACGCTCGAGGCGTGCCGCGACCGGCACCTTGCAGCTATCGAGCAGGTCGCAGAAGCTCGTGCCGCCTGGACGTCGGCCTGAAGCCTGTCAGCAGGCCGGCCGGACCGCCACGATGCGGCTGGTCCAATAACGTGGATTCCCAGGAAACCGTTCTTGTATTGACACTGCTGTGCACGTCTGCTAGCATTTCAACAACACGTGCGTTCGGCGGGCTCCGGTGTTGCAGCAGAGCTGTGGTGTGAAATGCGGGCTAGGAAAGGGAACTGATGGCGCGAGTTGCTTTGATAAATACGTTTGTAGCGCTTCATCTCGGCACGGCACACTTGGCCGGCATGCTCCGGGCGCACGGACATGATTGGATCACAATTTATCTGAAACAGTACCGAATGCGGCCGATGGACAATATCGGGCCCTACTCCATGAGCCGATTCGCAGGTATCTCGGCTGGACCGCGCGGACGCTTGGACTGTTGGCAGACGTTCGAACCCATTTCGAAGAAAGAGACCGACATTCTGTTGGGTTTGTTGAAGGACTATCGTATCGATTTGGTTGGGTTCAGCTTGACGTCGTCGGCCATCATTGAGGTGCTCGAGCTCACCCGGCTCATCAGGGACAAGCTTTCCATTCCGGTCATTTGGGGTGGGATGGGGCCCACCGTCGAGCCCGAGGAGTTCGTTCATCATCCGGACCTGTTGTGCATCGGCGAAGGGGAGCGCGCTCTGCTTGACGTCGTGGAAGCACTTGAACAGGGCACGCAGAACTTCTCAGAGATTCAGAGCATCTGGGGAGTCGAGAACGGAACCGTGTTCCGGAACCCCCCGCGTCCACTCGTCGCCGATCTCGATGAACTCCCGTTTCCGAGAATCGACCCGGAGCACAATCACTTCATTAATGAGAACAAGTTGGTATCGAACGTCTTTCCGCCCCTCTTGAATAACGTCTATGCTATCACAACAAGCCGGGGCTGTCCGTTCGTCTGCAAATATTGTCCCAACAGCATCTTTCGCAGGAAGTTCGAAGGATTCTCGCGTGTGCGCAAACGCTCTGTGTCAAACGTCATTGAGGAACTTGTGGACGCCACCAGAAAGTATGACCTGAAGAGGGTCGCGTTTTACGACGATGTGTTCGGGACGAACAAGAAATGGGTTGATGAGTTTGCGCCACGGTACAAGCGCGAGATAGGGCTCCCATTCTGGTGCTTCATGGATCCTCGCCTCACTGATAGGGACAACCTGGCCAAGCTGAATGATGCCGGTCTGGACGCCGTTGAACTGGGCATTCAGAGCGGGAGCCAACGGATCTTGAAGGATGTCTTCAATCGGAATACTCCACGCGAGCAAATGCTGCGCTCTGCGAACATTCTCGTCGACCTCGGCCTGGACTGCGTGTTCGACCTGCTGACGTACGTCAAAGGGGAGACTGAGGAGGATTGCCGCGAAACGTTCGACCTCCTCGTCGACCTCCCAAAGGAACTGTGTCTCGTCGGTGCCGGCAAGCTGATTTACTATCCAGGTTACGACATTACCCTGGACCAGGAGACCATCGAGAAGAGCTCAATGGATCCCGAACTTTATCGGTACTTTCATCGCCTTTACCACTTGACCCGAACGAGGATTCCCAGGCAGGCGGTACGCCTTATGGGCTCGTTGCCGTTGTTCCGAAAGTACCCTCGTCTGCTCGACCCGTTTCTATCTAAGCACTACCGTCTTCCCAAAGCCTTCCGCCAGATGCTCTAGCCGTCGTACCGGTAGCCGACGCCGTGAACGGTGCGGATGATGGCGGGGTCCTTCGGGTCAAGCTCGATGCGTTTGCGCAGTTGCGAGATGTGCTGGTCAAGCGTGCGGCTGTTCGGCATGTAGTCAAGTCCCCAACACTCGTCGAAGAACGTGTTGCGGTCGACAACCTGTCCTTTCCGGCGGTGCAGCAACTCGAGGATCTTCACGTCGCGCAGGCTGAGATCGATGACCGTGTCGCCGCGGCGCGCGCGCAGTTCCGCAGGAAACACCTCCAAATCCTGAAGCGTGAATGACGACGGTCTCTCGTCCGCCGACCGTGCCGCCATGCACCGGCGCGTCACGGCACGAATCCGCGCGACGACCTCGCGCACGCCGAAAGGTTTCATGATGAAATCGTCCGCGCCAAGCTCCAACCCCACGACCCGGTCGATCTCCTCCGACTTGGCGCTGATGAAGATGATGGGTACCGCCGCGTTCTGCCGCCGAATCTCACGGCACACCTCGTAGCCGTCCATGCCCGGCATCATGATGTCAAGGCAAATGAAATCGGGCTCTTCGCGCGTGAACACTTCGATGGCCTCGTTGCCGTCGCGAGCGGACAGCGTCCGGTACCCTTCGCGTTCAAGCACTTCCGCAAGCCCGTCGCGTATATGGTCGTCGTCTTCTGCAATCAGTACTTTCATGATACGTCTGCTCCGATAGCGTTCCTGGGCTCCCGTTTCCGTTTTTCTCCGGGCGACCGCTCTTGCACGTATTGTAAACGTTTCACCTATCTGACCCTTGACTCTGTTCAGGGGTCGTTGCACTTAGCTGGCGAGCTTGGTTAATGCGGCGCTCGAGACGCGTTATGACGTGTTCAATCATCAACAGAAAGTCCTGCCTATGCCGCTCTTCGAAGTCTTGGGCCTCTTCCTCCTTGATCCGTTGAGCTTTGAGCTTGGCCAGAATGTCCTCCGCCCGACCAGGATCGTTTCCACCTACCGAACTCAGCCAGCGTATTGCCGCGTGCCGCACCGCGAAATGCTTGTGATCGAGGCACCAAATCAGTATATCTGTCACCCGGTCGTTGGCATAGGGAGGGTTGGGCCACCTACCTTGGTCGATTTGACGATTCTTGTATACAGGATCGTGATTGATTGTGCGCGCCAACCCATCAACCGCTACGAGCCCGAATCCCGGTGGGTCCCAGTCCTTGAGCGCCTCCTCCACAAGATCTATGAATCGATCCACTCTCCGCTTGTCCTCGTCACTGGCGGTTTCATCGTATATGGTTAAGGCAAGCGTACAGATGATCATCTGACCGTAGTGGTTTTTCGCCACCTCCACCAGGGTTTCCAGCTCACTCATACTGCAACCGTCCCTGAGCAGTTCATCGACTGCGTGCTGCGCATGAAGCGCGTCGCCCGACTTGATCAACTCGATCAACTCTGACGGAGACAACCGCCGTATTGCGTCAATCTCTTCTTCGGTCAGCGGCTCTACATAAGCGCTCGCGGGATTTGAGATCCCCAGCGCGAGACCAACCATCAAGCATGGTACCATGAGCATTCGCAACACGCCTGAAGCAGTCCTTTTCATAGTCTAGCCTGCGTCCTTTCGGCTCCCGCAGAGTGGTACGTGCAGCACAAGTCTGAAACTAGCCCCCTGTGATGATGGCTCCAACGTCAGATCGCCGTCGTGCAGACGCGCAAGGTCGCGCGCGACGGCAAGCCCGATACCTGTTCCCGCAACGCCGTCCGTAAGCTTGTTGCTGACGCGGTAGAATGATTCGAACACACGCTTTCGCTCGTCCGGTGGAATCCCGGGCCCGTTGTCGGCGACGGTAATGGTGACTGTGTCGCCGTCCTGTCTGCTGGCGATCTCGACCCGGTCGCCTGACGATGCATATTTCTCAACGTTGCTGAGCAGATTCCCGGTGATTTGTTCCAGCACGTCGCGGTCAAATTCTGCTTCATGGCTCGCACCGCCCGAGAAGACGGGCTCGATGCCTCGGGCGCGCAGAGAAGCTTCAAAGTTGTCCAGAACGGCACGGAGCGCTTCGTCGATGTTGCCGGGTGCCGTGTGCAGTTTGAGCGCGCTGCGTTGTTTGCGGCTGAACGTGAGCACGTTCCCGATCAGACGGCTCAACCGTTGGCTTTCCGATACAATGATGTCGAGGTGCCGTTTCGGTTTCTCGGCGTGCTCGCCCAGATCCGCTTCGAGCATCTCGGCGTACATGCGGATGCTCGTGAGCGGCGTCTTCAACTCGTGCGATACCTGGTTCACGAAACTGACCCGCTGGGCTGCCTCGCGCATCTCGCGCGTGCTTTCCCGGTAGAAATAAATCGCCAGAGCGATCATCGCCACAGCCAACACTCCAAGCCCGGACAGCACGTTGAAAACCACGCCGCGACCGTATGTCGCACCGACAAACTCGCTGGGCGCGTAGTAGTCCAGCTTCCACGCACCGAGCGGATGGCTGAGCGGCAACGTTGTCTGCGGCAGCTCTCTCTCGGCAGGTTCGTAGCGGCCCCATTGGTAGATGGCCGCCCCTTTCGAGTCCACCAACGCAATGCCGGCGTTCAGCAGTTCGGGCTCCAGCGGGTTCGTGTCTGGAAGCATCCCCACAACGTCCGCCATGAACCGGGCCCGGTTCAGTTCGGCACCAACGACGGTTCCGGAGTCATCACGCCACCAGAAGATCAGATTGAGCCCGCTCCCCCAGTACCACACATGCCACCCCTTTTGGGAACCACCCAGTTTAGGCTGTTGTTGGTTAATGTTAGCGTAATTTGCTTGTGTTATTGTCGCCGGAGGACCGTCCTCGGTGTTCCCCATCGGAATCTCGTGGTTGAGCCAGATCTGTCCGGTTCGATCGAGAAATGCTTCCTCCGTTGCGGTGAGCGGACCTTGCGGAGGCGGGTACAGCAACTCGCCTTTGGCGTCAAGCACAAAGTACTGCTTGACCACGCTGGACTTCGCGACGCGCTCCCTCAACGCGTCCGGCGAATACAATGAGAGAGCAGTTTCGGACAAGAGCATTCGTTCGCGCGTATCGAGCAATTGGGCGATGTCCCTGTCGACGTCGCGCAGGTTGCTCAGCAGCAGTTCGCGAAACCTGTGCCGGACAATCTCCCGCTCTCCCTGGACAAGCCTCAGCCCCAGCCATCCGAGAATGGCAAGGGGCAGAATCACAATGAGCATGAATATGATGATCAACCTGGGCTTCAACTCATCCCGCCTTCCACCGATGTCACATCATCGTCGAGTAAACCAATATGGTACGGTAGGGACACGGCGCGCCGTGTCCCTGCCGACCACGTCCACTAGCGGCTCCTCTGCTGGGTCTTGATCGCGTGCTGCTCCTCTTTCATCACCTTGCGCTGCTTCTTCCAGCTTGCCTCGTCCAACCTCTCAGCAGCCTC
Source organism: uncultured bacterium (assembly GCA_964524145.1). GTDB lineage: Bacteria > Hydrogenedentota. The sequence continues at coordinate 22,863 of CAZGCA010000043.1, read as the reverse complement.
GAAGTTGCTGCCGCTATAGTCCTCAAGTACGGGGCTATTATACTTCGTCGCGTTGTCAAAAAGGTAGGCTGCGTTCGATTTCAGAACTTGACGAGCTTCCCCGACCTTGCCCTCGTCACGAAGTTTAACGGCTATCCTATTCGTCTCGACACCGATCTGGTGCGCTGCCGCAACCATGACGTCGGGATTCGTGTTCGACTCAACCAGCGAGGGCATGTCCGTGAAGCGAACCGAGACCGCGCTTCCGAGCTTGTCGGTCGTTTTCGTCGCCATGTTCGCGTAGGACACGTCCACTGACGCAACCCTCATCTCTTCACCGGCGCGACCCGGCGGCAGTTCCATTTCCAGCACCACGTACTTCATCTGCCTGCCGTACAGCTGGTTCAAGGTCGTCGTTACAGATTGTCCAACGATGTTCGCGTCGCGTTCGAGCACCCGCACGGGACGAACACCCGGCACACAATTGATCGTCACGGTAACATTCTGGGCAACGACCGAGAGCACGTCGCCGAACTCCTGGTCGAACGTACGCGCGAGATCGCGGGCCGTCTCTGCGAACATGTGGTTGCCGTCGCTCGTATCGGCCAACTGGGTCATGAGATCCTCGTTGTAGTCCAGGCCCAGTCCGATCGTGGTCACCGAGATGCCTTCCCGTATCAGCGAGCTGCCCAGTTCACCGAGGTCGCCCGGCGAACTCGGTCCCACGTTGGCGAGCCCGTCCGACAACAGGATCACCCGGTTCACGCGGTGCTCTTCCAGGAACTTGCGCACCTCCCGGGCGCCTTTGCTCACCCCGGCAAAGAGCGCCGTGCGGCCGCCCGCCTCCAACCGGCGGATGGCGCTGATAATCCGGTTCCGATCCGAGACCTTCGTCGCCGGCACGAGCACCTGCACCGTGGAATCGTAGGCGACCACGGACACGATATCGTCCGCTCTGAGCCGGTTGACCGCCATGATCGCCGCCTGTTTGGCCTCGGCGATCTTTTCGCCCCGCATTGAACCTGACTTGTCGAGCACGATAGCCACGTTCACCGGGGTTCGTCTCGACGGGTCGTCCATCTCGAACCCTGTCATGGCAACCCGCAGGTACGCCGTCTGCTTCTGAGCTGAAAGCACCACCGGCGTCCCCATCGCGACGTCGAGCTTCACCTGTTCCGCCCGCGCCGGGCCCGTTGCGAGCGTCGCGACGGCAATGGCGGCACACAGTTTCGCAACGGTCTTTGTTCTCTTTCTTCTGTCCATCTCTTCCTCCTTTGCCGTCGGCCCCGAGGGCTCCTTTCTCTTTGGCCCTCTGTGCCGCGGCCGTTTCCACTGCGGTTTCCGCCAGCCTCTACCCCATAATACGAAACGGCCGGCGTCGATAGGTGAGATCCTCGAAAAAGGTATGTAAAAACATTGTCAGGTTCTTACACATAGTCTTCTTCATTCGGAATTGGGTGATACAGCCAGACTGGTTTTCGGCGGAAAGATGGTGTATCATGTCGGCCAATCCCATACGTTGAGGACGACGAGGAGCAATTCCAGGTGGCGAAGAAACGCGCGATTGTTGCACTGGAAGACGGCTCGATACTCGAGGGTTCGTCTTTTGGCGCTGACGGCGAACGCTTCGGCGAGATGGTGTTCAACACGAGTATGACGGGGTACCAGGAGATACTGACCGACCCGTCGTACAAAAGCCAGATCGTCTGCATGACCTATCCGCTCATCGGCAACTACGGTGTCAACACGGAGGATGTCGAGTCGAGCCGGCCGTTTGTCGAAGGGTTCGTTGTTCGAGAGTGCAGCCGCCGCACGAGCAACTGGCGGGCCGAACAATCGCTGAGCGACTATCTGAAAGAAAGCGGTATCGTTGCCGTCCAGGGCGTGGACACCCGCGCGCTGACACGCCATCTCCGTACCGCCGGCGTCATGAAAGGGGTTGTCTCGACCGTCGATCTCGATTCTTCGAGCCTTGTCGAGAAAGCCAAAACGTCCCCGGGGCTCATCGGTCGCGACCTCGTTGCGGAAGTGTCACGAGAGGATACTCTGACGTGGAAGGACACAGGCCGGTACTCGGTTGTGCTCATTGATTGCGGTGCAAAGCACAACATTGCGCGGCTGCTTGCAGACCACGACTGCAAAGTAACGGTCGTGCCTGCGGCCACGCCCGTTGCTCGCATCAACGAGTTGAACCCCGACGGCATCCTGGTGTCTAACGGTCCCGGCGACCCGGAGGCTGTCCCGTACGTAATAGACACCGTGCGGGAACTGCTGGGCGTGTACCCCATATTCGGGATCTGTCTCGGCCACCAGATTCTGGGATTGGCGCTTGGCGGCAGAACGTACAAGCTTAAGTTCGGCCATCGCGGCGCGAACCATCCCGCTCGCGACGAACGGTCGGGCCGGGTGCTCATCACCGTTCAGAACCACGGGTTTTGCGTGGATATCGATTCCTTGCCCAAGACCGACGTCGAGGTCACGCATATCAACCTCAACGACATGACGCTCGAAGGTATGCGACACAGAAAACTGCCTGCGTTCTCTGTCCAGTTCCACCCTGAGGCTTCACCGGGTCCGCACGACGCCCGGTATCTGTTTCAAGAGTTCATCGACTTGATGGAGTCAGCGCGTGCCTAAACGGACCGACATACACAAGATCCTTATCCTGGGTTCCGGCCCGATAGTCATCAGCCAGGCGTGCGAGTTCGACTACTCCGGGGTCCAGGCATGCAAGACGCTCAGAAGCGAAGGGTTCGAGATCGTCCTTGCCAACAGCAACCCCGCCACTATCATGACCGACCCCGTGATGGCCGACCGCACGTACGTCGAACCGCTGGTTCCGGACGTTATCGAGTCGATCATCGCGCGGGAAAGACCGGATGCTGTCGTGCCGACACTAGGCGGCCAGACAGCGCTCAATCTCGCTGTCGCTCTTGCCGAACGGGGTACGTTCGAGAAGTACGGAGTCGAGATGATCGGTGCCGACGCCATTGCTATTAATAAGGCCGAAGACAGAGAGCTGTTTAAGAAGGCGATGGCGAACATCGGTCTCGAGGTACCCGAGAGCGGTCTCGCTCATACCTTGGAAGAGGCCCGCGAGGTCGCAGCGCAGATCGGCTTTCCCCTGGTTATCCGGCCGGGATTCACGCTTGGCGGTACGGGCGGCGGCATAGCATACAACGCGCCCGAGTTCGACGCGATAGCCGCCGGCGGGCTCGACGCCAGCCTGAACAACGAGCTGCTCATCGAGCAGTCCGTGGCCGGCTGGAAAGAGTACGAGCTCGAGGTGATGCGCGACGCTGCCGACAACGTCGTCGTCATCTGTTCGATCGAGAACTTCGACGCGATGGGCGTCCACACCGGCGACAGCATCACCGTCGCTCCGGCACAGACACTCACCGACAAGGAGTACCAGAACATGCGCGATGCGGCGCTCGCTATCATCCGCGAGATCGGCGTTGCGACCGGCGGTTCCAATATCCAGTTTGCCGTCAACCCCGACAACGGCCGGATGGTCGTTATCGAGATGAACCCGCGCGTATCGCGCAGCTCGGCGCTCGCGTCGAAGGCGACGGGATTCCCAATCGCGAAGATGGCCGCAAAACTTGCTGTCGGCTACACGCTTGACGAGATCCCCAATGATATCACCAAGAAAACGCCCGCATGTTTCGAGCCCACAATAGACTACTGCGTGGTGAAGATCCCGCGGTTCAACTTCGAGAAGTTTCCCGGCGCGGAGCCAACGCTGACGACGTCCATGAAGTCCGTTGGCGAGGCGATGGCTATCGGCAGAACGTTCAAAGAAGCCCTCCAGAAAGGGTTGCGGTCGCTCGAGATCGACGTCCACGGCCTCGACGATCTCCCTGACACTGTACCCGAAGAGGATCTCGCCGAACGGTTGCGGACACCGACCCCCGAGCGCATATTCTACATCAAGCACGCACTCAAGACCGGGCTCAGCGTTGACGACGTCTTCGAGTTGACCTGGGTCGACCGGTGGTTTCTCGAGAACATCGTCGAGATCATCGAGCTCGAGGACGAGATACGGTCGTACAAGGGCAAGGACCTCGCCGATATGCCGGCGGCGTTCCTTCGAACCATCAAGCAGGCGGGCTTCTCTGACCCGCAGATTGCGGAACTTACCGGCGTTCCCGCGGCCGATGTGTATGTGCTCCGCAAGGAGCGCGGGATAGTACCGACATTCAAGTGCGTGGACACCTGCGGCGCAGAGTTCGAGGCCGTGACGCCATACTACTACTCGACGTACGAAGACGAGGACGAGGCATCCATTCGCGTGGGTTCGTAATGAATGGCGGTGTTCCCGACTACATACGATCGGCGGGGATGTCGAACGCAAACACGCGCGCTTCCAAAGGCTTGAACTCGATTGTGACGGTCGTCCCGGCTGGAGCGTCTCGCCGCCCAAGAAAAGGCAAACCAATACAATATCTACCGAACCCGGTGCCGCCGTCTTCGTCCGTCCGTGGCGCCGGGCTGCCGGTTGGAAAGAGCTCGTCAGGCGCGCCGTAATCCCGACCGTCGAGGTTGATTTCGGCAACCCGCGCCTCGTCCCTGCTGTTGACGGCGATGAGGTAGAGTCTGCCATCATGTCGTTTCGCGATCGCGTGTACGTTGCGTCCGCCGCTGACAACCCGCACAGGAAGCGCCTCCGTCGATAACAGTACGGGTGACAGCTCGCGCACCTCGCTCCCTATCTTCTTCATCCATCCCCACATCTCTTCGTACTGCGGCAGCACCCGCAAATCATAGTAACAGTAGTATATGAGGGCTTTGGCACCCTCGACGAGCGCAAGATACGTCATACACCGTTCCTCGTCGTAGGTTGGCGCGCGACCGATCTCCAACTCGTGCGCTGTCGGTGTCCTGCCGCGTCCGCCAGTCGCATCGGGATCTTCGGGATCTCTATACTGGTACCACGCAAACGCCTGCAGCACCATCCATACCGGCATTCGGCCGGCGACGATTCGGTTGATCTGTCTCTGCACATACCGGACGCGACGTGGCGACTGTCGCGGTATCGGGTACACGTCAACGCCCATTATGTCGGTCGTTGGCAGGTAGGGTTCGATGGACTTGATGCTGAAATGCACGATGAGTACGGGATGGTTCGGGTCGAGCCGGCCAAACATGTTGTAGTACTCGATATGTTCAGGCACAAGCTCGATGGGCCGTTCGTCGTTCGCGTACCACGCTATGATCGATGGATGCGTTCTGAACGTCGAGACGATACCTTCGGCAATTTCCTCGTTGCCTTTCCACGGACCGATCTCCTTGTGGTACGTTGCGGACGGATAGAGATCGTTCATGCAATAGATTATCTTCATTCCGAGCGCATTGGCGGTGTCCAGGTAGCTTCGGATTCCTTCAACGCCCAGCCGGTTAATACCGTAGTCGAGAACGCAGTTGAACGGTCCTGCGGCAATCTCCCTCAGCTGCTCGACGTTGTGACCGGCATACCAACCCAGCGGGAAGAACGGTTCCCCATCGACGACTAGTCGGTTGTGTTCGTCAATGTACGCTCGGCTGTCTTGTGCGTTTACACCACCAGTGGAGAGAGATCCCACAAACAGAACTGTGAGCAACGTCGTCCCGATACATCTGTTGAAAACGCGCATATCATCCACCATCCTTTCAATTGGGTTCCAGTGTAAAGAATAGCGTGTTTGAAGGGCCGGAAGCAAGCGAGATATAAAACCCTTAACGAGCCGGATGCCCGCGTTCTCGTGAAGGGGCCGCCGAGTGGAGAACAGGAATGACAATTCGGGGGGAATACCGGCGATGACAACGTCAGCTTGGGGGAACCTTTCGGGTGAAAGGTTCCCCCCTAAACTCTAGGCGTTCTTAAGCAGCCACTCGCTTGGTTTGTACGGGCCCCCGTACTTTTCGGCGTACTCGGCGAGCGTGTCGTAAATCTTTTTGTAGCCGACCTTCTGCGCGTAGAACATCAGGCCGCCTCGCCATGCCGGGAACCCGAACCCCATGACGGTGGCCACGTCGACGTCGCCGGGCTTGAGCGCGACACCTTCGTCGAGACAGTAGGCCGCCTCGTTGACCCACATATAGATGATGCGTTCGAGAATCTCGTCGTTCGAGATCTCGCGCGGCGTGATGCCTTTCTCTTTGCGGGCCGCCTCGATAATCTTGTCGACCTCGGGATCGTGCGTGCCTTGCCGTTTGCCTTCCTCGTACTGGTAGTACCCCTTGCCTGTCTTCTGGCCGTATCGTCCCGCCTCGTACAGCATTCTCCCGGTCGCGCTGACGCGGAACTTCTCGGGGTAGGCTTTCATCATGCCCGGTGCGGCATGGTACCCGATGTCGATACCGGCCATATCCATCATGGTGAACGGTCCCATCGGCATGCCGAACTCCACCAACGCATCGTCCACCTGCTGGACGGTCGCACCCTCCTCGACGAGCATCGACGCCTCCTGACCGTAGGGCAAAATGATCCGGTTGGTCAGGAACCCGTAGCAGTCGGCGACGAGCACCGGCGTTTTGCGGGTGGCCTTGGCCAGGCCGAACGAGGTGGCGATAGTCTCCGCGGAAGTCTGTTTCGTGCGGACCATTTCGAGCAGTGGCATGACGCGTGCCGGGCTGAAGTAGTGCAGACCTATCACGCGTTCGGGCCCGTCGACGGCTTTCGCCAGCTCGGTGATGGGCAGCGTCGAGGTGTTGGAGGTGATAAACGCCTCGCTCGAAACTGCCGCGTTAACCTTCGACAACACTGCTTTCTTGACGTCCATATCCTCGAATACCGCCTCGATCACCAGATCGACGTCGCCGATGTCCGCATAGTCCAGAGTGGGTTTCAGCCGGGCAAGTGCCGCGTCCATCTTGTCCTGGCTCATCCTGCCCCGGTCGACACGGCGCTGAAAATGGCCCCGGATGATCTCGACCGCAGCGTCCAGCCGGCCCTGGTCGACTTCGATGAGCGCGACCTCCTTGCCGCCCATCAGGTTGACGAACGCGATATCGCGACCCATCAGCCCGCCGCCGACGACGGCCACCGAGTTGACCGGCCGCGCCTTGGACTTCAGATCCTTGAACTCGGGCACGCGGGTCGTGGCGCGCATGGCGAAGAAGAAATGGACCATCGCCGCGGCCTGGTCTCCGAACACGCAGTCGATGAAGTTGTTCAGCTCGGTATCGAGACCCTTTTCGTAGCCGTCTTTGATGCCCGCTTCGACGGCTTCGAGCGCCTTGATCGGCGCGAGCATCCTGCCAGCCTCCTTCCGAACCTGCATGTGCGCCATCTGGAACACCTGGTCGAGCATGTCCGCGTCGGGCAGCTTGTCGGACCGCTCGCGAGCCTTCGGGTGCGGCCCGCCGATCTTGGCGCGTTCCAGGGCGAATTCGACGGCGTCGTCGAGCAGTTTGTCGCTCAAGGTGAGCTTGTCGACGAGGCCGAGTTCGAGCGCGCGTTTGGCTTTGATGTTTCTGCCGCCGCAGACTATTTGTAGCCCGTCCATCAGGCCGACGAGCCGCGGCATCCGCTGTGTGCCCGCCATCCCGGGGATCAGTCCGACGTTGACCTCGGGCTGGCCGAGCTGGGCGGTCTCGTCCGCGACGCGGTAGTGGCACGGCATAGCAAACTCGCATCCGCCTCCGAGGCAGGCGCCTTTGACAGCAGCGACTATAGGTTTCGGGCTGTCCTCCATCGCTTCCGCCAAACGGTAGAGCCGGGTGTTGGCCTCGCGGATGACCTCCGGACCCGGAAAACTGTCGACACCGGAGAGGTCCATTCCTGCCGAGAAGTTCTTGCCGGCACCGGTCAGCACAATCGCCTCGATGGAGTCGTCGTTGCTCGCTTCAATGAAACATTCGCCCAGTTGCTCGAACACCGTTGGGCTGAGCGCGTTGACCGGCGGATGGTCAATGGTGATGATCGCCACCCTGCCGCGGCGTTCCAAAGTGACTTTTCCCTCGTCGCTCATTGTTGCTCCTCCTCATGCGTGGCTGGGAGACTCGCCCCCCACTCAACAGTATGCTCTCGACCCGTGGCGCAGGTGGTTGAAGAGCATTACTGACTCAACGTCCTCGTTGACAAGACGCGTTCTTCTCTAAGAAACTAGCAGGTCCAGGGCGCAAAGTCAAGGAGAGCGAGTTATTTGTCGAGACTCTTTGATACCGTCCTCATGGCGCGACTCTCTGGCGAAACGCTTCGTAGAGCAGGACGCCCGCCGCCACGGAGGCGTTCAGCGATTCGGCCCTGCCCGGAATAGGAATCTTCACCACCAGGTCGCACTTCTCACGCACGAGCCGGCGCAGCCCGCGGGCTTCGTTGCCTATGACGAACGCCAGAGGAACGCTCAGGTCCGTTTCGTAGAGCGACTGATTGGCACTGCCGTCTGTGCCTACGATCCAGATTCCCGCTGCCTTCATCTCGTCGAGCGCGCGCGCTGTGTTCGTCACGATGGCGATCGGCGTGTGCTCGGTAGCGCCTGCCGCAACCTTGGCCACAGTCGGCGAGATCGATGCCGACCGGTGTCTTCCCACGACAACGCCGTCGGCGCCAACAGCGGCGGCGGTGCGCACTATCGCGCCCACGTTGTGTGGATCCTGAATCTGGTCGAGCACGACAAGCAGCGCCGGCTCGCCTTTCTTTGCAGCAGTATCGAGCAGCTCGCGAAGAGCAACGGGCGCCCTCGGCGCCACCTCCGCGAGCACACCCTGATGGTTGGTGTTTCGGCCTTGCTCCTCGAACCACCGCCGGTCAACCCGCTGGACGCTTACCTTGTTGTCCCGGCACAACCCGTCTATACGAGTAGCGGCTTCCCCTTTGGCTCCTCGAAGCAAGAAGACATTCCTAACGTCTTTTGGCCGGCTGAGCAGCAGCTCGATGACGGGATGGCGACCGACTATACGCACAGGTTCATCGCCGCCCCGTTTGCGTTTACTTGTTGTCATGGAGACCCGGCTACGCCTCATCTGGCGACACGCACGCGGATTGCACCCGGCAGGATCTCGAACCGCGCAGGCAGCCTGCCAAACTGGTCGCCGTCAACGTCGAGCAGCACTGTCTCATCGGATGTTGCCACGAGGGTACGCGCATCGAGCACCTCGCTCTTTCTGTGGGTCGAAACCGTTCCGCGATACAGCTTCGGGATCATCACCAGCGCTTCGAGCCGGGGACCGTCGAGATAGTCGATGTCGCGGATTTCCTCGACCAGCCTGGCGGTCCGGGGTTCTTCGGCG
>CAZGCA010000043.1:0-13658 GCA_964524145.1 uncultured bacterium | reverse complement strand
GGGATCATCCCCAGCGCTTCGAGCGTGTGAATATGGTTGGCAATGATAACCGCGGCTTTTCCGTCGTGCATCGAGCTTCCCGGCGCAATCCACATACCACCGCCGCAGAACGCTCCGTTCGCGACAAAGACGGCGTCTACCTTGCGTTCGCCGTAGTCGACGCCGTCGATCTCGAGCCGTACAATCTTGCCCCGCCACCCCAACAGCGAGACTACCAGAGCGCGCAGAAACGACACGAAACCGCCAAGGGCCTTCGAGCTTTGGTTCACTCGAACGACGAGGTCGCCGCCGAGACCGAGGTCGGCTATATTGATGAAATAGCGCGTTCCTTCGCCGTCGTCGCAACGGCACGTCACCAACCCTACGTCGCACCGTTTGTCAACGCCCTGTTCGAGAACTTTCAGCGCGCCGTCTATCGATTTGGGCACGCCGAACGACTTCCTCAGGTCCGAGCCCGTACCGAGAGAGAGCAGGCCGAACACGGCGTCCGGGTTGATCACGCTGCCTCCGTCGAAAAAACCGTTCACAACATCGTTTGCAGTGCCGTCTCCGCCGATGCTCACGATCAGCGTGTGCCCGTCGTGCAGGGCTTTCCGCGTCACTTCCGTCGAGTGGGATGCGCTCTCCGCCATCTCGTGGTCGAGCGAGGGGAATCGTGCCTTGAGCCGCGTCTCTATCGCCGGCCATTTCCTGCCGGCCCTGCCGTGGCCACCGCTCGGGTTTACGACGCAGAAGACTTTCTCGTGCTGTTCCATCGTTTCCTTACTTGCCAAAGACCGCCTGTGCAACCAGATTCACGACGTCCACTATCGCAACTTCGTCCGACGCGCGCGAGAATACTCGTTCGCATGAAGGACAAGCCGTCGCCAGGTGCCGCCAATCGGTCTCGGGTATCTGGTCGAGTCTCATGCTCCGCATGGCGCGTGCCGTCCCAGGCGAGGTGAGTCGGAGTCCGCCGCCACCGCCACAGCAAACGCTGTCTTGCCGATTGTACGAGAACTCGCCGGGTTCGGTGCCGGTAGCGAGTTCGATCAATCTGCGCGGCGCGTCGTAGATACCCAGATGTCTGCCGAGATGGCACGGGTCGTGGTAGACGACTCGTGTGCCTGTCGGCTCGCGCACGGACAGCCGTCCCGCTTCGATAAGATCGAGCAGGAACGGGGCCACATGAACGACCTCCGCATCCAATCCCAGTCCATACTGCGGGTATTCCTCCGCAAAGCTGTGGACGCACATCGGGCACCCGCTGACCACCGTGGAGGTCTCACGGAATATCTCCACGTTCCTCTTCGCAAGATACTCGAAGGTGTCGCGGTACCCCAACGTGAATGAAGGGCCGCCGCAACACACGGCATCTGAGACCGGCACGCCAAAATCGACGCCCGCCGCTTCGAGCAGCCGGATGGTGTCGACAACGTTTTCTTTTCGATCGACTATCGCCGTGCAACCGGGAAAGAATACGACCGGAGCGCGGCGGTCGGCGTACTTCTCGGGAACGATCCCGCGCAACTCAGATTCGAGATCTGCGCCGTACGGATTGTTCCTCTGCCGAACAAGCCGGTTGTTGCCCTCACACGCTTTTGGAGCGAGTCCCGCATCAACGATGACCGCTCGTGCGGCCTCGAGAACCTTGTACACCTCGATCTCGTGCAGGCACGGCGTGAAACAAGCCTTGCACGTGCAGCATTTGTAGACCGCGTCGACGATCTCTTCCAGAGACACAACATCCTTGCCCAGAAGGTAGAGCGCCGCGAGCTTCTGCGTGGGCGTGACGGTCTCGCGCTTCTCGGTGTTGGCGACGGCGCACGCGAACCGGCACATCTTCGGACAGAACGTGCAGTACTCTATCTCGTGCTTGAAATCCTTTAAGAGTCCGTCCTTGTCCAAAAGGAATCGAGTCCCCTCACAATCCAAGTTTGCCCGGGTTCATGATGTTGTTCGGATCGAGCGTTTTCTTGATAGCGCGCAGCAAGTCCATCGCATTTCCGTACTCGTCTTCCATGTATGCGGCCTTCAGCATCCCGATCCCGTGATGGTGGCTTATCGTGCCGCCAACGCGCGTGCACGCGTTCATGGCGGCGTCCCATACGTTCCTGTACAGGTCGCCTTCGGCACCGTCCTCGGCGCTGCCGAATATCGAGAAGTAGATCGACGCGCCGTCGCGGTACGCATGGGAGAAATGCGCCATCACAGGCATATGCTGCTGGATAGCCGCACGCAGTTCGTCGTAGAGCACCACTATCCGCGACCACGTTGCGGCCACCTCGATCGTGTCGACTATCATGCCGGCGTTCGGCATGATTCTGCTGAGGTTGAACGAGACGTCGTACCGGTGTTCCCACCAATGCTTGCCGGGCGCCTCGCCCAGATCCTTTCCGCCTTGCTCGCGACAGATCTCGAACGCCAACTCCGACTCGAGTCGCGCCATCTTGTTCCGGCCTTCAAAGAGCAACACCAACAAGCATCCCTCTACTTCAAACCCCTGCTGGCTCGCTGTTAGTGTCGTATCGGGTTCGTCGTACAACCTGACACCCGCTGGAACCAGGTCGCTCTGCATAATGATACGTATTGCCTCGAGCCCGGAGGGCACGTCGGGGAAGGCGAACCCTCGAAACACCCGCAGCTTCGGACACGGCCAGATACGCAACGTTGCCTCGTGGATCACCCCGAGCGTGCCTTCGGCACCGATAAGCAACTGCTTGAGGTCCGGCCCGGTAGAAGACCGTGGGGCGCGACCGACCTCAATCTCGGTGCCCGTAGGGAGCACCGCCTTAAGAGACAGTACCATTTCCTCTATCTTGCCGTACTTGGTCGATAGCTGACCTGCCGACCGTGTCGAAAGCCAGCCGCCGACTGTCGAACACCACATCGACGCCGGGAAATGCCCGAGCGTGTACCCGGACCGGTTCAGATGATCCTCGAACGTCTGGCCGATCGCGCCCGCTTGGACAGTCACGGTCATGGAGCTTTCATCGAGCGAGACGAGTCTGTCCATGCGTTTCAGGTCGAGCGTGATTCCTCCCGCAGCAGGAACCGAGCCACCGCACACCCCTGATCCCGCACCGTACGGTATGACCGGCACGCGGTTCTTGTTGGCGAACTCGAGCACGGTCACAATATCGCCGACTGTTTCCGGCCAGACGATAATATCCGGCAGGTAGGCGACCTCACCATGCCGTTCGGAGATGAGCCGCACCGGCCACAGGTCGCGCGAGTACGATTCCCGGTCGAGCGTCTCCGTCGAGACTTTGCCGGAACCCAACAGAGTGCCGAGCCGCGCTACAAGTTCGGAGCGTGAGATCGGCGTTTCTGAGTCGGTCATGTGGAGGGTGTTCCCTCGAAAGCGTTAAGGATGAATTCGTAGATGCTCATAACGCGAATGTTCTCGTTCACTGCTGCGCCCCGGCAGTTCTCGACGCACGAGGGACATTCACTCACAATAACCGCTGCACCGGCTTCCCGGGCCTCCTTGACGCGTGCAGCAGAGAGCAGTGCGCGTGCCCGGTCGTCGATAGCGACAGGGCCGCCACAACAGCGGACCTCGTTCGCGCTGTCAACCACAACCGCCCCGAGAGATGTCAGCAGCTGTCTCGCCGTGTGCTGGTTTGCCTCGGGATTCGGGTGCTGGCACGGCGCCATGTATGCCACCTTGGTCTTCGGCCCGGTCGGGAGTTCGTCCGGGATTGCATCCAGAATGTATTCCACGTTGAGTTCCGGTATCTGATGCTCTGCACGACTGATGGTTCCGAAGCATTCGGCGCTTGCAACGACCAGGCGCGTCGCGCCCGCCTGCCTGACAAGATCGAAATTGTCCTTGACGTACCTGTCGGCACGCGGCACCCCGAACCGGCCTGGCAGTGCGCCGCAGCACTTCTCGTCGAGCAGGCTGAAATCGAAACCAAGCCTTTCAAGCACTCTGAGAAGCAGCCGAGCGTGCTCGGAATCTCTCCCGCGCATCTGACACCCCAGAAAGAGCGCCGTTTCCGATGTCTCTAGAACGCCGTCCTTCTCGGGTGACTCCCGTTCCGGGTCGCCGAAAATGTTAATCCCTTTCTCGAACCTGCTTGCCATCCGCCGTACGATCTCGGGCAAAGCCCCGGGGTTGGTTTCGAAGATCTTCCCGCGCGCAAAGGTCGCAATCTCACCGATCGGCACGTCGAACGGACATCTGCTCTCGCAGACACCACAGTCCACGCACAGAAACAGCTTGTTGCGTGCCGACCATATCTCGTTGAGCGACCGCGACAGGCTGAGCGGGATCGACATCGGGAGGTCGGCAACGCCATCCAGAGCGTTGAGCTCGCACGATGCCAGGCACACATCGCATGCTATACAGCTTTGGTAGCTGGGGAAAGAGCGTCTCTCCTCCTCGCCGACAAAAGCAATGCCCTCGGCAAGATAGCTCTCCCGAAACTGCGCTATGCCGGTGCCGCGTTTGCGCCGGGGCAACAGTCGTCGCCCAGTATGAAGCGCATAATGCCATGCCAGGTTCGCCTTCGCGTGCAGAAGACGCCTATCCATCACGCCCCTCCTCGCCGCCCGACACGAGCTTCCGGACCACCCTGGCCGCGAGACGTCCGGTAACCAGGGTGCCGCCGAGCCCGACTCCGGCACCGAGATCGCACCCCTCGATCAACGAGCCTGCAATATATAGGTCTTCACAGCGTGGCACGCCATCTTCGTCAACGGGACGAAGCATGCTGTCGACCCTCAACCCTGCTGACATGAGAGGATGAGGCCCGATGTAGTCCCTATCGAGCACATCATCGGGCAGAACGAGCTGTCGCTCCGACCCTTTGCAGACCGGCTGCATCCCGAAAACCGTCTCGCACAAAGCATGCTCCAACAGGATTCCGCCGCCAAGATATTTGCCCGTCGCCAATATGTATGCTTGCGCGCGGACCTCCTCAAGCGCGCCGTCGAGTTTGACGTCGACAGATGAGACCCTCCCGTCGGCGATCGCGCCGCGTGCAGACCCATGCAGAACGGCAACGCCTCGGCTCCTGAGCGCTTCGTCGAGCGCCGTTTGCAGCCTGAAACCCGGGGCAGAGGCTCCAACCGGTGTCAGCTCGGAACAGTCGACGCCCAGGTTCTCAGAGAGGTGGTTCAGGGTCTGCATCGAGCGGCGCAGGCCCATCACTGGCGGCAACAGCACGTGGCCGGGGCGTTCGGGTTCGGCCTCGAGCGCGGTCGCCAGAGAGTCCAAAAACCGATCCCGAGTCGGGCTCGAGTCGAATAACCCAGCAAGCGCCAGCGGCGAGGCATTGGCGTCCACACCAAATGAAACCGATAATGGGCGGAATTCGACCTCAATCGAGTCCCATCGTGAGATGCTTTGCGCGAGCCCTGCTGCAACCTCGTGCGGGTCCAGATCGCGCCATCCTTCAAACCCCACAACAGCCACAACTTGTCCCGACATCTGATGCAAATCGCTCTCCGCAAGAGAGGTTAACGCAGCATTGCACCGCATAACGGAACCCGCGGCCGTCGGCAGAAACAGGTCCAGCCGCTCGGGTGCGATTACGGAGAGACCCGTCCCCTTCAGCCAGTCTCCTAACCGCGATACAGATTCCGTGAATATCCGGCCAACAGTGGCTGGTTCCGGTTCACCGCCTTCGGCGGCCGCGATGATACCGTACGGATGGTGTGGGAATGCCTTCACGACTGACTCGACGCCATGGTCAAGGCCCGTCTCCGCCCCCACCGTTCCGCCGCGTGGTACAACGATGAACGCGCCGGTCGAAAGCGACGTTGCACCCCACCCTTCGGAAACAAGCGCAACGTTCAGTCCCAGATCGGACGCCTCAAGCGCGGCGGCAGCGCCCGCCATCCCGCCCCCGATCACCAGTAGTTCAAACTCCATCTTCGTACAAGCCCCGCCAGTGCGCCTGGGCCATCTCCTCTTGGGCAACCTGTTTCGACCGCAGCACGGGCCGCTTCCCCTTCCAACGCGCATTGAGAAACGCGTCTACCTCTCCGAGCATCTCGTCGCGCGACAGCCCACGTTCTTCTGCAAGTATGCGCGCCGCACGCAGCGTGCACCTCATCCCCTGGCACGGACCGGCCCCGAGCCTGGTCCGCCGACGAAGATCGTCCAGGTGAACAGCCCATTCGTGCGTGATACAGTACCGCAACTCCGCCTCGGTTACCGGCTCGCAGTCGCACACGATCCCGCCCGACCCGCACTCCCGCAGAATGGTCTCAACCCGCGTGCCGTGGCGGGACGCCATTCTGCTAATCGCATGCAGCGGCAGGCCGTGCTCCCGTGCCAGGCCGGGCACATCCACCTCACCCTCGCCCCCGGGCAGGAACTCGAGATGTGTTGTGCACGGCTCGTCTACACCTAGCTTCCTGCACACGACATCCGTCGTGTGTTCCGCCATCAGCCTGTACGAAGCAAGTTTGCCGCCGGCAAGGGTGATGATCCCGCCAACACCGTCGCGCACCTCATGGTCGAACACCTCGTGCTCGCGTGAGAGCATGTCCTCGTTGGGACGCCACTCGTAGAGGGTGGGACGAACGCCCGCAAACGCCCTGACGATCCGGTACTGGCGTATGGTGGGGAAGAATCTCTCACCCGCCTGAAGCAAGTATTCGATTTCGTCATACGTGGGGACAACATTGTCGAGGTCGCCGTAGTAATCGTCGTCGGTTGTGCCGAGAATCGTCGTGTTCTCGTGCGGCAACAACAGGATCGCCCGGCCGTCGATCGCCTCAAGGGCCATGCCCACGTTGGTTATTCTACGGTCAAATACGATGTGCGTTCCTTTTGCCGGTCGCAGCCTGAGCTTCACGCCGGCCATCTCGCACAGCTGGGGTGCCCACGGCCCCATACAATTCACCACCAGCTTGGCATGAATCTCCCTCCTACCGGCAGCGTCCCTTACGACCGCTCCCACAACGCGGTCGCGCTCATCCTGCAACAGCCCCACAATGCGGGCATGGTTCATAATCGTGGCCCCGCGCTCTGCGGCGGATACTGCGTTCGCAACGCACAACCGAAACGGGCTGATCCCCCACTCGTCGAAACTCACGCTGCCGACTATCTCGGATATGAGTCCGGGTTCGACGGAGAGGGTTTCAGCTTGCGTGAGCCGGACGTGGGGTTTCGAGTTTTTCAGCGGGGCAAACTTGTCGTAGGCTTCGAAGAACGTTTCTACCTTCTCGATATCATACCGATCATCTGGTAGGACAGGCGTGAGAAACGGTATTCTGAAGAGCAAATGAGGCGCAATCCTCTGAATATAGCCGCTGTCGCGACAGGATGTTTCGGTGGTCTTGACATCGTACTCCAGGTAGCGGCCCCCACCGTGGATCATCCCGCTGCACGTGCCGGTCGTGCCGCCTGACAGGTCCCGTTTCTCCACGAGCGCCGTTCTCAGGCCGCGCATGGCGCAGTCGCGCGCCACGCCCGTCCCATTCACCCCGCCACCGACTACCAGCACATCATATATACCGCTCAAGCCTGTCCTCCGTCCGCATAAGACTGCCTCCCTTACCGTCTTATGCTATGCCCGCCCAATGCGTGCCGCAACGGAACGCGCAACCATATCACATTAGATTGTAGCGGACGAGCACACCACTGTCAACGGCCCCATGGTTCCGTTCCGGCGCTTGGCGTGGTTGACTAACATGTATGTGCGGTGGTAAGCTAGTGCCGGCGCGGAACCGAGGCTGGACGCACAGACAGAGTGTGGGGCACGGCAATGGAAATGACAAATGCGGGACCGGAGATATCGGTAGTTGTCCCCATCTATAACGAGGAGTCGAACCTTCGCGAGTTGCATTCTCGAGTGGTGGGCGCGCTCGAGCCGTTGGGGCGAACGTTCGAGGTTGTTGCGGTGGACGACGGGAGCACTGACCGCAGCCTCGAGACCCTTAGGGCTATTAGGGCAGAGGATGACCGACTAAGGATTGTCGCGCTTGCTCGCAATTTCGGGCAGAATCCGGCGACCTTCGCGGGGTTTGAACGGGTGCGGGGGCAAATAGTGGTCACGCTCGACGCGGACCTGCAAAACCCACCGGAGGAGATGCCCAAGCTTATCGAAAAGTTGGAAGAAGGATATGACGTTGTCAGTGGATGGCGCGAGAAGCGCCACGACACCCTGTTCCGCCGGGCGGCTTCGGTACTGCTCAATTTCTTTGTCTCACGCATCATAAGGGTTCGTTTGCGCGACTACGGATGTGCCCTGAAGGCATACCGCCGCGAGGTCGTGGGCCGGTTGGCCCTTTTCACCCATCGTTCGCGTTACCTGCCCGTAGAGGTGGCGTGGCTCGGTGTGAGAATCGCCGAGGTCAAGGTAGAACACCAAGAGCGAACGGGAGGACGAGGCAAATACGGGTTGCTGGACCTGCTGCGTGTGAATTTCGACCTTTTCACGGGCATCACGTCGGCTCCCATACAGTTCATAGGTCTGGTTGGTGGGTTGTTCGCTCTGGTTGGATTCGGCATGGGGGGGTTTGTCGCCTTCCGCCGGGTGGTTCTGGGTTTCTACCATCCTCTATCCTCGATAGCGGCGCTGTTCTTTATACTAAGCGGCGTGCAGATGGTCGCCACAGGGCTCATGTGCGAGTACATCAGCAGGATATACCTCGAGGTACAGAACAAACCCTACTACATCGTGAAAGAAGTGATCGAGTAACGGTCACCTACGGCGCGGGACGGTGCATTCAGAGAAGATCAACAGGAAATCGCTTCACCTCATTGAGGGTTTGGTCGCTTCCGCGCCATATCTTCCGTTTGCCTACATCCCTGGCGTCACGCAGAAGCAAGCTGCGGCGCTCGCCCTCGACACAATAGCCAACGGCTTTGGCAATGAAGACACGGACGTTCTGTTGGCCTCCGAGAGTGGGGGCCCGGCAGGCATGGTGGTCGTCGAGTACTTGCCCTGGGATAGTGACGTGTACGGGATACCGATGGGGCGAGTTTCATCGTTGATTGCCCTGCCAGGCGCCCATGAGCGGGCTGCAAAAGACGCCCTGGTTGATGCGGCCGCTGAGGTAGCTCGTAAACGGAAACTTGCACATCTGAGCTGTCGGGTGCATGCGAGGGATCTTGTGTCGGTCCATTCGGTCTCGGCGCACGGTTTTAGGCTAATGACCACGCACGCCGTATACGTCTGGGACCTTGGACAATCCTTGAGAGAAGCGCCCAAGATGCCTGCCGTGATCTCCGATGCCACCGAAGACGATCTTGACGAGTTAAGAGACGTCGCAGCAAGATCGTATGCACCGTTCACCCGGTTCAAGGTAGATGAAACGCTGCCGGGGGACAAGACCGACGCGTTGTATGCCAGATGGGTGGAAAGCGCGTGCCGCGGTTACGGCGACCTGGTGCAGGTGGCGCGGCTCGACGGAACTCTAGTCGGGTACGCTGCTTGGAAGATTCACCGGGAGACTTGCGACTACCTGGGCGTAACCGTTGGCGACTTGCTCTTGACCGCAATCGTGCCGGTAGCAAGACGGAAACATATCTTCACGGCTCTCGTACGCGAGGGGCTGGTTAGGCTCAAGGAGCGTGGAGTGCAGTTCTGCGAGGTCCACACTCACGTGCTCAACACCGGAGCCCAGAGGACTTATTCGGGGCTTGATGCCAGAATTCTTGCGGCACGCTATGCATTTCATCTCAATCCGCTGATCGCGTAACCGACAGGGTAGCGCGGTCTCAATTCATGTATTCGCGGACTTTTTTCCACGCCCTGTAAACCATTCGCGCGGATAGTGCGTTACTAGATATGAGATGTGGAGCGACTGGGCTATCAGTGGTTGGCGGCATGAATTGACTTTTCCCCCCGACGTGTGGTATATTGTAGAGGACATGGGAGATGTGTCTTTTTTTCTGTCTGGTGCGAGCACTCCCTGGGCGCAAGCAGGCGGAACAAGATGCTTAGCAGGAGGTTGGCACATGCGTAAGTTCTTTGTTCCATTCATGTTGCTGCTTGTTCTCGGGGTGCCTGCACTTGCCGAAGAAGGCAAGACCGAGCAGAAAGAGGATCCCGACGCCAAGAGCATCCCGGAAGATCAAGTGAGAATGGAGTATATCTTCTGGGGAGACGCTTCGGGGTTCGAGAAGCCGGCTTCCATAGATTTTCCTGCCTTGATCGAGTGTACTCCGGAAGCCAAGAAGGTCAAGAAGGACGAGCTTGACACGAACGACTCGCGATACTGGATCTTGATGACCCGAGCCCAGCAGCATGTGGCGGAGGCGATCCGGGTGGTCGGCAACACGGAAGGGTACGACCTCATTTGCCAAAAGGGCTACCTGAAGAAGCTGGGAATAGGCACGAAAGATATAACGGCCCTCGTCAAAGCAGAGTTGCTGGGCGGCGAAGGAAAGTAGGTATCCGGGAGGAATACCCTTTTGACAACGATGGTTGCATTATGGCGAAAAGGGAGGCGATGCAAGGCCGAATGAGGCGTTCGCCGGTAGTGATTGCACTGGTGGCAGCAGTATCGCTGCCTTTCTTATTCGCTCCGCTTGGGTGTATAACCTCTTCTGTCCCCATTACGTACCAATACCGCGACGACTTCATATCTGCCGAGAAGGATTTCCAAGCCGAGCGATACTACCTTGCGCTCGCAAAGTACAATGGGGTACTGCGCAACGCCCCTGACGGACCGCTTGCTTCCGAATGTGTTCACCGGTTGGGCCAATGCCACCTGAACATCGGCTCGCTTCAGAGGGCGCAAGAGTACTTTCGTGAATATCTCGAGACGTATCCTGACGGCAAACGAATCGAGTCCGCTAGCATGTACCTCGCCGAGGTCGACGAGAGAGCCCAGGCAAAAACCAAACAGGCCCAGCAAACGCTCGAGCAAGTATGGATGCGCGTTCAAGCCAATCAGGAAGCCGTCAACAACAACCCGGACAACGTGCAGAAGCGGATGGAGCTTGCCGATGCGTTCTGGGACGCCCGTAGTTACGACCGATCTGCCCGCGAGTACTTGAGGGCCATCGAGATTGACCCGGCAATGCGGGAAAACGAGGTCCTGTTGTCCAGGCTCCAGTTCGGGCCGTACGGCGACGTGACGATACTCACGCCGGAAGAGTTGCAACGCCGGGAGCGCGAGAGAAACCCCATCGAGGTCTTTAACACCCAAGCCTACACGGGGGGCCGTGACTCGTTTTCGTTCGTCAGGCGACTCTATGTAGTGACAGGTCAGGTTCGCAACCGGTCGTCGCGCGTTGTATACGGCGCCGGTGTCGAAGTGACCATCTACGACATGCTTGGTGTTCTGGACACGAGAACGGCTTTCTTTGGCACGCTGGCTCCGGGCGAAGTGCGCGCGTTCAGCTTGGGCATGACCAATTTCCAGGATATCAATGATGTCGCGCGCTATGAATGTCAGCCCTTATTTGAGCGGTAGGAATATGTTTGTCAAACAATTGGTAACGCGGTGTGTCACGGTCGCCGCGGCGGTCGTCGCGGTGGTTTTGGTGTGCACATCCGCTTATGCCGTCGAGGAGAACCAGGCCGAGGTAGACATTGTTGTTGCCGAATGGAGCGGTACCGACGCGCTTGATTTCGGCATAAGCAGCATCTTCAATCGCATTCCCGGTCGGCCGGACACCAGCGACAAAGGCGGCGTGCTGCGCAGCGTCGACCTGACCTTTCCACGGACCACCGGTATTCCAGGCGGCGCGACACTGTTTCTGGATCGAATAACGCTGCACGAAGGCGAGATGGAGTTTGTGCTCGAGGCTATCGAGACCAGCTCGAACGTACGCATTATCGCCAAACCCCATGTCTTTGTGCTCGAAGGACACCATGCCACGATAAAAGACACCGACCAGGTCCCCTACGAGCAGACAAGCGTCGTCGGTCAGACAACCGTTCAGGTCACGACGTTTCGACAGACCGGGATCTCGCTCCTCATCAACTTTGTAAGGTTATATGAAAATGAGGACAACGAGAAATTCCTGATGCTCGGTATAGACGCAAGCGACAAGGATGAGGCGGAGATGATTGTTGTCGGGTTGGATGACATCACCGCGGGCGGTGGTGCAAGTCTCGAGGCACCCCGGCTCACCAGCCGAAGCATACGGACCACCGTTATCGTGAAAGAGGGGGATACGGTTGTTCTGGGTGGGATGATGAGCGAACGCAATGCGGAAAACGTATGGACCGTTCCCGTGCTTGGCAAGATACCGCTCTTGAAGTACCTCTTCACCTCACGCAGCACTACAAGAGAGTACCGCGAGCTGTATTTCTTCGTCACGCCGCGGCTGCACATGGCCGGGTTCATTCCGCTCCCGACCTCTTTTGACGAACCGTTCTCTGACCTGGACACCAACGGTGCTCTTGAATCAGGACAACCGGAACAGCCCGCTGGGGACAACACGCCGGGCGACCAGGAAGTCGAAACCGTGGAGCCCGCTGCACCATGAGATTTTTATGGACAACACTGATCATGGGTGTTAAGCCAAGACTGCGGAGTATTGTCCGGGCTCTCGCGGCGGTGGCTCTGCTGGGGGTGGTGCTTGTCGCTCCGGTATCGCAAGCCGCGGAGGATGTTGAACCTGTAAAGCCTACCAAGATACCCGATCAGATGCCCGCGCAGGTGCAGTTGGAGGTCATCATATTCGAAGTCAACACCCAGGCAACAACGGATCTGGGCGTCAATCTGCGGTTCGATCGGCTCGCCGAAGGCGTTGACGAAGACGGGATCGTCGAGCGGCTCGATCTCATTCCTGCACCGACTGCCTCGTTACCTCCGGGATTTGTTCCTCCGAGTCCGGTTACGAACGTCATATCCGACATAAACCACATCGTATCAATGCCGCGGCCCGATAGTAACCCCTGGCCCGATAACGTCAGGCCCGACATCGCGCCCGTCGTGCCAAGCGTTCAGACACCCGCCGGGCTGGGCGTGGCGGCAGATGTCATAAGCGGCGAGGGTACATTCCTTGCCGCGTTGCGAACGCTGTTGCTCGACCAACAGGCGGACCTCCTTTCCCGACCGGTCATCCTCGTTATGAATGGCGAAAGAGCAGAGATTCACGCCGGCGGCGAGGTACCGTTCCAGGATATCCAATATACCAAGGGTATTCCCCGGCTTCAGGTCAAGTACGAAAAGACCGGTGTCGATGTCGTGTTGACCCCAACGATAACCGATGACGGCAGGCGAGTGCGAATCAATATCGAGCAGATAGCCGTCAGAGACGTCGCAATATCACAAAACGTGCGCGGCGTGCAGTTGCCACGCATCGCCGACCGCACCCTCAAGAATACCACGATAATTCTGCGCGACGGCGAGACATGGGTTGCCGGCGGACTGAGATCCGAAAGCAAGAGCGAGGTCGAGAGACGTATCCCCGTTCTCGGCAGTATCCCGCTCCTGGGGAACCTGTTCAAGAGCCGGACCACCGTAGACCGTGTGCGTGAGCTGTACATCGCTATGGTGCCGCGCATCATACTGCCCAACGCACCCGTGCCCACCATGGATTATGAACATTCCGAAGAGGCACTCGAAGAAGCGCAGCGCCGTATCGAAGTCAACTTCTAACCCACCCAACCGCAGCAATCTTCATCGACTCGCCGCCTCTTTCTGACCAGAACCGTTTGCGGGTACGGGAGACCGTGACACCGCAAATACCTAGCTAGAGCCATTTGCGCTGCTGGTAAGTGTTGTTATGGGAGGATGATGCAAAGCGGTGA
>CAZGCA010000042.1:7793-51862 GCA_964524145.1 uncultured bacterium | reverse complement strand
GACGGGGACACCGAACCGGCCGATGACTCTGAACGGGTCCCAGGCACGGTATCGGTCCTTCGTGTCGGACAGCGTAAGCTGTCGCGTGACGGGCAGCGGCGACCCGTTGACACGGGATGAGTCGTCGAGCGGAACAACGGCCACTGATCTCAGCGTTGGCGGCGTCCGGTCCTTGACCGCAAACCCGAGTGCAAGCGGGTTTATCGGCCTGCTTGCCGCGTCGCGCATCTCGAAGTGGAGATGGGGCGCTTTGGAGGCCGAGCGACCTGAAAACCCAACGATCTGACCGCGTTTGATCGGGATGTCTTTGGGTCGCAGGTAGATATCCACCTCGTAGCTTTCCATTTTGCGCTGCATGGCCTTTACACGATCCGTCGCCGGCTCGCAGAACCCCTGAAGGTGGGCGTAGACAACGAAGCGACCGTCGTGAAGCTTGAGGTATATCGACCTGCCGTATCCGAACGGTGATACCCTGATGCGCCATACATAGCCGTCAGCCGGTGCCGCGATCGGCAAGCCTGTTCGCCCGCCTGTGCTCAAGTCGAGCCCCGCGTGGAAGTGGTCCGCGCGGAACTCCGCGAAACTACCCGTTAGGACACGGTTGACCTTGAGCGGCCACTCGTAGGGTTCGTCCACCGCCGCCGAACAGACGGGACGCGCAAGCAGAAACCCAATGATAGCGGTGCGGAGTAGCGCTTCAGGGCGAGGCAAGGTACTCAATGTCCGCCTCTTCCTTGAGCTTGGCGACGAGCTTCTCGATGGCATCTCGGCTCTTGCGTGTGGCTATTCTGCTGCGTATACGGCCGCGCACGTCGTCCAGCGTCCAGACTTTGCCGGGCCGTTTCGCGACAACCTTGAGCATATGGTAGCCGGATTCCGTTCGTATCGGCGCGGTTACCTCGCCCGGCTCAAGCTCGAAGACCGCGTCGGCGATCGGTTTATCAACGCTCTCGCGGTCGAAGAACCCCCCGTTGCTGAAAGGCGGTTCTTCGAGCGGGTCCGAGTACTGTCCGGCAATCTCTTCGAACGGCTTGCCCTCATCGAGCAGCTTCTGTATGAGTTTGATCTTCTCGATCGCTACCGTATTCTGCTCTTCAGACGGGTTTTCGGGGAGTTTGACGAGAATACAACCGGCACGCACCAACTCCTTTTTCCGGTACGAATCCTTGTCCTGCTCGTACGACGATTGTATCTCGTTCTCTTTGACGGTGAGGTTTCTTGTCTCGTTGCGGGCAAGCACAGTGATCAAGTTGACCTTGTGCAGCTCCTGCCGGTAGTCTTCGAGGGTGCGCCCCGACGCCGCCAGTTTCTCGGCAAACTCCTCGTCGGTGAGTATCACATTGGAGCCGGAGCCGCGCTTTGCGTTGCGCCAAGTCCGCTCGGCCACGTCGGCAGGCACCTTGAGCCCGCGCCGTTGGGCTTCCTGAAACTGCAACTCCCTGGCGATCAACTCATCGAGGACACGCTTTTTGATTCCCTTCTCGCTATAGGTATTGTTCTCGGACGTGGTGGTGGTTGTCCGAAGCCCGGTTCGTCTCGGGCCCTTGATCTGTCGAGCGAGAACTTCGTACTGCCGCTCGAACTCGCTGCGCAGGATCGGTGTGCCATTGACTTTCGCCAACACGTCGCCGGTCGGTTCGGCCTCCTTCGGCTTCTTTGTGCAGCCGGCAACGCACAGCAGGATCGTCGCCACATAAAGAAAGAATGCTATCGGTCCGGAACGCCCGGTTGTCCCGACGATGAGCTTCATATTCCGTCCGTCCATGGAACGTGTATCCTCAGCTTTCCTCTTCAGGTTCCTCACTCTCGACAGGTTCCGTCTTTTCACGCTGCTTGTCTGCAACCATCGCTTCGCTGAGCGCGCGACCGAAATACCGGCTAAAGATATACCCGACAACATATGCTACGAGCCCGCCAAGCACGGCCCTCGTCAGTAGAGTAATCACGGGCACGCTGCGAGCCCAGCCCATTGCCGCCATGAGGACGAACACCAGCAAGCCAAGACACTTGCCGACCTTGTTTGCATCAAGCAAGAACGCCATCTCTCACCTCACTACGTTGTCACACATCCGAATTCAGCCGTCCTCGGCGAATATGCTTGTCTCGCCTTCGGAGTATATCAATCGGGCGTCTATATAGTCCGTCTCTTCCTTGCTGAGAGGAACGAATTTCCCGGTCGCTTTGGCGTACAGTGTCCCGTCCTGGCCGCGGAGTTCGCCTGCGGTATAGCAAAGGTGCCGGCTCGACCGCGTTGACCATGCACTCACGTCGAGCATAGTGCCCACCGGCACAGAGGCGACGAACCGTACCGTGAGCTCGCCCGTCATGCAAATGCGTCTCAATTGGTTGGCTGCGGCCCATCCCATTGTCTCATCAAGCAGCGCTGTTACCACACCCCCGTGTACGACGTCGCGGAAACCTGCCTGGTACCGGGACGGGGTGAACCGGGCGTGGGCCTTGCCGTCCTCCATGTAAAACTTGAGCCGCAGCCCGGCGGGATTGTCCATGCCGCAGACAAAGCAAACACTGGAAACAGGTAACGCTCGTCTCTCGCTCACCAGGATCAGCGAACCTCTTCCGCTTCTTCAGACTCGTACCCAACATTCGAGAGCATGTATTTGAGTTGGGCCAGAGACGTGAGCTCGGCATCGTACTCGACCACGACCTCTTCCTGGTCGAAGTCGGCCGAGACGCTCTTCACCCCTCGGACAGCGCCAATGAGCCGATCTACTGCTTCAGCGGCGCTCCGCGTATACATGCCTTCCACTCTCAGTATTTTGGTGATCATCAGGACTACCTGCTAGATACCGGCCACCAGCCACGCCTCTTCATCACAGACCGGACACGCGTGTAAACGCTGTTGAGTATCCATGTTATGAGCCCGGCGCCGATCGCGCCCAGTACCAGCACCACCCCGAACCGGAAGATCAGTTCCGAATCCGGCTCGAACCTGTTGCGCAAAAAGTAGTAGATGCCGACCGCACAGACAGCGTACGCAATACCGTAGGCCGTCCACCCAAAAGGCTCGCCTTCCGATGCGCGCGATTCCTTCTTTGCGGACGGTCGGGTCGCTTTGAGTTGGACTTTCCCTTTTTTCTTCTTGGACTTCTTCTTCGCCACCGTTCTCTCCGTCTACACGCGCACGCTCGAGATCAGGCGACCCCGGTTTCCCGTTGCTGACCGCCGGGGGCACCCTGTCCTGCTGATGTGATGCTCTCTTCCGAGACGACCTCCACAGGCAACACCAAAACGAATACGGAACCTTTCTCGATCTCGCTTTCGAAAGTCAGTTTCCCGTCCTGCGCTTCCACTATCCTCTTCGAGACCGATAATCCGAGGCCCGTGCCACGCGAGCCTTTTGTTGTGAAGAACGGTTCGTATACTCTGGTCCGTATCTCCTTGGCTATCCCGACGCCGTTGTCCCGAACGCAAATCTTGAGTTCGGACCGCTCGCGATCCAGTTCAACATCAACCTGGATAAGCCCCGTGCCGTCGCTGACCGCATCGAACGCGTTCGAGACCAAGTTGAGCAAACACCGGTGCAGAAGCCGTTCGTCGACCAGCACGCTCGGCGCGTCCTCGGGTACCGACGTTTCCAGCCTGACATTCCGTGGTGTTGCGATACTTTCTTGGGCGCGGACGACCTCTTGGATGAGCGTCTGCAGGCTGCACGGCCGTCGAACGGGCTTGCCGCTGCCGGAGAAGGTGAGCATGTCTTCGACAAGATTGGCTATTCGCGCACTGTTACGTCTGAATATCGGCCAGCTCCTGCGCAGTATCTCGATGTCCGCTGTCTCGATCCCGGTATCGATCAGGTCGATGCTGCCGATGATGCTTGCGAGGATGTTCTTGACGTAGTGCGAAATGCCCGTTATGGCCTCCCCGATCGCCGCGAGACGTTCGGCGCGGATGTTCTGCTCGATGAGCCACGCGTTCTCGATGGCGGTCGTCGCCTGCCGGGCGATTATCTCGAGCACCTTCTCGTCAGTCTCGGTAAACGCTGTTTCGTCCTGCTTGTTGAGCACTTCAATAACGCCGACAGGCTTGTCTCTACCGATGAGAGGCACTGCAAGGATGGACCGGGTTACGAACCCGCTCTTCTGGTCCGCAGTCTTGTAGAAGCGCGGATCGTTCTGAGCGTCGGACACGTTCACGGACTTGCGTGTCAGCAGCGTGCTGCCTGCAATGCCCTCCCCGGGTTTGAGCCGCACCTCCTGCTTGAGCACTGCCTGGTTCCCTGAAGCTCCCAGCGCCACCTCGAAGTACAGCTCGTCATTGTCGTCATCATAGAGCATCAACGAGCTGGCCTCCGCTCCGACAACTTCCTTGCTGACCGCCATGATTTCGTTCAGAAGCTCGTCGAGGTTCGTGATCGAGCCCATGAAGGTGTTCACATAATGCAGAGCGTCCACCGCCCGTATGGGTTCGGGCTTCCCGGTTTCCCGATCACTCGCGTGATTTGATTTCGGTGCGGTCATTGACTCACCACCTCGGTCGCGTGTGCCAGAACGTGCGAATCGATCTTTCCCAGTGCCCTGTGCACCACATCTCCAACAGTCTTCAAGCTGTCGGGCGACACCTTGTCAATGGTGTCGTTGGGCGTGTGCCAGTTCCTCCTGTGGTCGCTATACGTGCGCCCGTAGGTGAAGTCTATGATGTCTATCGCGGGTATTCCCGCGCGGCGAAACGGTATGTGGTCGTCCTCGACGGATATCTTGCCTTTGGTGAAGTAGAGAGTGTAGCCCAACTCGAGCGCGCTGCTCCATACCGCCTCCACGAGCCATGCCGGTGCGCCCCGATCCTTCTTGATCTGGAGGTAGCTGTCGCCAATCATGTCGACTACTACCACCGCCTTGACACGGTCGAGCTCGCCGCTTGTCTTGAGATGTTCCGCGAAATGCCTGCTCCCGTACAGGCCGTCGGTGGCCGACCAGCGTTTGAAACATTCCTCGCCGTCGAAAAATGTCAGCCACACCGTGCATCCTTCTCGTTGCGGACCAAGGATCCGGCCCAGTTCGAGCACCAACCCCGTGCTCGACCCTGAATCGTTCGCTCCAACAAACTCGAACGCATCGAAAAACTTTGTCTCGTAATGGGTTCCGACAATAACAACTTCCGGTGAAGTCCCCTCGACCACCCCGACGATGTTGCACATTTTCTTGTCGCCGAGGGGCGTCGTCGCCACAAACTCGTTCGTCCTCGTCTCGATCTCCAGCCCGGCAAGCTGTTCCCGAATGTACTCCTGCGCCTCGCGAATACCTGGAGAATCCGACGGATGCGGACCTATCGCGACAAGCTTCTCGACGTGGCGGAATGCTCGTTTCCCGTCGAACGGCGTCTTCTCGTTTATCGTTGTTACTGCCGACGCGGTATCGTGCGAGCTGCAGCCCGACGTCCCGAAAACGACCATAAGCGACACGAAGGCCGCGCCGATCACAAGCACTTCGAGGGCGTGTTCTCCCAAACCGACCTAAACCTCCGCGCGTCTCGTACGGATGTGCCATCAACCCTGCTGACTTGCCCGAAATTCTAACACATTGGACCGGATTTTACAACCTTGGGAGTGCTTGGTCAGCCGTTTCGGAAGGGTAGGGTGTCATGAGAAGCATCTTTGCGAATCTCGCAAAGGAGGGCCGTGATCCCGGTCACGAGGTCGTCGTTGAAGGTGATGGCGTCGAGATCGGCGCCACGCCAGCCACCGTCGGGATGTTGGTGGCCGAGCAAGTTGTCGCCAATCTCCACTATCCGGTGGAAAACCCAGCGAATCTCATTCCGGTCTTGGCCCCACTTCGTCTACTAATGGCCAGTGCCGTCCTTGAGGAGAGAAACGTCGATGGCATCGTAACTCGGCGCATCGTTCCCTCCAGGAAGCGACACCGTGGTCTGGTAATTCGAGTAGTTGTAGAGCGGGTTCTTTTCCGTGGTGAAGGCGACAGAGGGCCGCGGGCTATCGTGTTGTGTATATACCCACATCTCCGACGGATCCCACACCACAATCTCCTCGCGCGCATCCCCCGTGATGTCCAACACCGCGTTGCACATGTCCGGATGACCATCCGCTGGGAAGGTGACCACCCGGCGTCCCCAGCCATCGTAGAGTCCGCCTTCATCGACGTTTGCCGAGAGCACCCAGAACTCACCCGGCTTACCCGTCCAGTTCACAGGCAGACACATGCTTCCGTGTTGCGCGGGCTCGAAATCGTGATAGACGTCGCCTTGCGCATCGTAGTAATGCACAATCCCCTGGTTGCCCCAGAAATTGATCGAAATCGCTTCGAGACCAGGCAGATCGGGACGGAAGTCCGCGATGGCCGGATTCTGCACATGGCCAAGATAATGGTGTTTCAGGATATTGCCCTCCATGTCGGCAAACAGCATCCCCTCATCACTCGCAGCGCAAAGCAGGCGTGGTGCCGCTCCCGACACGAAGGGAACGATCGCCACGCCGTCGGCGTGATCCCTGAGCCTGTCTTCGAGCGACCATACCCGTGTGCCGTCGTCATCGAAAAGGGTATAGCCCATCATGATCTCATCCTTGCCGTCCGCGTCGACATCATAGGCATAGGGATAATGGCCCGTGTTGCACTGGGCGTGCCAGAGAACTTCGAGCCTGTCGTTCAGCGCCCAAAGACTCAGGTAGCGGTCCTTGATGATCAAGTCCGCATCGCGATCCGTAGCGCGCAAATCACAGAAAGAAAGGCTGTCGCCAAGGATCCGCGGAAACTTGTTGTACGGCGGTTTCGTGTTCGCCGGCACCGCAGGTGTCGGTGCCGAATACTTCGTCTCGCCCGTGGCGCCGTCCGCCACGATGATCTCCATGTTCCTGCAATACACGACGTCGTTTTTCCCATCGCCGTCGAGATCGTGAATCTGCACCGCCACATCGTTGGTCAGGTGGTTCTTCCAGGGATCGGCCTCACCCACCTGCCAGAGCCGTTCGCCGTCAAACGTCATCGCCGTCAGGCAACTTACCTCGCTGTTGCGATCCTTGGGGCCGTGGTGTAATACCTGTGCGAACAACACGTCATGTTTGCCATCACCATCAAGATCGCCGAAACGCACATTCCGTCCAACCCCAAAATCTCTCGTGAAAATGCGTTTCCATAGCACCGGCTTCGGATTCGCCGCCTGTAACGCGGACTCCCCGGCTTCCCGCGCCGCGACGGCTTCCTTCACGCGCGCGGCTTCCGAGACCCCGGTGGACACCGCGACGTTCAGGTACACCGTCGGGTCATCCGCCATGAGGCCCACCTTACCCGCGGCAAAAACGTCATCTTCGGCCGTCAGCGTTACCCCGTTCAGCGCAACGGTGATCGTGCTGCCTTCCACCATAACTTCCGCATGAAGGACTTCCCCCGGTCTCCACGATAACGGTTTCTCAGCCAGCATCTTTTCGTAAGGCTTATGGAATGCCGTGGCGTGTTTCACCAGCTTCAGAACCACGCGTTGGCCGTCGACACCCGCGAAGTAGTAGCACCGGTCATTGCGATAAC
Source organism: uncultured bacterium (assembly GCA_964524145.1). GTDB lineage: Bacteria > Hydrogenedentota. The sequence continues at coordinate 44,369 of CAZGCA010000042.1, read as the reverse complement.
GGAAAACCACGCCCCGTTGCTTTTCCGACGTCTGCGGGACGAAACGCACCGACACCGTGTAGTCCCGCCAGGCAGCGTCGCCCGTGATAAGCATGGGATGATAGAAGCTGTATTTGTTCTTATACATCTGGGCCATCGCCGCTTCACCGTCGTGCTCGACGATCCGCCACGCGCGCTGCGACGGCACGCTTGAACGAAAGGTCGAGACCGCCCAGTTCCCCTTCGGCGCGGCCTCGGGAAGGTAATGGTATTCCGTGTGAGCCCCGACAACCGAGGAGAACAGGCCCGCGCGATAGGTGCTGAAGTCGTCTTCAAGTAGCGAAACCTCTTCGATCACGCCTAGACTGAGCAGGACACAGATGGTCAAGGTGAGCATTTTCGTTTCTCCCTGGCGCTTACTTCCCAACCGTTATAATCACGCGCGCGTACCGGCTCAGCGGCGGATCGCCGGAGTCGGTCGCGGTGCAAATGACGTGTAGCGACTCGCCGGGAACGGCATCTCCGGGGATCGCCAGCGTCGCCACAGCACCGCGCGCCCTTTCGATGGCGACGGGGCCGCGATAGCTTCCTGGCTCGGCGTACAGCCACCAATTGAAAACCAGTCTGTCGCCGTCTGGGTCTGTCGAATCGCTTGCATCAAGTTCGAGCCGTTCGCCCGGCCGGGCCGTGAGCTGGTGGCGGCACCCCAGTGCAACCTGGGGCGGGTGATTGGCTTCATCGTAGCCCAGAACGCACCAATCTGCACGGGCCGCCCAATCATTTTGGAACTCCTTGGCCCAGCGCAGGATGCTGTGCGGTGAAGAATCTTCCGTATCAACGGATTTCCACACCCCATTCGAAAAAGCGAACCGGCCACCCCACCCGCCGTAGGACGGGTGTTCAGCACTTCGCAGTCCGGTCTCTATGACGTGCAAGAATGCAGGGGTATCGCCTTCAGATCGAAACCTGCCATCCTTTGCTTCATACAGTGCGCAAAGCGGCCCGTGGCCCTCGAGTATATTCGCCGTCATCCATTCTCGATCAAAGTAAGACTGTATGTCATTTGGCTGAATCTTCTGCCAATGATAGGCAATTGCCCCGAATGAGTCACCACCGCTTCGCAGCACTTGAATGCCGGGCCATTCAGGCCGTATGTAGGTCTTGAGCGTATCGTCCTGCTCCGTGATCAGGTAGATGCGCCCTCTTTTCGTGACGTCTTCGACACGGTCCGGAGAGTTCTCTTTTATCGTCTTGAGCGCACGCGCGATGGTGTTTGAACCGCCCCATGCCTGGAGCCAGACCGGCGAATCATCAGGTGCAAGGAGCACCTCGACAATCCGGTTCGAGCCGGGCGTGGGTTCGCGCATGTCTCCTTCCAGAGCAATGTTCCCGACAAACACCTGCGATCTCAGGTACTCCGGAGAAGGGTAATCGGGATCGTGCACCTTTAGATTCGGATACACCTGAGCGTACGCATCAAGTTGCCGCTCAAGCCAAGAGACCGATTCCCACCGGTGTCCTGGACGGGTCGCATCGCCTTTCCAATGGTACTTCGAGCTCGAGTGGATGAGTCCCAAGATGTCCCATTCGTTGGCGTAGAGCAAGAACCGGATCATGGAACAGCGGTCATCCACCTCGCCATCGGTTGTCGCGATCACTCGAGGCTTTGCCTGCTGTCTATCTGGGCCTATGTGTTCCTTACCCGCGGCCGTCGCGCCGGAAACAGCGAGTTGAAGCGCGAGAACCATTCCCAGACACCGGCAGCATCGGTTCGGGAGCGACCGCGCTCTGTGCTTCCTCCCATGTTTGCTGGTGCGTATGCTTGAATTACTCATGCTTTGGCTTCTCCCGTAGAAACAACCGTCGCGATTTCGGCGAACGGGATGATCTTATTGGGCTGACTCCAGCTTCTCGAGGACCGAATCGGGCAGCATCTGGCGACGCAGCGTCTCAAAGTGCCGTTCGATGCGGCTGTCCTCGGTCAACTCCCACAGTGACGTGTCCATCTGTCGCATCGCCAGTACGGCGGTGATCCACCCTTGGGTCCAGCCGCTCTCGATGCACCAGGCACCCCAACCCACGTCGGCGTTCGAGCCCCAGTGTTCCCAGCGCCGAAAATCGAATGCACGGAACCATCCACCATCGAGGGACGGGGCCGCATCACTTCGAATCTGAATGCGGCAGAGGAATTCGGCCAGCTTGTTTTCCGCTTGCACGATCCGCTCATCACCGGTCGCGGCTGCGGCTTCATGCAGGCCGAGAAATGCAAAATTGGTCGTGTAGAGCAGATCCGACACGGGGTCGCCGTTCTTGGCGATCAGCGACGCTTCTTTCGTGGCGTATTCCTCATTCGATCGCGGTGGTGGGTACTTGCCCTTCTCCGGCAAACCAAGCTCCTCGCGGATCGCACCGCACGGATCCTGTAGCGCCAATAGTCCATCCACGACCTTGTACAGCATGGCCCGGTTCTCCGGCGTATCCTTGACGCGCACCAGCCACGCCAGCGGCAACAGAATCCGCGCCTTCTCCTGGGACAGACCGTTCGTCCAGCGCCAGCCGTTCGGGTATTGGGCCATGGTTCTGCGCAGCGCGGTCTCGGCGCGGTTCAGGAACAGATCATACTTCGTCTGTTCGTACGCCCAAAGATAGCACGCCCAGAGGTAAGCTTCGTAGTGCGGGGCGTAGTTGACCCGGCCTGCTTTGAAATAGTGTTGCCATCCGTTCTTGGTCAGCTCGGGGATATCGATGCGATTACCGCGAAATCCGCGCCGGCCGGTTGTGCGAAGGTTGGCCAGAAGGCACATCATGAGAGCCTTATCCCAGCGATCCTCCCCGGTGAGCGCGGCCGTAGCGAGCGCGGCCATCATCAATCGGGCATTGTCGTCGCCATAGTTGGCCACATACTGCGCCGGGCTGCTGATGCCCCAGGCGCTCAGGCCGTAGGCCCCGTGGTTCGGGTCGCCGCGCTCCTTCTTTCTCGCGTCGGACTCGAACAGGTAGTAGTCCAGCAGGTTGCCTGCGATGCGGTTGTGCCGCGATTGCAGGCCGAGCCCTCCGCCGAAGGCGAAGGCCATGGCCGTCTCGCCGATGCAGTCGCCGCGCTGAGCCTTGCCCAGTGCCTGGCTCCCGTCGTGGTCGATGACCGACATGACCGCTTCCCAACTGCCCCGAGAGCCATCGCCGAGTGGGGTGTCGGGGGGCAGCGCGTCGATCTCGCCCGTGTTGGCGGCCTCGAGGACACTTCGTACGGTTTTCGGAGGGATGACGATTCGAGCCTTCTCGAACCACGCGACACCACGGCGGGCCGCTTGCATCTCATAGTCGGTCGGCAGTTCCTCGTCGCGCCGATACGTGGGCGACACGACCGGTTTCCATTGCAGCGCGGCCACACGGGCCTCAGGTTGCAGCCACTTGAGAATGCCGGTCCAGAGTCCTTTCCAGAAATCTTGTGGAGCGAATCGCCCCGTAACGAAGTGGCTGAGCCGGGTCGTGGCCACGAGCACATCGCGCTCGGGCAGCTCAAACAGGAGCGGATGCGTTTCCTTCGGCAGTCCGTACACCGCTGTATCGAACCCCGCCACCCGCGCCGCGACAAGGTGTACCTTTCCCGCCGAAACCGGAACGTACCGTAGACCGTTGATCGACGCGAGGTCGTGCTTCGTCGGTCCGGGTGCGAAAAACGCGGTCACGACGACTGCGCGCTCGACGCGATTCTCAACCGGCTTGCCCACGGACATGCCCGGCAGCGCGGACGGGTACTCGACATACAGCCGCAGTTTCTTCGTCGCAGCCGATTCGAACAAGCTCGGGTCGATCGTCGTGGTCGCATCCGGGTATCCGCCGGCCAGAATCAGCACCGCGGCGCCCGGCGAGGCCCGCCGCACCGCCTCGGCTGGATCGTTGAAGTGCTGCACTTGGGGGATCAACCCGGACACGATTCGAAACAGATCGTTGTCGCGATCGCACGCGAAAACGTACCACCCCTGTGAGTCCGCAGGATCGCTGATAACGGAATCTGCTGATCCCGGGAGCACCCACGTCCCACTTACTACAAGTGCGGCCAGAAGGACTACGACCACAGGGTCAGCGACGCGTCGTGAGGAATTGGAAAACATCGTTGTATCATTTCACCAACGTTGACTATACCAGCAGTCTCCTTTAGTGGAAGAGAGTCTGAGTACATACTGTACCCCCAGTCGACCCCGGAAGGCAAGACACATCGGGGTCATCTCTGGCGAAACGCGCAACAAACGCACATACGGGATTCATGTTCTTCGTCGCCGCGGCTGGGTAGCGGTGAAAGTATATTCGAGAAGGAGGGTTCACGTCATCCCGATCAGCGAAGTGCAGGCTGGGGCCCGGTAGCTCCAATGGGTGTCGCGGACACTGTTCCTCCGCCTCCACAGAGTTTACTGAAACGCTGCTCTGTGCTACGATTCCAATGTTCGAGTCTTTGCTGTCGGCCGCGATGCGAGGTTATCCGTGTACCGGTTTTCCGGCCGGTCGGGAACTGTGAGAGAACAAACAAGGGGAGCAAGCACCTGGTATGACTGAGAAGAGCAGCGCTCCGCGGTTCCTCGCCATCATTGGGCCGGGGATCCTGGTAGCGGCCACGGGCGTGGGAGCCGGCGACCTCGCAACGGCAAGTCTCGCGGGAGCGAACCTTGGGGTGGCAGTACTATGGGCGGTTCTGATTGCCGCGTTCCTGAAGTTCGTGCTTACCGAGGGACTCATGCGCTGGCAGCTTGCAACCGGTGACACGCTCTTGGAAGGATGTGTGACGCACCTGGGCCTTCCCTTCCAGATAGTGTTCCTGCTATACCTGTTTTCCTGGAGCCTGTTTGTGGGTGCGGCGCTCATGGGAGCGTGCGGTGTGGCGGCCCACGCGATCATACCGGTACTTAGTGAAGCGAGCACGGGAAAGCTGTGGTTCGGCATTTGCCACAGTCTCTTGGGCGTTGTGCTCGTGCGTATAGGCGGCTTCAGGCTGTTTGAAAAGATCATGGGCTTCTGCATCGGGATCATGTTCGTCACAGTTCTTCTATCCGTCGTCCTCATCCGTCCCGACTGGACCGCGATCGCCAGGGGGGCCTTCATTCCCAGTATTCCCAAGCTTGACGCGAACGGATTGGAATGGACCGTCGCTCTTATAGGCGGTGTGGGCGGCACCTTGACTGTCCTGTGCTACGGATACTGGATTCGCGAGAAAGGCCGCGTCGGCGGGGAGGCCCTCCGCGTATGTCGCATTGATCTTGCCGTGGGCTACGCCATGACCGCTCTGTTCGGAGCAGCCATGGTGATCATCGGAAGCCAGACCCGCGTGGAAGGCAGCGGCGCCGGACTGGTAGTCGCCCTCGCCCAGCGGTTGGAGGAACCGTTGGGCTCCCTGGGCAAATGGACCTTTCTTCTGGGCGCGTGGGGCGCCGTTTTCAGCAGCCTTCTGGGCGTATGGCAAAGCGTACCCTACATCTTCGCTGATTTCTTGAGCCTCTGTATCGGGGAATCCCGCGAAGACCGGGCAAAACGCGTCGCCACTCATTCCGCCACGTACCGCGGATACCTTCTCGCCATTGCTGTTGTCCCCGTTCTCTTGCTGCGGTTCGAGTTTCAGAGCGTCCAGAAACTTTACGCCGTGTTCGGAGCCTGCTTCATACCCTTCCTGGCCGTCTCTCTCATCCGCTTGAACGGCCCTGAACGGTGGGTTGGCCGACGATTCAAGAATCGTCCCGTCACCAACCTTGTGCTCGGCGCCACCGTGGCCGTCTTCCTGCTGGCCCTTTACTACACAGCGCGAAAATCCTTTGACTAGGCCGGACTTCTTACAACGAATTCCTCGCGGCCCTGTTAACCCGCCTCTCTCCCGTCTACAGTCTACCGACTACCGTCTCCCTACTCAAAAAAAGTCCTTGACAAACTCGTCCATGTGCAGTATAATCTGCATATGAGGGAATAATTCGGGAATGGGGCGTCTATGGTAAGGGAGCCCCCGGGACCGAAAGGAGGGACTGAGAATGCCGCGGTTTACTGATGGGGAGCTGGAGGTGATGCGGATTCTCTGGAAGCACGGGGAGATGAAGCCTGCGGAGATCCAGGCCGAGTTTCCGCGGGAGATCAAGAACCCTGCGCTTCGGTCCTATCTGACGATCCTGCTTGAGAAGGGTCACGTGACGCGGCGTCTGAAGGGGAAGGCCTATCATTACAAGGCAAGAACGAGCCGTGAGTCGGCGTTTCGTGCGACGTACCGCATGCTTGCGGACACGTTCTGCGACGGGTCGACGGAATCGTTGTTGTGCCGTCTCATAAAGTCCGAGAACCTGTCCGACGCGGAACTGCTGGAACTGAAGCGGCTGGCAGACGAAGAGGGAAGTGCAAGTCAAAAGTCAAAAACTAAAACTGACAATGGAGAAGCCGCGCATGGTGGTGAGTAATCGGTGGTCAGGCACGGGCTGTCGACCCGATTGCAATTGCAGGCAAGATGCCTGCGCTACGCTGGATCCATCTCCGCATCTCACTTCATCTGTCATCCTGAACGAAGTGAAGGATCTCCGCGGCTGCATCGACCTGTTGGCCAAAAGGAGATCCTTCGTCCGCCAAGGCGGACTCAGGATGACAACAACGTGCCCCATTTTGCGGTCACAGGAGTGAGGCGACCCAGGGGGGATGAGGATGATGTTTGAGCTCTCGGCAGTGCTTTCAAGCGTGGTGGAAGCGCCGCTCTGGATGCTCGTTCTGCTGAAGGTCACGGCGCTGTTGGCCGTGGGGTGGGTGCTGCACTTCTGTCTCAGGCGTGCCAACCCGCGGTGGCGTGTGTTGTTGTGGCGCGGCGTGGCAATCTGGCTTATCGCAATGCCTGCCGTGACGCTCGTGATGCCAACCATCGAGCTGAGGGTCGCGCAGCCATCGAGAGCCCCAGTGGAGAGGATACAGGACGAGACTGTTTCGTTGCCGCGCATGATCCTTCCCACAGTTCCAGGGGCTCGACCTCTCCAGAGACCCACTGCAGAGCCGGTGCCGGATGTCGAAGAGAAACGGTCGTCGAGGCTCTGGCCGCTGGCACGACGCTGGCTCCTGCCGGAACTGTGGGTGGTCGGGGTTGCAGTCCTTGCGTTCCGGTTATGGTTGGGTCATCGCCGCGTCAAACGGTTCATGAACAGTTCCCACCCTGCGCCTGAGACCGTCATCAACGAGTGCCGCAGAGTAGCCGAGGCGCTCCGGTGTAAACGCGACGTGGATGTCCGGAAAGTGAGCGGACTGTCCGTGCCGTTCCTGACGGGCCTGCGTCGGCCAGTGTTGCTACTGCCCGAACGCATGTGCGATGCGGCATACACGGCTGAGCTGTCGGGTATCATCGCGCACGAGGTGTCACACGTCCGGTCGCATGACCTGGTGTGGGGATACGTGCTCCACTGGCTGTCTATCCTGCTCTGGTTCCACCCGCTTCTGTGGCCGGTACGAAGCGCGCACGCATCGGCATGCGAAGAAGTCAGCGACGCCGTCTCGGCGCATTTCGTCGGCGACGCGAACGTTTACTCGCGCACGCTCGCCCGGGTCGCCGTCGACCTTGCCGAACGCCCGCCCGCGACCGCTGGCATCCCGATGGCGCGCATGTCCGACGTGACCCGCCGGTTGAAGGCGTTGAAACGCCGCGTTTTCTCGGCACCCCTATCCCGCCGCAGGGTGATAGCCTTCGTTCTGACCGGCCTGCTCACCGTCGCCATACTCGGCGCGGTCCACATCGCCTATACGCAAGCCACCGAGAACGAAGTCACCGCAGTAGATATTCCGCCTGAGGTTCAAGAGCTGATCGAGCTGTTGCAGTCGGAGGATCGGAGAGAACGGGCAGCCGCGGCTTTGAGTCTACGGGAGATGGGCGAGGACGCTGCGCCCGCTGCGCCGTTTCTCGTAGGGCTTCTGGGCGACGAAACGCCCGTCGTCGGTTGGACTGGTAGGGTATTCTCCCTTTTCGGTGTCTCTATGGGTCCTTCTGAGTATTACAACAGCCCTGCTTTCTTTGCAGGGATGGCACTGAGCGCCATAGGGGCACCGGCCGTCGAGCCTTTGATCGCGGCCCTTAATGATAAGGGCAGCCGAGTGCGAAAAAACGCTGCGCTGAAATTGGGCATGATAGGGGACGTCCGCGCCTTTGAACCACTCGTGGCGGCCCTTAATGACAAGAATGCTGAGGTTCGGGGCTTCGCAGCAAGAGCGCTCGGGATATTGAACGACCCCCGAGCTGTGGAGCCGTTGATTGGCGCGTTACAGGACAAGGATGATAGTGTTGGCGTGGACGCGGCATTCGCTTTGGGCCGCATAGGCGAGCCGGCTGTAGAGCCGTTGATAGCGATGCTGAAGCACAGGAAACGGTTCGTCCGACAAAACGCGCTGATGGCCCTTGCTGACACAGGAGATGCTCGTGCCGTAGAACCGCTGATTGCTGCACTCGAAGACAAGGATTACAATGTTCGGGAGTCCGCAGTGAGGCGGTTGATGGAGATTGGGGAAGAGCGCGCTGTGGAACCGCTTATTGCGGCTCTTGAGGATAAAGAGTGGCGGGTCAGAACCTCCGTAGTTCGAGCCCTTGTTGAGATAGCAGGCAGTCGCGGTATAGACCCTCTTATTGGTGCGTTGAAGGACAAAGATCCGTCTGTCCGAGAGCGAGCGGCGAGAGGACTGGGAAAACTGGGAGATGGTCGCGCAATCGAACCGCTCATTGGAGCGCTAAAGGATGAAGACGTCTGTGTTAGGACTTACGCAGCAATAGCGTTGGCCGATTTGGGCGATACACGGGCGGTAGAGCCACTCATAGCTGCGCTTGACATAAGCTTGCGCAGTCGCAAGCGCTGGAAAGGTGTGAGAGAATTCCCTATTAAGCTCATAGAGCACAATCTGCGAACGGACGCGGTGCAGGCGCTTAAGAGAATGACGGGGCGATACCTTGGCTTGGACCCGGCGAAATGGCGCGAATGGTGGGAGGAGAACAAGGGGACGTTTGAGGACGCGGACGCCGAGCCTGTCGAGTCGGAAGCGCCAATAAGCAGCGAATAGCCCCCGGCACAGTGTGGGTGAGGTGGTTGCAGGAACGTCCCCATGACATCGGTTTCCCTTGCCGTAGTCCCGGAGGGACAGCCGAAAATAGCCCACCGATTCATCGGTGGGACCCTTGACGCCGGTTAAGAAGACAGTCCCGGAGGGACGGCTGAAACAGTGCACAGCCGCCACCAGGTTCAGTCGTCCCTCCGGGACTTACTCCTTTTTGGGGCGCATGAATCCCAGGAATGAATTCCTGGGCTATTGTCACTCGTCCCTTCGGGACTGGCGGTGGGAAGTGAGAAGTACGAAGAGCGAACGACGAAGGAGGAGAGCAAGTTAAAAGTCAAAACCCAAAAACTGACAATGGGAGATGGGAAGAACAGTGGACGGGAGACGGTGGGGGGAGACTGTTTTCGGCGACAAATGCAGGCTGAGCACTATCAGATGGGACCCGTCATCACCGAGAACATGACTGCAACAACCCGCCTCTTTCCGTCGTTCCCGCGCAAGCGGGAATCCAGGGTAGCGCAGGCATCTTGCCTGCATTAAAGACTGTCATCTTTGCAGGCTGGAAGCCTGCGCTACGAATGTGGCCCGAACCGGTTGAGCGAGGTCGACGGCGCCTTCGAGCAGCTCGACCAATGGATACGTCGCCGGCTTGTGTTGACATCGGTCGGTGCTTGATCCATACTCTGATGCATACGGAGTGTTCCTGCCCATGCGACGTGTGGAGACAGGAACCGGACACGTGTTTAATGAGGAATGCAAAATGGACAGGCTGAAGCGAACGAGCAAGTTGGAAGATAACGGAATCTCTCGCCGCGGTTTCTTGGGCGGCGCTGCAGGTGCGGCCGCGTTCACGATAGTTCCCCGGCACGTGCTGGGAGGTGTCGGTTTCACCTCGCCTAACGAGAAGCTCAACATTGCCGGGATCGGCGTGGGCGGGCGAGGCCGCAGTGTTCTCCGAGACTGTAAGAGCGAGAATATAGTCGCGCTGTGCGACGTCGATGAGCAGTACGCAGCCAGGACGTTCAAGGCGTTTCCCAACGCCAAACGGTACAAAGATTACCGTGTGATGTTGGAGACACAGAAAGACATTGACGCGGTGATGATTGCTACACCGGACCATACGCACGCCGTCATTTCCATGGCGGCGATCGAGCTGGGCAAACACGTCTACTGCGAGAAACCGCTGACCCATACGATCCACGAGGCACGCAAACTTACAGAGGCGGCTCGGGAAGCCAACGTGGTCACGCAGATGGGTATACAAGGTCATTCCCACGAGGGCATCAGGCTGATCAATGAATGGATCTCGGACGGGGCGATCGGTTCGGTGCGCGAGGTGCATATCTGGACGGACCGGCCTGCCACCTGGTGGCCGCAGGGTGTCGACAGGCCCGATGAGACGCCGCCCGTGCCGGCTCACCTGGACTGGGACCTGTGGCTGGGTCCCGCTCCCGAGAGACCTTACAATCCCGCCTACCACCCGTTCGCATGGCGCGGTTGGTGGGATTTCGGAACGGGCGCGTTCGGAGACATGGGCTGCCACCTGTTTGATGCACCGTTCTGGGCGCTCAGTCTCGGGTACCCAACAAGCGTGGAAGCCAGCTCGACACCGGTCAACTCGGAAACGGGGCCGTTAGCGTCCATCGTGCGGTACCGGTTCCCTGCGCGCGGCGAGATGCCGCCGGTAACACTCACCTGGTACGATGGTGGACTGTTGCCTGCACGGCCGGATGAGCTGGAGGACGGCCGGCCTATGGGCAACGAGAACGGTGGTGTGCTGCTCGTGGGTGACAAGGGAACGATCATGGCCAAAGACGAGAACGCCCAAGACCCGCGATTGATTCCCGAGTCGAGAATGCAGGAGTACACACAGCCCGAGAAAACCATTCCGAGGTCTATCGGGCATTGCGCGGAATGGATCGCAGCCTGCAAAGGCGGCAAACCGGCCGGCGCCAACTTTGACTACTCGGGTCCGCTGACCGAGGTTGTGCTACTGGGCAATGTGGCCATCCGCACGGGCAAAAAGCTGTATTGGGATGGGCCGAACATGACGTGTACGAATGTGCCCGAGGCGACCAAGTACGTGACCAAAGAGTATCGCAAGGGATGGAGCCTGTAGGTCCGGTTGCCCGCATGTTGGAATGTAACCGTTGTGCGTTACGAAGAGGAGTAGTGCATACCATCTGAGGAGGTCTTAACGATGAAGAAAGTCGTTTGTTCCGTATCGATGCTATTGGCACTGGTGATCGCTTCCGCACCGGGCTGTGCAGCTGAAACCAGCAACCCATTTATCGGACGGTGGGCGTTAACCGTTTCCGATGGAAGAGCCGGGTGGCTCGGTGTGACCGAGGAAGACGGTGTTCTCGATGCGGGCATTCTATGGATAGGCGGGAGCGTGTTCCCTGCCGCAAGCGCGTACTTTGACGGCGATACCCTTCACTTGACTCGTGTTGATGGTATCGAGAGGGACGACAACGGCAGGGTCATCCGAGTTCGCACCGAGGAACTTGTCGCAAACGTCTCAGGCGATACGATGAAGTTGAAACGGTACATTCCCCAGCCGGACGGGAAAGGCCGGGTCGAGGAAGAGTTCACAGGCACGCGTATACCGCCACTGCCGCCCACGCCGGATCTGTCAAAGGCCAACTACGGCACGCCCATCAATCTCATCAAGAGTGACAGCTTGGACGGGTGGACGTTGGTCGAACCAGACGCGACGAACGGCTGGTCGGTTGAGAACGGTGTTCTTGTCAACAACACGATACAACGCGAGGGAGAGGATCGCGTCCGGTACGGCAACATCAAAACCGTTGAGGAGTTCGAGGATTTCAACCTGAAGCTGGAAGTGAACGTCGGCCGCCATCATAACAGCGGCGTGTACCTGCGCGGGATCTACGAAGTGCAGGTTGAGGACACCTACCGCAGGGACCTCGATAGTCATAATATGGGCGCGATCTACAGCCGTATCACTCCTGCCGTGGCGGCGGAAAAGCGGGCCGGCGAGTGGCAGACACTTGACATCACGCTCTTGGATCGCCACGTGACCGTAAAACTCAACGGTACGACGATCATCGATAACCAGCCGCTACTGGGCTGTACGGGCGGCGCTCTGTGGTCCGATGAATCGAGGCCCGGACCCATCTATCTGCAAGGCGACCATGGCCCTATCAAGTACCGCAATATCGTTCTCACGCCGATAGTCAAATAGGGCCGGCGAGAAGATCAAGCTGCGCAGTTCTGGCGATAGGTCGGCGGTCTGCTCTGCTCGGGTGCAGGCGGCTGCGCCATTATGGGCAAATTCCACGACGGCGGCCTCAACAAGCCGTATGAAGAGACGGCAAAAGCAAGAGCGGCGGAGGGGAGGAGGCACAAGCCTATACTTTCCGCCCTGCCTGCAGGGTTTGCGAGGGGGGATTGCAGCAAAGCAGGGTTGACAACACGCACGACTGCGGTCACAATGATTGCGAACCAGCCCGCGGTGGGCGTTCGCATCTTTACGTGCAAGAGAACCTGTCACCTGATTGTCAGAAAGTCGAGGAACCGCACAATGGTCCGATCATTCTCTGTAGCGTTGGCTTTAGCCCTTCTCGCCGTGCCGGCTCGAGCAGATGAGCAGTTGGCGATCCGCCCACTGTGGACGGTCGACCTGGCGACGTATTTGGAGACCGGCGCCACCCTTGCCGATATCAACAATGACGGAGATGCCGAGGCGCTGATAGCCGGCCGCGAAGAGTTGATCGCTCTCGACGGCGACGGAACAGAGCTGTGGCGGTATCGGAACAAGGCGCGTTACATGACGTGTCCGGCGGTGCTTCCGCGGGCAGACCTGCCGCCGTTGCTCTTCACTGCGGACACCGGCGGTATGTTCACCTGCCACGACGGTACAGGGAAAGTGGTGTGGCAAGCCAAGCTAAAGGGCCCGTCCAGTTGGTCGGTGGCCGCCGTATGTGATCTGGACGCCGACGGAACGTTCGAGGTTGTCCAGACGGATGAGGCTGGTACGGTCTGGGCATTTGATGCGGCCACGGGGCAGGCGCGTTGGCAGTCCAAGGTCAAGGGAAGCCCTTCCCATCCGTCGGTGGGCGATCTTGACGGGGACGCGGGTGTCGAACTGGCCTTCGTGACGAGCGAGGGCATCCTTAGCGCGCTTGACTCCGACGGCGTACCGCTCTGGGAACGAGAGATTGGCGGGACCTCGCAAACGTGGGCGACGTCGTCCCCGGTAATCTTTGCAGCTTCGGACCGCACGACGTGCATCGTTGCCGCATCGAACGAGGGGCGGGTGCTCTGTTTTCTTTCCGACGGGTCACTGCTCTGGGACCGTCCCGTTCACGGCCCGGTGGCGTCGACCGTTTCCGTCGGAGATTTCGATTCGGACGGACAGGCGGACATCTTCCTGATTACCCAGACAGGCGTCGTGTACCGTCTCGATGAGAGCGGCGCGGTGGTATGGGAGATCGACATGCAAGGCCGCTCGCTTGGTGCCGGGTCAATAATCGATATCCAAGGAGACGGGACCCTCGAGTACGTGCTGTGCACGCAAGGCGGGCACCTTCTAATACTGAACCAGGCCGGCGAATTCATCTTTGACTGGCAGTTCGACAATCGCACCATCAACATTACACCCGCCTTCGGGGATGTTGTTCCCGATTCGCCCGGACTGGAAATGGTTATCACCGGCGGTGAATCTGGCAAGACCTTCTGCTTTGCCACTCCGGCTCCCCTGGATACGGAGGCACAATGGGCGACATATCGTGGAAACGAATACAAGACGGGCGCATGGTTCGGCTTGGCCACGAGCGACGCGTTGCGCATGGTTCCCATGAACTTGGCGGGAAACCGTGTTATCGCCGGTCAAGACATCCGGTTTGCCGTAATCAATCCCAACCCGAGCGATGAGCCGCTTCACGCGTCTGCCGTGTGCGTGTGCCCGGACGGCGCGCGCCAGATGGTGACGTCAAAAGTGCTGGGGAAGTACAGCGAACTTCACCTGCCTCTCGCGGTTGTTTCCCCCGGGACGTATCGTTTCGAGTGGTCACTATCCACATCGGCAGGGGAAGAGCTCTGGCGCGGGACGCGTGAGCTCCACCTTTTGCCTTTCGCCAATGAACGAGGGGCGGTGGAGCGAGGCATCCGTGCACTGAGAGAGGCCGCGAATCAGGTTGCCGAGGTTCTGCCGTTGTCAGCAGCGGCTCTCCGGCGTGAAGCCGAGGATCTCGAGCGGGAGCGTGACGTTCTCATGCCGCTTCAGCGAGCGATTCAGGGAGGAAGCGCGACGCAGGCAGATGCGGTCATCGAACGAACGGGCGCGCTGGCGGAACGTGCCCAACGTGCCCTGCAACTGGCTGGTCTTGTCCTGCGAGCGCAGAGCCTTGGGCCCAAAACCAGCCTCGTGGCGTATGAAGGGAGACTGTGGGACAATCGCGACGTCGACCGGCAGCTTCCGTCGTCTGTTGCCAGCCCTGTGAAGATGGCACGGCACATGGTTCCGGGCGAACACGAACCGGTGGCGTTGAACGTCTTGAATATCCTCGATCATCCTCTCGAGGTGCGTGTGCTCGTTGAAACGCCGCCCGACGGGTTCCGTGTAACGGTGCACCGGTCGGTCCCAACCGTTTCCTCTTTGGGTGAAACGTCGTGGGATCCGTTGCCCGAACTGGACGAGAGTTGCGTCATAACGATCCCCGCGCTGGCGAGCCGCGAGATCTGGTTGGATATGGACGCGGACGGCGTCCAGCCGGGCGAACATGAAGTGGTCATCCGGTTGCAGGCGCTCAACGGGGCGGGGGTAGTCGATGGCCCCAAGAGCCCTCAGGCCGTCCCTCCTCCTGAGACGCGTGTGGAACTCGCCCTCGACGTCCTGCCATTCGAGATGGTTCCCTCGCGCGACTTCCGGGTGTGCGCGTGGGCTCGATACGATGACCCCGTGATACAAGACATGCTGAGCCACGGCAACAACGTATTCATCTGTCCCCAGGGCACACCGAAGTACGACGCTCAGGGAGACTTGACCGGGTTCGACTACGCAAGTCTGGACAAGATGCTCGCGGCCTTCGAAGGACACGATGTAATAGCATTGATACAGGGGATTCCAGGGTTCCACGGTGAGTTTGGCAGCGCCGAGTTTGCGGCGGATATGAAGGTGTACCTTGAAGACCTGACGCGGCACCTTGCGGCACACGGGATCGACAACGACCATTTCGGGCTCTATCCAATCGATGAACCCGGCGGACACGGCTGGGACGCCGTGAACAAGATGGTCTCGTTCGGCAAAGCGGTGCGCGCCGCCGATCCGGAGATCATGATCTACCAGGACGGAGGCGGGGAACTGCCGATGTTCGAGGCTATGGCCCCCTACATTGACATCTGGTGCGTGGGCATCAACATGCTGGCCGAGGATACGCCGCTCATGCGCGTCGTTCGCGGTTCCGGCGAGATACTCTGGTCCTACGACTGCGGGTACAGCTACGCCCGGCCGGTCGGTGCAAACATCAAGAACATCAACTTGATCGGCCAGTTCCGCACAGCCGCTCATTTCGCGTTTCGCTGGGGCGCTACCGGCATGGGCTACTGGTGCTATAACGTCGGGGAGGATCCGTGGGGACGCATCCAACACGAGTATCCGCTTGTCTATCCCGGTCGCACCAAGCCCGTGACCAGCCGCCGTTGGGAAGCTGTTCGCGAGAGTATCGAGGACTACCGCATCATGGTTGCATTGCGCGCGCGGCTCGACGCCGAGGCCAAGCCGGCCCTGCCGGAACCGGTCCAGGCACAGATCCGTGACCTTCTGGACGTACGTCTTCCGGAGATGATAGACAAGAGCCACAACGAGGTGATACTGGGACTGGGTGGCAACGTTCTGGACACCACCAACACGGAGGCCGGCTTCAACGAATTCCGCGACGCCATGATGGACTGCGTCGAAGCGGTTGTTAACGCATCATAACAAAACGATGAACCGGCGGATCATCTGACGCGGTCCAGCTCCTCGATTACGCGGGCAATGCGCGCTCGGGCCGCCAAGATGGCTTCCGGGTTTTCGGTGAAAGTCTTGTGATCGGCCAGGACTTCGGGCGCGATAGCCAGTTCCGCCTCCGCTCGTTTTCGGAGTTCCTCGGGCGCTCTGTCAGCCTGCGCGGCGAGGCGCTCCCGAAGAAGGTACAGGTACTCGTAATCCTCAATGCCGTCGCGTATCAGCTCGAAGCGGATTGAGCCGATAGGTGTCCCATCAGGCCCGGGATAGATCAGGTACCCGCAACCGTTGTGCCCGGGCTGGCGGTTCCATGGTATCCAGGGGACCGCCGGCCAACGTTCCTCCCCAACGGTGTTCAGATCCCAGTGGGTCGTGCCCCAGTAAAGAAACCCTTCAGCGCCGTATTTCCAGCACTGCCAGAACATCAACCGATGGTCCGTTGCGGGGAACTCGATCATGATGCCCGGTCGGCCCCAGACCGTGTAAAGCCAAAGCCGGTCGCCCTGGGCCATCCGCTCCGCCAGTATGACCTCGTCGAAATGGTCGATGGTGGGGCACCAGATGTCGACGCCGTCGAACAGCGCCTGTTCAGGCGCGCTCGTCTGCAGCCGAGGCCATTCCGGAACGATACTGTGGACCCATTGGTTCAGCTCGACCACCTGCGGAATGAGATGGCGCGCCATCACAGCCACCTCGTCGCGCGTGTAAAAGAGCGCACGATCGTCCCACCCTTTCTGCTTGATGAACGCCCGCGTCTCGCGCAGCATTTCCGCGAACTCAGGTCGGTTCGCCTCGTCCACCTTTTCGGGCAACGGTATGAAGAAGTTGTTCTGGCCGTTCTCGATCAGGTACTCGAGATCCTTCAACCTCTCGCCGCGATCCATCGGGAAGTCTTTGAGCGCGCCGGCGCGGTGGCTGAGCTGGTAATCGTAGAACCGCCGGCGTACCTCCCACGGTGTGCGCCCCTCGTAGTTGTAGAACCGGCGCAGCCAGTTTTCGCTGAGCCAAAACGATGTTTTCAGATGCGTTTCCTTGGATATGCCGAAATCCCAGACGTGCACGTGCAGCGGCATCTCGAATGCCTGGCAACCGTCCGCCTCGACGCGAATTGTCCCGGCGTAGTCACCGCTTAGAGCGGCGTCATCAGCGTGGACGGTGACAAAGAACGGCTGAGCGTCCTGGTTCCCGGGAACGTCAACGGGCTCGGCCGGGAAGGTGATGTCGGGCCAGAGACCTTCTTTTTCCACCAAGAAATTGTACTCGGGCTGGCCAATGGTCACGTACCCGATACGATGCACGGTCACTTGCTCGCGGGAGATGGTGGCTGTCCCGTCGGCGTGGGTAAGATCGCTTACAGACAACCGCAGGTTTTCGAGATCCTTCCACAGAGGCACCACCACAATCTGAACGCCTTCAAGCTCATTTCGCGCGAGTGAGATGGAAGGCGTTGCGGGATCTGGGATTTCCGGATCAATCCGTTCCCCAAGGTAGGGCTCATCCATGAACACCTTGCGCAACGTCGTCTCCGGCACGACCGCGAAATCGACGGCCTCTCCCGGAGTCATCGCGGCCGCCCTCATGCGCGCCACGTGCCGGGCCAGGTGGCGGACCGTCTCCCGAGCGGTCTCGACCGCCTTGCGCCGCTCCTTCAGCGAAGCGTCCTTACGGCCCACACTATCGCGCGCTTCCTCGAACCGCTCGACCATGGGTTTCATGGCGTCTAAGGCGTCGTCGGACCGCTGTCCGGCCTCCCGACCCATGTGCGTCTCGATAGAACCGGCTTCCAGGATAAGCCGGCGCACGTCGCGGTCCTCTTGGGCGAGCGGTGTGATGGTCTGTCGCTTCTCCCTGGTCGCCAGCGTCTTGCCTGTACCCACATCCACCAGGCGGGCTTCGGCCACATACTCGCCCGGTTCGAGCAACGGCACCTCGAACTCGGTCGTTTCGCTCTGGTAAGGCTCGAATCGATCGGTTACCGTTTGAGTCACGAGGCTGCCGTCGGGACGTCGCACTTCGACGACGACCTCAAGGTGACGCGGCCGGTGCGAGTTGTTGGTGAACGCAACCCCAACCATATCCATCTCTTTCATATCAAACGCGCGGAGATGCAGGTCGAACTCCGCTACTTGCTTCGGTGCCGATGTTGCTTCGAACGGTATGTTCGCCGCGTTGCCGGAGAGTTGAGCGTCGTGGTTCATCATCGGCCACGGCATGCGTGCGCTGTTATAGGTCCCGCCGACCGTGACGCAGTATACGAAACGGTCCTTGCTCGTGAATACGATCTCCGTCTCGCCGTCGCCGTCGATGTCGCCGAGCGCGGGCGTCGTCAACGTACCGGTCTTGGTGGGATAGGACCATTCCTCCGCACCGTCGGCGGATAGACAGACGAGCCGTCTGGTCCGTGATGTGACCAGAATTTCCAGCTCACCATCGCCGTCCACGTCGCCGACAGACGGGCCCTGAACCACGGCGCCTACCTCGGTCGCCCAGAGTGGCTCGCCGTCCCGCAATCGGTAGACATGGCCGGTGCCGCCCTGCCCGGTACCGTCGGCACACACAATGTCCAGCCGTCCCGTGCCGTCAAAATCCGCCAGCGCGAAGCTGTTGGTCGAATCGATCTTCCCCTTGCCTTTCCAGCGCCACTTCTCCGTGCCCGAGAACGCG
Source organism: uncultured bacterium (assembly GCA_964524145.1). Classification (GTDB taxonomy): domain Bacteria; phylum Hydrogenedentota. Next base: position 25,714 of record CAZGCA010000042.1, on the reverse strand, counting down.
TCCCGGACGATCACCTGGAAATCTTCGGTAGCCAGGATCACCTCGGGTCGGCCATCCCCGTCGACGTCGCCGACTGCCGGTCCCGACCGCCGTTCGTTGCGGGGCGCACGCTCATCGTACGACCAGACTACACGCCCGTTGCTGTCGAAACAGGTCGCGGTCCCGCCGCCGAACGTCGCATATATGCGCATGGTCCCCGATGGTTCGTGATAGGCGACGGCAGGGATCCCACGGATCTGGCCGTTACCCTGGTAATGCCATAGCTCGATACCGCAGTCGTCGATGCAGTAAACTGTCCCGCTGTCGGAGCCGAACACGATCTCAATGTGACCATCGCCGTCGAGATCGGCAACAACCGGCCCGCTGTAATCCGTCTTGTCGCCGGTAAACACGCGCCAGATAAGGGTGCCCTTGCTGTCGAGACATCCCGCGACGCCTCCCGTGTCAACGAAGAACACCTCCTTGTTCCCGTCGCCGTCGTAATCCACGACCGAGGGAGTCGCCTGGATACCGTCGGTTCCGGCGTCGTGGAGACGATAGTCCCACAACAGCCCCCCTTCAGCGTCCAGGCAGATGACGCGCTTGTCGCGCGAGGCGCAGACGATCACTTCGGTTGACCCGTCGTTGTCCAGGTCGGCAAGTATGGGTGACGCGTATATCTTGCCCTTCGTCTCGAAAGCCCATTCCAGGCGCGGTTCATCGGCCATCCCCGCCGTGCAGAGAAAAAGAAACGTACCGCCCATAATCAGATACACCGCTGACTTTGTGTTCACACCGTCCAACCTTTCTTAAGACAGCCTATGCACCGGCACACAGTTCACCGACCCGAGGACACCAACCCACAGGAGGATGTCCGCTCGAAATAGCAGCACTTGAATATCGTATTGTACCCAAACCTCGCTCGTGCGACAAGTCCCCGCAGTCCGGAAAAGAATGCGTGCTAGCGTGTCGGGATTCGATTATGGTAAGGTTCACACGTGGATGCGGAACAAAGTAGAGGAGACGGGCAAGATGCGGGACTGTGTCGGAGCGGTTGTCAACGGAGCATAACAAGATGATGGACCGGCGTACTTTTCTGATGGGTGCGGCGGCTCTGGGAGGAGCGCTGAGAGTAGGGAAGGGGGTGCGCGCGGCGGCGGAATCCGAGACACAGCACGTAGTGCTTTCAAAGCATGGCTGCGGCCGAGCGACGGGCTATGCCGAAGCGAACAAGATTGTGACGGTGGGCACCAAAACGCACGTGGCGTGGCTCGATTCTGTGGCGGAAGGGTTTCGGGTTCGGGTGCGGACGTTGGACAGAGCAACCGGCGTGTGGTCACCCACCTACACGGTCGGAAGAGCGGCGGACAATCATGGAGGCCCAGCGCTTACCGTAGACAGCAAGGGGTTTCTTCATGTGGCGTACTATCCCCACCATCATCCCATGCGTTACCGGCGCTCGATCCGGCCCAACGACGCATCCGAATGGACGGAAGAAGTGAGAGTGGGCAAGCGGTGTACATATCCCACGCTCGTCTGCGATCGTGATGACACGCTGTACCTGACCTGCCGCGAAAGTGCAGCCGATGCGTTGTGGGTCGCGAACCTCTATGTGAAGCGGCCGGACGCACCGTGGCAGGGTCCCCGGGCCCTGTTGCAGGCGGAATCCCGCGGCTACGCGCATTTCATGGAAGCACTGGCGTGGGGCTCGAGGGGAGACACACTCCACCTGGCGTGCCGTATCTACGACGGCCAACCAAGAAGAGGGCACACCATAGGCTATCTCCGCACCAAGAACAGAGGCGTCACGTGGACACACTGGGACGGGTCGCCGGTAGCCTTGCCGGCCACAGCGCAAACGGTAGATATCGTGAGCCAGAAACGGGAAGGTCCCGGTGTGGGGTTGCGGGCGGGCGCTCTGGCAGTGGGCCCGGACGACAAGCCCTACGTGTTGTGCAGCAGTTATGATGAATCGCCCATGGAAGCGTGGCTGGCGTATCCGGACGACACAGGCGCATGGAATCAGCGGCCGCTGCGGCCCGAGCTGCCGGACGGGTTCGCTGATTGGGGGCTTGCGACACCCGGCGGCATAACGTTCAGCGAGGACGGCCGGCTGTTTGTTGTGTTGACCCTGATCAAGCCTCCGGACTTGGTTGATAGCACTGTGTGGGGCCATGCGTCGAGCGAGATAGCAGCGTTCGTCTCGTCCGACAACGGAGGTTCATTTGCAAGCCGGGTGATAACGCAGCCCGACCCGACGGTGGCACGGTGGCTGCCGAGCCTGGAACGTCCAACAGGACACAACCGGGTGGCAGGCGCGCCGGGATTCATGTATACGGAAGGCTCCCCGGGCGCGGACAACGAGGAACTGCTCTCGAACACGGTCTATTGGGTAAACCCGGGGTCAGGTTTTCGTACGAACCCACTGAATGGGAGACTTATTCTGTGAGAGTCAAGGCACATAGCCCTGTCGCCGCTTCAAGTGTGCTCGCAGTCGTTTGCATGCTACATGTTGCGAGCGCCTATGCCCAGATTGCGCCGCCAACGATGGTGTTTCATGGGCGGTTCTGGAACTCAATCTCCGGCTGGGAGCCGAAGGAAGGTGACGCAGCCTATATCGAGTTCACACCTACCGGGAACATAGACGCTGATGTTGAAGCAATCGCGAACAGCGACCTCAAGAACGCACCACCCGAACAGCGGATGCTTGGAACAAACTCCGTCAAGTACGCCGACCGTATTCTCGAGGAACTGATCCGCAACAAGGGGTTTGGCATCTCCTATCTCGGATTCGATCTCGAGAGGAGGCCCCAGACACCGAAGGAAGAGCAAGACGACCCCGTGAAGGCGTGCAGGGCGGCACTGGCCGTTGCGAGAGAATACGAGATGCCGTTCCTGGTGGTGCCGACCGGGAACATCTCTGCCCAATGGGGCGAGCGACTCGCTCCTTATGCGGATATGTTTCAGCCTCAAGGCAAGGGGTATCAGGCCCACGATACCGCGTTCGCAATCAATACTCAGCGCAATCTGTATCGAAAGCTGAAAGCTGTCAACCCAAAACTCGTTATCTACCATGACATGGCAATGGTACCGAAAGGCAAACACTTGCCGTTGGCGGACCTGCTCGACTACTACTATGGGTGCTCTGACATGGTAGAGGCGAACAGCATCTGGGCAACGGAACGGCACCGCCCGATGCTCACGAAGTATGTGCTCACGGTCAGACCGCCAAAAGAACCGCCGGAAGGGGTGAGATCGCCTGTTATCACCGGGAGCGCCACCGCCTCAAACACAAACCCGGTCTTGGGAGAGAACGTCACCTTTGGCGTCGAGGCACAAGACCCGGACGGCGACGATATGGTGTTCACATGGGACTTTGGCGATCACAGAGAATGGGGCGACGGAAATGTCCTGGTCCGCGGGAAGGAAGTAGACCACGTCTATTCGAAGGCAGGCCGCTACACTGCAACGGTCACCGTAACCGACGGGAAGGGTGGCTCAGTGAGCAGTACGGTTCTTGTCGTGGTGAAAGACGACGCGGACATGGAACAACGGTGAGATGTGGTCGCCGCCGCATAAGAAGACTTCGCTTCGCTCAGAATGACAGGTGTGTGGACTACTTTGTGCTCCCGTTAGTGGAACCCAGGCCACAGATTCCGGTCATCGTTTCTGTAAGGGCACGGCGCGCCGTGCCCCTACCTGCGGCAGGTCGCCCCCTTCCGTCGTTCCCGCGCAGGCGGGAATCCAGGCCCCCGCTTCTCTCCCGTCTACCGTCTACCGACTACCGTCTACTGCCCTTTCCGTCATTCCCGCGCAGGCGGGAATCCAGGCCCCCGCTCCTCTCCCGTCTACAGTCTACCGACTACCGTCTACTGCCCTTTCCGTCATTCCCGCGCAGGCGGGAATCCAGGGTAGCGCAAGGGTAGCGCAGGCATCTTGCCTGCATTGAAGGACTGAGCCGCACCCTCATGCAGGCTGGAAGCCTGCGCTACTAATGTGACCCGAACCGGTTGAGCGAGGACGCCGGCGTCTTCGAGCAGCTCGACCAATTGATACGGCGGTGGGTTGTGTTGACACGGGCCGGCGTTTCAACCATACTTTCAGGCAAACAGATTGCTCTTACCCCTGCGACTCGCGGGACGGGAACGGGAACCTTGCTGAAGGAGGGATGTCACGTGGGCAGCCTGAAGCGAACGAGCAAGTTGGAGGGTACCAAAATCTCTCGCCGGAGCTTTACCGGCGGTGCCGTAGCTGCTGCGGCAGCCGTGGCCGGCTGCACCATCGTTCCACGACACGTGCTGGGCGGTAATGGTGATACGCCTCCGAGCGAGAAACTTAACATCGCCGGTATCGGAGTCGGCGGCCAGGGTCGTGGCGATATCGAGAACTGCCGGGCCCACAACATTGTTGCGCTGTGCGACGTCGACTGGCGGAGGGCAGCAGGGACGTTCCGTGAGTTTCCCGGTGCCAAACGGTACAAAGATTTCCGGAGGATGCTGGACAAAGAGAAGAGCATCGACGCGGTCGTGATAGCCACACCGGACCATACCCACTCGGTGGCCGCTATGACGGCCATCACGATGGGCAAACACGTGTACTGCGAAAAGCCGCTCACACGCACGGTGTTTGAGGCGCATAAACTCGCGGAGGCCGCCCACGAGCATAACGTGGCGACACAAATGGGTATCCAGGGGCACGCCGGGGAAGGTGTGCGCCTGTTATGTGAAATGATATGGGACGGCGCGATCGGGCCGGTGCGCGAGGTCTATAGCTGGACGAACCGCCCAATCTGGCCTCAGGGAATCGAGCGGCCCGAGGATACTCCGCCGGTGCCGGAGTCGCTGGACTGGGATCTATGGCTCGGTCCGGCACCGTATCGGCCTTACCATCCCGCCTACGTCCCGTTCAAATGGCGTGGCTGGCGGGATTTCGGAACAGGAGCGCTCGGCGATATGGGTATCCACAACCTCTCTCCGGTATTCTGGGCTTTGAAGCTTGGGCACCCGACCAGCGTCGAAGCCAGTTCCAGCAGGGTGAATTCCGAAACGTACCCGTTGGCGTCCATCGTGCGGTACGAGTTCCCGGCCCGTGGCGATATGCCGCCGCTTAAACTTACCTGGTACGACGGCGGGCTGATGCCGGAACGGCCTAAAGAGTTGGAGGAAGGACGGCGGCTCGGTGATGACGACGGCGGTTCGCTTATTGTTGGTGACGACGGCAAGATACTCGCTCCGGGATGGTGCGCGTCGGACCCCAGGCTTATTCCCGAGTCAAAGATGATGGCGTACGAGCCGCCCCCGGAAAGCATTCCACGGTCGGTTGGGCATCACAAGGAGTGGTTAGAGGCGTGCAAGGGCGGCGAGCCGGCGATTGCCAACTTTGATTTTGCCGCCCCACTGACAGAAGCCGTGCTGCTGGGCAATGTTGCCATCCGCACGGGCAAGAAGCTCGAGTGGGACGGCGGTACTAGGAAGATCACGAACGTGCCCGAGGCGAACAAACACCTTCACTGCCAATATCGCGACGGCTGGGCCTTGTAGTCCGCTTCGAGCTGCGGAACAAGCGGCGACCTCGTAGCCTTGGGTGACGTGAGGTAGGAAGGAGAACGATCGACAATGCCAGCAAAAGGAAGGGTGAAGGTTGGGATTATCGGGTCGCAGTTCCAGGCGGATATCCATGCCGAATCGTTTCGGATACTGCCTGACGAGGCGGAGGTGGTTGCCGTCGCGTCGCCGACGCCGGGCAACGCCGCCAGGCTGGCGAAGCAGTACGACATCCCACGCGTCTTCACGGACTACACCGAGATGCTTGCCGAAGACGATATCGAGCTGGTAACCATCGCGGCACCAAACTACCTTCACGCCCGGATGTGCGTCGATGCCGCCGAAGCCGGCAAACATGTCGTGTGTGAGAAACCCTTGTGCTTGACGTTGGAAGAGGCGGACCTGATGATCGAGACGTGCAAGCGTGAAGGGGTCCTGCTGATGTACGCCGAAGAGCTGTGCTTCACGCCGAAGTATGTCAAGACGAAAGAGATGGCGGATCAGGGCGCCTTCGGCAGGGTGTACATGGTAAAACAGAGCGAGAAACATTTCGGCCCGCACGCGCCGTGGTTCTGGGACGTCAAGCGTTCCGGCGGCGGCGTCCTCATGGATATGGGCTGTCACGGTATTGCGTTCTGCTACTGGTTCATGGATAGAGCGCCGATCAAGAGCGTGTATTGCCATATGGCCACACACGTTCACGGTGACAAGACCCAGGGCGAGGATGACGTTCTCTGTATCCTCGAGTTTGCCAACGGTGCCGTCGCACTGATCGAGGACAGTTGGGCCCGCCGCGGGGGCATGCACGACCGTGTTGAAGTCTACGGCGAAGGCGGGCTCACCTACGCCGACCTGCATATGGGCAACGCACTGCCGACGTACAGCGAATACGGGTACGGGTATGCCGTCGAGAAAGCGCCAACCACAAAGGGGTGGACCTACCCGGTCTTCGAAGAGCTGTGGAACTACGGATTCCCACAGGAAATGCACCATTTCGCACGGTGCGTGCGCGGCAAGGAAGAGCCTAAAGTTACCGGTGAAGACGGCCGTATCGTGCAGGAAGCGTTGTATGCCGGGTACCAGTCGGCCGGGCTCGGTCGCAAGGTCGAGCTGCCGTTTCGGCCCAAGAATGTCAACCGCCCGATCGACCTGTGGTTGCGCGGAAACTCCCGCGACCAACAAGGCGAACTACGAACCGAAGAGTCTAACTGAGACAAGAAACGGGAGCAGGCAACGTGGACCTGAAAGTTCTCACCGACGAGCAGATTCAGAAGCTGCACGTGGCCTCGCTGGAAATCCTCGAGACGGTGGGGGTGGACCTGCCGCACGAGAAGGCGCTCGAACTCTTTCGCGAGTCCGGTGCGGAGGTCGATTGGGAAAACAAGAACGTCAGAATCCCGGAATCGGTTGTCTCTCACGCGCTCGACGTCTGCGGAAAACAGTTTGCGATCTATGGCCGGGACCGGTCGAAAACCGCCGGGTTTGGCGCGGGCAAGCGAAACTATAACACGACCGCAGGCCAGGCGTTCTGGGTGGACGACGAGTCCGGGAATCGACGTTACGCCTGCCTCGACGACGTGGCGACGGCCGCACGATTCGGGGATGCGCTGCCCTGGATAACGATACCGGGCGCGATGGCGGACCCCCACGAGCTCCCGCCAGGGTACCGCTGCGTCGAGGTTGCAGCGGAATTGCTCAAGAACACCACCAAGCCCGTCATGTTCTGGTTTCACGACCGGGCGTCGGCGAGGTTTGTCCTGGACCTGTTTACGATTGTCGCCGGCGGCGTGGACGATGCTACCGACTATCCGTTCACGTTCCCGCTTCTGGAACCTATCAGCCCGCTTCACTTTCCTCATGACGGGGTCGATCTGCTGTTCGAAACGTGCAGGGTCCCCTTGCCCGTCTGTATCGGCCCGATGGCACAAGTCGGCACGACGGCACCCGGCACGCTCGCCGGCACGTTGGCGCAGGAAAACGCGGAGATCCTTGCCGCGTTGTGTCTGGTCCAACTGATACGGGAAGGGACACCGGTCTGTTACGGAGGCATACCCCACGCGTTTGACATGAAAACCACGCAGCTCATCTTTGCAGGACCCGAGCAGGCGTTGATGGCCGTTGCAATGACGCAAATGGGCAAGCTCTACGGGTTGCCGGTCTATATCAACGTCGGCCTTACAGACAGCAAGCTTGTTGACGCGCAGGCGGGGCTCGAGGCCGGGATAACGCTCGCGTGCGGCGCGCTGGCGGGCGCGGACATCTTTGGCCATCTGGGCATCTGCGGCGTTGACCAGGCGACCTCGCTCACGATCCTGTCCATGCAACACGAGATCATCGGCTATGTCGAGCGGCTGATGCAGGGGATCGCCATTGACGACGAGAAGCTGGGGCTCGACGTCATCCGCAACGTCGGCCCCGGCGGGAACTTCCTTGCCCAGGAGCATACCGCCGCGCATTTCCGGGACGAGCTGTGGTTCCCTCAACTCCTTGATCGTGACTATTTCGAGAGATGGAATGACAACGGTCGGCCGGATACGCTTCGACGGTGTCGCGAAATGAAGGACGCCGTTCTGCAAGACCACGTGCCTGAACCGATGCCCGACGATACAGTCAAGGAAGTGGACCGGCTGCTCGAAGATGCCAAACGCTGCCTTGTCAAGACATAGCGGTCGAGAGCTGCGTTGACATGGCTGAACGGAACGACGTGCAGGTCACCGACGGGCTGCGACAGTTGAGTTCGAAAGATCGGGCTTGATCATGGAAGACAAGAACACAATAAAGGGACCGCCGAAAGGGCTGGCCGTGCTCGTTCTGGTCGGTCCCGGACTGGTCTGGTGTTCCGAGATGATTGGCTCGGGCGAGGTTATCCTGGCGACCCGCGTCGGCGCTATTCTCGGCACGGGTGTCATGTGGGCTGTTGTCGTCGGCATCTTTCTGAAATACTGGATCGGGGTGAGCGGTGCCTGGTACACGGTCTGTACGGGCGAAGGGATGATCGATATGTTCGACCGTATCCCGGGACCGCGTCATTGGGTCGTCTGGACCGTCCTGGTCATCCAGCTTTTCAGCGCCACCATTGCCATCGGTTCGATCGCCTCCGCTTCGGGCGTGTTTCTGAACAGCATGATCCCTGTTTCCCCGCAACTGGGCGGCTGGGCTGTCAGCATATTTGCTTTCATAGTGGCCTGGTCCGGCGGGTTCAAGATACTGAAGGTAGCCATGGGCTTTTTCGTGCTTATCATGATGCTGGGTGTTCTCTATATCTCGATTGCGCTCTTCCCCGGTTTCTCGACGTTTCTCGAGGGGTTCCTTCTCAGAATCCCTTCAGTACCGGAATGGGCTGTCACCAAAGCCGGCGTGAATCACAACCCGTGGAGAGAGATACTGCCGCTCATGGGCTGGGCCGCAGGCGGATTCGCCAGCCACGTCTGGTATACGTACTGGGTGCTTGGCGCAGGGTATGGCGCGGCTGCAGGCAGGGGGTACGGACAACCTGCTGATACGGAATTCCTGAAACGCCTCGACCGGAACGGTGCCGAGAGGATTAGAGGCTGGTGTCGAGTCGTTCTTGCGGACGCCAGCGTCGCCATGTCTATCACCGTTGTCCTGACACTCTGTTTCCTGATTGCGGGAGCCGTCGTCCTGGGCTCGAACCAGCTTGCGCCTCAAGGTCCGGAAGTCGCCACGACGCTTTCGAGAATCTTCTCCTCGAGATGGGGAAGCGTCGGCGGGTTCGTTTTTCTGCTCACCGGAACCGCCGCACTTGTCGGCACGCTCACGGTACAGTTGGCCGGCTGGCCACGCCTGTTCGCCGACGCGTTCAGGATATGCATTCCGAAGTTTCAGGAGAGAATGACTTGGAAGACCCAGTTCCGCCTGTTTCTCATCTTCTTCTTCATCACCAACATGACGATCGTGTTCACGTTGGGAGTTAAGCCGTTACTGCTCGTAAAAATGGGCGCCATCTGTGACGGGCTGTTGCTCACGCCGCTGCAAGCCGTCTGGGTCGCTCTTGGCCTGTTCTTGGTGATGCCGAGACTGCTTTCCAAGGAAGCCTACGCCGTACTGAAACCCCATTGGAGTTTTATCGTGTTTCTGCTGCTCGGCTTCTTGGTGTTTGGATGGTTCTGCGTGTTCCAAATCCCTTATGTACTGTCTTCATAGGTTCTCGTGCGTATCGTCAGGTTATTGGCTCGTTGTAGACACGGCACGCTGCCGTGAGCATGGAGGGCGATCCGGTGGTAAGAAACGTGGTGCTTCTTCTGTTGTTCCAGCTTTGCGTTGTGGTGCCTGCGATGGGTGAGAAGGTTCTGATCGTCGCCGACGAATGGCCGCAGATGGAGGTGCTCGCCAAGTACTTGCGCGCCGAAGGCGGGTATGACGTCGAGAAAGTCGAACAGGACAAGCTGCCCGAGAGTCTCTCCGGGTATGACGGCGTATTCCAGTTCGTTCATGGGACGTTCAACGACGCCCCCGCGCAGGCGCTTATCGAGTACGCAAAGAACGGAGGCCGGCTGATCGTTCTGCATCATGGCATCTCGTCGAAGAAAGCGGAGACCAAGGGATGGTTCGCTTTACTGGGTATAGCGTTGGACCGCAGCACGGATGCCGAACATCGTTATGCCTGGATTGACGATGTCACCAATACGTTCGTGAACCTTAACCCAGCACACTACATCACATCGCATAACGTAACCTACCGGAAAACGATCGAGTATCAATCGTCCGACCAGCCGAGCAAACGCGTCACCTTGCCCGCGATCGAGTTCCTGGACACCGAGGTGTTTCTGAACCACCAGTTTACCGATGGCCGGGAGAAGACGGTCCTGTTCGGGTTCCAGTATCAAGACCCAAAGACCGGCAAAGTCTACATGCAGGACCGGGCGGGCTGGTTCAAGCCGGCGGGTAGGGGACACGTCTTCTACTTTCAACCGGGCCACGCCGTCTCGGATTTTGAGCACCGAGACTACTGTCAAATCCTCTTGAACTGCCTCACGTGGCAGACCCCATGACGCAGAACTGCTGAACGCTCGGCTTTCTCACTCCTCAGTGCAGGCGAAACCTCTGTCGGTACGAGATTGAGGGGGGCTTTTTATCTCCTTGTCCCACAATCGTTGTCGCCGCACGTGCCCACTCATGCCAATGCCGGGAACCACGTGTCGCGAATGGCTCGAACGGCCTGACTGTCCGGAGTTCACCGGAATCGAACAGAACCCACTGGGCAAATCTTGCCACTGGTTCAAGGATATCAACAAACCCAGAGTCCGCAACATCGAACGGCAAAACCCGACCACACTTACAGTTACTCCTGCTACCAACAGCTCAGCCGCAAGCAGACGACCAATGGGCACGCGATATGCTTCTTAATGTCGCGTCGCTGCACGAAAGACAGACGTCGAGACCACAACGGTGCTCATGCCCGAAGACTAACACCGGGACAAGGGTAAAGGCAAAACGGTGAATACGCATCTGGTGCAGTTGCTTTACCACATCGCAGTCCTGCGGCACATTGTGTTGATCCGGCAGCAGATCGCGTTTGCAAACGGGAGTTAAACCACCACCAGTACGGTCCGTCATCAAAACACTGCAGGACACAAACGAGTACAACTGGACATCGTGTGGCACCGTTACGTCTGGCGCTGCGTACTCTGGCGGACGCGGACGTTACGCAAGACAGCACCGAAGCTCACACGGGCCTGATCTCCACCCTGAATCAGGCGTTATTGCGGCACAAATGTCCTGAAACCTTACGCTCACACAACCTGTTTTGGCTTATTCGTTTCTCTCACTGCCCGTGATAAGCCAGTTACCGCCTTCTTTGCTGAGGAGCAGGTTGGACGAAAAGCTACGTCCTTGGGCTCCCATCGTGATCGGGCCGGCGGTCGCCGTGTTGCCGTCGACGGTGGCGACGACTTCCGAGGCGTCTATCTCGACATCATACTGCTCAAGCATGGGGAGCATCCTGTCGAACCGGTCCCTCAACCCGTCATAGGTTGTCCCGCGCTCGTCCGAGTAGTCCTTCGAGTAGAGCGGCATGAGACCGTCCACGTTGCCGGCATCCATGGCCGCGACGTAGTCCGTGACCACACCCATGATCAGGGTCTCGTCATCGGGACCGCCCATTCCTGCACATCCGACACCCACCACGACCAGCACTGCCAGTGGAGCCAACGCCTTGAGACTATGCACCGTTCACCTCCTGTTGCCCGGCCAACCCGGGCACGTTGCTGCGCTCCCTTCCGTATCGAACAGCCACGTACCGCTCGGTCAATATTACTCCTTCCATGTCCATCGTGTCCAGATACTCCTCATCGGTCCTCCCGCGTATCGACGAGTTGCCTGGTTCTGTTGAGACGTGCGGTTTAGAACTGTTGCACGGTAACGTTGTTCTTGCCGGACTTCTTGGCTTCGTACATGGCCTCGTCAGCTTTTGCAATGAGAGCCTTTGCGGAGACGGATTTGCCCTTGGGGCACCATACTACCAGACCGATGCTGACGGTGAGATGTGCTGACGGATTTGCATCATTAAGGTAAAAACCCGCCTCCTCGATCGCACAACGAATGCGTTGCGCAGTCGTCATGGCTTCCTCCTCTCTCGTTTCAACCAGACCCGCAACGAACTCCTCGCCGCCATACCGGGCGATGAGATCGGATTTGCGCACCTGGTTGCTGAGGATTCCGGCCACCTGCTTCAATGCCGCGTCGCCCTCAAGATGTCCGTGCGTGTCGTTTATCAACTTGAAGTCGTCGATGTCAATGAACAGCAGGGCAAGAGGGTGATCGTATCGAGCGCACCGCTCGAGTTCTCGGCTGAGAAACGCTTCGAACAACCGCCGGTTCGCCAGGTTTGTAAGGGGGTCTTTTTGCACGTCGTCGAGCAACTTGTTGTTGGCGATCCGGAGCTGTTCGGACAGTTTCTGTGATTCCGTCTTGGCAAGCTCGAGCTCCTTGACAAGCAGCTCTTGCTCGCCGACAATGTCGCCCAGTGCCAGGTTTGCCTTCTGCAACAGGTTCGAATACGTTTCCGGTCTGGGAGCGGTGATCTCGAACAGCCCGGCGTTCTCTTCTGCCTTTTGGTCCACGCGGTGCATAAGCGCTTCCAACTCCTCCGAAGAAATGTCGAAGTACCGAGAAGCCAGGTCTTTCAACTCGACAAGCGACTCGGTGTCGCCCTCCTTCGTATAGAGCCATTCTCCCAGGCGTCCCGCGAGATGCTGGATACGAATTGCGAGCGCGACCTGCTCGTCGGCACGCTCGGCGTTTTCCGGCGAGTGATGATAGAGCACCGGAATGGACAGCGGCGGCGGCAGGTGCCACTGGTTGAAAAGCAGCCTCGCCACCTCAAGATGGTCGGTACCGAGATGTTGCCGCTCGATATCGACCGACGGAGCAAGCGCGTCTTTTGTCTCTTTCAGTACGGGCGCGTACAGCTCTGAAAAGCAATGAGCAAGCACCATAACGCCTATGTCCTGCAACAATCCGCCAAGAAACGCTTCCTCTTCGGTGTGAGACATGGAGGCACCGGCCAGTTCGCGAGCCGCCGTGGCCGTGTTAAGAGAGCGAGTCCAGAACCCGGCGTAATCGAATTGGCGGGTTTTCTTCTTCGGTGCTGCAGTCAGTATCGAGAAGCTGAGCGTGAGTGACCGCGTGGCACGAAGACCGAGTATCACCAACGCGTTCGATATGCTGCTCACTTGGCGAGGGAACCCATAAAACGGAGAGTTGACCACTTGCAGGACTCTCGAACTGAGCGACACGTCCTTGCTGATTATCTCGGCGACTTCCCGCAGATCAACGTCTTCCCACTCCGATATCGAGAGCAGTTCGTGGGCTACTGCCGGGATGGTGGGGAGCCGCGAGGATTCAGCCAGTATCTTTGCTGCATCGAGAACATTGTTCACTAGCGCGCCCCTTCTTCTCCTTCGACCGAAAATGCGTCGCCTATTATGCGGCAGTGTGGAATATTTGTCAAGAGGTTGATCTCGCTTACGGCGCGGGCCGTCACTAACTGCCGCCAAGCACCAATACGGTCACGTACTATGATGACGGCTGAGTGTCCGCGTTCGTCACTATGGTGAGGTATACGAGCTCGTGCTCATGCTCGTAACCGGTATCGTAATCGGAGAACGACGACAAACCGCGAACGGTAAGTGTTTGACATTCAGTCGAGTTCGTGCTAGGATTAAGGATGAGAAGCAAGCTTGACAGTTAGTACTGTCGATGCGCGGGAGTGAACATGATGGGGCCATCAGGGAGATGTTTGGAAGGCTGGCAAGGGGAGTACCGTGCCAGGAGGCAACATACGCCATGGGCGCAGCACCACGTCGGGGTCGAACCACAAAGGCACACCTACCATCCGGACCGCACTGATATCATGACCGCAGTGGACGCACCTGCTCTATCTTTGTGCCGGTAGTGGGTTCGTAACGGAGCTGTGTCGTAACGAGGGCGAGCGTTTCAAGAGGGGACCACTCCAATGAGTAGAACCACATTCCTGATCGCAGCGTGCATCGTGCTGTGCCCAGCAGCATACGGTGCCACCTGGTACGTCGATGTGGACAACACGTCCGGCATCGAAAACGGGGTGAGCTGGCCCACCGCATTCGTCACGATCCAGGCCGGGATAAGTGTCACGACCGACGGCGATGAAGTGGTGGTTGCTGAAGGAACCTATGTAGAAACAATACACTTCCAGGGAAAGAACATCGTCCTGCGGTCGACTGATTCGATCGACCCCGATGTGGTCGCGAACACGATAATCGACGGCAACCAGTCCGGCTCGGTTGTGACGTTCGCCGGCACGGAAACGCCCGACTGCCTGATCTCCGGATTCACCATTACCGGCGGGAATGCCGCAGTCGGCGGTGGCATCCGCGGCAACGGAACGCGGGCTACCATCGAGAACAACTGTATCACTGGTAATGTTGCCCACGGTCTTTATCAATGGACGCACGTGACGCTTCATGCTTATGGCGGCGGACTCTACCAGTGCCACGGTACCATCCAGAACAACCTGATCACCGATAACTGGGCGGTGCCGAACAGCGGAAAGGGACCCGTAGAGAACGGCATGGGAGGGAACGAAGGGGAAACCCCTTATGGGCGCGGCGGTGGCCTCTACGGCTGCGACGGCATTATCCTGAACAACACCATCACAGATAACCATGCGCGAGATGGTGGGAGTGGGCTCTACGGGTGCAACGCCTCAATTCGGAACTGCATTATCTGGGGCAATTCGCTCAGTAAGTGCTATAGGCCTTCCTATTCCTGCATCCAAGGGTGGGGTGGTGTAACAGGCAACATCAATGCAGATCCCCTATTCGTCAGTGCAAGCGAAGGAGATTTCCGTCTTCAGGCAGGTTCCCCGTGCATAGATGCGGGGGCGAACGGCTACTGGTTTGCATGGCCCCAACGGGATCTGGATGGGAACTGCCGGGTTGTGGGATCGCGAGTGGATATGGGGTGTTACGAATTTGGTGCCGATGCAGATACGGACGGTGATTTGCTCAGTGACGTCGATGAGCTGCTTTACGGCACGGACGTCTACCTCGCGGACGGCGACGGGGACGGTCTACGCGACGGGTTGGAGATTCTCCGCGGCAGCGATCCAACCAGCGTGACGCCGTCCGGGGTATTCCACGTACCTGATGAGGTCGGTACGATTCAAACAGCGCTCGGGCTGGCGAAGGAGGGTGACGAGATCATTGTCGCGCCGGGAGATTACTATGAGAACCTGCAATTCCCGGGAGCCGATGTCGTGCTTCGCAGCAGCGACCCTGCAGATGCCGCAATCGTTGAATCAACGATTGTTGATGGTGATTCAGCGGGACCGGTCGTCACGTTTCGGGGGAGTGAAGGCCCGGCGTGCACTCTATCCGGACTCACGATCAAAGGGGCCGCGTTCAATCGTGGAGGCAACGGTGTGCTCGGCAACCACACGTTGGCCACGATCAGCAACAACATCATCACACGCAACAAGGCCTCGGATTCTGGTGGGGGCATTCACACATGCGACGGCATTATCAAGAACAACACCATCACACTCAACCAGGCGCTAGATGATGGTGGCGGCGGGCTTTACGACTGCGACGGCACCATCCAGAACAACACCATCACAGACAACTACGCCCAAGAGGATGGCGGCGGGCTCTACGACTGCGACGGCACCATCGAGAACAACACCGTCACAAACAACCGCACGTGGCGTGGTGGCGGGCTTTGCGACTGCGACGGCACCATCCAAAACAACACCATCTCAGGCAATTCCGTTGAGTATGGCGGCGGACTTCATGGCTGCGACGGCACCATCCAGAACAACACCATCTCAGGCAATTCCGCGGAGCATGGCGGCGGGCTTCGCTACTGCAACGGCACCATCGAGAACAACACGATCGTGGATAACTATGGCGGTGGGCTTGGCGGCTGCGACGGCACCATCCAGAACAACACCGTCACGGACAACTCGGGCACCGGGCTTTACAACTGCAACGGCACCATCCAGAACAATCTTATCCGGGGCAATTCCGCTTCGTATGGAGGCGGGTTGCGCGGGTGCGATGGCATTATCCAGAACAACACCATTGTCGGGAACCTGGGTTCGGAAAAGGGCCGCGGGCTTTATGATTGTGGCGGCATAGTCCGGAACTGCATTATCTGGGGCAATTCGCCCGCGCAGCAAGTATATGACTCTAACACACCATACTATTGCTGTATTGAAGGATGGGCCGGCGGGGGAGCAGGCAATATCAGTACGGATCCCTTATTCGTTGGCGCGAGCGAAGGAGATTTCCGCCTTCAGGCGGGTTCCCCGTGCATAGATGCGGGGGCAAACGGCTATTGGGTTGAATGGCCACAACGTGATCTGGATGGGAATTGCCGGGTTGTGGGTTCGGGAATAGATGTGGGGTGCTACGAGTTTGGTGCCGAGGCAGATACGGACGGCGATCTGTTGAGCGACAACGATGAACCCCTTTACGGGACGGACGTCGATCTCGAAGACAGCGACGGCGACGGTCTGCGCGACGGGGTCGAGATCATCCGAGGGAGCGATCCGACCAGCGCGACATCGTCCATGGTATTGTACGTGCCCGAGGACATTGGCACGATTCAAACAGCGCTCGGGCTGGCAAAGGAGGGTGACGAGATCGTTGTTGCGCCGGGACATTACTATGAGAACCTGCAATTCCCGGGAGACGATATAGTGCTGAGCAGCGTCTCCCCTACTAATGCCGCAATCGTGGAATCAACCGTCATCTACGGTGCTGGAGCGGGTTCGGTCGTGACGTTTCGAGGAGGCGAGAGCCCGGCATGCAGACTCTCCGGGTTCACGATTAGCGGCGGTAACACTTATCGTGGCGTCGGCATACGCGGCAACGACACATTGGCTACCATCAGTGACAATACCATCCGGGACAACCCGGAGAGATTCGGCCATGGTCTTTACCAGTGCGACGGCACCATCCAGGACAACACCATCACGGACAATTCGAGCACCGGGCTTTACGACTGCGACGGCACCATCCAGTACAACACGATCGCCGGCAATTCGACAAAGAGGGATGGCGGTGGTCTTTACGACTGCGGCGGCACCATCCAGTACAACATCATTAGAAACAACCACGCGGATGTTGGTGGCGGGCTCTACGACTGCGATGGCATCATCCGAAACAACACCATCACCGGCAACACAGCCGACTATGGTGGCGGGCTCTCCCGGTGCAACGCCCACATCGAGAACAACGTCATCTCAGGCAATTCCGCCGGAGAAGATGGCGGTGGCCTTTCCCATTGTAGCGCCCGCATCGGGAACAAAGCTATCCAAAACAACACCATCGCGGGCAACTCGGCGCGATATGGCGGTGGGCTTTGCGACTGCAGGGGCACCATCCGAAACAACACTATCACTGGCAACTCCGCCGGCTGGGGTGCCGCGCTCTACTCGTGTAAAGACACCATCGTAAACTGCATCATCTGGCAGAATGATGCACCTGAGAAAGGCCCACTCGCCCATTGTGACGCGCCAACCTATTGCTGCATCGAGGGGTGGACAGGCGGCGGCAGAGGAAACTTCACCTCCGACCCGCGTCTTGTGGATCCTGGGAGCGGCGACTACCATCTCGAGGCTCGTTCGCCTTGTATAGATTCTGGTGGCTTTGTCGACGGTCTGACCGGCGATTTTGAAGGTAACCCGAGGCCGATTGATGGTGTCCGTGGGTATCGCGGCGACGGCTCAGACTTCGACATCGGCGCCGACGAATACATGCCGCACGATAGTGATGGCGACGGTATCATGGACGACGACGAGGCAGCCAACGGTCTGGACCCGGCGGACCCTGACGACGCCGATCTGGATGTTGACGGGGACGGGTTGACCGCCCGGGACGAAGTCAATCTCTACGG
>CAZGCA010000042.1:0-7693 GCA_964524145.1 uncultured bacterium | reverse complement strand
ATCTGGATGTTGACGGGGACGGGTTGACCGCCCGGGACGAAGTCAATCTCTACGGGACCGATCCGTTTGAGGCCGATACGGATGGCGACGGTATCGAAGATGGTGACGAGGTTGACAAGGGGCTGGATCCGACCGATCCTGATACGGACAACGATGGGTTACCGGACGGATGGGAGCTCGACCACAGTCTAGATCCCCTGGACGACGACGCGGATGCCGACCCGGATGGCGACGGTCTGAGCAACGTACAAGAGCACGCGCATGGAACCTATCCGCAGTTGAACGACACCGATACCGACAGCATCCCGGACGGTGACGAGGTTGACAATGGCCTGGATCCAACCGAGCCTGGCGACGCCGATATGGATGTTGACGAGGACGGGTTGACCGCCCGGGAGGAGATCAACCTTTACAGAACCGACCCGTTTGACGCCGATACGGATAGCGACGGTATCGAGGATGGTGACGAGGTTGACAATGGGCTGGATCCGACCGATCCTGATACGGATGGCGACGGTATCGAAGATGGTGACGAGGTTGACAATGGACTGGATCCAACCGATCCTGGCGACGCTGATATGGACATTGACGGGGACGGGTTGACCGCCCGGGACGAAGTCAATCTCTACGGCACCGACCCGTTTGACGCCGATACGGATGCTGATGGTATCGAAGACGGTGACGAGGTTGACAACGGGCTGGATCCAAGCGATCCTGATACGGATGGCGACGGTATCGAAGACGGTGATGAGATTGCCAACGGGTTGGACCCGACCGATCCTGACGACGCCGAGATGGATTTTGACGAGGACGGAGTACCCACCTGGATTGAAGTTAATCTTTGCGGGACCAATCCGTTCGATCCTGATACGGATGCCGACGGCATCGACGACTATAATGAGATTGCCAACGGATTGAACCCGACCGATCCGGACGACGCGGACGGAGATGAAGACGACGATGGGCTGAGTGCGCGGGACGAGGTCCATTTGTACGGTACCGACCCGTTCGATCCGGACACCGACAACGATGGGCTGCCGGATGGATGGGAGGTTGCGTTCGGACTCGACCCGACCGTTGATGACGCTGATGACGACGTTGACGAGGACGGCTTGTCCAATTTCTATGAGTACGAGATAGGCACGGATCCGACCGAGGAATCCGACCCCCCAAGCGATCTCTATGTCGCCACGGATGGAAGCGACGCGAGCGGCCTCGGCACGTTCTCCGAGCCATGGCGGACGATAGACCGTGTGATGAATGCGGCGATGATATATACCGGGACCGACGAGTGCGGACTTGGCGCCCATCCCGTGACGATACACCTGGCCGAAGGTGTCTACGAGGAGCGGGTCGAGTTCGTGCCGGATGTTGCTGTCGTGGGAGCGGGCGCGGGCAGCACAGCCATCCAGCATTTCGACCCGTCCGACTACGAACACGTCGTGGTGACGGCAGCAGAGAACACGCGGATCCAGGACTGCACTATCACCCTGCCCGGCATGCACGCTGACGTCACGGTGCTGGTGCGCATCGACGACGTTGCCATGGAACTGGCAGACTGCGTTCTGGACGGTGGCGACAACCTCTTCTCGATAGCAGTTCTTATCTCGGGAGTGAGCTCTTCTGAGTCGGTCATCCACGACTCGACCATCAGGCGCGTGCAGTTCGGGATCCAGGCGGTCGATACCGGCGTCAACATCACGGACAACCTCTTCGACGGCATCCGCGGTGACGCGGTGTTTATCCGGCCGCCGGAGACGAAGATGAAGGACACTCCGGAGACGCCGCTTCTGGGCGACGCGGCGGAGGCTTTCAGCGGGCTTAACCGGTTCAGGGCTGTCATGGGGCGTTTCGTCACGAACATGAACCCAGTGGAGACGCGGGCGGAATACAACGATTGGGGTGTGTACACCGAGGCCGAAATCGCCGAGAACGTGTTCGGTCCGGTGGACTTCGAACCGTATATCGGGGTGGGCATTGAGCCGGGCTCGGTCGTGGGCGAACTGCTCGACAGTGATACGATGCAACGGGTTCCCGCCACGGCCGATCCCGAGGTGACGATAGGGCAATTGTCGCTGAGTGCGATTCCAGACCCGGCGACGGGTCTGTTCGCATTTGCCAATATCCCGGCAGGGACGTATGTTCTCACGGCGCTGGCGGACGGCTACGAGGCTGGAAGTCAGGAGGTAGCTACCGCTGAGACTGATATCACGCGTGTGACCCTGCTGTTGCACCGCAAGCAAGTGCCTGTCGGTGACGTCAACTACACCGGTTACGTCGATGCAGTCGATGTGCAGCTTGTCATCAACGCTGCGTTAGAGTTGCTGGGAGACGACGACTGCGATGTTGACGGCAACGGGTATGTGGACGCTCTGGATGTGCAGCTTGTAGTGAACGCCGCACTCGGGCTGGACATATCGGAGCACATATAACGCGGTGCACGCTTTGTCAGGGTGTACCGACTGTGGTTGTCCTCACCATACGCCAATCTGCCTGTGAGAACCGGACTGAGGAATGCCGGCCAAACCTTGAGAATCGGCCGGGAACAGCGTAGAATATGTCTGTTGGCATTCGGATCTGTATTAGGCAGCTGCCTTGCCGGCCCTATGAAACGACCGAGCGTATCTGAATACAAGCTGAGGCGAAAAGGAATCTACCAGCAGCAGCGCAAGAGAGGGAAGGCTGCTGTTGGCGGGTCTCATATCTCGGACCGGCAGATAGCGCAGAGCGTCGACAAAGGCCTGAAACAGGTCGAGGTGAAATCCGCGCAAGCCGGCGAGTCGAAGCTGCTGGCTACCAAGAACAAGCTGAACTACCTGCTGAACAACTATCGGGAAGGCAACAGAGCAAGGATCGAAAGCCTGATCGAGCAGGTCAGGAAGCTCGACCCTCACGGGGCGCACACCGAGTACCGCGTACGGCTCAGAGAAGCCATCAGAGACCATCACAGAAAGTCGCAGCCTTACTGATACCTCGCCCGCGTGTTTGCCGTCCTTCCGTAGCACCCGGACTGCGGATCAAGACGCAGTCTAATCCACTACCGTTGCCGTCACGACCACGAAGAACGCGTTTGGAGAGCTGTCCACGCTCGCTTTGCCAACCACGACCTTCTGACCCTCACGCACGTCTAAGTCGGCGTCGAGGGAGGTAGTAGTGGCCCTGGGCTGACGGAATACTGCGGCTCGTACGGGACCGCTGGTAGCGGGAGTAGCGGGAGGTGCGACAGATTGGGCCGAGGCCTGAAACTCGAAATCGTCGATACGAATCTCGTCGGGTCCGGTCTCCGTCAGGACATTCTTTGCCGCATTGAATTCCAGACGGTAGTCGATGCGTTGCTGTTCCGGGACAATAGTGAGGGAGCCAGAGACGGTTCCGGGTCCTCCGTCCCGGCATCGCAGCATGACGGTTTCAAGTAGGCGGAACTCCGCATAGCCAAAGACGGTGGCCAGTTCCCGCACGACCGGCTCCAAGGCGGGCAACATCGTGCTCGAAGCCTCCTCGGTCGAGTCATATTGCGCCAGTGCCTGGAGCATGTGAACCGTCAGGACAATGTTCTTGGTGGCGGGCGGCGGCACGTCCAACCGCTCTATGGCCCCTTCTATCGCCGTCACTGTGTCTTCGGGGCCGCGGACGGATATGATGTTCAGCTTATCGTTACCCTGAATCTCTCCGCCGAATATCTGAAGGACGCTGCTCAGGTCGCGAACGTTCGCGTACTTGATCTCGAAGACCTTGCTGACCGAATCCAATTCCTGAAGACGCCTGTCCAGGGTTTTGCGCTTCATCTCCAGCTCCGCGCGTTGCTTCGCGATTTCACCGCGCAACGCCTCCAGTTCGCGCACCTGATTCACGAAGTCCTGGTCCGTTCGTTCCTGAGCACTCGCTGACGTGCTCAACAATGCAAGGCCAAGAACTATCATCACAAACAACGTGATCGTCACGCTATACCGTCGGTACATTTTTCTGGTCCTCCTTTCCATCTGCAATCAGGATTATCACCACGTCAGGATCATCTGTGAGCAGTTTGATGATCAGCGGCGCCGGCGCAGCCGTCTCGAACGCCGCACGTTCAACTTGAGCGGCTTGGGTTCCGGCTTCGTCGAACGACTGAGGTTGGGCTCGGTCACTAACAGGCAAATCCGGCAAGGCAACACTTGTTGTCGCTGTTCGAGCTTCACGCAGCCGCGAGCCAGGCTCAACATTCACTATGTCCCACCGAACGAGATAGAGAGCGCCCCCGGCCAGCAGTGCCATCACAACTCCTGCCAGGACAGCTCGTCTCCGGCCTCCCGCGAGCCATGCCCTCCAGCCGGCGCCAAATCTTGATTGCTCTCGCGATATTTCTTCGAGCACACGCCCGCGCAACTGCTGGAAATCCAGCCCAACGCAGGCTTCTCGGGCCAGCTCCTTCAACGCAGCCTGGCTTTGCTTCAGTTCCTCGGCAAACGCACGACAGCCCGGACACAACCTCAAGTGCTCTCTGACTTTGCGCGACTGCCGTTCCGGCAGATCCCCTTCTACTTCCAGGGCAATAAGCTCTTCAAACTGTGCGCATCTCATTGGTCACCTCCGAGCATCCGATCCCGGAACCGCTTCAACTTGACCCTTGCCCGACTGATCTGTGAACGCACGGTCGTCTCCGACGAACCCAGGACACGTGCCACTTCTTTCGTGGACAACCCTTCTATGTCCCGCAGCACCAGGGCCGCACGCTCCTTCTCCGGCAACCTCTTCAGCCCGTCGAACACTATCTGACGTTGCTCGGCCAGCTCAACCCGCCTGTAATGGGACGGAGATGCGGTCGCCTTCGCAGAACCTCTCTCGACCTCACAGGCAGCCATTCTCTTTCGTTTCTTCGCGAGAGACCGGCACACATTCACCGTTATGCGGTAGAGCCAAGGAGACAGCTCACGGGTTTCATCGAACCGGGACAAGTACTTGTACAGCCGGAGAAAAACCTCTTGGGCGGCATCCTCGGCATCTTCACGGTGGCCGAGCAGCCGCAGCGCCGTTCCCATCACCTGGCGCTCGTATCGAACGAGGATCGCTTCGAACGCCTGCGCATCGCCGGCCTTGGCCCGTGCAAGCAGAGACGTGGTGGCCCTGGCCGACTCCGCACCGAGCCGGTCGTTCGCCATGGCGCAGATAAGCTGTCCCGACTGCACGTGCATCTTGTTCTCCCGAAGGCGAAGCCTCCTCGTCCTACTCCACTCTATTATACTCCACAAGACCGCAGATCGTTGAAAACTTCTTCCGGTGAAAGAAAAGTGAGAGTCGTTGCATTACACACGAAGCACTCGGCAACGCGGCACCCGATCATGTATACTCTATGCTCAGGAAGGAACAGGTCTTTTGCCGCGAAAGAGGAGAGAACAGATGAAAACACCTGGTCGTGCTTATGTGGGTGGCCGCAGCAAACAGGAGGCTATAAACCTCTTTGCCCGGCACGTCTCTTCCGGGAAGGCGGCGTTCTTCGAATCCGCAGGCGTCAGTTTCGCGCTTGGCGAACGGGAGGGGCCGTATCTCTGGGACGTAGGGGGAGAGAAACGGCTTATTGACTGTCACTGTAACGGAGGGGTGTTCAACCTGGGCCACAGGAACCCCGAGGTCGTCGAAGTCCTGGTGCAGAGTTTGCAGGAACTCGACATCGGCAACCATCACTTGATCAGCGAACAGAGAGCGGTGCTGGGCAGCATGCTTGCCGAGCTTGCCCCGGGAGACATTACGTACACGGTGTTCGGCGTCAGCGGCGGCGAGGCGGTCGATCTCGCCTTCAAGGTGGCCCGCGGATACACGGGCAGAGACAAGGTGATTTCCGCCAAAGGAGGATATCACGGGCACACGGGGCTCGCGCTCGCAGCAGGTGACGAGAAGTACCGTGCGCCGTTTGGTTCTATGCCACCCGGCTTCGTGCAGGTTCCATTCAACGATATCGCAGCTCTGGAAAAAGAAGCCGACGACGGCACGGCGGCGGTCATCTTCGAGACGATCCCTGCAACCTACGGTATTGCAGTACCCGACCGGGAGTTCCTTCTCAAGGCCCGGGAACTCTGTGACAGGGTAGGGGCTCTCCTGATCGTCGACGAGATCCAGACAGGCCTCGGCAGAACCGGCACGTTGTGGGCCGTCGAACAGTTCAACGTGGTGCCGGACATCATGGTGACCGGGAAAGGGCTATCGGGCGGCATCTACCCGATAACCGCGACCTGCTTCAGAGCGAAGTTCGAGAGCGTCTTTCACAAGGACCCCTTCATCCATATCTCGACATTCGGCGGGGCCGAGGTGGGGTGTCCCGTGGCTCTGAAGGTTCTCGAGATCTCCTCGAACCCGTCGTTCCTGCGACATGTTGACGAGATCGGGACCGTCTTCTCGGAAGGATTCAAACGTTTGAAGGACAATCATCCGGAGATCGTGGTTGGGCTGCGACAGCTCGGCCTCATGATGGGTATCGAGATGACGAACGAACACTGCGGGCCTCTCTTCTCGAAGGCCGCCTTTGACAACGGTGTTCTCTCGGTGTACGCATACAACTACCCGCGGGTCGCACAGCTCCTGCCGCCGCTGACCATCGATCGCGCCCTGGCCGAGGAGATTCTCGAACGAGTCGACAGCGCCCTTGGCGACGTGACACGCGGCTTGAAACGCTGAGGCGGACTCATGTCTGGTCTCGAGATCGACCTCGACTTGCTGAGACAGTTTGAGACGGGGCTCGATCCGAGGTTCCCGGAACGGAACACGATCCCGACCCGGGTGCTGGGCTACGGTGAGATCAGCACCGTGCTCGAGATCGGTACGGGGAACGTGGCGTACAAACGTATGCCCATGTTCCGGACCGAGCAGGAGGCCGACAGCTATGAAGCCCTCTACAGAGAGTATGTCGAGGTGCTGCGGGACCGGGTGGGTCTACGGCTCGCGCCCAGCGATATTGTGCGGCTCGCAGACGCGCAACAAGGCAGGGTCGTCGTTTACATCGTCCAGGAAAAGCTACCGTCTGAAGCCATAGGGCACCGGGCCATCCATCGACTTCCGCCAGGCGATATCGGCAAGCTCGTCTCGGCCGTGCTGAGAGAGACAGCGAAAGTCTTCGACTTTAACCGGCGGCACAAAGGCGAGCTCGAAGTCGGGTTCGACGGACAGATCTCGAACTGGGCGATCGTCGGCTTCGATCCGGACGCGCCGCGATTGGACGACGAGATCGAGCTGGTCTATCTCGATACCTGCACGCCGCTCGTCTCCCGAAACGGCGAGGAGCAGCTCGACCCCGACCTGTTTCTGCGCAGCGCGCCATCGTTCCTGGTCTGGCTCATCCGGCTGCTTTTCTCGCAGAACGTGATGACAAGGTATTACGACTGCCGAAAGGTCGTGATAGATCTCGTTGCTAACTTCTACAAGGAGCAACGGCCGGAACTGCTTCCTGACCTCGTAGACACAGTCAACCGGCTTTTCTCTGTCGGGATCAAGGACGGCGGGTTCGAACCCATCACCATGCGCGAGATAAAGGCCTACTACCGGGAAGACGCCTGGATCTGGAGAATCTATTTGAGTTTCAGGAAGATCGACCGGTCGCTGCACCGGCTTTTGGGAAAGGAATACCCCTACATTCTGCCGGGCAGGATAAAGCGGTAACGACCGTCGCCCGCAGGAGCACCCTCTTGTTGTTAACCTGCATTTCTCGCCGAAAGCAGTCTCCCCC
>CAZGCA010000041.1:49508-52001 GCA_964524145.1 uncultured bacterium | reverse complement strand
CTCTCCGGCCTGTAACCGACTGCAACTGCGTCGCCGCGAGGCGGGGTGGGAAGCAACAGGAGGTGAACGACCAGTCCGTAGGGTAACGAACTCGATTCGGCCTGATGCAGCCGGCGAGCCTGCTAGTTACTGGCGAAGCCTGGAATGAACCTGTCGCGCTGAGGGGTAGCGTGATAAAGCGGCGGCAGGGGTGCATGGGGTGGTTGGAGACGGAATGGTCAGGAAGGCCGAGGACGTGAAGCAGGGAGAGCTGTGTGGAGGACAGGACGGTGTTGACGTACGGAACAAAGTACCGAAGAGCCGCCCGCACAGCAGTCAGAGCGTCCATAGTAGTGTTGAAGCGGCTGTAATGGTCGTGGAGCGAAGGGACGCAGGAAGGTGGATTTGTGAAGTCCAGGCAAGCGGAAGGACAACCGGCGGGAGTGTTCGATAGGACTAAACAAGCCGGAGAGATTCGTCGCCGCTGGTGGTGGGTCGAACCGAGTGTGTGGACGGAGCGGATGTTGACGGCCCTGGAAGACGGGGTGAAAGGAGGCAAGTGGTTCAGCTTGATAGACAAGGTCTACTCGATGAGCAATCTGCAAAGCGCCTTTGCGCGAGTGAAGGTCAACGGCGGAGTTGCGGGAGTAGACCATGAGAGTGTGGAGATGTTCGAGCGCCGCCTGGAGGAGAATCTGGAGCGCCTGCAGCGATTGCTGAAGGAAGATAGGTATCGACCTAAAGCAGTAAAGCGGGTGTGGATAGATAAGCCGGGTAGCAAAGAGAAGCGGCCGTTGGGTGTACCGGCGGTACGCGACCGGGTAGTGCAGAGTGCATTGCGTGCAGTGCTGGAGCCGGTATTCGAGCGGGAGTTTGCCGAGCATAGCTACGGTTTCCGACCTGGTCGAGGCTGCAAGGATGCGTTGCGCCGCGTCGATGGGCTGCTAAAAGCAGGTTGCATCCATGTGGTGGACGCAGACATCAAGAGCTATTTCGACACAATTCCGTCAGAGCGCCTGATGGAATTGGTGTGCGCAAGGGTGTCAGACGGCAGAGTGCTGAGTCTTATCGACTCGTATCTCAAGCAGGATGTTATGGAGGGCATGGAGCGATGGACGCCACAGAGGGGAACACCGCAGGGTGCGGTCATCAGTCCATTGCTGTCTAACATTTACCTGGACCCCCTGGACCATTTGATGGCCGAGGCGGGTTACGAGATGGTGCGCTATGCCGACGACTTTGTGGTGTTGTGCCGAACAGAGAGAGAAGCTCAGAAGGCGCTGGCGATGCTCAGAGGATGGATGGCCGAAGCGGGCCTGACGTTACATCCGCAGAAGACGTGTATCGTGGACGCCACCCAACCGGGTGGTTTTGACTTTCTGGGATATCACTTTGAGCGAGGGTACCGATGGCCTCGCAAGAAGAGTCTCAGGAGGTTCAAGGACACGATACGAGCCAAGACCAAGCGGACGAACGGTCAGAGTCTGGAAGCCATCATCACGAACATCAACCGCACACTGGTGGGTTGGTTTGCGTACTACAAGCACAGCCACAAGACCACGTTCCCCATAATTGATAGCTGGGTACGGATGCGCCTGCGCAGCATTCTGCGCAAGCGCAAGGGTCAGCGGGGTCGTGGACGCGGCCTTGACCAGCGACGCTGGCCAAACGCCTACTTTGCTCAGCGTGGGTTGTTTTCCTTGTCTACAGCCTATGCGACGGCCTGTCAATCCCGCCGAGGCGGGTAAACCATCGACCGGAGAGCCGTGTGCGGGAGAACCGCACGCACGGTTCGGAGGGGGGAGGAGCCGGGTACTCAACCGGCTCTTCCTACCTCTATCAAACAAGGTTGAGTGTGGCACCCGGCGGGCAAAGCGTAGGGGCACGGCGCGCCGTGCCCCTACAACAACGATGGTCAGAGTGTGCGGACCACGTTCCTAACGGGAGCACAACGTAGTCCACACACCTGTCATTCTGAGCGAAGCGAAGAATCTCCGCTATTACCATACGCACGATTGAGATTCTTCGTCGCGAAGCCTGTCCTGAACGCAGCCGAAGGGCTCCTCAGAAAGACATCTGAAGCGTTCTGTGCTCTCTGTGATGTATCTTATGCACTCTCCTTCCGGCGACTTCTTAAACCAATGACGCACAGGGCAAGCGCTAGAAGGACCACAGCAATGCTGCCCCCGACCGGCACGCCCGCACCGGCACCGAACTCGCTGCGAGAGAAGAGGATATCGCAGTCCGTACCGATGGTCCCGCCAAGGTCATCCCAAGACTCCCACACGACAACCCAGTTGCCCGCGCCGTCCGTCGTCACCTGGGGAATCTCGTCATAGGTTGAGTCGGTAGCGGCGTTGGTGTTGAGCGCAACCGGCACTGTCCATGTCGCGCCGTTGTCCGTCGACCGCGATACCAGGATATCGCAGTCCGTACCGATGGTCCCGCCAAGGTCATCGTAAGACTGCCACACGGCGACCCAGTTGCCCGCGCCGTCCGTCGTCACCTGAGGAT
>CAZGCA010000041.1:0-49408 GCA_964524145.1 uncultured bacterium | reverse complement strand
TAAGACTGCCACACGGCGACCCAGTTGCCCGCGCCGTCCGTCGTCACCTGAGGATCGTCGTCATCGACTGAGTCTGTCCCCGCGTTGGTGTTAAGCGGTTGAACCGTCGTCCATGTCGCACCGTTGTCGGTCGACCGCGATACCAGGATGTCCCCATCCGGGCCGATCGTGCCGCCAAGATCGTCTTCGGAGTACCACACAGCGACCCAGTTGCCCGCGCCGTCCGTCGTGACCTGGGGGTGCTTGTCATTGCCTGAGCCGGTCACAGCGTTGGTGTTGAGCGCGGCGGGCGCAGTCCATGTCACGCCGTTGTCCGTCGAACGCGATACAAGGATATCCGAGTCCGTGCCGATGGTGCCGCCAAGATCGTCCCAGGAGTACCACACAGCGACCCAGTTGCCCGCGCCGTCCGTCGTCAGCTCGGGATAGATGTCACCGCCCGAGTCGGTGCCGGCGTTGGTATTCAGCGCGGCGGGCGCCGTCCATGTCGTACCGTTATCCGTCGACCGCGATATCAGGATATCCGAGTCCGTGCCGATGGTGCCGCCAAGGCTGTAATCGGAGCTCCACACGGCGACCCAGTTGCGCGCGCCGTCCGTCGTCATCTGGGGAAAGCGGTCATCGGCCGAGTCGGTCGCGGCGTTGGTGTTGAGCGCCGCCGGCGGCGTCCACATCGCCGCGGCACGTTGCGCCGGAACTGCCAGCACCAGACCGGCAACGAGTGCGGCCAGAATCAGCCTCCTGTAAGTAGCTCCTACCCTTCTGTCTTTACCCGCTCCCTGTCCCATTCTCGCTTGCCCTCCTTCCCGCTGTGCAGCACGCTACCGCAATTGCGGACACACTACCCCCACACTAACTCAACAACATGGACTTCTGCTTGGGAACAAACGAAGACACACCACCCCATTTGAAATTGCGGAACACAAAATACTCTGCCAGTTGGGAACCAACATCCTCCCGCCCTCTTGAGAAGACACAAAGCCTCCCTTTGCGCTCCTTATCGGTGATAATAGACCTCCATGTCGAGTTCTGTCAAGGACTATTTGGGGAGCGGCCTGCGACACAGAAGTGGGTTTCGCCGGGGGTGCTGAGGTTTGGCAGATTCGGGTCACATTCGTAGCGCAGGCTTCCAGCCTGCAAAGGAAGGAGATGACAATCTTTACTGCAGGCAAGATGCCTGCGCTACCCTGGATTCCCGCCTGCGCGGGAAAGACGGAAAGGGGGGATGACGATAGGGGTTGGCTTGGAGGGGTTCGATTACGAGCACGCGCACGCGCACGCGCACGAGCACGAGCACGGCGGCGGCAGGCTGTAGTCTGGAGATGGGGAACAAGACCAGTAGTCAGTCGCCAGTGGTCAGTTGTTAGTGCGGGGGCTTGGATTCCCGCTTGCGCAGGAGCACCTGGCCGTGTGGGCTATTGCGAGCAGTGCCTACAACCCCGTGACCGCTCTACACGTCACTGCGTTTCCGGATCGCCTTCTTTGATCCAGTCCTCATCGAACATGGCGTGTTTGATGCACGTTCCCTTGTCCTTGACGTTGTAGCTGTAGGTGGCGTGTATGGCGCCGTCCTTCGCCTGCATCACTGACGGGTATGATGCCGACCCTTCGCCGGCCTTCCACAGCTCGAGGTGACGTTTCCACTTCCAGGTGACACCTTCGTCGTCGGACAGGATCGCGGCCAGACTGTGGCGGCCCATCATCGTATCGTTGCAGACGAGCACCCAATGACCGTTCGCGAGCCTGATACATTCGACGCTCGAACCCGGGTTGGGTATCTCCATGTTTCCGACGGGCGACCACGTGACGCCGCCGTCCTTCGATTCGCTGATACGGATCTTTCTCTGGATACCGTTCTCGCGCATCATCGCCACCAGCGTCCCGTCGCTCTTCGGCACGAGGCTCGGCTGGATGTTGCCGAACCCGACAATCGGTTCGCTGAACTCCCACGTCTTGCCCCAATCGCTTGTCATCCCAACGAGCGATACGGAGAACACGTCCGTGTACAGCCCGACCATCATCTTGTTGTTGAACATGATGGGACGGAGCCGCGTCATCCAGCCGAGACGCCGCGTCAGTTTGTCGGCGGCACCCTTGCGGAACTGCTCCTCGATCTCGGGTCTCGCCGCGAGCGCCACAGAGTAAGGGGGGGTGGTCTTGTACTCGTCGGCAACCCTTGTCATAACCTCCTCGAAGTTTTTCGGCCGGGCGTGGATCGTGTCCTGCCATTCCCAATTCGGCGGCCCGTCACCTTCGTAATCGCTCGCGATACGGTATTTCAGCAGCGAAGACCCCCACGTGTTGGCCTGGACCGCTATCCAGATCAACCACAGCTTGCCGCGCGGATCGACGAACAGGACCGGGTTGCAGTCAGGCAGATCCTGCGAGTCAGCCATCACGAACCGGTCGCTCCATGTCTTCGACCCGACACGTTTTCGCGCGCCCTGAACAAGCACATCGTCAGCAGTACGTTCGCCGTGTCCGTGGAACCAGCATGCGATCAGGTCTCCGTTAGGACATTCCGCGATGCTCGAACCGTGGTTGTGTATACCCTCGAGCGGGAAGATTATCTCCGCCTCGTAGGTAGCGCCCCACGCCGCCGGCGCACATGCCACCACCAACAACACCGTCGCCAGGATCATCTTCTTCATGTCACACTCTCCTTACTCGGAACCGCCTTCTTCTCGAAACACTGCGACACAACCTAGCACAACCCAGCACTCTTTTCAACCCGGGGGTGTAGAACCAGTAGTCAGTAGTCAGTTGTCAGTTGCTAGTGTGGTGCCAGTCGGGTGCATGATCGCGATTAGGAGTGCGAGCACGGGAGGGGAACGACAGATCGGGTGTTGACGGGGGCTTCCAGTTCGCCTATACTAGCCGGGCCGCGGTGTTCGCGGTACGGTTCACATGGAAGCGTTTGAGTTCAGGCAAGGGAAGATGGAGAGAAGGAGCATCGACGTTATGACACGACGTACAGTCGCCCCAGTAGTGCTCGTTGCATGTGTTGTCCTGTTGAGCTCGGCGTCCGTGGGCGCTCAGCAAGAACTCACCACGCCGGAGATCGTGGCGAACCCGGAAGTCAGCCTGCTCGACACGGAAGGTGCCGGCAAGCTGTACCAGGTGGGCGAACACCTGGTCTGCGTTATGGAAGGCACGCCCGAAGAGATGGGCTACCAGCACGGGCGTCTTCTCGCAAAGCGGATTCACCATGTCTTAAAGGAAGGCTACATGATGAAGACCCTCTTCGAGCGAGGGTTCACCCGCGAGTACGTCTACGCACAGGGAGCGAGGATGGAGAAACACTTTTCTCCGGAGTATATCGCGGAAATGAAAGGCGTTGTGAAGGGGTTGCGTGCGGCGGGCATCGAGGATATCGACTACAAAGACGTGCGGCTGGGTTCAACGTCGGCGGAGATTCAACATTACGGTCCTGACGCTCCGCCGGGCTGCTCGAACTTCGCCTGCTGGGGCAAATGGACGACGGACGGGCGATTGCTCCATGGTCGCAACCTGGACTGGAACATCCGAGGCGACGCCCAGGACGACGCAGCGATCCTGGTGTGGCGTCCGGCGGGTGGCACGCCCTTCATGATGGTTGGATGGGCGGGAGGCATTGGAAGCGTCAGCGGCATGAACGCAGTGGGCATAACAATAGGCGAGATGACCTCCTCGTCACCCGACGCCACGTTTGACGGGTTGCCGCTCTGGTTGATCATGCGACGCGTGCTCGAAGAGGCCGGCAACCTCGAGCAGGCCGTGGCGATCATGAAGAAGGGACCGCGTACCACGGGCTGGAACTTCGTTATCGGGGACGGGAAAGTTCCCGATGGGCGTGCGCTCGAGGTCGACGCCAAGATGTGCGAAGTATATGCTCCTATGGACCCCAAGGAGAGCGAGGCAACCGGACATTGGGCCATGGAAGATGCGGTGCGACGCACCAACCATCCGATCGGCGAAGCACAACTGATGAAACTGGCCAAGTTGTACGGACCGGAGCTCGGTCTGGAGGTAACGGATCTCAAACTGGCCGTGCCGTTGTTGAAGGCGCAGAACACCTGGCAACGATACGATTGGCTGGGCAAACAGATTCAGGCCCGGCCCCGCGGAGTGGACGTCAAAGAGGCGTTGCAGCTTCTTTCCAACGGCCCTGTTCGCAACGACGCTACCCTCCATTCCTGGGTGTTCGACCCGAAGAACCAAGTCGCTTACGTGGCGAACGCCGGTAACAATCCGCCGGTGACGGCTACCAGCCGCGCGTACACGCGTATCGACCTGACAGAGTGGTTCAAGTAGGCCCGGACAGACTCCCGGGCGCAAGAGGCCACGGGACTATGACTTCAAAAGAGCGCGTCATCAAGACGGTTTCTCTCGAAGAGCCGGATCGTGTGCCCATAGATTGCTGGCTGTCGCGTGAGGCCGAGGCAAAACTGCTCCGGTCATACGGGTTCGAAGATCGCGAAGAGCTTCTTCAACACTTCAACGTCGATATCCGCACCATCGACGGGCCGCGATACATCGGCCCCGAGTTCGAGCGTCACGCTGACGGGAGCGTCGAGGATCTCTGGGGCGTCCCGCGGATCGAGCAGCAGTTCGGGCGAGAAGACAAGGCCGGCATATACAAGGAGGTGAGCTCGCCCCCGCTTGCAGACGCGAAAACCGTCCGCGATATCGAGCAGTACCCGAAATGGCCGTCGCCCGACTGGTTCGACTATTCGGTTATCGAGGCCCAGTGCGATGCCCACCCCGACAAGGCGCTCCTCTTCGTAGGCGACAGACTGAACCGGAGCGCCCAGCTCAAACCGGCCATGTACCTGCGGGGAGTCGAACAGATATTCATCGATCTCGCGATGCAACCTGAACTGGTCGACGCGATCGTCGAACGAATCGTCGACTTCTACCTCGAATACAACACGCGTGTTTTCGACGCCGCCAACGGCAAGCTCGACATATTCATGATGGGCGACGATTTCGGTATGCAACGCGGTCTGTTGTGCAGCAGGGAGATGTGGCTCGACCATTTTGCGCCGGGTCTCCGCAAATACATCAACCTTGCGAAACGGTACGACCTCAAGGTCGCCCACCACAGTTGCGGTGCTATCGTGCCGATCATTCACGACTTTATCGGAATGGGGCTCGACATCCTTAACCCGATTCAGCCGAGAGCCGCAGGCATGGTTCCCCGTGCCATCAAGGCCGGGTTTGGCGACAGGATAGCGTTCCACGGCTCGATTGACATTCAGAGAACGATGCCGCTCGGGACACCAAACGACGTTCGCGCCGAGGTGAAAGACCGCATCGATGCGCTCGCGCCCGGCGGCGGGTTCATCATCTGTACCGCGCACAACATCCAGGCCGACGTTCCCCTCGAGAACATCACGGCACTCTTCGAAGCATGTATCGAATACGGGGAGTACGCCGGTTGACGTAGCCGCTCACCGTTTGCGCCATCGCTTGCGGCTGTGCTAGAATGCGTGCATTCCCGTGGAGGCGCTATTGCAGAGAAGGGGATGAGCGAATATGGAAGATGCTCGCGCGTGGATAACCCTTAACCTCATTCCGGGCGTCAGTCCGCACCAGTTTGTCCGGCTCATGGCGCGGTTCAAGACGCCGGATGCCGTGTTGGGCGCTTCGCAGAGCGCTCTCGAAGAGGTGCTGGGAGCGCGCAGCGAGATTCCCGAACGAATCGTCAACTACGCTCAGGTAGTCGATATCGACCGCGAGCTGAAGCTCATCGAGAAGTTGCAGGTCGATGTCATCACCCTCGAGGACCCGCGATACCCGCTCCGGCTCGCGGAGATATACGAGCCGCCGATACTGCTCTACGCGAGGGGACGTCTCGAACCGGCCGACGCGAACGCCGTCGCCGTTGTCGGCACACGCGCCGCGACAACCTACGGCAAGCTGGTCGCCGAACGGCTCGGCGCCGAACTCGCCGCAAGACGTATCACCGTCGTCAGCGGGATGGCTGCGGGGATAGATTCCGCTGCGCACCGCGGTACGTTGCGGGCCGGCGGACGCACTGTAGCCGTGCTCGGGTGCGGCGTCGACATCGTCTACCCGGCACACAATGACAAGCTCATGGACGAGATAATCGAGCGCGGCTGCGTTCTCTCGGAGTTCCCCATGTCTACACCGGGGTTTGCACGCAACTTTCCGCGCAGAAACAGGATCATCAGCGGGCTGTCGCTCGGTACGGTCGTCGTTGAGGCCGGCCGGAACAGCGGCGCTCTCATCACCGCTCGAAGGGCCATGGAGCAGGGCCGCGAGGTGTTCGCTGTTCCCGGAAAGGTCGACTCGGCAAAGTCCGTCGGCACGCACGCTCTAATAAAGGACGGCGCCAAACTTACCGAGACGGCCGACGACATCGTTGAGGAGATCAGCGTTCATCTCGAGTTTCCCGAGATCGCTGAACCCGAGCAGCCCGAACCGAGCGTCGAGCGCGAGACCAAGCTCGAGCCGGCCGGCGATCTGGACGGCCTGTCGAACATCGAGAACCGTGTCTACCAAATCCTTTCCCGTGAGCCCGTCCATATCGACACCATCATCGGTTCGTGTGGAACCGAGAGTGCCGAGACGCTTGGCGCACTGACGCTGCTCGAGCTCAAGGGCCTGGTGCGACAGCTGCCCGGCAAACAGTTCGTCCGGGCCTGAGATGCGCACGATGCCAACCAGCGATTCTCGATCCGTTTCGATGTTGCAGGCGGCAATCACCGGTGAGAAAGGGCTGAAGTCTGCCCTGGTGAGAGCGGTGCTTACTGTGCCGTCGTGGGCGTTCTGCGTGATAATCGCACTGAGACGATTCGCCTACCGCAGGATTCCGGGTCTGCAGAAACGGCTGCCCGCGTTTGTGGTCAGCATCGGCAACATCACCGTCGGCGGGACCGGCAAGACGCCGACCGTCGAGCATTACGTGCGCACGTATCTTGCCGAAGGCAAACGGGTCGCCGTGCTCACCCGCGGGTACGGCGGAAAAGGCCGATCGAAGGATGCGCTGCTCGATATCAGCGGCGACACACCCTTCGACGCAAAGACCGCTGCCGCAGCCGGCGACGAGCCGATGATGCTCGCCCGAAGACTTCGTGACGCTCCCATCGTCGTCTGCCCGGACAGGTACAAGGGTGGGGGATACGCCGTCGAGACACACTCAGCCGAGGTGCTTGTTCTCGACGACGGGTTCCAACACGTGCGGCTCGCGCGCGATCTTGAGATCGTTACGGTCGATGCGACACAACCGTTCGGCACAGGCTGTCTGTTGCCGAAAGGGACGTTGCGAGAGAAACCGTCGACGCTGAGACGAGCAGATATCATCGTGCTGACCCACGCCGACAGGTGCACGTCTATCGATGCGTTGCGAAACACGATCGCCCGGTTGGCCCCGCAGGCTGAACTCCTGTTTGGGCAACACGTGCTGACAAACTTGATCGACCTGGGCACCGGCTCGAGCTGCGAGCTGTCCGCCGTCGCCGGCAAAAGGCTGCTTGCATTCTGTGGTATAGGCAACCCCGATTCGTTCAAAGCCGGCCTTGGGTCGCTCGACTCGGAACTCGTCGGCTTCGAAACATACCCCGACCATCACGCCTACAGCGAGCGCGATCTCGACGCCATCTTCAAACGGGCGAAGCGGCGCGACGCAGAGTTCATCGTCACCACGGAGAAAGACATGATGCGGTTGCTCGAATTCGGCGATAAGTGCCGCGGGATTCACGCACTCGCTATCGAGATTGAGATTGCCAGCCCCGAATAAGAACTAAGACGGGCGTCAGGCGGGTCCGTCTTTCCTGTCCAGGTACCGTTGCCGCAACAGCAGAACCGTGTATCTGAAATGCCGCAACAGGAGCGTCGCGTTGCGTTTCCAGGGCACCCGGAACGCAGAGTAAAGCCCGTGGTACACTCGCTGCAGAACAGAGTTGATCATCACCTGATGAAACTGGTAGTTGTCGACCGGCAGCAATCGAAGCACCCGCGTGATGCCCTTGATGTGTTTCGCAAAGAACCTGCTCCGGGACAGTTTCAACAGGAACGGTTTTGACAACCGTTTCTTCTTCGCAAGGAAGTACAGCACATCCCAACGCATGTCCTCGCGCGGCTGGCCCAGCCGCAGGCTCTCGCACCACACCTCGTACCCCTTCTGCGCGACGCTCTCGACGTCCTCGGGCCGGATCTTGCCATCGTCGAGCGCTCGTTGCGTGAGCACCGTGCCGGGGAAGTATTGGAGCGGAAACGTCTCGAGCTGGTACGGTCGAGGAAGAGACGCGAGCAGGTCTAACGTCGCCCGCCGGTCCTTGTCGGTCTCGTAGGGGCACCGCACGATGAGATCGTAGCAGCTCAGGATGTTGTAGTCGCGGAGTATCTCCGCCGCACGTATGATCTGATCGGAGGAAGTGTGCCGGTTGTAATACTCCGACCGGATGCGTTCCGAACCCGACTGGATACCCATTATCGTGTAGATGAACCCCGTCGGCGCGAGCAGCGTGACAAGCTCCTCCTTTACGAGATTCGGATGGGTGTAGGCGAAGTAGAGGAGCCCGACCTTGCCCGGGAACTTCTCGCTGAACTCTTCGAGCCACGGTCGGTCGAAGACGAACGAGTCGTCCATCACGGCCATTGTGCGAACGTTCTTGTAGAGCGACTTGGCGGCGTCGAGTTCCGCTATGATATTGTCAACGCTCCGCCGCCTGACACGCGGTCCCAACCCCTTATAGAGATCTTTCAGGAAGGAGTTGCAGCAGTAGTTGCAGTCGTGGACGCAGCCGCGCGACATGAGTATCTTGTATGATTCTATGGCGTCTTCATGCGCTATACCTTTCACGATCCGTCCGCCGTCGAGGTAGAATTTGTTCCTGCGCGTGTAATCGGGGAACGGCATCGAGTCGAGATCCTCTATCAGCGGCCTCATGGGGTTTTTGCGGACCTCGCCGTCCGTTTTCGCCCACAGGTTTTCTATCTCGCGGTAGTCCGCACCGCCGTCCAGTGCCGCCAGAAGATCGAGCAGCGCTCCTTCGCCTTCGCCCACACAAACGGCGTCGGCGTGTTCCAGGCACTCTTCCGGGCATACCGTCGGGTGGATGCCTCCCCAAACAACGAACGATTTCGTTCTCTCTTTCACGAGATGGGTGAGCCGTGCCGCTATCTCGTAGAAGGTTGACATCACGCTGAAACCCACAACGTCAGGCGCGAGATCCTCTACCAGATCAATGAACGCCCTCACGTCTCGTTCCGTTGCGCGGCTGGTTGTCAACTTGAAGTGAATCGACTTTGCATCGTGCCCCTCCCGCTCGAGAAGCGCGTGCAGGTACGGAACGGAGTAGGAGTTAAGACTGTGCAGCGCAACGAGTACTACCTTCATACTGCCCGACCCATCAAGCTCGACTTCGTTCTTGGATTTTGAATTGGCTTCACCAACAGAAAATGCCCTCTCCCCGGCACCGGCGAGAGGGCATTCTGTAAACTGTCAAATGTCTACTTTCGGCCTGCCAGTATCTTGCGCAAGCTCGCGCCGCGTTTTGCAGCCCATGCAAGCGTCGTCAACGCGAACACCGTGACCGGCACTACTGCAAACGACAACGTCCGCAACCCGCCGACCACCACCCAGAGAATCGACCGCGTCACCATGCGCAGTACCGCGCTGTTCGCGATCCAGTCCGCGATGACGGGACCGTGGGTGTAGTAGAGCCTAACCAGATCCGTGCCCACAGGGTTCGAGAGCAAGTACATGTCTCGAAATGTGCGCAACATGTCCAGCTGGTCGGCGAGCGGCGTTCCATAGGCCGCCGTCGCTATGAAGCACGCCTCGTCACCACCGACGGAACCCGGTAGGCTACCGCCGAACAGCAGCAGGAACATGATGAACGCAATGAATATACCCAGCAGCCCCGCTAGCCCGGAACCTTGCGGTGGCGGCGGTGGTGGCGGTGGCGATGGAGGAGCGCCCAGTCGGCGTGTCAGTGCCATCGCCGAGAAACCGTTGACCTCGAGTATGCCAACCCTGTTCGCGCGGTCCAGAGTGAAACTCACGAGCCGCGACTCCGTCTTGTCAACGCCGTCGTCGAAGACAACAGGCACCAAGTCGCTGACAACGGTGTTCGTTCCGTCAACCACGCCGTTGTTGTCGACGTCAACATAGGGCACCTCGACAAAGGCCGTCACGCCTCGCGGGAACGTGTTTGAAGCGCCCATCAGTTCAACCTGGCAGACGTCGCTAATTAGCTGTCCCACTTCAGGCGGTGCCGTAGCAAACATCGCGTTATACAAAGCATTGGCGTCCTGCGACACGGCGGGGCCCAACACTTGCAGCACCGTTGCGATCCGCTTCGCATCCGGAGCCGTGGTGACGAGAACGGCTGAATAGCTGCCGCCGAGCGTAGCGTCGGGTACCGTCACACGCACGCCGTCTGTAGCATATATCACGTTGTCAATACCGTCGGGTGCCAGTAACTCGAGTCTGGAAGCCACTTCCGGCTGATCAAGCACCTTCGCGTCGCCCGGCACGAGTCCGAGCGCCGCCGCCTTCTCCGCTATGAGAGTCACCGCTTCCGGATTCTCGATCGCAAACCGGACCAGTGCGCCGATGTTGACGCCATCTTCAGTGACCGCCGCGTCGTACAGCTCGGAAAGATCTTGCACCGTGACCCCCGCCGCATCGAGTTCCGCCAGGACCGATTCGGGGCTCGCAAGCGCTGCGTCATCGAGCTCCAGCGATTCGGAACGCTTCGGCGTCGCAGGCTGGGCGATGTCGAAGAAGCGCCCGTCGGGCACCCCGTCGCCTGTTGGGTCGTAGCCGATAGCCTCCTCCAACTCGATGACTCCGTCGCCGTTCGTGTCGATGGAGGTGTCGGAGAACTCGATTATCGGGACTGTGACGCTGTCGGTCGCAATCGGTTCCATGGGGCCGCCGCTCACGCCGTACAGAGTCGCCGTGAACGTTATCGAGTCACCTATGAGCGCCGGCCTATCCTGAACAGGTACGAGCGCCAGGTACGTCTCATCGAGCGCCACGGCATACGGCGGCGCCACGTCGCTGCCAAGGTCGATCTCGATTCCCGCGTCATCGACCGTCGCCGTGAAATCGATCCACGCCGTGTCGAGCAGACTGTCGGTCACCGCTATGACAGGAATGCGCGTCAGCAGGGTCAACCCGGCGCCGAAATCCGTCAACGTCACGAGAAGGTCGTCCGGTGGCACGACGATCTCCAGAGTCGTTGCCCGCGGGCCGACCGGTACCACGACAGCACCGCCGTTCGAACTTATCGAAATGAACCCTATCAGCTCGATCAGGTCCAGTTGTGCCCTGTCGACCTCGACTATCACCATCTCGCTGCCGAGCCCGGCCACCGTACCGTCGATCCTTCTGCCCGCAGATGCCGCTCCGGCAAGCCTGATGGTAAGCGCGTTGTTGACCGCGGTGGCACCTGCCTCATACACCAGGTCACCCAGGCCGAGGTTATGAAGCATAAGCGTTGCCTCGTTCTCGGACTGGCCGAAATACAGCTCATCGGGCTTCACGACAAGCATCGGTTCCGGCGTTGTCCTTACGGTCACGTTCACGCTTCTCGTCGGGTTATTCTCATCGTTCGACAGTATCGTGATGGTGAACGCACCCTCGCCTACAGCTCCATCCGGTAGCGCTTCGGGCGGCAGGAGGCTCCTGTCGACCGTCACCAGAACAGTCTCGGACTCTCCGGGTGCGAGGCCCGCTACCAGGTTGCTCGACGGGTCGAGGATAAGCGCCTGCGTGTTTGCGCTGGCATCCCATGTGAGGTACGGCGTACCCGAACCGATGTTCTGAATGGTGAAGACCGCCTCGATCTGATTCTCGGCGATAGTAAGCGAATCCGGGCCAACCAGTATCGCCGGGCCTACCGGCATGACCGTTATTACCGTTAGAATCACGATTGCCGACCCGCCGTTGGAGTCTATCGTGAGCGTCGCCGTCGGATTTGGTGTCGCCGGCAGGTTGTTACGGTCTATAGAGACGGCGACCGGGACCAACTCGTCCTCGTCGGCTTCGCCGCTCTCCGGCACGACGGTGACAAACTGTGCGCCCACAGCATCAACCGATATCTCGAACTGAAGCGTGCCCGTCCCTGCGTTCGTGACAATCAGGGTTTCCTCATTGTCGTCCACCGCGAACACCAGCGTTTGCGGCACGACTGCCAGCTGCGGATTCACGACCCCGCCGCCCAATATGGTGAGGTCGACGACCGCGTCACCACCGTTCGAGGTTACAGAGATGACCGCCGTCACCTCTTCTTGGTCCAGCGGGATCAGCCGCCGGTCGACCGTAACAGTGATCGTATCGACCTCGGTGGTCGTGGTTCCGTTCTCCGGACTTACGCTTACAAACACCTTGTCCACCGTTATCTCCCAGGCGAGATCCTCGTCCTGGTTGCCGATGTTCGCTATCGTAAACGAGGTCTCCAACGTCGGCGTTGTGTCGTCGTCCTCCTCAGCCTCGACGGTCAACATCGTCGGAAGCACCTGCAGTAACGGGTCAGTCGCCTCGGGCACTTGAATCGTCACGGGCACTACTACCGCATCACCGGATTCCGGGCTCGTCGGGGTAACGGTGATGCTCGCGTTGACCACCGTGCCTGCCGCCAGGTTCCGCCTGTCGACCGATACGATCACCGTGTCCGTCTCGCCGCCGGCCAACGTCTGGCCCGACGTCGGGTCCAACCCTATCGCATCGTTGTCGGCCTCTACCGTCCATTGCAGAAGGTCTATACCGGAATTGGAAATAAACAGCGGCAGCGTCGTTACCCCTTCCTGGAAGTTGAGCGACTCGGGTTGAACGGCAAT
Source organism: uncultured bacterium (assembly GCA_964524145.1). GTDB lineage: Bacteria > Hydrogenedentota. Next base: position 36,610 of record CAZGCA010000041.1, on the reverse strand, counting down.
CCGCGGGCCGGGTTCCGGCATCACCACCTCAACGGGTATATCGATTGTGCCTCCGTTTCCGCTGACTGTTACGGTCCCGGTTGCCGTCGATGTCAGGGGGTTTATCGCGCTCGCGGGCACGAGATCCCTGTCGATCAGCACACCAATGTTGTCCGAATCCGGCAGCTCGCCCGTTGTGCCGCTGGCGGGCTGCACCGAGGTAATGAAGGGGTCAGCCGATCCGGCAACCCATTGCAGCAATCCCACTCCCTGATTCGTTATCGTCAGGTTGGCCCGTATCGCGACCGGCTCGAACCTGAGCTGGTCCGGTTCCACGCCCAGTATGGGTCCCGACACCTCTATCGTGACCGGCACCGTGACGGTACCGTAGTTCCACTCGATCTCTATCGTCGCCTGATTCATGCCGGGAGGCAGATCCGCCTTGTCGACTGTGACTACCAGTTGTGCAGGAATCCCCAGTGTTATCGTCCCGCCGCTCGGCGAGATGTCCAGGGCAGACGCATCGGAAGATGCCGTGTAGTCAAGAGGTTCCTCGCCGCCGTTGGACAGGGTCAGCGTCTTCGAGAACTCCTGCGGCCCGAAGTACAATGAGTCCGGCTCCACGGTCAGTTCCGCGAGTGTCGGCACGTCTATCTCGAGGTTGACTGTTGCGGTGCCGCCATTGCTCGACACCAGAACGAACGAGCTGGTCACCTCGCCCGGTGTCAGGCCGCTCTTGTCCACCGTCACCGTGATAACGTTGCCCGTGCTTGTCCTGTGTGTGCTGCCCGATGTCGGTTGGACGGTTACGAAATTGTCTCCAGCCTTCGGCGCGATCGACCATTCAAGCGTCGCCACGCCGCCGTTAGTGATCGTAAACGTGCGCTCGAAAACAAATAGGTCAAAGAACAGCGAGTCCGGGTCCACCTCGAGCACGGGCGGTTCCGGCACGTTGATGATTATGGGCACGTCGACGGTGCCGCCGTCGCTCTCGATAGTGAGCGATGTGGTCATCACTCCGGGGTCCAGACCTGTCCTGTCGACAGTTACCTGCACCGTCTGAGGTTGGGACAGCATGAGGTTTGATCCCGCCGATGGTGACACTCCGGAGATATAGTCGCCCGCAGTTATACTCCACGAATCGATCGTTGTACGACCAAGGTTATGTAATGCTATGGGCAGCGTCTGATCGTCTATGCCGAACTCGAGCTCGGGTGGATCGACCGCAAGCACCGGCGTGTCCGAGGTCGAGACTCTCACAAGTACGGGTGCCCGTATCGGGTACATCGGGTTTGAAGGTACGGACCGATCGCCGAGCACCAGCACATCCTCTACCGTGCCCACCTCCGATACGTTCCGTCGGTTGGCCTTCACGGTGACCTCTTGCGTGTTTACGGCGGGGACGAGCCCGGAATTCGGTTCAACACTGTCTACAATCACAGGTCTCTGGTCGACCGACCAGTTCAGGTCCGCAACACCCGCTTCGCCGACGTTCGCAACCACAAGTGTCTTGAACATCTCGTCCGGCGCAAACTCGAGCGAGAGCGGCGACAGCCGCATGACCGGCACGCCGGTAACGTCGAGGTACGTGAACCCGTTCGGCCGAACGCCAACGCCCGGGAGATCAAGGTTTGTCACGGTAACGTTTACCAACCCGGGGCCTGACGGCGACGGGGGCGCGATCACGTACAGCTCATATATCTTCGTGGCCGCGGAGTAGTTCCAACTGATTATCCAGGCGAGCGCGCTGCCGAACTGTACTCGCGGCGTCTCGCCGAAAAGCGTTCCCGTGATGGTGACGCCCGTGCCGCCCGTCTCCGGGCCTTCGTCGGGCTCGATCGTGTCGATGGTCAACAAATCATCTGAAACATAAATAAAACCGCCGGCGAGTGTGTCGCTCCCTATGTCGGGGTTCGTCACTACAACGTCCGCAGGACCCGGATCGCCCGGCGGGGTCGTCGCGGTTATCTGGCTCGAGGCTTCGCCGGGGTTGGTCACGGTCACACCCGTCGCCGCTGCACCGCCTATAGTGACCGTCGCGTCCGCGGCGAACCAGCTGCCGTCTATCGTGACCTCTGTTCCGCCTTCGGTCGGGCCTTCGGCGGGGGTAATGCCGCTGATCTCGGGTGGCGCCAGATACGTGAATGCTCCTGCAAGCGTGTCGCTGCCGCCGAACTCGCCGGGGTTGGTCACCACGATGTCGGCAGGGCCCGGATCGCCCGGCGGCGTTGTCGCGGTTATCGAGCCGATCGCCGGGTCGCGGTTTATCACCTCAATGACCGTCGCATCGGCGCCGCCTATCGTGACCGTCGCATCGGCGGCAAAATTGAAGCCCGTTATTGTCACTTCCGTTCCGCCTGCGACCGGTCCGGAGTTCGGAGCAATGATGAAAAGCAAAGGTGTGTCCAGATACGTGAACGCTCCCTCGAGCGTGTCGCTGCCAATACCCGGGTTGGTTACCACAACATCCGCTGGACCCAGATCGCCCGGCGGCGTTGTCGCGGTTATCGAGCCGATCTTCGGGTCGTTGTTCACCACCTCAATAACCGTCGCCTCGGTTTCACCTATCGTGACCGTCGCGTCGGGCGCAAATGAAAAGCCTGCTATTGTCACAGTGGTCCCGCCTGCGGCCGGTCCGAACGCCGGAACAATGGTGAAGAGCAAAGGTGCGCCCAGATACGTGAACGCTCCCTCGAGCGTGTCGCTGCCAAAACCCGGATTGGTTACAACAACATCTGCCGGGCCCGGATCGCCCGTCGGCGTTGTCGCGGTTATCGAGCCGATCTTCGGGTCGTTGTTCACCACATTAGTAACCGTCGCATCGGTTCCACCTATCGTGACCGTCGCATCGGACTCAAAGTAAAAGCCCGCTATTGTCACAGTGGTCCCGCCCGTGGCCGGTCCGAACGCCGGAACAATGGTGAAGAGCAAAGGGGGCTCCTGCGCCAGTGCGTTCCCGGCTCCGACCGCGAACACGCCGAGCACACATACCACAACAGCAAACACAGATCTCTCACGCACGGTTGTCTTCATTTCATTCTCCCGGATGGGTGGCAAACTCTGCGGAAGCCAGCACAGGTTCTCAAAAGTGTTCCTTGAACAGAACGCACAAATAACGTCTCCTCACACAACTGAAGTCTAGCATATTGTCAAGAGTTTAGTCAAGAACGGTTTTGCCCTCGGCCGCCCCACATTTCTCTCCCGTAACGGGTTCCCACTCGTCCTCTTCACGTGCTCCTGCTCGTGTTGGTGATCGAGACGTCAGCCCTTCATTCCCGTCAGCGTAACCCCGCTGATGAAATAGCGTTGCGCGGCGAAGAAGATTGCCAGGATAGGCAAGGTCATCATGGTTGCTGCGGCCATCAGAAACTGCCAGTCGAACTCGTGCTGGCTCGTCTGAAACGCCTGAACCGCCTGGGCCAATGTCATCAGCCTCCGCGAATGAACATAGATGAGCGGACCGAGAAAATCGTTCCACGAGAACAATATCTGGAATATCACGATCGACGCCAACGCAGGCTTGACAAGCGGCAGCATTATCCGGCGGTATATGCCGAAGTATGAACACCCGTCGATCTTTGCCGAGTCCTCGAGATCTTGCGGTATGGTGAAGAAAAACTGGCGCAGCAGGAATATGTAGAACGCGTTGCCAAGAAAAGACGGCAGCCACAAGGGTTGCAGCGTGTTGATCCAGCCCAGCTTGGCATAGATGAGGAACAGCGGTATCATCGTCACCTGGGGCGGGAGCATCATCGTCGAGAGCAGCACGACAAAAGCGACGTTCCGGCCCGGCCATCGAAGCCGCGAGAACGAAAACGCAACCAGCGAGCACGAAATCAGCGTGCCGACAACCGAGAGCGACGTCACTATCAGAGTATTGTAGGTGGCCCGTATCAGGTTGATGTAGGTCAAGGTTTCCGGATAGTTCCCCCACTGGATCGGCCACGGCACCAGCAGTTTCGACAGGCTGCTGAAATCGGCCATCTGCGCGTCGGTCTTGAGCGACGTCGCCACCATCCACACGAACGGCAGCCCGAACAGGCAGATGAAAAACCATACCGCGAGATGGACATACAGATGACGAGCCCTGCGGCGCGTTTTCTCGGAGAGAATCACTGCCGTCCCCCTTCGTAATATACCCAACGGGACGCGAACCTGAGCTGAACGAGCGTCAGCGCGAGAATGATACCGAACAACACCCATGCCATCGCCGATGCATACCCCATCTTGAAGTATTGGAACGCGTTGTTGAAGAGGTGGAATACATAAAACAGGAGCGAGTCGTTGGGTCCTGCGGCGCGAACGTTTGCCCCAACAAGTATGTAGGCCTGCGTGAACACTTTGAAGTACGCTATCGCGCCCATAACGAGGTTGAAGAAGATGTACGGGGTCATCATCGGCATCGTTATCGACCAGAACTGTCGCCACCATCCGGCGCCGTCCATCTCCGCTGCCTCGTAGAAGACCTGCGGTATACCCTTCAGTCCCGCAAGCCATATGATCATGCCGGCCCCGGCACCCCAGAGCAGGATGATTATCAATCCCAGCTTCGCCCACCGCTCATCGCCAAACCAGTTCGGCACGACGAGCTGGCGCAGAACGTACGTCACCGCGATGCCGATAGCAAACGCCATGGCACAGGCAACACCGACTCTCAGCTTGTGGTTTTCGCCTCTTGGCGCGAGCAGCCCGAAGAACAGCGCGAACAGGACAGCGCAGATCATCCCGCAGACGATACTCGTGCTCGGCTCGCGCAGCCTTCCAAAGATATAGGAGAGCGTGCCGACTTGCGGGTTCAGAAACCATCGGAACAGAACCGCCGACGCCACCGCGGGCACAATAGCGGGCGCGTACAGCGCGGTCCGGTACACCTTTATGCCGCGGACATCTCTGTTCAACAGCAGCGCGAGCGAGAGCCCGAGCACTATGCTCAATGGCACACCGACAACCACCGCAAAAATGGTGTTCCACAAGCTCTTCCAGAAGAGCGGGTCCGCAGGTCGCAGCGCCGCGTCGATTCCCGGCTCCGACTGAAACCTGACCAGGTCCCAGTAGTTCCGGAGCCCGACGAAATTTGGCGGGTGAAGCACGTCGTACTCGCAGAAGCTCAACACGATCGATGTTATCATCGGGCCGAGAAACAGGGCCGCGAACCCTATGAGCCAGGGGAGCGCGAACAGAAAACCCGCGCCCCACTCGCGCCGCACCATGCCGCTGACGGCCACTCTTCGAGACGATTTCGTCACGGCGAAGAGCACAAGCCCCAACACCGCCGCCGCCGATAGCGCCCACGATACCTGCCAGATCCGCTCGCCGGCTTTCTCGCCTTTGCCGGTCCGCGCCTGCTCGTCACGGAGCCGCTCGCGTTCGAGAATCCTGTCTAACGAAGTCTGGACGCGCCGGGTGCCTTCGTCGAGAATCGTTTTCGCATCAACATACCCGTACGTGGCAAGCTCGGTTGCGCGCGCCTGCGCATCCCACAGCTCCTGCCCAACCGGTGTCACGGGCCGGTGACGGCTTGTCTTGATCATATCGAGCAAGGCGAAGTTCGCGTCCCGGAATTTTTTGACCGGCGGCGCGAACTCGTGGAAGATGATTTCGTTTATCTTTGGCTGGGCCGTCATGTACGGCACATAGAACCGCCCCTTCTTCCGGTACTCTTCCTGGATGGCATGCGCCTCGATTCGGGATGCTTCGACGGAGGTCATCCATTTGATAAGCTCCCATGACTCCTCGACGTGCCTCGCACCGCGCGGGATAACGAGCGAAAAACCGCCCGACCACGTGACAAAGTCTTCTCCGGTTGGAGTGGGGGCAAGCGCCACGCCGAACTCCTTGTCGGGTCGGTACTTCGCCAGAGTCAGTATCGGGTATTGCGTATCGATCTTCATGGCGATCAGGTCGTTCTGGAACGCGTCGAGCGCACTGTCGACGTCAGCGAACCCCGCCACGGACTTGCTCGTCTCCTCCCTGCCGCCGAGAATATCGTACCCCTTGCGCATGAACTCGAGCGCCTCGACTATCTTCGGATCGTTCAGCGTCACGGTCCGCCCGTCATCGCTCATGAACCTGCCGCCGTTCTGCCAGCCGTACAGATACAGCCACGAGTTGCCGTAGTTCGGAGCGAACCCGACCCGCTCGAACGATCCGTCCTCCTTCCGTTTGGTGAGTTTGACGGCGTAGTCGAGCAACTCGTCCCAGGTGCGCGGCGGGCGGTCTCGAGGTATGCCCGCCTCTTCGAGAAGCTTCGGGTTGTAGTACAGTATGCGGCAATCCGTATCGTGAGGCATGGCGTACACATTGCCCCGGTACGACGCCTCTTCTACGCAGAACTTGTAGAACCGGGTCTCGACGTCGAACCCGTCGCGTTCGATCAGGTCGTCAAGCGGCCGGAGCGCGCCGCGTGCCGCCCAGCCGCCTATCGCAAACCTGTCCTGCTCGACGATGTCCGGCGGCGAGCCACCGGCGACGGCCGTCATGAGTTTCTGCGGGTCCATGCCGCCGCGGCCGCCGGGCGACCCTATCGCGACCTTGATGTTGGGGTGGCGTTTCTCAAACTCCGCAACAATAGCCAGAGTGCCGGGAAAACGGAAATCCTCCGGAAGACCCCAGACTTCGAGCACGATCTGCTCGTCGGTTTCTGCACACGCACTCGCGCGCGCGAGAGTCAGAGCCGGCACTAGTACAGTCAGAACGACCGCGAGAATCCTACCGCCGTAGCTCACCAGGCTTACGCCTTCTGGTCCGCCTCCCCGTTCCGCGCACGCGTCCACCACGTCACGCCCTCAAGTTCCGGGTCGCTCGGTTTCGCGTAGAACAAGCTGGCGACGTACCCTACAAACAGTGCCACTATGTTCGCAAACACCCCGATGAGAAACGGGTGGGTCGGGCTTGCCACGGTTTGCGGCACGAGCCCTCCGAATCTGGTTCTGCCGATACCGGGGTTGACCAGGACGATGTCCGCTGGACCTGTCGTCCCAGGCGGGGATACAACCTCTATCTGGCTCACCGCCGCTCCAGCACCTCGTCTCTCGGTTACCACCGCTTCACTGCCGCCTATCGTGACCGTTGCGTCGGCCGCAAACCACGCCCCACTCATCGTTATTGTCGTCCCGCCTTCGACGGGTCCAGACGTTGGACTAATGCTCACAACCTGCAATTGCCCTTTCCGTATATAGGTAAATCCCTTCCTCATTCTGGCGCTGCCTGCGCCCGGATTAGTGACTACCACATCCGCGCCGTTCGGCGTCCCAGCCGGCGTTACCGCTACTATCTCGCTCATCGGCCCACCCGCGCCAGACCTGCTCTCGACCGTCGCAACGTTACCCCCAATGGTGACCGTCGCGTCCGGCGCAAACCATGTCCCCTCTATCGTTACCTTCGTGCCGCCTTCCGCTGGCCCATACGTCGGGCTAATGCTTACAAGCCTTACCTCGCCTGCATCTACATACATGAATCCTCCCGTGAGTCTCGCGCTCGCTGCACCCGGATTCGTGACAACCACGTCTGTGCCACCCGGCAATCCGGACGGCGTCACGGCCACTATCTCGCTCATCGGCCCACCCGCGCCAGACCTGCTCTCAATCGTCGTAATGTTACCCCCAATTGTAACCGTCGCGTCGTCCGCAAACCGTGTCCCCTCTATCGTTACCCTCGTACCCCCTTCCACCGTGCCATACGCCGGGCTAATGCTTACGACGTCCATTCCCGCCTGCTCAACGTATGTGAATCCCCCCACAAGCTGGCTTACTGTAAGCCACACTATCAGTACGAGCGCCGTCACCAACCCTATGGCGGCTCCCTTGCTGTTGGCCCGCTTCGAGACGAACCCAAGGATGAACAGACCGCCCAGACCGCCGCCAAAGACGGCGCCTACCTTGAAACAGGTATCAAGGATCGCCTCGTCCTTGACCTGGGCAAGCAGTAACGCAGCAATGATCATGAACAGACCGGCCAGCGCGCTCAGCATGCGTCCCACATTCAAGTAGTGGTGGTCATCCTTGTCACGTACCAAGTGCCGTTTGTAGATATCCATCGTGAGCACCGTCGCCGTACCGTTCATGCTCGAGTCTATCGAGGACATCGCCGCGGCAAGCGCCGCAGCGATCACGAGACCGCCGAGCCCGGACGGCATCTGCGTCAGGATGAAGAAAGGATACACCTCGTCGGCCTTCAGCCCCGCTCCAAGCGCTTCGGGGTAGAACTTGTAGAAGACGAACAGGCACGTTCCCACAAACATGAACAGCGACCACACGGGAATGCAGCCGAGCCCGACGATCCAGACCGCTCTGCGTGCCGCGCCGTCCGACTTCGCCGCACAGTACCGCTGTATCTTCGTCTGATCCGTCGCAAACTCCTGGATGTTGCCTATTATCCCGCTCAGAGCAAGTACCCAGAAGGTGTCTTTCACGAAACTGAAATCCATCGATACCGCGAGGCTGAACTTGTCGGCGGCCCACGCGTTCTCCAGCACAACCGGCGCCCCTCCGGGCACCCTGAGAAAGACAAGCGTGATGCACATTACTCCGCCTACCAGGAGCATGATCGTCTGCGCCACGTCCGTCCAGATAACGGCCTCGAGCCCACCGAGCACCGTGTAGAACGTCACCAGAACTCCCGTGACGACGATGATGTATTCGACTTGCCACCCGGTCATGGCTTTCAACGGTAGCGACAGAAGGTAGAGGATAACGCCCATGCGGTACGCGGACATCGAGCTGAAGAGCAAACACCCGTAGGACCGTCCCCACGGCCCAAACCTGTCCTCGAGATACTCGTACGCGCTTGTCACCCTCAAACGGCGGTAGAACGTCACAAAGTACGTCACACCAATCACCGCCGCGAACGGGAGCATAAGACCCTGCACCAGCCGGCTCCAGTTTCCCGAGTAGGCCGAGCCCGGGTACGCAAGAAATGTTACCGAGCTTATGGCCGTGCCCAACATCGAGATGCCGATCGCCCAGCCCGGGATGGATCTGCTCCCGAGAAAGTACCCTTCAGTCGACCGCGCGCGTTTCGCACACCACACGCCAAGCCCGACCGTACCCACAAGGTAGAGCGTCAACGTGATAATGTCACCTGTCCGAAAGACCACCTCGTTGTTCAATGTACACCCCTTTCCGGCTCGTGCGCGTGCTCGTAATCGTAGTCGACCGCCAGGTACGCAACATGCACGAGCGCCGACGTGTTACCCCACAACAACGAGCAGCATGATACTGTGTCAGCACCGCCTCCGTCAAGCCGTAACGTAGCGAAGAACGCGAACGCTTGAATTCTAATAGGGCTGGGAGTATCATCCTTCCATAGAGTTGAAAGCTGCATTTCAAGAATGGACTTGCAGGTCGAGCGATAGGAGCGAAAGCGATGGCGACAGCGAAGGCGTTACCGGCGAGCAGGAAAGCTACCGTGCGGACACCGAAGGTGGGCGTGTTTGCGACGTGCGACCCGCGGCTCGATAACGCATCGCGCACCCGGGCGGTGAACATCGTCGAGATGACCGCCAACACCGTTGCCAAACGAATACAGCTCCCGGATAAATCGCCCGTGCCCGTCGTCTACTCGCCCGTGCTCGTCGACGGCGAGCGCCAGGCCGATATCGTCGCGCGCCAGTTCCTCGCTGAAGGCGTGAACATCCTCGTCTGCGTCCCGGACACGTGGGCGTTCCCGCAACTCGGGCTGATATCCCTGATCCAGCAGTTCCCGAAAGACACGCCGTTGAACCTTACCTGCGGCAACAGCGGCCCGAGACCCGGCGTGGTATTCACGCATGCCGCCAGCGGCGCTATCGCCCAATACGGGCGGCTGATGCACATCAACGTTGGTACCTGGCCCGACACAGGTATGAAACCGAAGATGACGCGCCAGACAGCCGACCAGCTTGTTGATTGGTTGTATGCGGCGGTTGCTCGTGAAGCGCTTAAGGGCCGTCGTGTGGTGGTGTTCGGCCACGACTCGATGGGTATGGAGACCGCGCTGGCGCACGTCATACCGACACGCAACGTCTTCGGTATCGAGATCACCCGGCTCGACATGAAGCTGCTCGCGGACATGATCAACAAGGAAGCTTACGACAAGAAAGAGCTCGCTGCGTTACGCAAGTGGATCGACACGCTTGTCGGGAAACGGTTGGAGCTGCGCGACGATGAGGACAGCTGCCGGTTCAACCAGAGTCTCGCAATGTACCTCATCTGCCGCGACCTGATGGAGGAGCTCAACGCGGTCGGCGGCGGGTTCATGAGCCAGCTCGAATGGGGTTCCGACCCGCGAGGTATCCCGCTGCCGGTCGCCGACGTGATGGAATCGCTCTTCAACTCGACGTTCGACCACAACGGACCGAAAGCGCCGGTGCCCTACGCGACCGAGGCGGACGTCCAGGGTCTCCTCACGATGCTGTTCTTCACCTACTTGACGGGCGGCAACCCGCCGCTGTTCATGGATTTCAGGAAAGTGTGGGAACCGTGGGAGATCGTCAAGCTCGCCGAAAGTCTCGGGATACCCGACCTGACCGGCGAGTCGTTGTGGGAACAGCGCGGGCTTGTCGACGGCGACAACTCCGGCAGCGCATCGTTCGACTGGGCCGCCAAACCCGGCGCGAGCGTCAAGAAGATCATGTCCCGGGTATCGTTGCCGCTTGTCGAGGCCTTCTACTTCCCGGGCGGCGGAAACTCCGTCAACTACGTCTCGCCCGGCGGTATCGACGGGATAGCCGGCCGCTTGGCGTACAGTTCGCTGACGGACGTCTTCTCGCTTGTCTGGGACGAAGCGACGACGGTCAGCCTGCCACGCAAACTCGCCGACGCTGTCTGCCAGACCTCGACACCGACCTGGCCCCACACGTTCGTCGTGCCAAAATACGCGTCGATGGTCGAGTACAAACAGTTCGCGCCCGCGAACCATTTCCATATGACCTGGGGGTTCGAACCCGCACGGCTCGAGTACTGGATGGACCTGGCCAACGTTCTCTCGGCAACACCGTGGGCCGCGCGGCCTGACTACATCGAGAACGTCGACCGGCCAATGCCGTTACTCTACATAATCAACGGAGGCGAAACAAACACCAAACTCCGCCTCGCAGGACGATCCGTGTAGCGCAGGCTTCCAGCCTGCATTCCAGCCTGCATGGAAGCGAGATTCATTCGTTGCAGGCAAGATGCCTGCGATACCCACGTCGTTCCCGCGCAAGCGGGAACCCAGACCCCCGTGCCAGCAACTGACAACTGACAACTGACAACTGGTTTTACTCCTCCTTCGGCAGACCGTCCAGCCAGTCCTGGATTTGCCGCGCCATGTGGTTGACGCCGATCTCGCGGTACAGGTCGCGGGCCTGGGTCCAGTATCGCCGCGCGTCAGCCGCGTCGCCTCGGTCTTTGCAGAGGCCCCCGAGGTTGCCGTAGTCGGCAGCCATGCCCTCCCGTCGGCCGAGTTGCTCATGGATATCGAGCGCCTTTCGGAGCATCTCCTCGGCCCGGTCCAGGTCGCCCCGGTCCCGGTGAATCAGCCCGAGGTTGCCGTATTGAATCGCCACGCCCTCCCGGCGGCCCAGTTGCTCGTTAATCTCGAGCGCCTTTCTGTGCATCTCCTCGGCCCGGTCCAGGTCGCCGCGGTTCAAGAAGACGTTCCCGAGGTTGGCGTATTGATTTGCCATGCCTTCGAGACGGCCGAGTTGATCGTTGATATCGAGCGCCTTTCGAAGCATCTCCTCGGCACGCTCCAGATCGCCGCGGGTGCGGTAAACCATCCCGAGGTTGCCGTAAGCCGCGGCCATACCTTCGCGCCGGCCGAGTTGCCCTGCAATCTCTAGCGATTTTCGGAGCATCTCCTCGGCCCGGTCCAGGTCGCCGCGGGTGTGGTAAATCAGCCCGAGGTTGCCGTATTGATTCGCCATGCCTTCCCGGTGGCCCAGTTGCTGGGCGATCTCGAGCGCCTTTCTGTGCATCTCCTCGGCCCGGTCCAGGTCGCCTCGGGTCCGGTAAATCAACCCGAGGTTGCCGTAGTCGGCGGCCATGCCTTCCCGGTTGCCGAGTTGCTCGTGGATATCGAGCGCCTTTCGGAACATCTCTTCGGCACGGTCGAGGTCGCCGCGGATACTGTGAATCAGCCCGAGGTTGCCGTATTGATGCGCCATGCCTTCCCGTCGGTCGAGTTGCGTTTCAATCTCGAGGGATTTCGTGTGCTTCTCCTCGGCCCGGTTCAGATCGCCCCGGGTGCGGTAAATCAGCCCGAGGTTGCCAAGCAGAGAGGCTTCGTCCATGGAGTCTTTTTCCACCATCGTGAGCGCACGCCCGGTGTGGGCGATAAAGGCGTCGAGAAAGCCGAGGTTCATCAGCGGCTTGCTGCATTCGTTAATGAAGCATAATACGAACGCTTCTCCGCCATCGCAAACGAGTACGTGTTCAGGCAGGCGTTGGGCAGCAAGAGCGTCGGGTTTGGCCTTCGCGTTCAGCCGTTCGCGGTAGGTTGTGATGGCGCGTTCGTGGTAGTCGCCGGCATCGCTGATCTGGCGCTTGATGCAGTCGGCGAGGAGCGCGTGGTAGATGCGACGTCCATCTGCTTCGTCGCGCAGAAGACCTTTGAAGAACGGGTTCGCCAACAGGTGTTTTCGGGTGGCCGCGTTCAGGCCGCTCACGGGTTCGACCACGTCGTCGGGCACGGCGACCTCGAGGACGGCATATGCTTCCAGCAGAGGAATGGCCTTTTCATCGAGGTCGCAGGCCTTGTCCCATTGGGCCTGGGCGATGCCGTCGGGGTCGGGAGGGAGCGCGTCGACGGGTGTTCCAGCCTCGAGGAGATTAAGCGCCGCGTCGACCGCGTAGGGATGGCCCTGGTACCGCGCGACGGCTTCGCGGAGGACGTCTTCGCCGAGACCGACGTCCGGGGCGCGAACGGTGATCAGATCGTCAACCGCGCGCTGGTCGAAGGCTTCGAGAGTGTGATCGGGTATGCGAACGAGGCTGTCCAGGGCGTTGAAAGGTTGGCTGGTGACGAGCACGTCATCGGGCCGTTGCGCGAAAACGAGTTTCACTTTCGGCGGCAGCCCGCGCGCCACGATGGCCCAGGCCTGGTCGCTGTCAGCAGCCATGCATTCCTCCGGGTCGATCACGAAGACCGCCCGTCCGTTTTCCGGGAGGCTCTCCGCTACCAGCGTGATGCGGTGCATGAACTGGTCGCGGGCGTTCTTTGCCGGGTCGCGTTTGAGGCTCCGGGCGAGTTCTACGAGTTTGTCGCCCTTGGGGACGACCGCCTTGAAGAGTGCTCCCATTTGTTTGCGGCGGCGGTCGGTTGGTGCTAAGGAACCTTCGGTCTGGGCTGCGGCATCGTAGGCGTGGTCGAGCATGAGTTCGAGGATGCTGTCTACCGTGTCCGTGGGGGTGACCTCGTATCGGACGGCCCCGCATTTCAGGTCGGGATGGATCTCGGCGGCGCTCATCATCCGTTCGACGAGCAGGGTCTTGCCCATGCCCGGCGGACCGACAACGAGCACAGCGTGTGGTGCGGGGTTTTGCAGAATCGTGTCGAACTGATCGAGTTCGGCCTTACGACCGACGAACACTTGGGTTGCCAATTCGATACCCTCGCCTGCCAGCCCCGGCTCCCGTCTCCGGACTCAAGACTCCGGACTCCAGACTACAGACTCCTCCCCCCGCCGTCTTCCTTCGGCAGACCGTCCAGCAGGTCCTGCATTTGCTTGGCCTTGTGGTTAATTCCGATTTCACCGTAAAGGGCGCACGCTTGAGTCCAGTACGCCCGTGCGCCAGCCACGTCGCCCCGGTCCTCACAGACCAGCCCGAAATTGTGGCACACGGCGGCCATTGCCTGCCTCTGGCCGAGTTGTCTGTATATACCTAGGGCCTCTCGAAGCATCTCCTCGGCACGTTCCGGTTCGTTCCGGTCACGGTAGAGCAGTCCGAGGTTGCCGTAGACGGTGGCAATCCCCTCCATGTGGCCGAGTTGCCTGTAGATATCAAGCGCCTTTCGATACATCTCTTCGGCATCATCCATGTTGGAACGGTCACGGCAGATCAACCCGAGGTTACCGTAGTCCGCGGCCATGCCTTCCAGCCTCCCAAGTTGCTCGTCGATTTCGAGCGCCTTCCGATGCATCTCCTCCGCCTGGTCTAGGTTGCCGCGGGTCTGGTGGATTCGCCCTAGGCCGCTGTATTGAATGGCTGCGCCTTGCCGGTGACCAAGTTGCTCGGCGATATCAAGGGCTTCTCGGTGCATCTTCTCCGCCTTGTCCAGCTCGCCGCGGGCCTGGTAGATCTCCCCCAAGCTGCTGTATTGAATGGCCATCCCCTCGCGTCGACCGAGTCTGCGGTAGATGTCGAGAGCCTCTTGGTGCATCTTCTCCGCTTTGTCCAACTCGCCGCGTGCTCTGAAGATCAGGCCTAGGCCGCTAAGTTGACCCGCCATACCCGCTCGTCGGTCCAGTTTGACATACGTGTCGAGGGCCTCTTGGTGCATCTTCTCCGCTTTGTCGAGGTGGCCGCGGGTACGAAGTATTAGTGCCAGGTTAGCGTAGTCCGCAGCCACGCCTTCCCGGTGGCCGAGTTGCTCGTGGATCTCAAGCGCGTTTCTGTACATCTCCTCGGCCCGCTCCAGGTCGCCGCGGATCTGGGAAATCCGGCCAAGGCCCGCATAGCTGTAAGCAGAGCCTCTCAAGAGACCGACTTGCTCATAGATGTGCAGTGCCTCGCGAAATGCCCGTTCGGCTTCGTCCAAGTCACCCAGTAACAAAAGATGATTGCCCATTTCGGCGGTCCACTTCGCGCTCGCGCCTAGGACAACGCGGTCTTCGTTCCCTTCGTGAGTGGCAGTACGTGACTGAAGTTCGCGTATGCGTTCGCGGCGGTCCGCTTGCGGCATCGTGCCGTCCGTGCCGCCTTTCCACGTTTCCGATTGCATGGCAGCTAACTGAACCTCGGTCAGAGGAGGAAAGTGGAATGTGTCGCTGCGCCAGTCGAGGAAATCGGGTGCCTCGCGACCGAGTAAGCCCAGCAGGAAATCCGGAACCCAGAATACGACCGGCTGTGGGACTTTGACCGGCCACTCGGGCCTTTGCATGTTCAACGAGTGCAAGACAGGGTGATCTTTCTCTGCAGACGGTACGGCCTTCTCCAAATCCGTGATCATGACGGGACCTTTCGGCTCACCGTCGAGCTGGCGCAGGGTCTCGTCAAGCGGATCAACCGTATCGGCGTGCAGTTCAACCTTCTGCGCAGGCACACCGGGAAGTGCGTCACCAAGGAGCTTTATCAATTGGTCGCGGTCGGCAGGGCTGTTGCAGACGGCGATGAAGAGAGCGAACCCGTCGGTTCGTTGCAACCCTCTGCGAAGCGCCCGCAACGTTTCTGCGGCAGGGCCGATCTCAATCGTCTTCTGGTTCATCGAACTTGCGGAGGGTTCGGAGGACCGGGTTCACCTCATACCACGGCTCTTTATTCATATACTCGAAGATGTGCAGTAGCAGCAGCATCTGCTGATGGTCGTTATCTTTGGGAATATCATCCTGGGGCTGATCGAACTTCCGCAGTTTCGGCCAGAAGTCGCCCTCTACTTCTCGGAATAGACTGTTGGCGTAATTCCTCACGGCCTTCTTCGCCGCGTCGAGAGTAATCGGTTCTCTATCGACCTCCGAGGCCGCGGCACTGATGAGCATCATAAGATGCCGGGGATGTCCACCACTCATCTTGCACAGGTAATGGCAAGTATCGTGATCGTCAAACATCTCGTCCAGCTTCACTTTGGCAAACTTGCACCGCGCCTCGATCATCGCGTACATCTTCTTCATGCCAGGTGTCTCCGGCGTCGGCTCAGACCGGTCGTCTCCCCGAATGCTGATCATCGGAAGCGGCACGTTGAATTCCCCCACTGTCTGCTCGAGTTGAGCGCAAAATGGCGAGTAGTACAGGGAGATGGGGACTGTATAGACCGTGTGAGCGTTCAGGCTCGCCAGTTGTTCGCTCCGGTCTATGAAGAGCCGTTCGTGCGTGTTGCTGTCTTCACCCAGAGGCCGCCGGACCACCTTGTCCAACCCGTCTGTTATCAGCACGAGACCTTCACGGCCCACCTTCCGCAGACCGGCGTTCGCTGTATCGAGAAGATCGTTGACTGCATCGATCAAGCGCGTGCTCTGTTGCTCAATAGCCTTTCTAAGCTTCTTGCGGGCGTTCGGGCGGTTCTTAATCTCAACAACAAGCTTGGCAAAGCCAGGGCCGATGTCTGCCCCCGCGAGAGCTACGTCAGAAGGCAAGCATCCCTTTATGGCCTCATAAACAGTGCGAAGCTTAGACGATGTTGCGCTGAAACCGGGGATCTTTATTGCTTTGATGTGTTTTTGCACCTCGGCAGCAGCAAGTGTGAGCAAGTCCGGAAAATCCAGGTCATTTGGATCCAGTGACTCCATGACATCGAAGTAAATGACCTCGAACGCGTTCTTCTCGAGCAACTGCTTCAAACGCAACAGCTCGCTGGTCTTTCCCACCCCGCGATGACCGGCAAACAGCTTGACCTGCGGTTGGGTTGGGTCCGCTCTGCGCAGACTCCGCTCGAACAGTTGCGCGAGGTTCTCTCCCCTTACATCGTCGCAATTGACGTAACGCGGGTCATCAGGTGAAAGCGCAGCCCCCGGATCGCAGGCCCGGACGAGACGCGTGATAGCATCAGGCTCGTTTGCCACGGTTTGGATCCCTGTCCTTAAGCCGAAGAGTATTCAGACACCGTGCCTCCTGTGTGGTTCATCATACAATATGCTGCTCAGAGAAGTCAATCAGCAAAGAGCCCCCGAGTGTACCGAGCGCTGAGGGCCGAAATCAGACTGGCATGTCGCCTGCCCGCCTCGCAACGGGTTTGGATATGAGACTAACCGACCCTTCGTGTCATTCTGAGTCCGCCGCGGCGGACGAAGAATCTCCGCGTCCGTTAGATGGCTTCTTGCTCGTCCTCCGCGTCGTTCGCGTCCTGCCGTACCCTGCGGAGTATGTCCCAGAACGCGCCCCGGTACCCGTTCTCGATGGCCCGGACAATCGCAGCGTTGTCGTTGTAGTTGTAATCTTCGATGCCGGACGTTCCGCCGCCCACGAAAAACCGCGGGTCGTCTCCTATCATGTCGGCAACGCGCTCGAAGACATGGTCGCCGAGCGCCGGCGAAAGGTAGTATGTCGGCCGAAGCAGGTCGGCGCTGACGTGTTCCGTTCGATGTATCCCTGCGCCCGCCGGAAACTCGCCTTTGGCCGCGAGCGTCTCGACCAACGGCGTGCCCGGGTAGAGACGGACGCCCAGGTTGACGCCCGCTCTCGACGGGTCCACCCGGCGCATAAACTCTATCGTCTCTTCGATACTCCTCCACGTCTCGCCCGGACCGCCCAGCAGCAGGTCGAACATAAACGGTATCTCATACCTGTGGCACAGCCGAGCAACCTCGAGCAGGTTGTCCGGCCCGTACTTGCGGCCGAGCGCGTGCAACATCTCCGGGTCGGCGTGGTCCGCGCCGAAATCGATCCCGCCACACCCCGCCTCTTTCATCGCCCGCGCAAGCTCGTCGGTAAATGGAACCGGGCTCGCGTACGCGTACCACCAGATATGGTCCGACAACCCCTTCTCCCTGATAGCCAGACAGACGTCGATTGCGTGCTTGATCGAGACGTTAAACTCGCTGTCGCACGTGTGGAAATGCGTCACCCCTTGCAGCAGCAGGTTCTCTATCTCGCGGGCGACGTTCTCGGGACGGCGCAACCGAATCCGGTTGCCCTTGCACACCGGGTCGGCACAGTACGCACACGCCTGGTCACAACCGCGACTTGTCTCGAACCCGACCATACCGCCTTCGTCAAAATACCGCACGTTATCGACCGTGTCGCGCGCGGACAGATCGATCGACGCCAGGTCGCACAAGACAGGCGGGTTCGAGTATCCCGTCTCGTCCCACGGCAGTACAACACCCGGCAGCGTCGAATAGTCGTGACCGTTCGCTATCGCCTCGGCAATCATCGATAAAGACGTTTCGCCGTCTCCCACAACGCCGATATCCGCGCCACAGTAGTCGAGCGCCGGCGCACCGAATATCGAGAACCCCGCACCGCCCACCACGACCGGCGCCTCGCTGTATCGCTTGATCATCTCGATGACGGACCGCGTGTGTTCGAGCGTGAACTCCCCGGTGGCAAAACACGAGTCGTCGACATTGCGCACGGTAACACCCACGAACAGGTACTCTTCGCCAAGAATGCTGTGCAGGTTCGCGTCGACGTCAAGGCTGAACGCAAGGTCGAGGAAATCCACACCGAACCCCGCATCCCGCAACGTCTGGCCAAGGTAGTCTATCGCGACAGGCGACACCGGGGGCTGCACGGTGTTCGGATTGACTAAGAGTATTCTTTGCCCGTACATACCGCTTCCATTTCCGAAACATGTCTCTGACAAACGTAATGGTGCGCGTTCCTGAGTTTAATTCTACCCCACCGCGTGCCGCGCCTTCAAACGTGCCGGCCGGTGGAAGATGTGTGCCACTTCCCATCGAGTCAAGAGAGTGGGGACAGAGAGACCCGGCGGATTGGTCCTGGCAAGAAAAGGGTAGGGGAGACTATCGTCGGTCGTCGCGGGAACGCGGCCGAGCGCGGCGTGCGTGTCTCAGCTCTTCGGATCCGATGCGTGTTGACACGAACGTGTCGACTTCCTCGCCCCTGACCTCGAGCGTTTCGCGACCGACAACGCCCTGCTGAAGCAGATGGCCGAGCACTTTGAGGAACGCCTCTTTCTCGTCGACGGAAAGCGATGCGAGCGTTTCGAACAGGTCGCGTCTGTCGGTAAGGTTGAGAAACTCGTCGATGGCATCCATCGCGCTGGGCCCGGGCGGCTCCATCTCGAACCCGGGCTCGACGAACTCTTTCAGGCACTGCTGGATCGTGCGGCAAAGGTGGTAGTACGCCTTGCCGGTAGGGGAAAGATCGATCGAGTCGCGTTCATCATGGACCGGCGCTTCAGGCTGGCCTTGCGGAGTTGTCGCAGCCTTACCCTCGGCCCCTTTGCCTCCGGTGCCGAACTTGGTGAGCGCTGCAACCTGTTCAACTATCATCGTTCCACGTCCTGTGTACCGCTTTCAGTGCTAACATGTTACCTCTACTATAGATATCGGCAATAATCGGCCATCCTTGAGCCCGGCCGCACCGGTTCGCAGGAAACCATGACTATCAACAGCCGTACCGGACTTGCTAAACGCGCTTGCATGTTGTATGCTAGCAGGTGGTTGGCGGTGTGTCGCGAGTCTAAGCCGGAATAACCGGATTGTGGAGGAACGATGGCGACAAAGTGGAGTTCGGCACGGGATTTCATTATTGATGCGGGCATAGTGGCGGTGGTTCGCGCCGGGGCGAGCGGCGAGCTGGTCGACGTTGTCAAGGCGGTCGCGGCGGGCGGCGTGAAGGCTATCGAGGTGACGATGACGACGCCCAACGCGTTGAAAGTCATCTCGGAGTCCGTCTCCCAGGTCGGCGACGACGTGCTGATGGGCGTCGGGTCGGTGCTCGACCCGGAGACGGCACGCGCGGCGATACTTGCGGGCGCCGAGTATGTCGTCACGCCGACGCTGTCGCCCGAGACGGTTCGTATCAGCAAACGGTACAACAAGACGGTGGTATGCGGCGCGTTCACCCCGACGGAGATACTCCGCGCGTGGGACTGCGGCGCTGACCTGGTAAAAGTGTTTCCCGCGAGCCTTGGCGGCCCGGGTTTGATCAAAGCGATCAAAGGGCCGTTGCCGCAGATACCGCTCATGCCAACGGGCGGCGTCGACCTGGGCAACGTCGTCGAGTTTTTCGAGGCGGGCGCGAGCGCGCTGGCCGTCGGCGGCAAGCTCGTCAAGAAAGACCTGATCGCTGCAAAAGATTTCGATGGACTGACAGATATCGCGCGCGCGTTCATGGCCGAAGTGAAAAAAGCGCGCGGATAGGAAGGAGAAGACGGAAACCATGTACGATGTGGTAGCGTTCGGGGAAGCGATGTTGCGGCTGAGTCCGCCCAACTATCAACGGTTCGAACAGACGGACAGCTTCGACGTCACGGTTGGCGGGTCGGAACTCAACACCGCGGTCGGCGTCTGCAGGATGGGGCTCAAGACCGCATGGGTGTCGAGGCTGGTAGAAAGCCCGTTGGGCCGTATGGTGGCCAACAAGGGCCGCGAACACGGTGTCGACATGAGCCACGTTGTCTGGACGAACGAAGGTCGAGTCGGGGTGTACTTTCTCGAGATGGGCGCGAGCCCGCGTGCGTCGGCCGTCATATACGACAGGGCCAACTCTGCTATCAGCAAGCTTCAACCGGGCGAGGTCGACTGGTCGTTCCTCGAAGGGTGCCGCCTGTTTCACACCAGCGGGATAACACCGGCCCTGAGCACGAACTGCGCGGAGGCTACGCTCGAGGCGGTTCAAGCGGCCAAGGCCGCGGGATGCGAGGTCAGCTTCGACGTGAACTACCGCGCCAAGCTGTGGTCGCGCGAAGAGGCGGGCCGGTGCGTCACGGAGCTCATGAAGTACGTCGACGTATTGATAACGACGGACCATGACACGGAACGGGTGTTCGACCTGAAAGGTACGTCCGAGGAGATATGTACCGAGCTCAAGAAACGGTTCGACCTGAAAGTGGTGACCGTGACCCTGCGCGACGTGCTCACCCCGCTGACCGGCAAGTGGTCGAGCATAGCTCTCGCCGACACGTTTTACCGCGACAAGCAGTACTACGTCGAGATGATCGACCGTGTCGGTGCGGGAGACGCGTACACTGCCGGGTTCCTCTACGGGTATCTCGCCGACGGTCCCGAAACGGGCGTGAAGTACGGTAACGGGCTGTCAGCCATCAACCATACTATCCCGGGAGACCTCGCCTGGGTCACCCGCGCCGAAGTCGAAGCACAGATAGGCGGTGCCGGCTCGAGGATACAGCGGTAGCCCCAGAACGCGTTTGACAATCCGTATACAATACGCACCTCTTCGCATCGAGCACTTCGCGGCTTGCCAGGCGCAACAGCACGCACACGCTTACGAACTGCCTGCGGCTATCCAGTCAAGCGGAAACTCAGGGTTAAGGCGGACCAGCTCCGGCAAGACAGCGATACGCTCATTGCTGTCGTCGGCGCGATGCGGGTTTACGAATTTCCAGACGATTGTCCTATCACGTGTAACCTCAAACGCCCGGCCGTCGTCGGTCTCGCTTATCAGAATGTTTCCGTTGGGCAACAGCTGACATGAGCCGGAAGAGTGGGTGTAGAACGACGTGGGCGGCGATCCTGTATACGACCATACTATTGTTCCGGTAAGAGGCTCGAATTCCAGGACTCTCGAGTGGTCGCCATGGGTGTTGTTGTCGAAGATGAGCATATTGCCGTTTTTGAGCAGCGTTGGCTGGTGCTGAAAACTCCATGGCCCGGTCCTGCACCACACAACTGTTTCTGTGTCCATGTCTATAATCGCGATAGTATCCAGTAGCTTGCAGGAGGTCAGAATGTTGCCGCGCTTGAAGATCGGCGACAAGTGGCCGAGCGAGCCATCGAAGCGTTCGAGCGTGTTCGAATGGAACAGGTCGCCTTCGCGGGGCATTTTCTGGTCCAATACATACGCGAACTCAGATTTCTCAAACGCCTCCAGCATTGACACCTGGCGTTTGACCCGACCGTTCGCGTCGAGTATCGTAACGAAGTCTTCCAAGACAGGCTTCTCGGAGTTTATCCGGGGTATCATACGGGCAACGCGGGTCAAGACATAAATATCGCCATTTTCAAGCACATCGAGGTCGTGGTGGGCCGGACCGGAAAACTCCCAGAGCAGATTCGAATCCTTGTCCACCTTGATCAGCCCAAGACCCTCGTAGATGGCGAGGAGGTCACCGTTCTCGTAAAGATGCGCGCGGCGCCAATAGTGATCCCAGTGTAGACCGTCGCCTTTTTCTGGAACAGTTCTATCCGGCCAAACGTCCTCAAAACCCTTCCTCCACGTGTGCAGGACATCGCCCTCCATGTCTATGAGCGTGGCTTCGGGGAAATGGCCGGAAACGTAGAGGTTTGTCCCGTCAAACGTGAGACCCTTCTTGTATACCGTCACGCCCGTTTTTTTCGGCGCGGGATTGGTGCCGGCCAGGTATCCAATGGCTTGAAGCTGCCGAATCCGATCCTGCTGTTCCTTCGTGAGACTGTTGTCACCGTCGTCCGGTGCAGCACGGTCACTTGTCAATGGTGCGGTTTTGCCGCGATACTTGACATGGAAAACCGACCATGCACAAACTCCACAAAACGCGATAACCAAAACCAGGGCTGCCGTCTTCTTCAGTCCCGGCTTCGAGTTAGATGTCATTTGGCCTTTCCTCACTGTTCCACCTGCTTACGGACAACGCTTGTGAGAGCTTGTCCCAGCTTTCTCCTGCCCCCTGCGCATCGTGCGTTTGCAATAGTCTTCCTGAGCCTTCCTGTGAGGCAGCTATGATGTCGCCATCCCTCGCGAGTCAAGCCCCGCTATCATGACACGGAGCAGAAATCCCCAGAATGCTCGTCATCGCTCTGTTTCACACGGCGAGCGCACACAAATCGTCAGAAGACATTTCCGCAAATCCTGGCACACTACTACCCTCTCTAGTCACGGAGAATCTGGTTCATCTGCGTCTGATAAACGGCGACATCTTCTCCAGGCCGACCAGGCCCACGCCCAAGGAATAACTCCACGTAACGTTCAACACCTCGTTCAGAGTAGTCAAATCGCTAAGCTCTTTTGAGTACAGGTGATGGCCAAGGCGCCAATATCCACCTCGGTCGAATTATAGCAGAAGCCAGAGGTTGTCACAACTTCCCCGTGCGTTGCTGATAGACGCGCGCTGTTCTTTTTGTCGGGACCAACTGAGAGGCTATTGAACTCTCAAGCCAAACTAGATAGAATCGGATGGAATTGTGATCGAGGTGATTTGAATACTTGCACGGAGATGTGTGTCTGCGTATGGCCCGAATACGAGTACTGCCCGATTCGGTTGCAAATCAGATAGCCGCAGGCGAGGTTGTCGAGAGACCGGCGTCCGTCGTCAAGGAGCTCATCGAGAACTCGCTCGACGCGTGCGCGCGGCGGCTCTCGATCGAGATTGTCAGCGGCGGCAAACGGTCCATCACCGTGACGGACGACGGGCTCGGCATGACCGAAGACGAAGCGTTGCTCTGTCTCGAACGGTACGCCACGAGCAAGGTGTCGTCCGTCTCCGACCTGGACAGGATAGGGACGTTCGGTTTCCGCGGCGAGGCGCTGCCGAGCATCGCTTCGGTATCGAAGTTCGAGCTGCTCACGCGAACCAAGGAGGCCGTGGCTGCAACGAGGATCGAAGTCGTCGGCGGTACGGTGAAGAAGGTATCGTCCGTTGGCGGTCCGGCGGGCACGCGCATATCCGTACGCAACCTGTTCTTCAACGTGCCCGCACGAGCGAAGTTTCTCAAGAGCACGGCGACGGAGTTGAGCCGCATCCTTGACATTGTACAGCGGCACGCGCTGGCCAACCCTGATATTGCGTTCCGGCTGAGGCATAACGGCAAAACCGTTGTTGAGGCGCCGCCGGCAGAGAATCTCTCGGGCAGGGTCGCGCTGTTGTGGGGCGTGGATTTCGTGCGGCATCTCGTCCCGATCGAGTTCTCCGGTCCGAAAACGCGCGTCACCGGTATGGCGGGCAAGCCTTCCCTTACGCGGTCGAACCGCAGCCACCAGTTCTTCTTTCTTAACAGACGGCCCGTGGTCAACCGGGCTCTTACGGGTGCGGTCACCGAGGCGTACCGCACGCTGATACCGTCGGGCAGGTTCCCGGTGGCGATCCTCATGCTCGAGATGGATCCCGGCGAGGTCGACGTCAACGTCCACCCGACAAAACGCGAGGTGCGGTTCCGGCAGGAGAAAACGGTCCACGATCTCGCGGCCGCCGCGACGAGGGAAGCGCTCGCGCAGATAGGCGCGCGAGCCGCCGAGCCTGCGGTCTTATCGAAGCCGCCTGAACCGGTGGCCGTGCCGGAAAGCCCGGCTGCCGAAACGACCGTTCCGGTCCGGCCGGAACCGAGCGCAGAGCGGTCCACACGCTCCTCGACCTCCGGAGGCCGTTTCGTCCTTGCCGCCGAGCAGCCTCCGCCCGAGCAACGCCAACTCGTTGAGACCGAATCGAGCCGGTTGGATGGTCAGGTACCAACGTCTCGCGCCGCAGGGCAGGAGAAAGCTCCGGGCACCGATGACGAGCCCCGGGTTGTTCCGGAGCCGTTCTACGAGGCCATCATTTCATCCGGGGAGGCTCCGGCCCAGATATTCAACACGTACCTGGTTCTGCCGCTCGAAGAGAGAGCGTTGATAATCGATCAGCACGCGTTGCACGAACGGATCACCTACGAGGCGCTCAAGAACGAACTGAACAACGAGTCGTTTGCGCGCCAGCAGCTTCTGGTGCCTCTGACGGTCGAGCTGCCGCCCAGCTCCGCCGCGATACTCGAAGAGCATCTGGATATCTTCGCAAGGCTCGGTGTCGAGATCGAACCGTTCGGTCACAACAGTTTCGCTGTCACGTCGATGTGCAGCCTGTTCAGCGAATCGAAGATCGACGACCTGATACATCGCGTTGTGGAAGAGATGTCGCAGGGCGACCTGTTCCGCGATACCGACCAGATGTGGGAGTCGCTCCTGGTTCTCTCGCTGTCGGCGTGCCGGTCGTCCGTGAAGGCGGGCGACCCGCTATCGCCCGAGGAGCGCCGTGAGCTCATAGCCGGTTTTCGCAGACTTACTCCGCCGTACACCTGTCCGCACGGTCGGCCCATAGTGACCGAGCTGACCCGCGACGATCTCGAACGAAGCTTTAAGAGGAGGTAGAGGCGTTTGGAGCTTCCAGCCCTCGTCATTGTTGGGCCAACCGCGGTCGGCAAGACCGAGCTCGCCATCGAGGTTGCCGAACGGTTCCAGACAGAGATCATATCCGCCGACTCGATACAGATATACCGCGGCATGTCTATCGGCACGGCTGCTCCTACCAACGACCAGCTCGTGCGGGTCAAACACCATTTTGTTGCGACCGTCGAGCCGTCCGAACGTTTCAGCGCGGCCGAGTTTGAGCGGCAAGCCCTCAAGGTTGCCGTGGACCTTTGGGGCCGAGGAAAAGTCCCGGTGGTCGTGGGCGGTTCGGGGTTGTACGTTCGCGCGTTCGTCGACGGCCTTTTCCCGGCACCCGGTGCGGACGGCGACCTGCGTACCCGGCTGCGGACGGTAGCTGAGAACGATGGCGTCGGCTCTCTCTACAATCGGTTGACTGAAGTGGATCCCGCCGCTGCTCAGAAGATACATGCAGGCGATCTGCGGCGGATAGTCCGAGCCCTCGAGGTCTATGAGCTGACCGGTGTCCCGATATCGCAGCTTCAGGCTCGTCACAAACGGCGCGGCGTACAGGTCAACCCCGTCATGGTCGGCATATCACGGAACCGAGCCCAGCTTAACGCGAGGATTGACGCCCGTGTCGAGACGATGTTCGCAGAAGGATTTCTCGAAGAGGTGCGGGGACTGCTCGACGAAGGATATCGAGAGGAGATCGAGCGGATCGCCGCACTCGGATATCGCGAGGCCGTTGCATGTGTATCGGGAGAGATCGAGACCGCGGAGGCTGTTGCGTTGACCAAGCGCAACTCGCGCCGCTACGCGAAACGCCAGATGACGTGGTTCAGGAAGGAGAAGCGAATCAGCTGGTACGAACTGCTACAGGACGTTGAGTCGACGACTCTTGCCGACAAGATCACCAACCGGGTGCACGATTCTCTTCGGACGCCGTCGCGATAGGCGAGAGCGGTCGCGCGACCTACAGGTATTTCAGCGAGAGTATTCCGGCTATCAGCATACCGATGCCGAAGGCCATCTTCTGCCAGCTCGGTTTCTCGACATGCAGCACCGCCTCGGCCTTCTCACCGCCCTTGGATACCGATAGGTCCGATCCGCCGCGTGCGGCCAACGCTTTCTCGGGCATCAGCATGTCCGCAATAATCACCAACGTCAACACGAGACAAACGAGCGCCGCCACCTTCTTGGCTGCCATTGACCATTCACTCCTCTTGCCAACACCGGTTCCGCATCCGCCTTTGGCCCGCATGTGGAACGATATGGTACATGTGCTACTCCACTCTTTATTATAGCATCGTTCCACGCGCGCTGCAACCCCTTCGTTTGGTCACGCAATCGCCCTCTTGCTTGACCCGTAAGTCTTTTTCTGGTAGAATTATGGGCAAGCGGAAGAGGTCTGTCTGAATGTAGTTCTTGTCAAACGGCACGGTCCTTTGGGGTCATGCTTGTGGGTGTAGCGGATGGCTGATGACGGCAGTGCACCAGTAACCTCCACGAGGCTGGGCGAAATGCTGCTCGCGGAGGGGTTGATTACTGCCAAGCAACTCGATGCAGCGCTTCAAAAGAAGGGGGAGGAGAACAGTTTTCTGGGTCGTGCGCTGGTAGAGCTCGAGTACATAACTGTAGAAGCGCTCGAGGAGTTTCTCGTTCGACAGTGTAGCATCCCCCTGATACAGCTCGCCGAGTACGAGATACGCGACACCGTAAAGGATCTGTTGCCGTATGACGTCTGTCGCCGGTACGGGGTTCTGCCTATTGACAAGTTGGGAAGCATCATGACCGTTGCCATGGTTGACCCACTGGATACTGAGGCTCTCGAACAAATCCGCGCGTGTTCCGAGTTGAAGATAAAACCGATTCTATGCAATTGGCAGCACTTCGAGATCGTGTTGCCGCTGGTCTTCCCGAAGGAGGCAAAGCAAAAGAAGAGGGCGGCCGCTCAGAAACAGACGGAACCGGTTGAGGAGCAAGTCGAGCCTCAGCCAGAGCCGAAACCGGCGCCAAAAGCCAAGCGGGAGCCGAAACCTGTTGCACCCGAACCCGAACCAGAACCTGAGCCCGAGCCTCCTGCGGCTACCGTTGAACCGGAACCTGCTGCAGCCGCCGAACCGAAACCCGCAAAAGAAGAACCCCGAATAGAGGTTGTTACGGAGGCCACAAGTGAAGAGGCGGCACAAGTCGACGATGCGAGCCCGGACAAGTCGAATAGAATCGACCAACTCAGGAGCGCAAGTGCACGAGGCGTGTCTGCCATGACGCAGGCGATGGCTCCAGTGCTCGGCAAACTGAAAACAGGGGCCGACCGAGCTCAGCAGCCAAGGTTCGGCGAGGAGGATTTGCCGATACCGGAATACACGTTCGATTCGTTTGTTGTGGGAACCGCCAATGCCTTTACTTACGCGGTAGCAGAGTCGGTTTCCGACACGCCGGGCGCGGAGTATAACCCACTTTTCATATACGGCGATGTGGGATTGGGCAAGACGCACCTGCTCAACGCAATAGGTATCAGCATCCTTCTTGTCAGACCGAACGCGAAAGTCTCGTACCTGTCGTCCAGCGCTTTCGGCAGCAAGCTGGTAGATGCTATCCAGCGGCACGAGTTGGACGCGTTCCGCGAACGGTACAGTGATAGAGAAGTACTGATCATAGACGACATACAGTTTCTGGCGGGCAGGGAGCGCGCCCAGGAGGAGTTCTTCAACATCTTCAATGACCTGTACAACAACCATAAGCAGATCGTGATTGCCGGCGACAAGGAACCCGAGGCGCTCGACAATCTCGAGAGACGCCTTGTGTCACGTTTTGCGGGTGGGATTGTGAGCGGCCTCAAACCGCCTGAGTGGGATATGCGTATCGAGATTCTCCGACGTGAGCTTGCTCGGGCCAACGCGACCGTGCCGAACGAAGTGCTGACGCTTATTGCGACACAGGTAACCGATGACATAAGGAAACTCTCGGGATCGCTCAAGAAGGTGATAGCATTCTGTCAACTATCGAGACAAGCGGTTACGGTCGACCTCGCACAGGAAATACTCGGGCATCTATTTCGAGATCGAGATCGAGCGTCGTGGGCGCGTCGCCCGTAAACAGGGAGCGTGTAGAAGATGGCGAAAACAGCGCAAAAGCGTCTTGGCGACATACTGCTGGAACAGGAACTCGTAGACTCTGACCAGTTGGCTGAGGCCAGGACGCATCAGCGACGAACCGGCAAGCCGTTGCCATACGTGTTTGTCGAGCTCGGATACGTGAGCGAAGAGGATATCGTCGTCACGCTGAGCGAACAGTTGCAGGTGCCGCATCTTCGCGTGGACAGCTACCGTATACCGCCGGATGTTATCGGACAGATTCCCGAGGCACTGGCTCGCCAGTACCAGCTCATTCCTGTATCGGTGGCAGGCAACACGCTTACCATCGCCATGTCCGACCCGCTGAACATCATGGCGCTCGATGACCTCAGAATGCTCACCGGCCACGAGATAGAGGTTGTGGTGTCCATGGGGTCGGAGATACGCGATTCTATCGACAAGTACTACGGCCAACGTGACGGCGCAATGGCCGAGGAGGAGATATTCGACGACTTGATGCAGCAGTCGGGCGGGGAAGATGAACTCGAGATGGTCGTTGAGCAGGAGGACGTAGACCTTGCCTCGGTACAGGTTGAGGCCGAGGAGGCTCCGATAGTCCGGTTGGCCAACTTGATATTGACCAATGCGATAGAAAGTGGCGCTTCGGACGTGCATATCGAGCCGTTCGAGAAACGGCTCCGCGTACGCTACCGGATCGACGGCAAGCTCGAGGAGGAAAAGAGCCCGCCAAAAAACGTCCAAGCCGCGCTCACGTCACGGTTCAAGATAATGTGTGATATGGACATAGCCGAACACAGGGTGCCGCAGGACGCGCGGTTCCGCATAAAGTACAAGGGTCGCGAAATAGATTTCCGCGTCTCGACCCTTCCGACGTACCACGGCGAGAAGATGGTCATGCGTATTCTGGACAAAGGGGCGTTGTCGTTGGATCTCGAGCAGCTCGGGTTCGAGGAGCAGCCGTATCGCGATTTCATGAGCAGCATCCAGTCGCCCTACGGGATAATCCTTGTTACGGGTCCGACGGGCAGCGGCAAAACCACTACGCTGTACAGCGCTCTGCACTATCTGAATAACGCGGACGTCAACATCGTCACGGTCGAAGACCCGGTCGAGTACGAGCTGTTCGGGGTCAATCAGGTACATGTTCATGCTGAGATCGGGCTCACGTTTGCCAGCGCGCTCAGGTCCATATTGCGTCAGGACCCCGACATCGTGATGGTCGGAGAGATGCGCGACGAGGAGACCGCCGACATAGCAATCAAGGCTGCGCTGACCGGTCATCTTGTGCTGAGCACGTTGCACGCGAACGACGCACCGAGCGTGGTGACACGGCTGACGGATATGGGGATGGAGCCGTTCCTAATTGCGTCGTCGCTCAAGCTGACCGCCGCCCAACGGCTGATGAGACGGATATGCAACAACTGCAAGGAGGAAGTAGAAGTACCCAAAGATGTCCTCAAGAGAGTACAGTACAAACCGTCGGGTGGTACGGCAACGTTTTATCGTGGCCGCGGCTGCAAGAGATGTAAAGACTCGGGCTACAAGGGGCGTCTTGCGGTGATAGAGGTCATGCCGAACTCTGAGGAGATCGAGGACCTGATAATGGAGCGAGCGCCCGCGACCACGCTCAAGCAGAAAGCAACCGAGCTGGGGATGCGTACGCTGCGCCAGAACGCGCTCGAGAAGGCTGTCAAGGGACTGACAACTCTCGAGGAGGTACTGCGGATAACGGCTGCCGACTGAGCAGCATCTGGGAGGTACAGCACAATGGCATCCATTAAAGAGCTTCTGGTAAAGATGCTGGAACAGGAAGCGAGCGACTTGCACATTGCGGTAGGCCTTCCGCCGATGGTGCGGGTCAGCGGAAAGCTTGAGGCCCTGGACGGCCACGACCCGCTCACTCCCGAGCATACCAGGGAACTCATCTATACGGTGCTCAATGAGGAGCAGGTCAAGGATTTCGAGTCCGAACACGAACTCGACATGTCCTTTGGACTGGAAGGGCTCAGCCGGTTCCGTGTCAACGTGTACCGCGACAGGGGTTCGGTGGTCGCTGCGTTTCGCGCAATACCGTTTGGCATACGGACGTTTGAGGAGCTGGGGCTGCCGCAGGTCGTGGCCGATTTTGCGATCCGGCCGCACGGGCTCGTCCTGGTGTGCGGAGCGACGGGCAGCGGCAAATCGACCACGCTCGCCGCCATCATCGACAGAATCAACAAGGAACGCAACTGCCACATCATCACCGTCGAGGACCCGATAGAGTTTCTGCACAAACACGAGCAGAGCGTTGTCAACCAGCGGGAAGTGCGGGCGGATACGAAAAGTTTTGCCGCGGCGCTAAAGTACGTTCTGCGCCAGGATCCCGACGTGGTACTCATAGGAGAGATGCGCGACCTGGAGACGATGAGCGCGGCGATCACCGTAGCGGAAACAGGGCACCTGGTGTTCGCCACGTTGCACACGAACGACGCGACACAGACCATCAACCGCATAATAGACGTCTTCCCTTCGGGGCAGCAGGAACAGGTTCGGACACAGCTTTCGTTCGTGCTCGAGGGCGTGGTCGTCCAGCAGCTCATACCGAGGCCGACCGGAGAGGGGCGTGTGCTCGGATTGGAGATCATGATGCCGACGCCGGCGATCCGGTCGCTCATCCGCGAGGAGAAGATACATCAGATATACTCGATGATAAGCATAGGCGGCGGTCAGGGCATGCAGACGATGAACCAGTCGCTCTACAAGCTTTACTATGACCGCAAGATCAGTTACGAGCAGGCGATGCAACGCAGCAGCATGCCTGACGATCTCACGCGTCTGATGGAAAGCGGCGGTTCGTAGTCCAGAACAGCGTGCATCGGAGGTTGACAAAGATGCCGGAAGGGAACGCTCAAACGGCGACGGCCGGCGCTGGTGACAGGAGGATGCGCCAGGCTCTCGTGGTGCGGCTTCTGATAGCCGCGGGGGTGTTCTGCCTCTGCATTCTGCTTCAGAGGGGTACCGGGGTGGCGTCGCAGCCGTACCGAGACGCTCTCTACGTCGCGTTTGCGATCGCCGGTCTTTTCACCGTGGTGAACACGGTGATCCTCACTCTGAGGCATGACGTCGAGTTCTCACCGCGGTTCATTAGATACCAACTCCTGCTCGATCTGGTTCTGGTTGCGGCGATCGTTAACTTCACCGGCGGGATATACAGCCTGCTCAGTTTCCTCTATATCATCGTAGTGCTCGAGGCGGGAATCCTCCTCTCACAGTTCGACAGCATTATTGCCGCGACGCTCGCGTCGGCGGCATTGTTTGTCAACGCGGTGCTGAGCTACTACGGTGTTTCCGGAGCTGCGGGTCTCGGCATGTCAGGAGCCGCCGCACGATTGGGATTCGACAGCGTTACGGCATACCGGTTCGTTGTCCAGGTGTTCGCGTTCTATCTGACCGGTTTCATCAGCGGGTACTGGTCGTGGCGGGTGCGCAGGCTGCTCGCGTTTCAGAGAGGGCTGCTCAACCACTTGAACAGCGGGTTTCTGATAGTTGGAGAGGATGGAAAGGTTACCACGCTCAATGTTGCGGGCCTGGGGATACTCGGATATGATGCCGAGGAGGCCGTGGGGCGGCCATGCGCTGAGGTGTTCAACGTTGTCGGCGATAGTGAGAATCCGCTCGAGCTCGCGTTGACCGGCGGGAAGGAGTTTACCAGCCACGAGTTTGAGGTGACGAGGAAGGACGGAAAGAAGATTCCGGTTGGGCTCAGCACGAGCCTGATAACGGATCGCGCCGGACATATCACGGGCGTCGTGGGCAGCTTTGCAGACATCGGCGACCTTGTCAGGATAAGGCACGAACTGCGACAACAGGATCGGCTGGCGGCGGTTGGAGAGCTCGCTGCGGGTCTCGCTCACGAGATCAGGAATCCCCTGGCAGCCATACGCGGCTCGGTTCAGGAGTTGGAGAGCAACCTTGGCAACCAGGATGTGGCGGGTGCGCTCGTATCGATAGCTACTCGCGAGGCCGACCAACTCAACGAGATAGTGAGCGGGTTCCTCGATTTTGCAGGGTACCATCCGAATCGCAAGGAACGGTTCGAGGTGAACGAGCTACTGGCCGAGGTGGTCGAGTTGCTGGAGCGGGACCCCAAGACGCCGGACACCGTCGCTATCGAATCTGTCTCGGGTGCACCTCCTTGCGAGATCGAGGCCGACAGGTCCCAGATAAAACAGACCATGCTCAATATTGGAAAGAACGCGGTTGAGGCAATGCCCGGAGGCGGCAAGCTGGTTATCGAGGACGCTTTTGATTCGGAGCAGAAGTTTGTGAGCATTTCTTTCGTCGATCAAGGCGAGGGGATAGCTCCCGAGAACCTCGATACGGTGTTCGAACCGTTCTACTCGAGCAAGGCTGATGGTGTCGGCATGGGTCTTGCCGTTGTGCATAAGATAATTACAGCGCACGGTGGCAACGTGAAGATCGAGAGCCAGCAAGGTGTCGGAACGGTGGTGGTTGTCACGCTGCCCATTCCACAACGGGACGAGGCGCGTGTCGTGGCGGCGCACGCGCACGGATAGGAAGGCGTCCGGTGGACAATCCCCGCGTTCTCGTGATTGACGACGAAAAGAGCATGTGCGAGCTGTTGAGCATAATGTTTAAGAACGACGGGTATGAGACGCTCGTTGCGTCGGACGTTGCAGCGGCACGCAGGTTCATTGAGGAGGACAACTTCGATATCGTCATAACCGATCTGCGCATAGGAACAGACCGGAACGCCGGCATGAAGATTCTCTCGGATGTTCAGAAGGCCAAACCGGACGTTCCTGCGGTAATGATAACTGCATATGGCTCGATAGACACTGCGATAGAGGCGATACGCAAGGGCGCATACCATTACCTCGTGAAACCGTTCAAGAACGAGGAGATGCGTGTGGTAGTGAGCAAGGCGCTCGAACAGAAGCGCCTGAAGGAAGAGCACCGCGTGCTGCTGGACGAGCAGGCCAGGATCGGGAAGATAACAAACCTGATCGGCCAAAGCAGCGCGATGGTCGAGGCTCAAGAGCTGATCAGGAAGGTTGCCCCGTTGTCGAGCACGGTGTTGATACATGGCGAGAGTGGAACGGGCAAGGAACTTGTAGCGCGGGCCATTCACGACCTGAGCCCGCGACGCGAGAAGC
This sequence comes from uncultured bacterium, assembly GCA_964524145.1. Classification (GTDB taxonomy): domain Bacteria; phylum Hydrogenedentota. The sequence goes on along the minus strand of CAZGCA010000041.1, from coordinate 3,523 downwards.
CCTTCGTTGCGATAAACTGCGCGGGGATACCTGAGAACCTGCTCGAGAGCGAGTTGTTCGGGCACAAACGCGGCTCGTTTACCGGCGCGGTCGAGGACAAGAAGGGGATGTTTGCCGTGGCGAGCGGTGGCACGCTCTTCCTGGACGAGATAGGCGATATGCCGTTTGCGCTACAGGCGAAGCTGCTGCGGGCGCTGGACGAGAAGAAGATCAAGCCCGTGGGCAGCACCAAGGTGATGAGCGTTGACGTTCGGCTGGTGAGCGCGACGAACAAGGATCTCGAACAGATGGTAGCCGACGGGTCATTTCGTGAGGACTTATACTACAGGCTCAACGTCATACCCATTGTCGCGCCTCCGCTCCGCGGGAGAACAGAAGACATACCGCTTCTCGTCAAGCACTTCGTGAAGCAGCATGCCCGCGAGCTCGGCACGGGTGTCAGCAGAGTATCGTCCGAAGCGATGTCATCGCTCGAGAAGTTTAACTGGCCCGGCAATGTACGGGAGCTCGAGAACGTTGTCGAGCGGGCGGTCGCGCTCTGTTCGGGAGACACGATAACGCCCGACGATTTGCCCGCCAAGGTTCGCAACTACCTTGCCGCGCCCGATGCGGGCGAGTTCGTGTTGCCGTCCGAAGGTTTGGATCTCGAGAAGAAGACCGATGAGATCGAGAGGGTACTTATACTGCAGGCGCTTGCCAAAACGAACAACTCTCAAAAGAAAGCGGCGGAGTTGCTGAACCTCACCTCGCGATCGCTGCGGTACAGATTGAAAAAGCACCGGCTGTCCGATCCGAGCGATGAGAGTGAAGAAGAGATTGAAGCATGAGGCATCTGTCCGGTTTCCGTGGTACGTAAACGTTTGCCGGCCAGAGAGAAGGAGCTGAGATGCCAACATTTTCCTACACAGCGCGAGACCGCACCGGGAACAGTCTTTCGGGAACACTTGTTGCCGAGAACAAGCAGGCTCTTGTCGGGGTTCTGCAGGGTCGTGGTCTGATACCCACCTCGGTTCAAGAGGCGGGCGGAGCCGGGCGCGCTGCGGCAGCCGCGCGAGCGCCCGCGGCTGCCGGGAGAGCGTTCCGAGGTCGCAAGGTCAAATCGTCAGAGATGGTCGTTTTCACGCGACAGCTTGCCACCATAGTCAACGCAGGACTTCCGTTGATGCAGGGGCTCGACATTCTGTCCGAACAGACCGAGAACGTCAACTTCAGGAGAGTGCTCAGTACAATAGCCGAGGATGTTGAAGCAGGCGAGAGCTTCTCCGACGCGCTCAGGAAACATGGCCGTGTTTTCACTGAACTCTACGTTGCCATGGTGCGCGCAGGCGAGGCGTCCGGGAACCTCGACGGCATACTGTTGCAGTTGGCGGACTATATGGAGGCCGCCGAAGCACTCAAGCAGAAAATAAAGTCCGCAATGACCTACCCAACGGTGGTGTTTGCGTTTGTCATACTGCTTTCGACCGCGTTGCTGACTTGGGTGGTACCGAAGTTCGAGGAGATCTTCATGTCGCTTGAGGCCGATCTGCCGGCACCGACCCTCGCGCTGATGGCGCTCAGCAACGTGCTCAGGCGCTATATCCTGTTCGTTATTGCAGGTTTCGTTGCATTAATCGTGGCGATCCGTTTCTACACGCGGACGCCGGCGGGACGATACCAGTTTGACCGGCTCAAACTGCAGATACCCGTCTTCGGCAAGCTGTTCAGGAAGGTGGCAATATCCCGGTTCACACGCACATTCAGCACGTTGACGCGAAGCGGTGTGCCCATACTCAGCTCGCTCGAGATAGTGGCGAACACTGCCGGCAACGCAGTCTTTTCGGGCGTGGTGCGGGATTCGATGGAAAGCGTTCGTGCGGGCCAGACGATCGCCGATCCACTAGCCAAGTCCGGCGAGTTTCCGCCGATGGTGACGAGGATGATATCCGTCGGCGAGAAGACGGGCGCTCTCGAACAGCTCCTGCTCAAGATATCGGACTTCTACGACCAGGAGGTCGATTCGACCGTCGCCAGCTTGACAAGTCTCATCGAGCCGATGCTCATCGTGCTGCTGGGCGTTATCGTTGGCGGCATGGTCATCGCGCTCATTCTGCCGATATTCGGACTTGGCGCGGCCGTTACTGGTGCGGGATAATAAGCGCGGGTGAGCGATGGACAGCGGTAAGCTGCTTGTTGTCGATGACAAGGCCAATATGCGCAAGGTGCTTGTCCAGACCTTTACCGCCCTCGGTTTCTCGGTCGACCAGGCTGCGGACGGAGAGAAGGCCATATCTCTCCTGAAGTCAAACCGGTATCAGCTTGTCATCACCGATCTGAAGATGCCCAAACGGGACGGGCTTGATGTGCTCAGGGCCGCCAAGGAAGTTGACCCGGACACGGCTGTTATCGTCATCACTGCGTACGGCACCATTGAGGGTGCGGTCGAGGCGATGGGGTTGGGCGCTGCCGACTACATAACCAAGCCGTTCAAGCTGGACGAGATCGAGCGCAAGGTCGAGGATGCGCTTGCGGCTGAGAGCCCCGTGACCTCCGAAGATGTAGCGCAGTCGGTCAGCGATGGGCTGATGGACCTTGTGGGCAGGAGTCCGCAGATACAGAAGCTGCGTTGGGTTATCGAGAAGGTCGGTCCGACCGACAGCTCGGTCCTCATCGTCGGCGAGACCGGCACAGGCAAGGAACTCGTGGCCAAAGCCATCCACCTTAAAAGCGAGCGCAAGTTCGGACCGTACATAGCCCTCAACTGCGCCGCCCTTGCTCCCGGTGTGTTGGAGAGCGAGCTGTTCGGCCACGAGAAAGGTGCGTTTACCGGCGCTCATCAGCAAAAGAAGGGTCGGTTCGAGATCGCCGATGGCGGCACGCTCTTTCTCGACGAGGTCGGTGAGATGGACTCCTCAACCCAGGTCCGGCTCTTGAGAGTGTTGCAGCAGGGCGAGTTCGAGCGGGTTGGCGGCACGAAAACGATGAAGGTTGATGTTCGAATTGTCGCCGCGACCAACCAGGATCTCAAGAAGGGCATCGCTGAGGGGAGGTTTCGCGAAGATTTCTATTACCGCCTTAACGTCATCTCTGTCCACCTGCCGCCGCTGCGGGACAGGACCGGCGACATAGAATATCTGGCCGCGTACTTTGTCGACCAGATATGTCGCAAGACCGGCGAGGAGACCAAACAGATCGACCAGGGCGTGATGGATGCGTTGCTCGCGTACTCCTGGCCTGGAAACGTGCGGGAGCTCGAGAACTGTCTCGAACGTTCGGTGATTCTCGCGGATGGTCCGCTCATCACACTGGACGACATATCGCCGGACATCCTTTCGGGCACACCGGTTGCCCCGCAGGTTTCGCCAGCCACCGGAGACGTCCAGGACGGGGGGAGCCTGACCGAGGTTACCGAGGATATCGAAAAGAGAATGATCGCGGAGGCGCTCGAACGGAACCGGTGGAACCGCTCGCGCACCGCCGAAGAGCTTGGCATCAAGCGGACCACCCTGCAATACAAGATAAAGAAGTATGGCCTCGAATAGGG
>CAZGCA010000040.1:0-52156 GCA_964524145.1 uncultured bacterium | reverse complement strand
GCGTTCTTGTATTCGCTCGGGATGGACAGCGAGTCTGCCGAAGAGAGGGCCGAACAGGCGGCAAAGGCCGTGGAACAGCTCGAAATGGCGTTGAGCCTAACAAAGGACAAAGTGGACAAGTTCGACCTGCTCGACGAGCTCGCAGTGATGGCGTTTGAGTCCGGCGACCTGGAAAAGGCTGAGAGCTACGCAACTGAGGCGTTGAACAGAGCGCCTCGATACAAGAAGGAATGGGACTGGATATACTGGGAAGCTGTGCACAACGCGAACACGGTTCTCGGCAGGATTGCCCTGTGGTCGGACGACGTAGCGACGGCGAAACATCACTTGATCGAGTCCGGGCGGATCGAAGATCCCGACTATGATGATCCAAGTATGGCGCTTGCGAAAGAGCTGCTCGAAGCGGGCGAACGTGAGGTCGTCCTCGAATACTTTCAGCTATGCGGAACCTTCTGGGAGGACGATGAGGGGCAGCTGGCGAATTGGACATCCATCGTCGAGGAAGGCGAAATACCTGAGTTCGATACGTATTTCCTCTATTAATGTGATTCGCGCACAGAAAATGTCGTCCGCTTTGTGCGACTTACGCTGCTGGATTGTACTTGGCGAAACGGTATCGGCTACACGGGATACACAGAGGGAGAGATGAAACTCGCTGAAAGGGTTTCGGCAGTACTAATAGTCGTGCTATGTGCCAATCTGCCCTTTAGTCATGCCCAGCCGCGAGCATTGACGGAAAGCATTCCCGCCGACATGCCTCCCGCGGTGCGTGAACTGATCAAGCTGTTGTATTCACGAGATGCAGAAGCCCGAGAGTATGCCGGGCGCATGCTGCAAGAGATGAAGGAGACCCGAGTCGTCGAGTACCTGATTGCCGCGTCGAGCAAAAGAAGTTTCGGCGGCTACGTGTCGGAAGCGCTTGTCGCAATGGGCGAGTTTGCGGTCGAACCGTTGATTGCAGCCCTGAAAGACGAGGACAGGGGCGTCAGACAATCCGTGGCCCATGCGCTCGGAAGAATCGGCGATAGGCGCGCAGTGGAACCACTGATCAGAACGCTCGATGATGAAAAGGTCGTGCACAGTGCAGCGTGGGCATTGGGAGAGCTGGGTGACACTCGCGCAGTCGAGCCGTTGCTTGCGGTCCTCAAGGATAGAGACCCGCGTGACCGATGGGGGGTGCTTGGTGCATTGGGCAGGTTGGGTGACACCCGTGCGGTGGAGCCGTTGATTGCGGCGCTGGAGGATGAAGACGAATACGTTCGATCGGTTGCCGGACAGGCGCTTGGGGCGATGAAGGACACGCGTGCGGCAGAAGCGCTCCTTGCTCTTTTCGGGAACGAAGAAGAACGACCATGCTGGGTGGCGGAATCTCTTCAGAAGATCGGCACGCCTGCCGCAGGGCCGCTTGTTGCCGCACTTGGTTCTGAAAATCTCTACATGAGGCACCTCGCGCTGCAGAGTCTTTCGGGGACACGAGACGGGCGTGCCGTTGAGGCAGTGATTGCTGCCTTGGGAGATGAAGACGCGCATCTTCGAACTGTCGCAGCGTGCGTCCTCGGGACGACAGGAGACAGTCGGGCCGTCGAGCCGCTTGCTGCTTTGCTTCGGGACAAGAAGGAAGACAACAGTCTTCGGTTGCAGGCCGCATACTCGCTGGGTCGAATAGGCGGTCGCCGTGCTGTAGCAGCTTTGATTGCGGCCCTTGAGGATGAGCGTGAGCACGGATGGCTTCGAGCGACGGCCGCATCGGCGCTGGCGCAGACAGGGGACAATCGCGCCGTTGAGCCACTTATTGCCGCGCTCAAAGATGAAGACGCAGACATCCGAAGCGCTTCAGCGTGGGGCCTCCGGAAAATGACAGACGACCGTGTTGTCGAGTCGCTGATCGCTGCGCTCAAGGACAAGAATGCAGAAGTCCGAGGTGCTGCGGCCGACGCGCTGGGAGCAATAGAAGACGACCGCGCTGTCGAACCCTTGATCGCCGCCCTTAAGGACAAACACCCGGGAGTTCGAGAAGCCGCGGTGCGCGCGTTAGGGGGAATGGAGGACGACCGCGTCGTCGAACCTCTTATCGCTGCGCTCAGAGACAAAGATGCGGATGTTCGCCAGTCCGCAGCACGGTCGCTTGGGGCAATAGGAAACAGTCGTGCGGTAAAGCCGCTCGTGGCAGCGCTCAAGGACGAGCATGACCGCGTACGAATAGCCGCGATATCTGCGCTCGGAAAGATGAAAGACGACCGTGCAATCAAGCCGCTAATCGGCACGCTTGGAGACGGTAACTCGACTGTCCGAGAGCGCGCGACAGAAGCTCTTGCGAAGATAGGTGACCCAGTTGTCGAGCCCTTGATAGGCGCTCTCAGAGACGAGAACTGGGGATTCATTCAGCGGACGAGAAAGGCCGTTGGCAGCCTCGCGGCCACCCGGTCAATGAATCCGGCAGTCGACGCGTTCATGGATTCAGGCGACACGTACCGCTTCTTCGTGGGGCTGGCACTTAAGAGGGTGACGGGCCAGGACTTCGGGCAAGACCACGCGAAATGGCAGGAGTGGTGGGAACAGGAGAAGTACGACATCGACCGGCGCTGAGGCTACCTGTTTCTTGCACAACCGCCGCAGTCCCGCGGCGACAATGCCCTTCGCGATGTTCTTGCCTCCCCCATCTCACGCGTCGCTCGCCGAAGTGACGCCATATGCGGCGTCCATCCGAAAGCATGCTTCCCAAGAAGCCGTTTCATCATCCATTGTTCAAGGACTGTTTATGGGACGTGTTTTCTTGAAAACAGAAGCTTCAGGTGATCAGTATCCGGGCTGTGCTCCATCCGCAAGTTGGCAAGGAACAAGAGGAAATGGTGAGTGAAATAGCCGTGCGGTAATAGCTTAAATATCAACGGCGTCTCAGAAATTATCTCGTGCTTTTTCGCTGACACCAGAGGCACCAGATCCAGCAGAGTCTCGTACTTCTCCAAGACCTTCTTGTTCTTCACAAATATGCTGTTGTGGAAGTAGCTTCTCTCTCCGCTGTCTATATGCTCCAAATCTTCCTCGGAGAGCAGATCGGCGGAGATCGCCTTCTCGATGATGGAGGTTTTTGGATAATAGACCAGCCAGAACGAGTAGACGATATCAGGAGATAGCATGCGGTAGAATCTCACGGCTTCTTTCTGATCAGCTTCAGTTTCAGTTGGTAAGCCGAACAGATGGTCGACCACCGTCTCGATTTCATACTCTTGGCACATCCGAATGGCCGATATGACCTCTTCGTTGGTGTAAATTCTATTACAAATCTGCCGGCGGATCCTCTCAGATACGCTTTCAAGTCCAAATGCGATCAGGCCGCAGCCGGCATTCTTCAACAGTTTGATACGCTCTTCGTCGGCCAGCCTGAAGTGGTAGTATATCTTGAATGGAAGACGTATCTCCCGTCTATACGTTTCTGAGAATTCCTGGAGCCACGACAGTTGGCCGGGAAAGACCTCGTCATAGAAGAAAACGCTTGAGATGTTGTATTTCCGTTTCGCTTCCCTCAACTCCGCGATGAGATTCTGAACGGTCCGTCTCCTGGAGAACTGATCACCTTTGTACAGGGTCCGCAGAAAGTCGTTGCAGCAGTATGTGCAAGAGAAAGGACAACCTCTACTTGCAGTAATGGAATAGCTGATCTTACCGAACGCAGGGATCTTCTCAAAAAAAGCGTCTTTGTCCGGAAATGGAAGCGAATCGAGGTCCACACATAATGGCTGAACGGGATTCGATATGATCTGTTTGCCTTTCTTGAAATAGATGCCTCGAATATCCGTTCGCCCATTCCCCTGTTCCATGCTCTCGATCAAACGCAAGAGCGAAAACTCCCCTTCACCAACCGCGACCATGTCAACGCAGTCATGCGAGAGCACGTGTTCGGGAATGCTTGTCGGTTGGATCCCCCCAAATATAATTGCAGTACTCGGCCTTGCCTTCTTTATCCGACGAGCAACGTCGAGGGACCATTGGTAGTTGTGAGCCATACACGAGAAACCAATAATGTCGGGGTCCCATTCGACAACTGCGGAAACAACCTTTTCGGTCATGCTAAGTATCCGATTTAGAAAGTCTATCTTCAGAAACACTCCCCCACCGAATGTCTGCGGGTCGAAGAACAGCCTGACCTGATGTCCCTGTCTCTTAAGGCATGCGGACAGATATTCAACACCCAAGTTCTCATATCCCGACGCAACGAAAGCAACCTTCACCAGATGCCCTCCTGAGTTTCTCAGGGATTGGACCGCGGTGGCGCACCACGAATCCGTGTTTACCGGGGACAGAACCGACAACGGAAGTATAGCGCAAGTTGGAGTAGATGTCCATAACGTGTTTCCCCTATTTGGGAGACTGGCATGCTCTAAATACACCGGCGCCATAGCTTAAGGTCCTTGAACTGTAGCTCGACGCCCGGAAGAGGAGTTGAATTCTATCAAAAAGTGCTTGACAGGTGGTGGCGGGTATGGTAAAGTAATAGTGAAAATTGAGGTATCCGGCTGGGTTGTCCGTGACGGACGGACAAGGGAAGATGGTGTAAAACCATCGCGGACCCGCCGCTGTAACCGGTGACGAAAGCCGCAACAAAGCCACTGGCCCAAAAGGCTGGGAAGGCGCGGCGAGTAGGTTGACCCGGGAGTCAGAAAACCTGCCCAGTTGGACCTGCCGTATTCTTCGCGGTTGAGAAGGTAGGGACGACAACAGGGATTAACCCCGATCTTCGGGAACGAAGGTTGGGGTTTTTTGTTTGTAGGTTGAGAGCGATGCCGGTACGAAAAGGGAACGGGTTCACGCTTGTCGAACTCCTGATAGTGATCGGGATTGTCGGGATACTCGCGGCAATGCTGATGCCCACCCTGTCGCGCGCGCGTGCCCAGGGCAAACGCATCTCGTGCATATCGAACCTGCGCCAGCTCGGGTTGGCGGTCACGATGTACCTCAGCGAGAACGGTAGCCGCTACTTTGATTACTACCGGGACCTGCCGGCCAGCGGCGGGCGGCTCTGGTACTTCGGACTCGAACCGGAGTATGGCGTCGTGCGCCGGGAGGGCGAGCGCGAGTTGGACGCGGGCAAAAGCCCGCTCTGGGAGTATTACGGGACGGTGGGCGGTATCGAGCTGTGTCCGAGCTTCCACTACGATCTCGGTATATACAAGCTGAAGTTCACCGGGGCGTCGTTCGGTTACGGGTTCAACCGGTGCATGTTCAGCAAACACGAACGACAGGTGCGAGACCCGTCGCAGACGCTCATGTTTGCGGACGCCGCACAGGTCAACACGTTCCAGGCGCCCGCGTCGCCGAGCAACCCGCTGATCGAAGAGTTCTACTACGTGAGCCCTACCGAGAGGCTGGTGCATTTTCGTCACTACAGCCAGGCGAACGTTCTCTTCGCAGACGGCCACGTCGAATCCATGCCGGCGTACGCCGGCAGCTATGACGAGCGGTTGCCGGCAGCGCGCGTCGGCATGCTCAACAAACCGGGCGACTACAGCCTGTTCGGAGGTGAGGCCCTCTGTCTGTCTGATTGAGCGGATGTCTGGCGTAACCGGGATGTGGAGAGATCCAGAAGGTGGAAAGGAGACGTAGTCAAATGCGCAGCATGGTTCTTCGATCTTTTTCGATGGTGTTGGTGGGAGTGCTTGTCTGTTCGACGGTGCCGGCCCAGAGTCTCTTTGACGATTTCGCGACGGATCCGATCAGCACACGGTTCACGATCGACGGGCCGAACACGTCTGAGAACTCGCTCGGGCAGTCTGTGCCGACGTTCTCGTGGCAGAACGGCGGGATCACGGCGAACTACAACTCGTTCCAAGCAACGACGCGTCTCGAAGCGGCATTGCCCGTCACGGTCGACGAGACCGACAAGTTCCGGTTCGGCGTGACATTCACGATCTTGAGCGACGGGTTGGCGATCAACGACGCTGAAGGCTCCGCTTTTCAGTTCGCGACCTTCGCGTTGATCAGTGACTCCCTGACCGGGACGAGCCGCGACGTCGGTGACGCATACTCGACCGTGGAGTTTGACTATTTCCCCCAGGCCTTTATGGGGCCCTGGGACACGCTCTCGCTGGGTCCCGCTATCATCACGGGGAAGACAGCCCAGGACAACTTCTACAGCCGCCTTTTCTTCGATTTCGGCCCGAACACCACACTGGTCGAAGAGGTGAGCGCAGGCCTTTTGCCAGCAAGAGGTCTACCGCTTGACACACCGCTGTTCGCACTGATCGAGTACGATGGCGCGACTGAGCCATCTCACCCGACAATACATCTCAAAGTCAGCATCGTCACCGACTCGGGTTTGGACATTCTCCCAACCGGCGTGCCAATATTCGATCTGTCGACTTTCGCTAATTTCGCCACGCACTTTGACGGGTTCGCCTGCGACGCGTTCGCGATTGTCAATTACGAGGAGCAAGCTTGGACACCGAGTAACCCGTCTCACATCGGCACGGTCGTGTTCGACAGCGTTTTCTTCGAGATAGACGACCCGACCGGCGACCCAGACGGCGACGGCCTCTCGAACGAGATGGAGGAACTGCTCGGTACCGATCCGGGCGATGCCGATACCGACGACGACGGTGTTGACGACGGCGATGACGAGTTTCCGACAAACCCTGAAGGAGCAGCCAACGCCGACGGGGACAACCTGGGCGACGAGTTCGAACAGCAGATCGTTGACGCGTTCGCGGAGTACGACACGATCTGGGATGTCGGTCCGCACGACGATCCCGACGGCGACGGCTCGGATAACCTCGAGGAGTTCCAGTACAACACCGACCCGACTGACCCTGCCAGCCGCGTGCCTGTCGGCATGGTCGCTACGGTGATTGTCGCAGGGTTGCTGATCTTCGTCGGACTGATCGCACGGAAAACGCGAGCCCGAAAGGCGAGCTGCTGAGCGGTTTCCCCTGATTCAGTCCGGTTGCATGCTGCGACTGGCTGGACGCCTGTGCCAAAACAGCGAACTATCCGCCCGAGACTTGTGTTTTCGGCAAGCCACGATATACGATTGTGTTCGTATGGCGAACACGAAACCGCAGACTGTTGTGGGAGGTGCAGACAATGAGTTGTCGTGCAATCGGTGTGGTGTCGTGCGTTGTTGCTGTTGGATGGACCGGCCTCGGACTATCTGCACGGGCGCAGCCGTCTCCTGAGATGATGGAGGAGAAGATCGCGAAGTACCGGCAAGGCGATGCCGAGTTGCGGTTCACAAACGAGGACGGAACGCCGCTGGCCGGCGCAGAGATTGAAGCGCGCCAGTTGGGCCACGAGTTCCTTTTCGGATGCTGCTTGAAAACCTTCGCGGAGCAGCACATGGCTGGACAGGCCACGTATCTCGAGACGTTTGCCGAGCTGTTCAACTACGCCACTACTGAGAACGCGTTCAAGTGGGCGCCGTTCGAACCGGCGCGCGGTCAACCTCATTACAAGACAACGGACCAGATGGCCGCTTGGTGCATCGGAAACGGGATCACTTTGAAAGGCCATACACTCGTCTGGGGTGCCAGGCAAGGCAGACCGTCGTGGTTGCCGTGGGAAGATGTTGACGAAATGGGCGGGCTGCTTGAAACCCGTGTCCGCACCGTCGTGGCACGGTACAAGGGTCGTGTGGACATCTGGGACGTCGTAAACGAGCCCGTACACACGCGCCAGTTCGAGCAGGTTTTCCCGGACTATGTCGCGCGAGCGTACCGCTGGGCACGTGAGGAGAATCCCAACGCGATGCTCGTGATAAACGATTACGACATAATCGGCGGCAGCAGCAGCGACGAGTTTTTCAACCTCGTCAAGGAACTGATCGACCAGGGTGTTCCAATCGACGCCATCGGGCTCCAGGCTCATCCCGGTACCGTATGGCTCTCACCGAAACAAGTCTATGACGCGCTGGACAAGTTTTCCGTCTTCGGCAAGGAGATTCATATCACCGAGTACACGGTTCCTGTTGACGGCAGAGCGATCCGGGGCGGTTACCGAAAGGGAAAATGGGACGAGCAGGCGCAGGCTGAATACTACGAGGAATTCTACACGACGTGTTTCAGCCACCCTGCGGTCTCGGCAATTACATGTTGGGGACACTACAGAACGTGGCAGAAGCAGGGTGGGCTGCTACGCGACGATTTCACACCGAAACCGGCGTTCCACACGCTCGAGAATCTGATTCACGACACGTGGCGCACGCGTGTGGGCGGGAAGACGGACTCGGAAGGACGGTTCGCGTTCCGTGGGTTCTACGGCCGGTATGATGTGTCGGCACAACTGCCGGACGGCACGGTCAAGAGGTGGCAGTTCGACCTCAAAAAGGGCGTCCGCAACGTCATCGGGTTGGAGTAGTCAGACTGTTCCGTCTTCTACCTGCTGCCACCCGAACCGGACACGCTGCAACTTCCCGGACTCGAGCAGCGACTCGAACCGTCTCTTCGCTTCGGCAAACGTACCGCGGTCAACGTACGGCACGCCGGCGTCGAGTATTTCCCACAGAATATGCCTGTCAACAGCGAGGAACTCGTCCTTTGTGAAACCGAGCGGTTCAGCGTGCGGGGCCCACTCCCACGCCTCCTGCAACAGGGCGATCCTTTCTCCCCAGCCGAGCTGAGCAAAGCTATCCGAGACAACCGCGAGATCGTAATCGCTCTCAGCCATGGCTTCGTTGCGTGCACGCGATCCGAAGAGAACGACGGCCTCGACATCGAGCCTCTTGCCGATCTCGGCGACAAACAGTTGCAGCGGGCTGCCGTCTATAGGTTTGCCTCGACGAGTTTCTAGACGGTTTGTACACACTCGACCAGTTCCTCAACGAACTCCCGATCGTAGTACTTTGTTGGGTCGCCGCCGAGACCGTTCGGATAGCGGGACTGGATGTACTGCCTGTCGAGCGTGCGACAGCCCGAAATGACTGCCTCGTCAATCTCCAGTCCACGTTCCTGCAAGTTCAATGCAAGATCGAGACAACTATGGGTTCGAAGATGGCCTCCCTGCGCAACCACAAGTGCTTTGAGAAACTTCCCCGCGGCCTGCTGACAATGAAACGCAGCCGTTGCGAACTGGCCTATATCAAGGAGGGCCACCGCGGAGTCGAGATCGCCACAGGCAGTGTTGAGCCACCAACGGACCTCCTCCCTCACGGGCAGTCCTCCAACGACTTGATCTTCCTGCAGTTCGCAGTCGCCTGCTGCTATTCGACCTTCACGGGGGTTCCGTCAGGAGCGTAGTGGTAGTAGGTCGGGGGAGTCTGCATGACGAAGAAGTTGACCGCGGAATTGATGCAGTTGCGAATCGCCTTCTCGATCGGTGTGTTCGAGAAACCGCTCAACCCGAGCCCAAGCCTGCTCGACCCGCCACCGACGATCCCGCCTATAGCGCCGCCGATATCGCGCGCCTGGCCCTCAACGCTCGTCGCCGCAACCACCCGCGACGTCCGCGCGTCGATGATGCGCAGGTCCATTCCGACCCTCGACTTGCGGAACAGGCCGCCGACGTTGATCGGCGTATTCACCCCGGTAATGCCCGCGCTGGCACCGGCCGTGCCGGGCGCGAACATCGTCAGCTTGGCTGTCAGAAGCAGTTCCGCGCCCTCGACCTGTCCGATGGGGGCTGCGGTCTGTTGGCTGACGCGGCCGCTGGCTCCAAGGTCCTGCTCGGCAAGCACCTCATCGAGAATCTCGCGCTCGAGCACGACGTAACGGTTCGTGTTGAACAGCGACGTGGTGATCATCGAGCTCAGCCCGTCGGTCAGGTCCCGAACACTTATCGTGCGGCCGCTGGCCCGAACGGCGGTTATCCCGGGACCGGGTTTGACCACAACGGCAATCCGTGCTCTCGGCCCGTTGTAATACTCCGCTTGAGCCTGGGCGATGGAAGGGCCACCATAGGTGGTGACCTGACCTGGAGGAGCCATGAAATTGTCGTAGGCCGTGCAGCCGCCAAGCACCACCATCGTCAGGAAGGTGACGTAATACAACCCGCATTTTCTCATCATTTTAAGTCTCCCTTCTGATCCATCTCAACCTTCGTGCGTCTTGGTTGTATTGTACGCCTCGAACGCGTCAGAGTCAAGGAAAGAACGGGATCTTGCGCATGTCGACGAGAGGGCGGGGTCATGAACAGAACCCCGCAGATCATGCAAGTGACACCAGCGTGAATCGAGTCATCTCCCCACTCTCCTCACAGGCCCCTCGCGAACACAGCCCCAACGCCGTAAACCCCAAGCACCGCTTGACTTTGCCTCTCGCAATATGCTAAATTTGGGGTAGTGAACCACGATTTCACTATCTTATCCAAGAGCAGGTGGTTGTGGCGGACGAGGACGGAGCGCCGCACTATAATGAAACCTGAACGCAGACGTGTGTACTTCTTGTGTCTTGGTGTGCCGCTGATACTGCTCGGTGCGTCTGCGTGCACGCCGGCACTAGCGGCGGAGGGACAGCAGGAGGCCGGCGACGTCGCGGACATGCTCACGCTTCGTGCGGAAACCCAACTGTCGCTTGGAAATGTTTCCGGCGCGATCGACGAGTACCGCAAAGCGCTGTTAAACACTCCCGATATCGAATCCAGGCTGGCAATCCTCAACACTATAGAAGAGCTTTGCAAAGAAACAGGAGACTACGAGCCGCTTACCGCTGCGTTTAGAGACGCAATAGCGGCTACCACCGACCGGCGCGGTCTTGCGAAGTTGCACGTCGAGCTGGGCCGGCTTCACAAGAGCCGCCGCGAGTTTGATGATGCTATCGTCGAGTTCGAGGCCGCCGTTGGGCTCGAGCCGAACTCCGGGGCGATTCATGCGCTCCTTGCAGACTGTTACTTCTCCGTGGGCGACTCGGAACGCGCGATGCTCGAGTGGTCTCAGGCACAGAAGTACGGGGCCGATAGGCTGGTGGACCAGGCGGACTACGCGGCGGCGGCCGAGGCCGTGAAGAACATAGAACGGCGGTTCTTCTGGTCGAAGGTTCGCATCCCCTCGATGGTGGTGGCCGTGGCAGCGTTCGCGATGCTGGCGCTGAATCTCGTTGTCATTAGACCGTTGAGAGTGTACGTTCTCTGGCCGTTGGCGGCGCGGAGACGCGAGTCGAAGCGCAAGAGGGAGTTCAAACGGAAGCTCAAGAGCGAAGTGATGAGGTTGGACACCGAGTCGGACGGACGGCGCGCAGAGATTCAGGCGGACTTGCTCTCGATGTTCAGCGAGACCATATCGAACGAGGTGTTGTCGAAGTTCAGAACCGATCTCGAAACCAGCGTTGTGGGCCACAAGCTCGAGCTGTATAGAGGGATGGCGACGAAGTACGAGGTCGCGATGCGTGCCATGGCCGAGATGTCCGAGTTGTCGGAAGAGAAGCGTGAGAGTGTGAGGAAACGCGTTGAAGAGAACATCATGCGGTCACTGCATTCGATAAATGAGGGGCTGTCCACGTAGGGTCAACGTCGAGCCATGCTGTGAGAGGAGATGACGCGAGATGTACGAGAAAAAGAAGAAAAAGGAATGGAACGAGATTCTTGGTGAGGAGATCATAGAGGGCGACGGCGCCGACACCACGGAACGCGAGCTCGAGATAGCGACAGAGAGTGCGCGCAGCAAGATAGACGAGTCCGCGCGGGAGCTGGTCCAGAAACCGGTTATCGAGGGACCGGAACGGCCTGAAGCGAAGATGCTGATCGACCTGAAGTCCGGTCGGATAGAGCGGCAGGCGTATTTCGAGCAGCTCAGGGTGATGACCGAGGCCAAGACGCAGTTGTTCCGGCAGGAGGCCGAGGCTGCAATCACGGCACACAAGATATTCAACGAGGTAACGATAAACACGATCCAGGAGTTGGCGAAACGTTACGCCGAGGACATCATCAACGCCACCGAGGAGAAGATTCACGCCTCGGTGAACAAGTCCATCGAAACGCTCACCAAGGAGATCGGCGAATCGTTGCGTCGGCTCGCGGACGTCGACGCGCCGCCTCAGATCATACGGCTATCGCAACAGAAGGCCATAGAGGCGTGGCAAACCGGCGTCAACAACGTGATACTCCGTCACGCCCGGTTCTCCGGGCGCGGGAAACAGGCCTGGGACTGAGCGGAAGATGAAGATTCCCACACTCGACCCGGAGACAAGGAGCAGGTGGCGCGCTCGCCTGAAGAAGGAAGCCATCGAGTGGGGCAAGACGCTCGCGCTCACCGCGATAGTGGTTGCGTTCGTGCGTACCTGGGTGGTCGAGGGCATGGAGATCAAGGGCCACTCGATGTCTCACACGCTCGAGCATGGCGAACGCGTGTTCGTCAACAAGCTGTCCTACAGGCTCGCGGGATTCAAGCGGGGCGACATAGCGTTTCTGTGGTCGCCCGAGCACCGCACGCGGCTCGTCAAACGGATCATCGCTCTCCCGGGCGAAGAGATCGAGATCCGGAGAGGAAGAGTGTATATCGACGGCGAAAAACTCAACGAGCCGTATGTCCCGAAAACGTTCCGTTCCTACGAGTCGATACAGCCCACCACGGTGCCCGAGAACCACTACTTCGTCATGGGCGACCACCGCAACAGCAGCAACGACAGCCGGTTTTTCAGTTTCGTGCCCGAGGAGAACCTTCTCGGGACCGCGCTCCTGCGGTTCTGGCCCGTCTGGAGAGTCTCAACGTTTTAGCCCCGAACTGGACGGGGCACTGTCTCTACCGCACAGGCCCCTGCAAGAACATCTGCCCCGAAAACCTTTGGCGGCGGAGCATGCCGAGGGCTTGTGCGACACCTTGTGTCACGGGGAACTCTCCCGGATACTCGATGAATTCAACGTGTCCGTCAAGAAACAGAACGTTGCTACCGCCCGGGAAGTGGTTAAACATTGTCGTGTTCGGACCTAAGCTGGCCAATGCATCCCACATGACAGCGATGCGGCTTTCTGCCAGTTCGACTTGAGTCGGGTCCGATACAAGCATTTTCCCGATGCCTTCGCGCAGCCGGTATACCGTCCCAGTATAGCTGGCGATGAACCTTTCATAATCCTCGTTCGATTCCTCGGCCAACTTGATGTCCGAATCGAAGTCTTGCCAGCCAAGCTCACCGATGGCGCGGAGGACACCTAGAAACTGCGAGTCGGCTTCGGCAACAGAGTCACCGTAGTCGCCGGTGTGGGCTACGTATCCCGTGTAGATGTATGAGGATCTGTCGATGAAATCACGGATCGCGCCTGCGTCGCCGCCCGAACTCAGCTGGCCCTGCCACTCATCATCGAGCCCAACCGCCTCCACGTCGCTGGGACAGACGAGCATTCTCAAGTCAGTCAGATACTCGGGATAGATGCTCAGGCCTTCCGGTACAAGGTCGTACCTATCGCCCGATGGATCGCCTGGGACAAGCACACGTTTCTTCGGCGGGTACATCCCATCCCAGTCCTGTGCATACATTTTGAAGGCGAGACTCACCTGTTTCAGGTTTCCCTGGCAGCTTATCTGGCGTCGCCGCTCGCGACCACGCGCGATTGCCGGAATGAGAATCGCGACGAGGACAAAGATTACCACAACCAGTTCAAAAACGAGCAGGTCAGTGCGGCCTCTGTGTGCCGTGGTGTGATCCCCCCATAGCGTTCCAAACAGCCTATCTGTGCCGGAGGACTATTCCGCGCCGAGAAACGCCCGGGATTTCTCTGTCTCGTCGCGGAGGTCGGCGAGCAGTGCCTCTGCCTTCTTTGGCGCCATACCGAGCAGTTCCCATGCCTCCTGGTTGACGGGCTCCGGACAACTGTCGCCTCCGAACCCAAGCCCGCTTTCGTTCGCAGTGGCGTTGGCAGCATGAACGATGGCAACAGCTTTCTTCAGCTCGTCTTCGCAGTCCTTGTTGAATGTCGCGGTGTCGTGATGGTGGGCTGACGGCTCGCACAGGTGCGTGGGGAAGTTCCACATCTCGGCCATCTTCGCCGAGACGGCTGCGTGATCGAACCCCATAACCTGGTTCTCGGCACTGTGAAGCGACGTCTTCTCGTTGGCGGCAAGCAGAAGCGCGTTCTGGAACTCTTCCTTGAAGTGTTTGAGCAGTATCATCTTGCCCATGTCGTGCAGCAATCCCGCGACGAACGATTCCTCGGGGGTGGGCATGCGCAACGCAGACGCCAGCGTTTTGGCCGCAACCGCGGTACACAGGGAATGGTCCCAGAAACTCTCTTGCGTGAACTTCGGACAGTCTGCGGAAACCTTTATACCGCCTTTCTCTCCCGCAAACAGGTCTACCACGGACAGCCCAAGCGTCAGGTTCTTGACCGTGTTGAACCCCAACACAACAACCGCCCTCTGGATAGAACTTATGCTCTGCGGAAACCCGTAGAAAGCCGAGTTGACCAGCCTGAGCACCTTGGCGCTCAGAGCGTAGTCGGTCGATATGATCTCGGTCAGGTCGCTGGCGCCGGCCGACGGGTCTTCGACACGCTGAAGCATTGTCACAACAACGGTTGGCAGCGAAGGGAGTTCGCCTATGTTGTCCAGGAACTGCTCCAGCTTGTCGGAATTCACGTTCTCGTCTCCTTCCTTGTTGTACGCCATTAAGACGCGTGCTCGAGCGCAACGCGAGGTTGCGTACCGTCGCTCCTGTTGTCACCCGCCAGCATAGCGGGTGCCATATTATACCATCTTGTCCGCGACAGATTCCATATCGCTCGGGGAATCACCTCTGCAGCACAAATGGGCTCTGGAGGGGGCTTGCGTCAGAAAAGGGGGTTTTTCTACGCAGCCTTCCCCCGGATTCCTCCTCCGGAGGCTCAATACACACCGCTATCGATGTGACCTATGAACCGTACGGTGTTAGCAAGACCGGTGGCATCTAGCGTTTTCAAGTCTTGATGGTGGTGGGTCGTTCGTCTCTGGGCCATGGATCGTACAGCCCTCATACAATAGCCGCCACAGAAAAGCAGCCTAGTGCGGGGTCGCATAGAAGACCCCCTTTCCCGTCGCAGGTCTCCCCCGGAAAAAAACCGTTTACAACGGCGCTGTTATCTGTTACCATAGTAGGGAATGTCACACAGCGAATTGCGATTCTGAAATGCGATTTCCGGCAAATCCAGCACGTGAACGACGTTACGACAAGAGAGGTGTTGTCTTGAGGAGGACAGACGATGCGAGATAGCCGCAAGGATTTCTTGTACTTGGCGCTGCCCCTGCTTGCGGTGGTTCTGTTGACGGGGGATTTCTTTCGAGGGCGCATACTTGCTGAGACCGATGAAACCTACATCGAGATAGAACGGTTTGGCCAAGCGCTGGACACCGTGCGCGAAGAGTATGTCGATCCGGTGCCGTCGAAGAAGCTGGTTGACGGAGCCATCACGGGGATGCTCGGCTCGCTTGATCAGCACAGCTCGTACCTGTCGGCGGACCGGTACCAGCGGCTCGAGACCGACACGCGCGGCGAGTTCGAGGGAATCGGCATAGAGATCTATCTCGATGACCGCAAGATCCCCACCGTTGCACAACCGCTGCCCGGGACGCCGGCGTTCCGCGAAGGACTGCTCGCCGGCGACAGGATCATCGAGGTTGACGAGAAACCCACCCGGGGCGTTGACCTTAACGAGATCGTGAAGATGATCAAAGGGCCCAAAGGAACGAAGGTGGTGCTGACCATCTGGCGCGAGAACGGCCCGGAGCAGACCGGTCAGAGGCTCACCAAAACCATCACGCGGGGGTTGATCGAGCTGCAAAGCGTTCTGGCGGCGAGAGTGCTTCCGGACGATATTGGGTATATCCGGGTGATGGACTTCAAGGAGCACACCGCGGCCGACCTGCGCAAGGAACTTGAGGATCTCGAGGAGAAGGGCATCCAATCGCTGATATTGGATCTGCGGTTCAACCCGGGCGGTCTCCTCAAGGCAGCGGTCGATGTCAGCGATCTCTTTCTGACGAAGGGCGCCTTGGTGGTATATACACGCGGGCGAAACGACAAAGACGACCTCGAGTTCCGCAGCTTGAGAGACGAGGTGGCTCCCGGCACGCTGATGGTGGTGCTGGTGAATGAAGGCAGCGCCAGCGCTTCCGAGATAGTGACCGGTGCGCTTAAGGACCACGGACGCGCCGTCATAATGGGTATAAAAACGTTCGGCAAAGCGTCGGTTCAGACCGTGTACCCGCTTCCCGACAGGTCGGCGCTGCGGCTGACGACCGCGTACTACTATACTCCAAACGATGTGAACATCAACGAGAAAGGCATCGAGCCGGACATAGCCGTGCCTATGTCCAAGTCCGAGATCGAGACGCTTCAGAGGAAACTGTACGTTCAAGACAAGGGCGGTGCGGAAGCACTGCGCAACGGTGGACACGCCGAGGAGGAGATCGAGGCTGCCGAGAAGCTGGAAGAGATGCCCGACGTGCAGCTCGACGATGCGGTGCGTTTGCTGCGCGCCCACGAGATCCTCCGAAAGGTCACCGAGCGGGAGGTGGATGATTGAGGCCGGCCGATACGAACCCTGGACGGAACAAGTGCGATGCGCCCCGATAACCGGGCACACAACGAGCTGCGGCCCGTGGTCATACACCGGGACGTCGTCAAGCGTGCAGTTGGTTCGGCGCTGATAGAGCTTGGCGACACGCATGTTTTGTGCACCGCCAGCGTTTTGGCTCAAGTGCCTGCGTGGTTCAAGGATACTCGTCGCGGCTGGATCACCGCCGAGTACAGGATGCTTCCAGCGTGCGCAGGCGGCGAACGGATACCGCGCGACTCGCAGCGAGGCCGCGTGTTCGAGATCCAGCGGCTTATCGGGAGATCGTTACGCGCGACGGTCGAGATGACGCTACTGGGCGGTCGGACGATCTGGATCGATTGCGATGTGATACAGGCCGACGGCGGAACGAGGTGCGCGTCCGTCACCGGCGCGTTCGTCGCGCTCCATGACGCGCTGACCAGAATGAAGACGGACGGGAGCATTGCTCAATGGCCGGTGCTCGGGTTCTGTGCCGCGGCAAGTGCGGGGCTCGTGGATGGCGAAGCCCGGTTGGATCTGTGTTATGCGGAGGATGTCGTTGCGGAGGTCGATCTAAATGTCGTCATGCGCGACGATGACCGGTTCATAGAAATCCAGGGAACTGGCGAAAACGATTGTTTCGACAAGGCAACCCTCGACACACTGATCGAACTCGGGCGTGTTGGGGCAAACCAGTTGATCAAGGAGCAGAAAAAAGTGCTCGGTTTAGAACCGTGAGGTAGACAATGGGGCAGTTGAGAATTCTTATTGCGACTCGTAACAAGGACAAGAGCGGGGAATTGCGAAAGGCGCTGCGGGATCTGCCGTTGAAGGTTATCGATCTCGATGAGCTGGAGAAGACCCTCCCGCGATTTGTCGAGAACGGCAAGAGCTTTCGGGCCAACGCTGTCGACAAGGCCTTCTTCTATGCCGAACAAACGGGTATGAGGGTTATCGCCGACGATTCGGGGCTCGAGGTTGAGTTCCTGCGTGGCGCCCCGGGCGTTGTGTCTGCGCGCTACGCCGGATCCAAGGCAACATACAAGAAGAACAACCGCAAAGTGCTCAAGCTGATGGAAGGTGTCGCGGTGTGGGAACGCGGTGCCAGGTTCTCCTGTGTTCTGGCTTACGCAGACCCCACCGGCGAACTGTTTGTTGCCGAAGGCGAGTGCGTCGGCAGAATTGCCGAATCGTGTTGCGGTGAGCGCGGATTCGGTTACGATCCGTTGTTTGTCCCCGACGGGTACGATCGAACCTTCGGCGAGCTTGGCGACGAAGTAAAGGCCACGATCAGCCATCGCGCCGTTGCGGTCACCAAGATGCGGAAGTTCCTCAACCGATTGTCCAAGGCGTCGGCCCGCGCCCGAAAGAAGAAGACGACCCGTAAGAAGACGGCCCGTAAGAAAACAGCCCGTAAGAAGACAGCCCGTAAGAAGACAGCCCGTAAGAAGACAGCCCGTAAGAAGACAGCCCGTAAGAAGACAGCCCGAAAAAAAACAAGCCCCAAGAAGACGACCCGTAAAAAGACGGCCCGCAAACAGACGACCCGAAAGAAAACCAGGACCAGCCGCAGGACTGCACGCAAAAGAAAATAAATGGGATGCCTCTGGTATCGATCGACCCTTGCTCCCCGAATCCCGACGTAGTGCTGCAAACGGTGCGTCTGCTCGACGCTGGCGGCATCGTCGCCTACCCGACGGACACCTTGTACGGGTTGGGTGTCAGCGGTATTAACTGCGATGCTGTTGATCGACTCTTTGCCCTGAAACAACGCCGCAGCGATAAGCCGGTACCGCTTATTGTGGAATCCGCGCGAAGCGCCGGCAGATACGCCACCCACATCAACGATGCGGCCTGCAAGCTGATGGAAGCGTTCTGGCCGGGCCCGTTGTCTCTCGTGCTCGCAGCGTCCGAATCCATTCCCGATCAGACGCACGGTGCCACCGGAACGGTAGCGTTGCGCGTGCCTGCCGCACCGTTTGCACGGGCAGTAGCCCACGAGCTCGGCGCGCCTCTCACCGCAACGAGCGCGAACGTGGCGGGATGCCCTCCTTCTGTGACGGCGAGGGAGGTGCAAAAGCTGTTTCAGGATAGAATCGATCTGATCATTGACGGCGGACCTGCTGCAAACGAAATACCGTCGACCATCGTTGACGTGACGGGTGAGCGCGCTATACTATTGCGCAAGGGTGCGATAAGCTGCACCGCGCTCGAAGACGTATTAGGATATCGGCCGCAATCGGGACGCGCCGCGAGATGAAAACGAAGCACAAGAAGTCGGTCCTGTTCGTTTGCACGGGCAATATGTGCCGAAGCGTCATCGCCGAATACCTCTTCAGAGCGCTATTGGAGCAGCGCTCTGAGAACAGGGTGCGCGTCACGTCCGCCGGAACCGCCGCTCTCGAAGGATTCGGTCCGTCGGACAACGCAATGAGAGTGCTGAAGGAGTACGGAGTCGATGCGACAGGACATGCCACGGCCCATCTTACCGAAGCTCTTTGCCTGGATGCGGACGTCATCTGTTGTATGACACATGTTCATCTTTCGACCGTGCGCAGCCTCTCTCCTTCCCTGCGCGGACGCTCGCATCTGCTTACGGAGTTCGCCGAAGCGAACACCGAAGCGGAGATCGACGACCCGATGGGCGGCTCGATCGAGACGTATCGCGAAGTAACTCGCATAATTGATGGGTGCTTGCCGCGGTTGGCGGATTTCGTTCTGGAGGAAGGATGATGAGGATTGCATTGGGATCAGACCACGCTGGATTTGGGTTGAAACAACAGGTCATGGAGTATCTCTCGGCGGAATCGATCGAGCACAAGGATTTTGGCGCGTTCGATGACAAACCGTCGGATTATCCGGATATAGCCAAGCTCGTTGCACATGCAGTGAGCACGGGCGAGTTCGACCGCGGAATAGTGCTTTGCGGTACGGGTCTGGGTATGGCGATGGCTGCCAACAAGGTACCCGGCATCCGCGCTGTCAACTGCTGGAACGAGTTCATCGCGGAAGTTTCGCGCACACACAACGACGCCAACATACTCGCGTTGGGCGCTCGGATGCTTGCTTCTGAATACGCCATGCTGATCGTTCGCCGTTGGCTGGAAACCCCTTTCTCGGGAGAAGAACGGCACGTACGAAGGGTTGAGAAGATAGGATGAGCGAAGGTACGGTGCTGGACTGCGAGCTTACCCCGCTCCAGCAAGAGGACCCCGAGGTGTTCGATGCGATCCATGCTGAACGCGAACGTGAGTCGTATCATCTCGAACTCATACCTTCCGAGAACACCGCCAGCGCCGCCGTGATGGAGGCGCAAGGGTCGATACTCACGAACAAGTACGCCGAGGGATATCCTGGACGCCGCTACTACGGCGGGTGCGAGTGCGTGGACGTCGTCGAACGACTCGCGATAGACAGGGCCAAGCGGCTTTTCGGTGCCGAACACGTCAACGTCCAGCCGCATTCCGGCAGCCAGGCCAACATGAGCGCCTACATGGCCCTTCTTAAACCGGGCGATACCATCATGGGGATGGAACTTGACCACGGCGGTCACCTGACACACGGTTCGTCGGTGAGCTTCTCGGGCACCCTTTACAAGGTGGCCCCGTATGGTGTAGACAGAGAAACCGAAACCATAGACTACGACCACTTGCTGCAGCTTGCCCGCAAGGCTTCTCCGGCTGCAATAGTCGCCGGCGCCACGGCGTACCCGAGAACGCTCGAGTTTGAGAAGTTTCGCGAGATAGCGGATGCTGTCGGCGCGTACCTTATCGTTGACATCGCCCACATCGCCGGTCTTGTTGCGGCGGACCTGCATCCGAGTCCGGTACCCTGGGCGGACGTAGTAACGACGACCACGCACAAGACGCTGCGCGGTCCGCGAGGCGGCATGATCTTGTGCAAGTCCGGATACGCCTCGCGGGTAGACAAAGCGGTGTTTCCGGGTGTCCAGGGGGGACCGCTCATGCACGTCATCGCCGCCAAAGCGGTTGCCCTGAAGGAAGCCATGAAAAACGATTTTGTCGACTACCAGCGACGCACCGTGGACAACGCCCGCCGACTGGCCGCAGAACTGGCCTCACGCGAGTACCGGCTGGTCGCGGGCGGCACTGACACCCATCTGGTGCTTGTCGATGTCACCAGCAAAGGGCTCAGGGGCGACCAGGCGGAGAAACTGCTCGATCGGGCCGGCCTGACCGTAAACAAGAACGCCATACCGTTCGACACGAAACCTCCCAGGATTACCAGTGGCATACGGCTGGGCACACCCGTGCTTTCCACCCGCGGCATGGGACCGGAGGAGATGGCACGGATCGCCGCGATGATAGATGGGGTGCTCTCTTCGCCGGACGACGAGAAGACCATTGATTCAGTCAAGAGCGATGTCCGCGAGCTGTGCATGCGGTTTCCGCTCGATAGATGGTGGACGTGAGAGGGAAAGGAAATGGAACTGCGGCACCGTGAAACGGCTCAACCATCGCCGCTCGAACTGCGCGGCCCGGGCGAACTGACACCGCGCCAAATCGTGGACGAGCTCGATACGTATATCATCGGTCAGGACAAAGCCAAGCGGAAGGTGGCAATCGCCATGCGCAACCGATGGCGGCGGCAACAACTCCCACCCGAGTTGCGCGACGAGGTTGCGCCCAAGAATATCATAATGATCGGGCCGACAGGGGTCGGCAAGACAGAGATAGCACGACGGCTGGCACGGCTTGCCGGTGCGCCGTTTCTCAAGGTCGAGGCATCGAAATACACCGAGGTGGGGTACGTCGGTCGCGACGTCGAGTCAATGATAAGGGACCTGATGGATCTCGGCGTCAAGATGGTCAAAGAGGCCAAGACCAAGGAAGTGGAGAAGCTCGCCGAGAAATACGCCGAGGAACGCATACTCGACCTGCTGCTGCCAACGCCGCAGCACCCCGATGAGATAACGGCTCCCGCGCAGCAGGAAGTGGGCGATGCCGAGGAGGAGCACCCTCCGCCTGAGGTCGCCGCAACCAGCATGGCCCGCACAAGACAACGACTGGCCAAGAAGCTTGCGGAGGGCGAACTCGAGGACAAGGTGATAGAGATCGAGGTGAAAGATACGTCGGCCATGCCTATGATGCAGATATTCTCGAACGCCGGCATCGAGGAGATGGACTTTCATATTCAGGACATCCTCGGGCGCATGTTGCCCCAGCACTCGAAGCGTCGAAAAGCCAAGATATCTCAGGCTCGACAGGTTCTCAAGAACGAAGAAGCACAGAAGCTGATAGACATGGACGAGGTGATCAGCGGAGGGCAGAGGCTGGTCGAAGAGAGCGGTATTGTGTTCCTGGACGAGATCGACAAGATCGCGTCTAAAGGGAGCGGCGGCTCGGGTCCCGAGGTTTCACGCGAAGGCGTCCAGCGCGACATATTGCCTTTGGTCGAAGGCTCGAGCGTCATGACCAAGTACGGCATGGTGCGAACCGACCACATACTGTTCATCGCGGCCGGCGCGTTCCACATGACCAAACCCTCGGACCTCATACCGGAACTGCAGGGCAGGTTCCCGATACGCGTCGAGCTCGACAGCCTCGCCGCCTCGGAATTCGAGCGGATACTCACCGAGCCGAAGAATGCGCTTATCAGGCAGTACACGGAACTGTTGGGGACAGAAGATGTACACATCTCATTCACGCCGGAAGCCGTCCGCGAGATCGCCGTCAGCGCGCACGCCGTCAACGAGATGACCGAGAACATCGGGGCCAGGCGGCTGCACACCGTGCTCGAGCACATCCTCGAGGATATATCGTTCGCTGCGTCCGACGGCGCAACGGAAGAGATCGCGATCGACCAACAGTATGTCAGAGACAAGCTCAAGGATATAATGGAGGACAGGGACCTCAGCAGGTACATTCTGTAGTCCCCCTGCCTGGAAGCTGCCCCGGTGCAAAACGAAGACAAAATTCTCCCGACAGATTCCAACGCACTGGTCCGTGTCGTCGACCTGCCGGTCGCTGACGAGATCGCGAAGGTGGCGTTCACTACCCGTCACGGAGGAGTCAGCACGGGCGTTTTCGGCACGGCAAACATGGCGTTCCATGTGGGCGACCGCCCCGAACACGTCGTCGAGAACCGGCGTCGTGCGTGTGCTGCCACAGGTATGGACCACAGCCGGCTCGTAGCCGGCAAGCAAGTGCACGGCGACAACGTCCACGTTGTAAGCGAAGACAATGCCGCTCGCGGCGCGCTCGAATATGACAGCGCTATCGATTCGACGGATGCATTGATCACACAGGCCGTGAACGTGCCGATTGCCGTCTTCGTGGCCGATTGCCTGCCCATAGCGATCGTTGACGTCGAACGTCGCGTTCTGGCTCTTGTCCACGCGGGATGGCGCGGCACAGCCGCCTGCATCGTCTCGTGTGCAGTCCACGCAATGCGCGACTCGTTCGGCAGCGTGCCCTCCGGGTGCTGGGCCGTGCTCGGACCACGCGCGGGCAAGTGCTGTTACGTGGTCGGTTCGGACGTCCGTGACGCGTTCCCACCGGACCTGGCTGCAACGCCGGGGGTGTTCACGCAGTGCGGCGACGAGACCCTGCTTCTCGATCTCGGTTTGGCAAACAAGACCGTCCTGCGAGATTCGGGAGTTGCACATGACCGTATCGTTGACACGTCAGTATGCACTATCTGCACCAGCGACTACTTTTCGGCGCGCCGCGACGGCTCGAAGACCGGTCGGAACATGATGGTGGCAATGCTGCAATGAAGGCGACCAGAAATCTCAAGATAGGTGTTGCATTCAGCGGCGGAATAGCTTACACTGTAGCCCACATTGGAGTGTTGAAAGCGCTCGAGGAGGGCGGCGTCACCATAGACTGCGCCGCAGGTACGAGCGGCGGCTCGTTCGTCGGCGCATGTTACGCTGCCGGGATGACTCCCGACGAGCTCATCCGGGCGGCGAGCGATCTGCGGTGGCGACAGCTTGCACGGCTGCAAGTGCCGCGGCTCGGCTTGTTTTCGAGCGAGAGAATAGAGAAGTTCATCACGCGGTACATCGGTGAGATAACGTTCTCGGACCTCAGGATTCCGTTTAGCGCCGTCTGTGCCGACGTGGTAACCGGTCGACAGGTGGTGTTGGACTCGGGCCCGGTAGCTTCGGCGGTTCGAGCCAGTTGCAGCATTCCGCAGGTTTTCGCTCCGGTTGAGCGCGACGGCACGCTCTTGACCGACGGAGGTCTTGCGGACAAGCTCCCGGTAGAGTGTGTCGTCTCCCTGGGCGCAGATATAGTGATAGGGAGCGATGTCGGCTACAAGTCGCGGCGGACGCACACGCCGCGCAACATGATTGAGGCGGTGCTTGGGCTCATGTCGTTTGTTGGCGAGGACAGGGCCGCGCGGCAGCGTGCGTTGGCCGACTTCATGATCTATCCCGCTCTGCAGGGTTACAGTGCGCTGAACTTTACGAAGTACGAGGAGTCTGTGGAAGCCGGTGAGCGAGCGGCGAGCGAAGTCGTACCCCGAATACTGGACGAGCTCGATTACAGACGAAGTCTGCTTGGAAGCTCTCAATGGTCAACGAGTACTGACTATGCTGTGACATAGTTGGGAACAGGAGGCGAGATCTATGGCAAAGAAATACGTCTTTCTTTTTGGTGGCGGCAAGGCCGACGGCACGGCGGCCATGAAGAACAAGCTGGGGGGCAAGGGCGCTAACCTGGCCGAGATGGGCAGTTTGGGAATGCCCGTCCCGCCCGGGTTCACCATACCGACCGACATGTGCACGGTCTACTACGAGCGTAAAGGCAAGTTCCCACCCGAGCTTACACAACAGCTCCACAAGGGTATCGCGCACATCGAGAAGGTTATGGGCGCAAAGTTTGGGGACCCCGACAACCCGCTGCTCGTATCCGTGCGATCTGGTGCGCGACAATCCATGCCGGGCATGATGGAAACCGTCCTCAACGTTGGACTCACCACAAAGACCATCAAGGGGCTTATCGCCAAGACCGGTAACCCGCGGTTCGTTCTCGACGCGTACCGTCGGCTTATACAGATGTACGCGGACGTCGTTATGGAGAAAGCCGGCGGATTCGAACCCGCAGAGGGCAAAGGCGTACGCGCGCAGCTCGAGCATGCGCTCGACAAAATGAAGAAAGCCCGCGGGTACGAGAGCGACACCGAACTTACAGCCGACGATCTCGAGAAGCTCATTGCGACCTACAAAAAGACCGTGAAGAGGCTGCTCGGTAAGCCGTTCCCTGACGACCCGATGAAACAGCTCTGGGGCGGCATCAGTGCCGTGTTCCAGTCGTGGAACGGCAAGCGGGCAATCGCCTATCGCCGAATCGAAGGCATCCCCCACGAATGGGGTACGGCTGTGAACGTCCAGGTAATGGTGTTCGGCAACATGGGCGACCAGTCCGCCACCGGTGTGGCGTTCACACGTAACCCCGCGACGGGCGACAAGACCTTCTACGGCGAGTGGCTCGTCAACGCCCAGGGTGAGGACGTTGTGGCAGGTACCCGAACACCCAACCCGCTCAACAAGAAGAACAAGACCGACGACACACGGCACCTCGCAAGTCTCGAGGAGCAGATGCCGAAACTCTACAGGGAGCTGGTCCGGTATCGTAACGGCCTCGAGAAGCATTACCGGGACATGCAGGATCTCGAGTTTACCATCCAGGAAGGTCGGCTCTGGATGTTGCAGACCCGCACGGGCAAGCGCAACGGCCCTGCCGCCGTGAAGATGGCCGTGGACATGTGCAAGGAAGGGCTGATATCGAA
The DNA here is from genome assembly GCA_964524145.1 of uncultured bacterium. Classification (GTDB taxonomy): domain Bacteria; phylum Hydrogenedentota. Next base: position 26,974 of record CAZGCA010000040.1, on the reverse strand, counting down.
GCAGGAAGCGATACTTCGCGTCAAGCCGGAGCAGCTCGATGAGCTTCTCCATCCAATGCTGGATCCGGCGGCGGAGAAGCGCGCAAAGATGCTTGCCAAGGGGCTGCCGGCGGGGCCGGGTGGTGCGTCCGGCAAGATCGTTCTTACCGCGGACCGCGCCGAGAAGCTTGGCAGCGCCGGCCAAAAAGTCATCCTTGTCCGAAACGAAACCTCGCCCGAAGACGTTCACGGGATGCACGCCGCCGAGGCGATCCTGACGGCGAAGGGCGGCATGACAAGTCACGCTGCACTCGTTGCGCGCGGGTGGGGCAAATGCTGTATCGTCGGATGCGGCGCGCTCGATATCGACGTCGCGAAAGGCACCGTCCGTGTCAACGGCACCGTGCTCAAGGAGGGCGACTGGATCACGATGAACGGGACGATGGGCCGTTTGTACCCGGGTCAGCTCGCGCTCTTGCCCGCCGATCCGGAGAAGAACAAGGCGTACAAGCAGCTCATGAAATGGGCAGACGAGACGCGCACGCTGGGCGTGCGAACCAACGCCGACCGCCCGGAGGACGCCGCGCAGGCGCGTGCGTTCGGTGCCGAAGGGATCGGGCTGTGCCGGACCGAGCACATGTTTTTCGGCGACAAACGCATCGTTGCGATGCGCCGGATGATCGTTTCCGAGACCACCGCCGAGCGCGAGAAGGCGCTCGCAAAACTGCTGCCGTACCAGAAAAAGGATTTTCTCGGCATACTCAAGGCGATGAAAGGGTTGCCGGTGGTTATCCGCCTGGTCGACCCGCCGCTGCACGAGTTTGTACCGCACGACAAGGCCGGCGTCAAGGCGCTCGCTAAGCAGATAGGAATCAGCGAACGCAAGCTGCAAACACGAATAGCCCAGCTTCACGAGCTCAACCCGATGCTCGGCCATCGCGGATGCCGTCTTGGCGTAACCTATCCGGAGATCACCCGGATGCAGGCCCGGGCAATCCTCGAGGCTGCGGCCGAGCTTACCAAGAAAGGCGTCGAGGTACATCCGGAGATAATGGTGCCGCTGATCGGGACCAGAGCGGAACTCGCCGACCAGCGAGCCATCATCGTCGAGGTCGTTCAGGAGGTCAAGAAGAAGTACAACCTCCGAAAGCTCGACGTCAAGATAGGCACGATGATAGAGATTCCGCGTGCAGCCCTTACCGCCGACGAGGTCGCCGGGGTGGCCGACTTCTTCAGCTTCGGGACAAACGACCTGACCCAGATGACGTTCGGCTATTCGCGGGACGATGCCGGTACGTTCCTGCCGGGCTACATCGACCGTGGCATCCTGGCGAACGACCCGTTCCAAACGGTTGACCGCACGGGTGTCGGGCAGCTTATGAGAATCGCTGCCCAGAAGGGCCGGGCGGCAAACCCGAAACTCCATCTCGGCATTTGCGGCGAGCACGGCGGCGACCCGTCAAGCGTCGAGTTCTGCCACGAGATCGGGCTCGACTACGTCAGTTGTTCGCCGTTCCGCGTGCCGATAGCGCGTCTCGCTGCGGCACAGTCGGTCGCCAAGGAGCGACAGAGCAAGAAGAAAGGCCGGACAAGAAAGAAGAAGGCACGGTAAGCCAGGCTCGAACCGGTTACTACGTCGGTCCGTGTGTGGACGAGCTGGAAGGAGGATGACAGACGATGGCCAAAAAGCTTAATGTAGGCCTGATCGGCTACAAGTTTATGGGCAAGGCGCACAGCAACGCCTACCGCAACGTAAACATGTTTTTCGACTGCGGCGCGGACGTCGTGATGAAAGCGATCTGCGGTCGCGACCGTGCAGGTGTCAAGGCTGCCGCCAAACAGTTCGGATGGGAGTCTTGCGAGACGGACTGGAAGAAGCTTGTGAAACGTCCCGACATAGACATTGTTGATATTGTCACGCCGGGGAACCTGCACTGCGAGATGGCTGTCGCAGCGGCCAAAGCCGGCAAGCATGTCATCTGCGAGAAACCGCTCGCAAACACCGTCGCCGAGGCCGAGAAGATGGTCGAAGCAGTCGAGAAATCCGGTGTGACGAATATGGTCGCGTACAACTACCGCCGCGTGCCTGCCATCGTCTACGCCAAGCAGCTTATCGACGAAGGCAAGCTCGGCAAGCTCTACCACTTCCGGGCAACGTACCTCCAGAGCTGGATCGTCGACCCGTCGTTTCCGCTTGTATGGCGGCTCGAACGTGACAAGGCGGGCTCGGGAGCGCTGGGCGACATCGGCTCGCACATCATCGATCTCGCTTACTATCTGATCGGAGACATCGCCAAGCTCGTCGCGACCACGAAGACCTTTATCAAACAGCGGCCCATCGTCGAGGAGGTCTCCGGCCTCTCGGCGAGTTCGGTTAAAGGGAAAGCGAAAGGCAAGGTCACCGTCGACGACGCCTTCCTGATGATGGCCCACTTCAAGAACGGTGCGCTCGGATCGCTTGAAGCCACCCGGTTCGCCACCGGCCGCATGAACAGCAACTCGTTCGAGATCAATGGCAGCAAGGGAAGCATCACGTTCGACCTCGAGGATTTGAACCGGCTCGGCGTATCGTTCCGCAAAGACGGCGACCTCGAAGGGTTCCGCTCGGTCATCGTGACGAACCCGACACATCCATACATCGAAGCGTGGTGGCCGCCGGGACACATCATCGGGTGGCAGAACACGTTCGTTCACGAAATAGCCGATTTCGTCAAGGCTGTCGTCAACAAGACCGAAGTCACACCTGATTTCGCCGACGGGTTGAAGGTTGACCGCGTGATGGCTGCCGTCGAAGAGTCGGCCAACAAGGGTGTCTGGACCAAACCGTAAGGAAGGAGGAGTGCCATGAAACTCGGTGTTCTATTGGTGTTGTTCAGCGACAAGACGCTCGCGGACGCTGCCGAGTACGTAGCGGAGATGGGCATTCAGACTGTCGAGCTCGGTACGGGCAACTACCCGGGCTCGCCGCATTTCGACGTTGATGCACTGCTGTCGAGCGTCAGGAAGCGCAAAGAGCTGCTCAAGCTGCTCAAGGACAACGGGCTGGAAATCAGCGCGCTGAGCTGCCACGGCAACGTGCTGCACCCCGACCCCAAGTTCGCCAAACCTTGTATCGAGATACACAAAAAGACTGTCCGGCTCGCCAACGCGCTCGGGGTCAAGGTCGTCATAGACTTCTCCGGGTGCCCCGGCGGCAGCGACCGCGCGAAGTATCCCAACTGGGTCACCTGTCCGTGGCCGCCCGACTATCTCGAGATACTCGAGTGGCAATGGAAGAAGAAGGTGATCCCCCACTGGAGCAAGGCCGCTGCGTTCGCGCGCCGGTACGGCATCAAGCTCGCATTCGAGATGCATCCCGGGTTTGTCGTCTACAACACCGAGACGATGCTGAAGCTGCGCGCGGAATGCGGCAACAACATCGGCGCCAACTTCGACCCGAGCCACCTGTTCTGGCAAGGGATGGACCCGATCGCGTGCGTTCGCAAGCTCGGCAAAACCATCTATCACGTGCACGCCAAGGACACCCGGATATACGAGGCAAACTCCCGCGTCAACGGCGTGCTCGACACCAAACCGTACAGCGACGAGATCAACCGGTCGTGGCTCTTCCGCACGGTCGGCTATGGGCACGGTGTCGAATGGTGGAAGGACTTCATCTCCACGCTGAGAATGGCCGGCTACGACGGAGCGCTCAGCATCGAACACGAAGACAGCCTCATGAGCAACAGGGAAGGCCTCGCCAAGGCTGTTGCAACACTCAAGGAGGCCATGCTCACCGAGAAGCCGGGCGTGATGTACTGGGCGTAAGCCGAATAGGCTGGACAGGTGCCGACCTGTTCAACGCCACAACGAAGAACACATGCGGGGCGGGTTTCGACCCGCCCCCATTCACTGCGGGACTCCGGGCTGCGAGCGCGTGGCGATGCGCGTCCGGCAGCGCATCCGCGTGCACGCTCTGACAGGTCTCACGGGTAGAGACTGTTTTCCCTCTCTTGCGATTCGGGCGGCGGTCATTTGTTGACAATTCTGCGTAAACTGTAGTATAATTTGTCGAGTGGGATAGAGGCGTTTCCCGAAGGGATAGCGCCGAAAGGACCCGAACCATTGCGCGAGACCGACTACTTCGTTCACGAAACAGCCTGCGTTGACGACGGGGCCTCGATAGGTGCTGATACAAAGATATGGCATTTCAGCCATATCATGTCTGGCGCCGTGATAGGCGAACGGTGCAGCATCGGCCAAAACGTCTTCATAGGAGGCGGTGCCCGCATCGGGAACGGTGTCAAGATACAGAACAACGTCTCGGTGTACGACAGGGTAACGCTTGAAGACGACGTCTTTTGCGGGCCGTCGATGGTCTTCACCAACGTTGTTAATCCGCGTAGCCACATATCCCGCAAGGACGAATACAAATCCACGCTCGTGAGGCGCGGCGCAACGCTCGGTGCCAACGCTACGCTGGTGTGCGGGACAACGATAGGGGGCTACGCCTTCGTAGGAGCCGGTGCCACTGTCACGTCTGACGTACCGAATCACGGTCTCGTTTTCGGCAACCCGGCCCGCTTGCGCGGCTGGATCTGTGCGTGCGGCGTCAAGCTGAACATGGCTGTCGACGAAGCCGAGCAGGAGTGCGCCTGCGAAGCGTGCGGTGCGCGGTACAAACGCAAGGTACAAGAGGTCATATTGTTCGAATGATATTTGGTGGTGTCAAGTTTCCGGATCACGTATAGAGGGTGCAAAAGATGAATCCTGTGGCGACAAGATGTGTTCGAACCGCGGTGCTTTCTGTCGTGCTGCTGTTGCTCTGTTCCGGTTCCGTGTGGGCGGTAGTATTCAGCGTAGGGTCAACGACAGCCGTTACCGACCAACGGGACACCGTGTTGCCTCTCTCGGTGAGCGAGCGGGAAGGCATAGTCGGTTTCGCGGTATTTCTAAGATACGATCCGAGACTCATCGAGGTGGTGGACGTCATCCCGGTCGATGCCACTGAGGAGTTCTCTTTCAGCATGAACCTCTCCCGGCCGGGCACTGCCAAGCTCACTGCGCTCAATCTGGATCTGAATGTTCTGCCTTCCGGAGCAGGGCCGATTGCCGAGCTGGAAATCAGCATCGCAGCGGGTGGCCTTTCCGCCGGGGGAAGCGCAACAATATCCGCCACTCTGGTGGAACTCTATGACGCCAACGCCGTAAAGATCCCCGTCTCGCCCGTAGATGGAAAGATCGAAATTGTGCGCCGTTCAAGAGAACGTTGACGGAGACGCGTTGGGTGCAAAAGGGGACCGCTCTATCCTCAAGCGGCTGATGCGGCTTGCTCTCGCGACCACACTCTTATTGGCCGTTGCGCTCCATTCCACCAGCGGGTACGCGCCAACGACCGGCGACATCCCAAAGCTCGAGCGCGAGGCTGACGGGTACGCCGAGAAGGGTAACTGGTCCCGCGCAGTAAAGATATACAAAGATCTGCTCGATTCAGCACGTGAAGCCGGCGACGAACGCCGGCAACTTACCCTCTCAGTGAAGGTCGCGGAAGTCCAGACCCACCGGGGTAATTTCCCGGACGCGCTCAACTTGTACGATGAAGCGTTGGCGCTCGCAGAGAAGCTAGGGGACGACCGCAAAACACTGGAAACGCTTATCGCACAAGCCAGAGTATTCCAAGTGTCCGATGATGAAAGCACTGCCGCGTCCAAATACGAGGAAGCGCTCGAACTCGCAGACACCGTTGGCGACTCCCGTGCCGCTACGCTGTGCCACGTATCGCTCGGCAAGCACTACTCCCGAAAGGCGCAACACGAGGCTGTCTACAAGCTTGCCGCAAGCCATCTGGGCGATGCAGAGACTATTGCCAAGGGGCTCGAAGACGACGAACTCCAGGTCGAGGCGCTGATCGCGCGCGCCCGGCTGGCCATTGCGCGCCGGGAGTTCCCGGCGGCAAGATCGGCGCTTGGAGCTGCGTCCCGGATATCAACCCAATCGGCTCTGAAGCTGCACCAAGCGGAAACCCTCCTGTACACCGGATACCTGTTGCTTCTCCAGAAAGAGCCCGACCCCGAGAAGGCTCTCGAACAGTTCAACATCGCCGCTAAGGCCTACGGGGGAATCAAGCAGAGCGAGAGCTACATGAGCTGTCTGTACGGTATGGCTAAATGCTTCGATTTACTTGGCAAGTCTGACGACTCTCTCCAGGCGTACCGCAACACGATAAAGATATTCGAATCACGTAAGAAAATTGTGTCGCCAGACACCGGTAACGCACTGCCTGGCGAGGTGACCGCCGACGTCTATGGGGAGATCACCGAACTGCTGATCGAGATGGGGCAAGAAGAACAGGCTAGCGAGTACCTGGACCGCACGAACCTGAACACCTTTTCATCCCAGTTCGAGAGCGCAGATGCTGAGTTGCTCACAGAACAAGAGCAACAGTTGGTCGCGCGTGACAAGGCGCTTCGTGCGCGGACTGTTGCAATCGAGAATGCGCTCAGCGCCGAGCAGGCGCAGTCGCGTCAAAACGCCCGGCTTATAAAGAGTCTCTTATTGAGCCACAAAGCCACACAGAAGGAATACAGGGTATTCATTCACCAGCTTTTTGACAAGCATCCGGAGCTTGCGTCGATCGTCACCGTCAAGCCCGTCGAGTTTCGCGATGTCCAGACCCTCCTCTCGGATGAGATGGTGCTGCTGCAGTACCTTATGGGCAAGGATGCGTTGTATATATTCTGCGTCACTCGCGACGAGCTCGAGCACCGCACGGTCGATGTGTCTCGACGCGAACTCGAGAAGGCCACGGCCGACTTGCGCCGGTTTGTTGACAACCCGTCCCTCGCGCGCGATCTCGGGCCGTTGAAGACGGAAACGTTCGAGCCCGAATCAGGCGAGAAGAAGGCAATTCAATCGGTTGCGGAGATGAAGCAGGCATCCACAGCGCTCTACGGCTATCTGGTGAAACCGGTTGAATCCCTGCTCTTCGGCCGCTACACCATCGGCATCATACCCAACGGGAGACTCCACTATATCCCGTTCCAGATACTCGGGAAGGCAAAAGAGGGACAGTTTGATCTCTTGGTTGACAGGTACAGCATCTACCACTTAAACTCTCTTGGAGCAATAGAGATTGCGGCCGGCAGCAGTCGCAGCGAGTTTGATGGTGGTTTGCGTATCCTGGCCTTCGGTAACGCCGACGGGTCGCTTCCGCTGGCCGAGCAGGAGGTGGAGATGTTGGAACGCATAATTCCGGGAACTCGGGTCTACGTTGGCAAACAGGCGACAAAGAAACGTCTGATGGACGAGGCTCCGGGCCACAACGTGCTGCACTTTGCGACTCACGCCGTGCTTGACGAGCGGAATGTGACCAACTCGCACGTTCAACTTGCACCGACGACCGGGTCCGACGACGGCAGGCTCACGCTCGAGGAAATCTGGGGGCTGGACCTCGGCGGGTGCGACTTGGTCACCCTTTCAGCGTGCGAGACTGCTATCGGTGAGGTATCCGCCGGCGACGAGATCGTCACCACGGCCAAAGCGTTCCTTTACGCCCGCGCCAGAAGCGTCGTTGCGAGCCTGTGGCAAGTTGACGACCTCGCCACCACTATCATCATGGGCGATTTCTACCGGAACCTGAAGACAAAGTCCAAGGCCGAGGCTCTCCGCCAGGCTCAGCTTTCCGCTCGAAACAACCCGAAGTACGCCAACCCCTTCTACTGGTCGCCTTTCATACTGATTGGAGCGCCCGGTTGAGGTGGCCGCAGCAGATGATGAGAAAGGAGAAGTGAAGATGGTGTCAGAGAAGACCAACCCGGCAGGCGGGCCCGGATACCGACGCAGACACTATTTCGTCGAGAAGAAGTTCCAGACACGGTTTATCGTGAAGTTCGTACTTCTTCTCGTGGCAGCCAGCGTCATTTCGAGCGTCTTGCTCGCTCTGATCGTGCGAAGGCGGTACGAAAACATGTACTTCGACGCTTTCACAAGTGTCCAGAGCGCCATGGACGTGCTCAAATCGGCCCTTCTGATCTCGACGGTGGTGACCCTCGTCGTGATCTCGGTGGCAACGATCTTCGTGATGGTCTTTATCTCACACAAGATTGGCGGGCCGCTGTTCAAGTTTCAAAACGTTGCTCGGCAGATCGGCGATGGCAACCTCAATGTTTACACCCGTCTCAGAAAAGGGGACGAACTGGTGGCATTATCCGATGCCATGACGGAGATGGTTGAGGGACTGAAGAAAAAGGTTTCCGATATCGAACAGTCCACAACAGCACTCGAACAGACAGTGGAGGAGATCGCACAGCTTGCCGTAGAGCATCCGGAGCTTAAGCGCCCGGCCGAGGAACTCGCTGCCAGGGCAAAGGCCGTGCGCGACGCGGTCAGCACGTTTCAATGTTGATGCGGGGTCTCCCTGGGTTGCGACGCCGAGCGGTCAACCAAACGATTAACCGACGGAGGACAACAAAAGCATGAAATACCTTGTTACTGGAGGGGGAGGGTTTATTGGCTCGAACATTGTCGAGCGGCTCGTAAGCGTGGGCGAAGAGGTCGTTGTGCTTGACAACTTCGCCACGGGCCGGAAGACCAATCTTAAGGAGTTTGAGACCAAGATCACACTGATTGAAGGCGACATCCGCGACATAGAGACTGTCAATTCGGCTATGCGCGACGTCGACTACTGCCTGCACCAGGCTGCGCTGCCGTCGGTTCCGCGTTCGGTCGCCGACCCGATTACGTGCAACGAGGTCAATGTCAGCGGCACACTCAACGTGCTCGTCGCGGCCCGGGATGCCGGAGTCAAACGAGTGGTACTTGCTTCGTCGTCATCGGTCTACGGGGATACACCCACATTGCCCAAAGTCGAGACGATGACGCCGGCGCCCCTCTCGCCGTACGCTGTCAACAAGATCACCTGCGAGTATTATGCTGCCGTCTTCCACGTGCTTTACGGACTCGAAACCATCTCCTTGAGGTACTTCAACGTCTTCGGCCCCCGGCAAACCCCCAAATCCCAGTACGCCGCCGTCATTCCGATCTTCATCATCACCATGCGTCGCGGCGAGCAGCCCACGATATTCGGTGACGGCGAGACTTCGCGCGACTTCTGCTACGTTGACAACGCCGTCGATGCCAACCTTCTCGCCTGTACCGCACCCACCGAGGCTGTCGGCAAAACGTTCAACGTCGCCTGCGGACAGCAGACCACGCTCAAACAGTTGGTCGACAAGATTAATCAAACACTTGACACACATATCGAGCCGCTCTTCTCCGACCCGCGGCCCGGAGATGTGAAGCATTCACTGGCGTCCATAGATCTCGCCTGCCGGTTGCTGGACTACACGCCAAAAGTCCTCGTTGACGAGGGACTCGCAAACGTCGCCCGCTGCTCCCAATAACCGCTCCGCCCTGCCTCAACCAGTGGTCGCCGTCAGGGTGTTGGCGTAAACAAACCGGGTGGCCGGGTAAAGTGTTTTTCTATCTATACACTTTCCCCCGAATACACCAAGATGGACTGTATCTCAAGCCATCTCAATTGTTTGCAAATGTTGCAAAAAGTGGACGTGGGCTGGCTTAATGTTTATGGATGTGAACGGCTGGAGGCTGAACTGGCAAGAAGAATCCAACATCCAAACGGTCCCGATGAGTTGCAGGAATGGACATCCTCCGGAGACAAGAGCGCTAACCAAATGTTCGGGAATTACTTATAGCGCTCGCGCCAGCACGCATCCAACTAAGTGAACACATGTTGACATCGTGCAACAGGATGTTGTATACTATATACGTCACTGCGGCATGGAAGTTGCAATTTGAGGACAAGGTGAAGGTGGCGGAACGTCTCTGGCAAGATCAGTTAGAGCAGAAACTGAGGAAGCGTGTTAAGAACAACGGCTCACGAACTATCGGTTGAGGAAGCAGGAGGTGTCTTACAGGTGGCGGGTCCTGAGAACAATAGAGGAACCGTTAAGGAAACGAGTATCCATGCCGCCGATGTGGACCCTGTCGATGAGGTGCTCGACAGTCTCCTTGACTTGAGTCTTGAGGCGCTTGGTGCGGAATCGGGTTCGATATTCCTCAGCGAGGGAGACACCTTGGTTCTGAACGCCGCACGGGGTCCCGATTCGAGTGTGATACAGGGGGCCCGCAGAAAGATAGGGGAAGGGATCGCCGGCAGGGTTGCTGCCGAAGGCGAACCGCTGCTCGTCGAGGATATGAGAGCCGACGGCCGTTTTGCAAGCAGGATTTCGCCACGCTACACACATCATTCGTTTATTAGCGTTCCTCTCGTGAACGCAGGCGACGTGCTCGGTGTCATAAACATAACGTCGAAGAGGAGCGGTAAGTCCTTCGATTCAACCGACCAGAAGTTGTTATCCGCACTTGCTTGTATGGCTAGCTCGGCGATAGAGACCGCTCGTGCGTGCGAGGATCTCGTTGAGAAACTTCACGCGACTACCAGGGACCACAAGAGGAACGTTGCGAAGCTTACGTATCTCAAAGACCATAACCGAAGTGTTGTCGAGAGCATCTCGTCAGGCGTTGCCGTCTTCAACCCGCAAATGGGCGTAACCTTCTGCAACCGCGCGTTTTGCGATTTGGTTGGCCGACAGAGGGACGATGTTCTGGGCAAAGATCTGCTCGAGGTCTATCCGAATGACGACGCAGTGCTGCGCGAGAAGTGCAGAGCGACGCTGAACGACGGGATTACCCGCCGTGTAGACGCCGCAGTGTGTGAGATTGACGGGACTACCGAGAAGATTCTCAACGTATCGGTCGCCCCGTTTATCAGTGGCGGCAGGATAACCGGGGGAGTGTTGACGCTTGACGACGTCACCCAGGAGAAACATCTCGAACAACAACTGGCCAACTCGCTCAAAGAGGCCGAGATCGGCAAGCTTGCGGCCCGCGTCGCGCATGAGCTTAACAACCCTCTCGACGGCATCTTGCGTTACATAAACCTCACCTTGGAACGGTTGCCCAAAGGCGATACGCTTTGGGAATACCAGGATGAGGCGCGCACAGCCCTGCTGAGAATGGCCGAGATAATACGGGTCTTGCTGGCGTACTCGCGCAAGGGCGGCGGGACAAACGGTCGCCCAATAGACGTCAAGCGTCTGCTCCACGACGCTGTTCGTTGTGTCTGTCACATGATGCCCGAGCACAACGTCGATGTTGTCTTCGACATAGAGGGCGATATGTTGGTCAAACACAGCTCTCGCATCTACCAGGTATTTGTGAACACGATCAAGAACGCGTTTGACGCGATGAAGCAAACCGGAGGCGGCACGCTTACCATCAACGGTGGATTGGGCAACGGAACGGCGACGGTGAAGATTGGTGATACCGGCTGCGGCATACCGCCCGAGTTTGCGGACAAAGTGTTTGATCCGTTCTTCACATCGAAGGAGCTCTGCAGCGGTACCGGGCTGGGCTTAGCGATATCAAAGCGAGTAATCGAAGAGTGCGGAGGCTCTTTAACCTTCGAGAGCGAGGTGGGCAAGGGAACGACGTTCAGCATCACGCTCCCGGTTGAAGGAGGGGTGCAGAACGACCGAATGACGGAACAGCACAACCAGACGCAGACAGAGGAGTAGCATGGATCCAGCACGTATTCTTGTTGTAGATGACGAGCCAATAATTCTGAAGTCTCTCCGGGAGCTTTTGCGCGGCGAGGGGTATGAGGTCGACCTCGCCCAGAGCGGCGAGGAAGCCCTCACAAAGATGGACGGCGGCGGATTCGATGTCGTGCTCAGCGATATCGCCATGCCCGGCATGACCGGCCTCGACTTGCTTGCAGAGATCAAGGCCAAGGCTCCGGACGTTATTGTCATCCTGATAACCGGGTACGGAAACATAGAAGATGCCGTCAACAGCATCAAGCTCGGAGCGTACGAGTACCTCACCAAACCGCTTAATGACGTTGACATAAAACTCGCGCTCGAACGGTCTCTTGAACACAGACGGCTCAAGCTCGAGAACATCGCCCTTAGGAAAACACTCGACGAGCGTTTTAAGCTTGACCAGATCATCGGGCACGACCACAAGATGCTCAAGGTGTTCGAGATCATCGAGGCGGTCGCACCAACTGAAGCCACCGTGTTGGTGACGGGCGAAAGCGGCACCGGTAAAACCCTCCTGGCCCGGGCAATACACCACAGTTCGCCACGTCATAGCCGGCCTCTTCTCGAAGTGAGCTGCGGTGCGCTGGCTGAGAACCTGCTCGAAAGCGAACTGTTCGGGCACGTCAAAGGCTCATTCACAGGCGCTTCGAGCGCCAAAGCCGGCAAGTTCGAGGTTGTTCGTGGCGGCACGATGTTCCTGGACGAGATAGACACCCTGCCGCTGCGACTCCAAGTGAAACTGTTGCGGGTTCTGCAGGAACGCAAGTTTGAGCGGGTCGGCAGCAACGAGACGATCACTGCCGACGTCCGTATCATAGCCGCGGCCAACCAGGATCTCGAAGAGGCCATAGAGGCCGGCACGTTCAGGCGCGACCTTTACTACAGGCTGCATGTCGTGTCGCTGCATCTGCCCCCACTCAGGGAGCGTGTCGCGGACATCCCGATGCTCATTGACCATTTCATCGAGCGGTTCTCTGAGGTGCACAATAAGCAGGTCGCCGGTATCTCTGACGAGGCGAGAGCCGTGCTCATGCAGCACAGCTGGCCCGGCAACGCGCGCGAGTTGGAGAACGCCATAGAACGGGCCGTGATTCTCACCAGGGGTGAGTACCTCACACTGGATAATCTGCCGACATCTTGTATTCAGGGCGCAAGCTCTGCGCCCACTCCGCCGATAGGGGCCATCGAGTCGCTGAAACACGAACTGGCAAAAGCCGAAAAGAAGATCATCGACGAGGCGTTACGGCGCAACAACGGAAATCGGAACAAGACGTGCGCCATGCTGAAGATCAACCGGACGACGCTCTATAACAAGATGAAGAGGTTTGACATTCTGGGCCGATAAGCGGATTTCTGATGAGAAAGAACCGGCACACGACAGGAGGAACGGAAATGTCTACGAGAAAGACGCGTGTTGCAGCAATTCTCACCTTTGCGGTGGTAGCAGTCGCCGCGTGCAGCGGCTGTGTGAGCGGCAGGACTCTTACCGAGCCGCCACAAGTGAACCGCGACGGATATGTTGTTTGGCCGGGCGACTACCTGCGCATAAGCGTCATGCCGGGCGAAGAGGCTCCAGCGGACGTCATGGTTCGGACCGACGGGAAGATCACCTATCCCCTGATCGACGACGTTCCGGTAGCGGGCCTGACGATGGACGAGATCGACCAGAAGCTCACCAAGCTGCTTTCCGAATACGTGCTTAGCCCGGAGGTAACGGTCTCGCTCGAGGGACCTCATAGCAAACGATATTTCGTGATCGGCGAGGTCGGCCGCGCGGGCGAGTATCCTCTCATAACCGACGTAACTGTTGTCGAGGCCATAGGTTTCGCCGGCGGCGTGACCCGCCGCGGCTCGCCCGGGTACACACGAATCGTCAGGACCAGCAGCACCGGTGAGCAGGATGTCATCCGCGTCGATGTGGGCAACGTGCTCAAGACAGGCGACGCATCAGAAGACCCTTACCTGCAGCCCAATGACATAATCGTGGTGCCGCCAAACATGTTTGCCGCCGTCGGCTACGCAGTAGACAACTGCTTCTTCCCGTTCCAGACACTCATGGGTATGGGAACGCAAGCTGCCAGCAGCTACTACACTATCCAAACCGGCGGAGCTGGTAGGTTAGGCGGCTATGGGAGATAACGTGCACAACAGAGAAAGTGGCTCTTTGAGAGACGAGGTTTTCCAGGGCAAGGTGTATTGAGATGACCCAACCCAGTACCGATTTCGATATCGAGAAATACAAGCGGATGATCCTGCGGAACAAGTGGTGGTTTATCATCCCCGTCGTCGTCGTCGTCCCGTGTTCGATAGTGCTTCCGACACTCCTACCCGATGAGTACAAGGGAACGAGCAAGATCGTCGCCACCGAGCGCCGAGTGCCCAACCCCCTCGCACGCGAACAAGACCAACGAGTAGGCGCCGCACAACGCCGTATCGCCGTGCAAGAACAGATGCTCAGCTATACAACCTTGAGCCGCGTGATCGCCAAATTGGGATACGACATGCAAATCATTGACAACAACGTATTCTCCGGGGTCATGTTGTTCGGCAGGCGCGTCCTGGGCAAAATCAGGACATTGGCGGGCAGTTCGACCGACACCGAAAGGGACGTCACCGAAGAACGGCTCATACGCACTCTGCAGAGGGACATCCGTCTACGTTCGATAGGCGATAATGTTATCGAGATCTCCTACAGTGGCAGAGATGCCGAGTTCAACAGCAATGTCGTCAATACGGTGGTGGGCGAGTTCATAGAATCTTCGCTCAAAGAACAGCGTACCGGCAGTGAGAACTCCCTCTCGTTCCTCGAAAAGACACTTGCCGAGTTCCAAAAACGGCTTGAAGAACAGCAAGCGGAACTCCGCAGGTTCCGCGAGGAGCGGCAGGGCGACATCCCGGCAGACACGAACGTCCACTACACAAACCTGGCCCGCGACAGAGACTTGTTATTGCAGAACCAAACACGGCTCAACGTGATCGAAGCTGAAATCAAGAAAATCGAAGACACCCTGAGCGCCGAAGACGAGACCGTTGTCTCCGAGCTTACTCGCGGAATCAATCCGAAAGTCGCTGAGTTGGAGAGGCAGGTAATGGCCGCTGAAGTCCAGTTGCAGATGCTCGCCTCCCAGTTTTCCGACAAGCACCCCAGAGTCGTACAGGCACGCGAACAGCTTGCCGGGCTGAAAGCTCAGCTCGAACGCGAGGAACAGCAAACCGTCACGGCAGAGGTGTCTTCCACCAACCCGGCGTACGTCGAGTTGGCCCAGACGAAGCGGACTCTTGAGATTGAGCGCACGTCGCTGCTTGCGCAGAATGAGATGCTCGAGAAACAGATCGCCGGGTTAGTGGCAAGAGTAAGCCAGGTGCCGCGGCAGCAAGAGGAGTACGACCGGATAACGCGCGACTACGAGGCCTACCAGAAGCTCTACAATGATATATTCCTGCAGTACCAGGCGGCGGCGCTGGACAAGGAGATATCCGACCGAGAGGAGAGCCCCGATGTCTATCAGGTGCTCGACCGGGCTTTCCCCTCGAAAGTGCCTGTCGGTCCGGACCGGCAGCGGATGAGCGCGATGGGCATTGTGGCGGCGATCTGCATCGGAGCGGGTCTGGCTGTGCTGCACGAATACCTCGATAGAAGTCTGCATGGTATTGCAGATGCCAAACAGATCGTGCAGCTGCCGATGTTGGCCATAGTGCCGAAAATAGTGACGGAAGCCGATCTCGCGAGACGAAGGAAACGCCGTTACTTGACGCTCGGAGCTGTTGTGGGCGTGGTGGTCATCGCTGGCGTCGTTGGAGCGACACTGTACCTGATATGATGCTGGCAATCAAAGGTTTGAAACTGAGCCGCAATAAGGCAAACAGCCAAGATGGCACGTTTTGTACTGTCAGTTTCCGGCTCCGGGTTTCACATTATGCTGGGCGTAAAACCCCTGGAACAAGATAGGTAGATATTT
Organism: uncultured bacterium; assembly: GCA_964524145.1. Classification (GTDB taxonomy): domain Bacteria; phylum Hydrogenedentota. The sequence goes on along the minus strand of CAZGCA010000040.1, from coordinate 11,433 downwards.
CAATGTACGAAGACTTCTACGGTTTTACCCAGAAGCCTTTCTCGCTGACCCCGGACCCGCAGTTCTTCTTTCTTAGTTCAGTACACAAGGAAGCGCTCGCTTTTCTCCGGTACGGTCTGCGGGACCGCAAAGGGTTTGTGCAAATCACCGGTGAGATAGGGTGCGGCAAAACCACGCTCCTGAGACACGTACTGCGTGACCTCGAAAAGAACGTCAGAACAGGGTATGTCATCAACCCGCGCCTGGAATTTCCCGACCTGCTTCGCGCTATACTCGAGGATCTCGAGGCCGAGCCCGTGCCCGCCGGTTCCTCGAAAAACGACCTGCTCAGCGCGTTTTACCGGTTCATTGCCGAACAGCACGGTCGAGGCGACCATGTCATAATCATCTTGGACGAGGCACAGCACCTTTCGGTGGACGTTCTTGAAGAGCTCCGCATGCTCTCCAATTTCGAGCTGGCCAAAGATAAGCTCTTCCAGATAGTCTTCGTTGGGCAACCTGAACTGAGAACGAAACTCCGTTCTCCGCAACTCGAGCAGTTGCGGCAACGTATCTCGGTCCGATACCACATCAACCCGCTCAACATCGCAGAATCCGCTGGCTACATCAAGCACAGGCTCGGCATCGTCGGCGTCCCGGAGGAAAGAGAACTGTTCACCGAGGGCGCTTGCGAAGCCATACATTATTTTTCTCACGGCGTTCCGCGACTCATCAACATTGTGTGCGATGCTGCCTTGCTGGCAGGGTACGCCGACGGCAAACGCAGTATTGGCGAGCGGGTTATCAGCGAGGTTGTCGAAGAACTTTCGCTTGACAAGATCAAGGAGTCCGTGGCCGCTGTCGGCACGACCGCCGGTGAAACGCCTCAGAACAATGTCCCGGGGTCAGAACCCGAGCTGCAAGAGGGGGAGCTTGAACAGGCCGCTTTGGGATTCATGCGCGTGTTCTCTCAGCACAGATCGGAGTTGAACACCAGGGTGGAAGCGATCGACGCCGGGCTCAGAGAGCTCAGTGCGAAGTCGGACTCTCTCCAAGAGCGGCTCGGCGAAGTCGAGGTAAAACATCACGAGGAGATCGAGTTGCAGCAGAGTGTGCTCGAAGATCTAAAACAGTTCCGAGAACAGCTCGCCGCGGACCGCGCGGAAACGACCCGGGCTCAAGAAGGCATGCGCATGGTGTCGAGACGGTTTGAAAACGTCGTGAAGAGCGCCGGCGAGATACTCGGGAAACTCGAATCACAGGCCGCAGACAGCGGCCGCGACAACGGGAGCGGCGATCTCCGCAAGGTGCTCGAATCGGTGCAGAGCACGAAAGAGGTGTTGTTCAGGGCGATGCAACGTTTCGAGCAGCGGTTGGCACAGCTCGAAACCGTCTATGGCAGGTCGGGGCGCGAGCAACCTTCCGCCTCTTCCTCCGGGACGCGCGGCGTTGCACAACACCTCAATGATCGTCCACAACCGATAACGAAAAAGCCGAGCAGTGCAGCTCAGAAACGCAAACGTACCGGGTTGTTCCGGAGCAAACGAAACACCCGACAATAACAGAAAGGAACCATCGTGTCGAAGATCGAGAAGGCACTCAGAAAAGCTGAAGGCGAAGGTCACGGGCGAGACATGCTGGCGTCCGATAGCACGGTTGAGATAGGGGTCACCTCATCACTCGATGAGGCGCTCGTCGACGAATGCATGGTCGTCTTTCACCAGCCCACCTCTGTCTCTGCAGAATACTACAAGCGGCTCAGAACCAAGATACGGTTCGAAAACGAGTTGCGCTCGCTCAAGTCCTTGCTTATTACAAGCGCGGTCAGCGGTGAGGGGAAGACCACCACAGCGCTCAACCTGGCGCTGGCTTTGTGTCAAGACGACGATACGCGGGTCGCGATTGTTGATGCCGACCTCAGACATCCCGCGGTACACAAGATGCTCGGGATCGACGTCCGGGCGGGCCTTTCCCAGGTTCTCTCGAACGGAACCCCGCTCGATTCCGCTATTCTCAGAACCGCCCCGAACGGTCTCTCCGTGTTGCCGGCTGGCGGCGCGCTGACGACCGCTACGGAAGCGCTCGGTTCAAATACGATGAAGGATATCATCAACGAGCTCAAGAGCAGATTCGACTATGTCGTCGTCGACGGTCCGCCCGTACTTGCCGTCTCGGACTCAATACTCCTTGGTTCCATTGTCGATGGGGTCGTCCTTGTGGTTCAGGCCGACGCTACTGACCGAAAAGCCGTCTCCCAAACCATTGAGTTGCTCCAGAAAAGCACCGTCATCGGATTTGTGCTCAACCGGGTCGAGCCCGCGGAGTTGGGACGCTACTACGGGTACGGGTACCAGAAGTACAAGTACCGATACAACCACGAGGATGCCCCTGGCGGTGTCAAGGCTGATCGATAAACGGGAAAGGGACAAAAACCATAATGAGAGACCTGCGAACCCAATGGTTTGTCGTGATGACGTGTATTGCCCTGCTCGCATTGGCATCTTGCAGCCAACGCGGCAAAACGACCAAACACATCAAGAAAGCAGAGATCTTTCTCCGAGAAAACCAGCTCACAAAAGCTGCCGACGAACTTGATGCGGCCCTTAGAATCGAACCCGATAACGTCGAAGCGCTCTACGATTACGGCTGCCTTCTCCAGAGGAAGAATGAGTACGATGGCGCGATAGAGAAGTTCAACAAGGCTCTCAGCTTCGATCCTGACCGCGGTGGAATCTACGTTGAACTCGGCAAAACCTATGCCTTGAAAGGGGATTTCTCCGCACTCGCATCGCTCTCGGCGCAGATGATCGATAACAACATCAAGCTCGGGCACGCGCACTATTTTGCCGGAGTCGCAGCGGCGCACACCGGAGATACGGATACGGCGGTTGCCAGCTACAAGGACTCTCTCGAGGCCGATCCCAAATTCACCCCGTCATACCTGGAGCTTGCCACGGTTTACGCCACCAGGAAACAGCTCGACAAAGCCGAGCAGACACTGCGCGACGGACTGGCAAGAATCGGCGACGAGTCCAGCCAGTTAAGAATAGCGCTTGCTCGAACTCTCATGTACGAGAACAAGGATGCGGAGGCTATTAAAGAGCTGCTGCTTGATATCCAGGAACACCCGAAGTCTGTTGAGACCCGGGCTCTTCTGGGAGACCTTTATGTGAGGAGCGGCCAGTTCGACAAGCTCAAGCAACTAAGCAACGAGATCCTGGTCATCGACGAACGGTCCGTATGGGGGCATTACCTATCCGGGATTGCCAAGGTGCACAGTGAGGATTATGAACGCGCTATTGACGACCTGAAACGGGTGGCCACCAACGCGCCTGATCTCGACCCGGCCCACATGTACCTCGCGCTTGCCTACGACGCGACAGGCGCAAACCAACAAGCGATATCCGAGGCGCGCAAGTTCCTCGCTGCCGAACCCGAAGCCGTTTCTGCGCGGCTTATTCTTTCCCGGCTCTACCTCAAGGAACGATGGCTGGACGATGCGCGACAGTTGCTCGAGGAGACAGCGAATATCGCGCCGGACAACCCCGACGTGCTCAAGATGCTGGGCAACCTCAACCTTGGCGGACACGAGTTCGACGCAGCCATTGGCGATTTCGAACGGGTGCTCAAGGCCGATCCGGAGGACATATCGGCAAAACTCAGCTTGGCGGCTGCGGCGCTCGGCAAGAAACAGATCAACAGGGCGGAGACGCTGTGCGACGAGCTGATCTCGGCGTACCCCGACGATCCACGGCCGCTCAACTTACTCGGTTTGATCGAGCTGGAACGGGGCAACGTGTTCGGTGCGCTGCGGAAGTTTGACGATTCAACGACCATGTCGCCAACCTTTCAACGAGGATATGTCAACGCAGCCCGCCTGTACGCCGCGCTCCAGAGACCCGATCTCGCGGCAGCCCAGTACAGACGGGCCCTTGCCAATACTGCTGAAAGCACATGGCTGCGGCTGTTGCTGGCAGCTGCGCTTACAAGAACCGACGCCTATGCTGAGGCCACAGGAGAGCTCAGCAAAGTCCTGGATGCCGAGCCCGAATCGGTCGCCGCGCGGTTGATGCTTGCCGAGGCGTATGCAAAATCAGGTCGCGCCGAGGATGCGAAGTCGACAATCCTGGAGGCACTGCAGTCCGACCCGGAGAACATGGAGTGCCGTTTCGCGCTGGGCAAGCTCTATGCCAACAGTGGAGACTACGGCCGGGCGGCTCCGGAGTTTCACACCGCATTGAGCCAACGGCCCGATTACTTCGGCGCGCGCGTCGAGCTTGCCGGGTGTCTCCTGGCAGACGGTGAATATGCCGAGACATACGCCGTCATTGAACCCGTTCTCGCCGATACGGCTGCGCCCGCCGTGCTGTTACACCTTGCAGCGGCGGCCCCGTGTTGCCGGGGCGAGTTTGAACGGGCACTCGCGGTCCTCGGGCGTTTCGAGCAGAAAACAAGACACATTACAGCAACCAGCATCCTCGCGGCGATAGCGAATGTTGGCATGGGCGACTACGAGGCCGCTCTGGACGAAATCAGGGCAAGTACCGGCTCGGACGAGACCAAGAGGCAGTATGCGTCACTCGTTACTCTGTGCCGCGAAAAGGGCATCACTGATCTCTGTCACTTGGCCGCGGCGCTCGTGTTGTCGCGAACCGGCAAGCTGGCGGCTGCGGCCGAAGCGTGTGACCGGGCCATCGAAGTCGGCGGCGGGGCTGCTGCCCCGCACGTCTTGCGTGGCCGTATCGCAAAAGTTCAGGGACAGACCGAACGGGCAATGGCCGCGTTCTCGACGGCTCTCAAGATCGACAACGAGAGCGTCAGCGTTGCGAGAGATCTCGCCAACCTGCAGACTCAGGCCGGCAAGATTGAAGAGGCCCTCGCGACCGTCGAGCAGGTTCGAAAGAGCGCCCCCGAGGACGTCTCACTGGGCATCGTCAGAGCCGGCCTGCTCGAAAGGCTGGGCAACTCCGAGGCTGCCACCGCCGAGTGGGAGCGAGCGGTCTCTCGAGGCGTCAGAAACCCTGTGCCGTATAACAATCTAGCATGGTTGTATTCCCAAAACCCCGACCGGTTGGACGAGGCACTCAAGCTCGCTCTCAAGGCCGCCGAGATGGCGCCGTTTGACGGCCGGGTCCTCGACACGCTCGGCTGGATTCTGTGCCTCAAAGAAGACTACGCGCGTGCCGTCGAACCATTGCGACGTGCGAACACGTTCCTGCCCGGGGATCCCACCCTCATGTACCATCTCGGCGTAGCGGTCGCGAAAACGGGGGATCAGAACGAAGCTCGCAAACACCTTGAGGCCGCCCTCGCAACCAGTTCCGACTTTCCCGACGCCGACAAAGCCCGCCGGATGATCGAGAGCCTCTAGGCCGGATTCCCAGGAAAGAACGCGGCCCCGCGACCCTCATACGGCGAGTTCGGCCACGCGTTGAGGCGTTAGCGACACGGCCATACCGGTCGTTCAAAGAGCTTGTCTCCTTGTCGCGCCCATCCTTTTCCCTGCTTGTGTGTCGTGTGGCGCTATGCTATAGTGATTTTGGCGGAAGACAACAGTTGAGCGGCTGAAGGAGGTGAATTAGAGAGGGCCGCACTGGAACGGTATGGTGTAGCGTAGTAGCTGGACATTTGATGAAGAAGGAGAATCCCAATGAGACGCACTATCGTAGTCGTTTGTGCTGTTGCAGTTGCCCTCGCAGTTGTGGTGGCGCTTTCGACCACTCGCAGCGAAGCTCAGGGTCGCGGCCGCGCCGGCACGATGCAAATGATGGGTAAAGCCATCTGTGACGTGGAAGGACTGTGGGGATTCGCGACGTTCGACGCGAAGCTCGATGACGCCCAGCTCAAGAAGTTGAAACCCGTTTGCCAAAAGGCGTACGACAAGCGCAAAGAAGCGATGGCCGGTAGTGGGGACAATCCCATGGCGGCTTTCGCGTCCTTGAACCAGCTCGGCGACGATCTCGTCAAGGAAGCCCAGGAAGCGTTGGGCGAAGAGACTGCAAAGAAGATCGAGCCGTGGGTGACTCAGCGCACGGAATTCGTGCAGTCGATGATGCAGCGATTCGGTGGCGGCGGTATGGGGGGTGGCATGCGGCAGGGGCAGCAATAACCTCAAACGCTCACGGAGCTGGAACGATATTCTCGGTTGGGCACCTGCCGCGTGCCGGTTGGTGCCCAACCGTTCATTATCCGCTTGTGTTGTTGCCTCTCACCTGTCGGCGTCACCGAAAGCTATCGCGTCAGCAATCGCGTGCCGCACGGCAAGCAGTATCGCCGGGTTCTGTTCGTAACAGGTCATCGTTGGAACGATGTCCCGGCGAACCGTCGAGAAGATGTCACGCGCTCTATCCGCCCGCGAACCCTTTTTCGCGCCGATGGCGTGCAGCAGCAGGAAGTACTCCCTGTCTTCGAGCCCGTCACGCAGGCTTTCGAACCGGATCGTGCTTACCGGCGGCTCGACGACGGGGTCGCTCGGTTGCGAACGGCGCGGCGGATACAACAGCCGTCCGTCGCCGTTGCCCCACGGTCCGCCCGACGGGCTGATGGACATCGCCTGTTCCCACGGGTTTTGCCCCCACCACGTCACCGACCAGTACAGGCTCCCGTCCAGGCCGAACCTGTCGATCATCCAGAACCGTATCCGATGGTTTATCGCTGGATGGTCAATAAAGTTGTTTGGATACGGTGCTTTCGGACCGGTGCAGACGTACCACCAGACGGTCTCGTCCATTCTCTGCCGCTTGTGTGCGCGTTCCGGAACATACCTGTCCATGATCGGCACCCACAAATCTACGAGCCCAAAGAAGTACGGCACCGGCGCGTCTTCGGCGTTGCAGGTGAGCAACCGCCGAATGTCGGGGCACGACGTCTTGAGCAATTCCAAACCTTTCTTGACGTCGGCGTACTTGCTCTTCGGCGGCTCGTCCACCCAGTACCAGTACGCTTTATCGAGCCACCCTTTCTCGCGCAAATGCTCCTGTACCTGATGATACACATCTTTGAAAAGCCGGTTGTACTCTGCCGAATACCGCGGATGGCCGCCGAGCTCGCCCGGAATGCCTCCCATATTGAACGTGGTAAACTTGAACTCGTCGAGGTAGCGCGTCATCGCCGCGTCGAACTTCGTGAAATCAACGACGGGCCGAGGCGGGTCGGTCCCGAGCACGCGTGTCTCGATACCCGCGCCCGTATGCGGCGCATACGGCGATATTCGGTGCGACGCGCACAACTGCATGTACAGGTCGTGTACCTCGCGAGCTTGGTCATCGCTCAGCGGACCGTGGTACGCGCGGTTGACGGACACACCGTAGGCCGTCTCCGTGCCCGTCTCGTCGGGAAGGGTAAAATCGTACACCTCGATCTCGACGGGAATGTGCGCAATCATGGTCCCGCCTGAAGTGATACGCATCTCGCAGCGGTACGTTCCCGCCGGCTGGTCTTGCGGCGCTCGCACCGTCACCCAGAGGGGGGTGTTCTCGCCCGCCGTCGCGTCAAACGGTTCTGTGATCGGCAAGATGGGATCGGGCCACGGCCCGACGGTTCCAAAGTCGTCCGTGGGTCTCTGTACGTCAACGTACTCGACACGATGTACCGTGAGGTTCGACGTGTCGAGCGTATCACCGGATTGCGATTTCACAGGCCCGAAGTCTATTGAAAGATCGCGCAGGTCTTCCGCAGGGCTCAACACCATCTGGAACGGCTCGTACTCGTTTCGCGCAACCGATACGTGGGCCGCATCCATATCGATCTTCGGAACGGGCTCGTCATTCGCCACCTTCTCTATCCCGGGCGAGTACCATACCGGTACGGAACCGTCCGACGCCACCCTCGACTTGAGCGTCGAGAGCGTGTCCAGCGCACCGTAAACCTTCGCGGCAGAAACGTCCCGGCCTTCGAGATCCGTTCCGCGCAGACGGTCCCGCAGATTCTGTCTCAACCACGCAGGCAGTCGTGACGGACCCGCAACGGCTCGCCGGATCCTGGCACGCAACGAGTTCGCGGCCTCGAGCGGAAGATCGAGATGTGTCGCGCCTTCTCGATGTGCGCCGTATCCTTTCCCTTCGTTGTCGGCCAGGTAATAGCGGCGGCCGAGTGCAGCGGATTCGACGAGGAACCGCACGTGGAACGGCGACACGTCCGGTCGCCGAACGCCTGCTATCCCCGGTTTCTCGGCTCTTACCGCGTCGGGCACCACTTCAAAGTCCCTGTCCAGCATCTCGATCTTTCTGAGCTTGACAATGGGCAGGTCGGTCCCGCTCCTGTCGTACACGCGCAGCTTGATCTTGCTTGGACCGCGATGGTAGAGCACCTTGGCGGTGACGGTCTGCGCGTTGGGAAGCTGCATGACTCCCGCCACCCAGTACGGTCCGTCGTCCAGGTTCTCGCACGAGACGGAGACGTCCCGGCCAAGCTTCGAGGAAACCGTCTCAGCGGTCGCGCCCGTTTGGTCGATTATCGAGACCGTGCATGCAGGCAACGGGTCGAGGATAAGGTATCGGGAGTTGCGGCCGACTCGGACGGTAAGATGATCGTTACCGACTTCGTACTCCACTTCCATCTCCTGCACGGTCCCCGACACCAGCTCGGCCTCTTTCTCTTCGCGGTCGAGCACACGGGCGTAGAATCCCCAGTCACCCAACCCCTGGTCGATCTTCAGCAGAAGCAGGTTCGCTCCTTCCTTGACGCGACCCAGAACCCAGTCCTGGTCGGCGTCCGCACCGCGCGGCAGATGGTTGTCCCAGATGACCTCGCCGTTCAGCCACGCTTTTATCCCGTCGTTGCTGCCCAGACCGATGACTATCTCGCGGGCCGAATCGGATACGAGCCGGCACGCCGCGTACGCCTCGACTTTCTGCGTCTCTTCGTACACCGTTGTCAGGTCGATATAGTCCCCCGGCGAGGTGTACAGCTCCCACCTGTGCCGAACGCCGTCGGCTCCAGTAAACTCGGCGTCCTGCTCGGGGCTTACACCCTCCTCGCCGCCGACCGGCGCAAGGTAGTCGGTGAAATAGCCGAGGCACGTCTCGTCGTGGTTGTACTCGGTGACGCCTTCAGGCAACGGGTTCGGAAACGGCCCGCACAACAGCCACGAGCGGATAAACTCGCGCGAATCGGCGTCCGCCGACGGCACATCGGCTGCCGCGGCCGATACGGCCACCCCCAGCAACAAAGACAAGCCTGCGACTGCGCGTCGTGACCTTGACATCGCTCAATCCTCCCCGTAACACTCTGACTAGAACTGCGGTGGACGCTTCTCGATAAACGCGGCGACGCCTTCGGCATGTTCTGCGCCGAGCATGCAGAACGCTTGCATGGTCGCCTCGTTCTCGACGGCGTCCTGCAAGCTCGCGGAAGCCGCGAGGCGGAGCCCCCGTTTGATCATGGCTATCGCGTTGGGCGGGCTGGCCGCAAAACGCGCCGCCAACTCCTCGGTGGCCGGGATCAGCTGGTCGTGAGGGACCACCTTGTTTACGACACCGAGCCGCAACGCCTCTTGCGCGTCGAACATATCTCCCAGAGCGATCAGCTCGAACGCTTTCGAATAACCCACAATCCGCTGCAACAGATAGCTGGAACCTCCGTCTGTGGTGAGTGCCAGGCGAACGAAAGCAAGCCCAAACCTTGCCTGCTCGGACGCAATACGCATGTCGCACGCCAGCATGAACCCCATCCCGCCGCCCGCAGCGGGACCGTTCACCGCGGCGATCACCGGCTTCTCAAGGTTGTAGATAGCGCAGATCATCGCGTGAAAGCTGCGTATTCCTTGGCGCACCATGGCACCGTCCGGCCCCCCGCTCGCAAGCGCCATCGCCATCTGCTTGATGTCGCCGCCTGCACAAAACGCCGGACCGCGCCCGGTGATGACCACCGAACGGATCTCCGGATCCGCGGCGGCTGTCCCCATGGCTTCGGTCACGGTATCGGTGGTAACGCCGAGCCTGATGGCGTTACGGGCTTCCGGTCGGTTCAACTCTATCCAGAGGGTCCGATCCTTCTTTGTCACGATGACTTCGTCGCTCATTCTTTCATCTCCTCATTTGCGCCGCCACATGTCACGCCTTTATGTGCTACCTCATGTCAGCGAAAATAACACCTTGTCGTCACGCGTCTCCGTCCGCAAACGCCCTTCCGCCTCGAGGTAGTACAGATGAGCGAGCGCCTCTCCCGTGGCAAACCATTTCTGCGTGATAGGAAACTCGTCCCACGAATCACACTCTATGTCCCAGCTCATCTGCGACGCCACATGGAACGCGTCCTGCACGCCCGCCTCTACAATGGCCAGCACTTCATCGGCCCTCACCTGGTGGTGGTGTTTGAGCTCCTCGACTCTCCCTTTGCAGTCGTCAAACAAGCTCCTGTGACCCGGCAGCACCCGCTCGATATCGTACGTGCAGACTTTGTCGAGACTGGCCAGATACTTTGTCAGCGTGTTTCCATCGCCGTCCCACTGTGAAATGTTCGGCGTTATGTCATAGAGAACATGGTCGCCGGCGATGAGGAACTTCTTATCAGCTTCGTACAGGCACAGATGCCCGGGGCTGTGTCCCGGCGTCTCGACGCACTCGAAGACGTAGTCACCGACACGCAGGGTGTCGCCGTCAGTCAAGATCTCGAACTCCGGGTGGCTCTTCGGGCTGTACTTGTACCCCGGATGTTTCCGAAGCGCGTTTTGAAGCTCCTCGGCGGGGAACCCGTTCATACGGGCAAGATCCAGCACAACCTGCCACATGCCCGGAAGACTGATCATGGTGGCATCCGGCTGGTTGAAATATATTCTCGAGCTTTCCGTGGCGAGATCCGCGACAAGTCCCAGATGGTCCGCATGAAAATGCGTGATGAACAGGTCCGTCTCCCGCAAGTCCACCTCTAGTTCCTGCAAGCCCGAGTGCATCACGCTTCTGCACTCTTCGCGGTTCATCCCCGTATCGATTATCAGGTTCCGGTCCGGTCCCGTTATCACATACGAGTTAAGCGACTGGAGCGGGTTCTTCGGGAGAGGAACCTCGATCCTGTACAAGTTTGGATATACCTCATCGACCACGCAACATACCTCCTGTTTTGATCTTATATACAGCGTATCACCAGCTGATCGTTCCGCACCCGAGTATACGCGACACGGTTCGAGCGGTCAACCGACACCTTAATCGTTCAGTAAATGGTTGAGTGGACGAAAACTCCAGCAGCAGGGAGTCGCCCGGATGGTTTTCTTGGGCAGTCCCGGAGGGACGAACGATAATAGCCCAGGAATTTATTCCTGGGATTCAGGTGCATACCCCCACATACAGAGTCCCGGAGGGACGAACGATAATAGCCCAGGAATTTATTCCTGGGATTCAGGTGCATACCCCTACATACAGAGTCCCGTAGGGACGGCTGAAAGACTTTAACATCAGGAAAACGCTTCAGCCGTCCCTGATATGGAATGACCGTGTCAAGTGGGGATCGAAACCGTCT
>CAZGCA010000039.1:0-52274 GCA_964524145.1 uncultured bacterium | reverse complement strand
TACGGGAAGACGGTTTCGATCCCCACTTGACACGGTCATTCCATATCAGGGACGATTGAGAGAAGCACCACCCAACAGCCGGTTCAGCCGTCCCGACGGGACTGAACAGTCGTTGCATCGCGCCGCTTTCCCAGGAGTGAACTCCTGGGCTATTCTCAACCGTCCCTGCGGGACGTACGGGTGTTGTTGTGCTTCCTGAGGCGATTGGCTGTTATGCGGCTACATTAGTCTCAGCAACAGATGAGCAGAGTCTATTTGGAGGGCAGTCAATGATCTTAGCCCGCAACGTAATGCCGTCTTTATACTTGGATACTCTGCACCATCTATCTGGTGAGAAATCCGGGTTAGCTGTTGCCAGCCACAAGCTGTGTGTATGCTTCCGAGAGGAAAGGGCTGGCGTCTCGTAGTCTAGACGGCCAGCTTCTGTGCTAGTTCTAGGAGTGCCGGGTTGAGTTCGCGTTTGTCTGTCCATGCGTCGGATATCGGTCGGGTGAGGATGTGTCCTTCCTGGTAGGCCACCATCTTGCAGGTCTCGCCGCGCAGCAGCGCCATCACCGCCTCTGAAGCAAGCCTGCTGGCCTGAATCCGGTCGAACCCGCTTGGCGAGCCGCCGCGCTGCAGGTGGCCGAGAACGGTCACGCGGACATCGGTAAACCCGGTGTTCTTTCTGATAGCGTCACGCACCGCGAGCGCCCCGCCTGCTTCGTCGCCCTCGGCGACAACAACGATGCTGCTCGTCTTGCCGGCTTTCCTGCCCGTTTCGAGGCTGCGGCACATCTCATCCATCTCGCTCTTGGTTTCGGGAAGGAGAATATACTCTGAGCCGCCGGCGATCCCGACGTAGAGAGCGATGAACCCTGTTCCCCTCCCCATCACCTCGACGATGAAAAGCCTGTCGTGGGAGGCAGCCGTATCTCTAATCCGGTCGATGGCTTCCACGGCGGTGTTGACGGCTGTGTCGAACCCGATGGTGTATTCAGTGCCGCCGATATCGTTGTCAATCGTGCCGGGCACACCGATCACGGGCACGTCGTGTTCCTCAGCGAGTTTCTGAGCGCCACGGTAGGAGCCGTCGCCGCCGATCACCACCAGCCCTTCGATAAGGAACCGCTTGATGTTTGCAGCGGCGTGTTTACGGCCTGCTTTCGTTTTGAACTCTTCCGACCGTGCAGTCCGCAGGATTGTGCCGCCTCGATTCACTATGCCGCTGACCGACCGGGGCCCCATCTGCGACGCAAGACCTTCTATAAGCCCCGCATAGCCGGACTCTATCCCCATTACCTCAATGCCGTGGTATATTGCCGTCCTCACCACTGCACGGATGGCGGCGTTCATCCCCGGGGCGTCGCCCCCGCTTGTCAGCACTCCTATCCGCTTCATGCTACGTTCCCCTCTTGTCTGCCTCTGTCCCGTAGCGTCCGAGACTGGCAGCGAGGCAGGGACCGAGTCCTATTGGATTTCCGTGTCTTGGAGGTCTTCTTCGACAAACCTGGCTATTCGCGAACGCGCTTCGTCGGAGATGTGCATGAAGAATATTGCCACCCGGTAGAACTCTTTCCCGTCGCTCCCTTCGGTTGGCTCGCACCGGACGACAACGCCTTCACACTCTACCTGATTCTCGTTCGCCGCCTCCCCTCGTGAAGGGAGCACGATCGTCACGGCCATTATCGTCATTTCGTCTATTGGCCGCCCAATGTGGCAGAGAACGCCCGACTGGCTGATGTTCTCCACATGGCTTATCCCGGGCTCCTTCTGGCCTTCTATCTCCAGAGCGAACCCGGTTCTGCTTCTGGGATGTCTTCTTCGCTCCTTGCGTTCCGTCATAACCCGTGCTCCCGTATACAACGTCTTCGCGCCCTCACGAACGATATGATACACACACGAGCAGCGTCGCGTCAAGCGGACCTTCGCAGAACCATACCATCTGCAGTCGGACCGCAACGCGTACGTTGAGGGAATGGCCGGTTTGTGCTAAGATACCGTGGTGCTCATAATGGGAAGGTAGATCAAACAGATGCGTTGTGGAGTAATCAGCGACACACACGGGAGCGTAGCGGCATGGCGCAACGCCTGCGCGGAGGTATTCCAGGGAGTAGACGTGATACTGCACGCCGGCGACGTCTTCTACCATGGCACGCGCAACCCGTTCCCCAACGGGTACGATACGCTGGAACTCGCTGCCGAGATCAATGCGTGCCCGATACCCGTGATCATTGCGCGCGGGAACTGTGATTCAGAAGTAGACCAGATGGTGTGCAACATACCGATCCAGGACCCGTTTGCAAAGCTTCAGTTTGGCGAACATGCGATTATTGTCCAGCACTGGCAGCGCGGAGGTCCGTCGGAACTCGACGATCTGATCGACCGATTCCGTCCGCGGGTTTTCATTACGGGGCACACGCACTCGACCGTGCTCTCCGTCCAGGGGGAGACGCTGATCGTCAACCCTGGCAGTCCTTCGCTGACGAAGCGCAGCGATGGGAAGAAGACGGTCGCGACGCTCGAACTTGATCAGGACGGGAGCACGACTGCACGCTTAATCGATCTCGAGACAGGCGACGTGCTTGAAGAACTTAGCCTTCCCGCGAGTAAGGTGCCTGCAAGATGAGTTTGCTCGTGGTCGGTTCCGTCGCGTTGGACTCCGTCGAGACGCCGTTCGGCCGCCGTGACGACGCGCTTGGGGGCTCGGCGACGTATTTCTCGTGTGCGGCCAGCTATTTCACCGACGTCCACCTCGTGGCAGTCGTCGGAGACGATTTCCCTGACGACCACGTCCAACTGCTTCGCGGGATGCGAGTTAATACCGACGGGCTCGAGACCGTTCCCGGCAAGACCTTTAGGTGGGCCGGCAAATACGGGCTCGACCTCAACGAGCGCGATACCCTGTCCACGGAGCTCAACGTCTTCGAGGACTTTCACCCGAAGCTACCAACGGAATCGACCGAGGTGCCGTACGTCTTTCTTGCAAACATCCACCCTACCCTTCAGCTTGAGGTGCTCGAGCAGGTTGTCTCGCCGAAGTTTGTTGCGCTCGACACGATGAACTTTTGGATTGAAGGGGCCCGAGAGGAACTCGCAGCGGTCCTGGAACGTAGCGACGCGATCATGCTGAACGATTCGGAAGCGCGCATGCTTGCAGACGATTCGAACCTCGTGCGAGCGGCCCGGAAGATCGAGGGTATGGGTCCGGAGACCGTTGTCATCAAGAAAGGCGAGCACGGGTGTCTCCTCTTCTCGGGCCGGGACCATTTCGCCGCGCCCGCCTACCCGCTCGAGGATGTGTTCGACCCGACGGGTGCCGGCGACTCGTTCGCAGGCGGTTTCATGGGCTACGTTGCGAGCTGTGGCTCGGCGGACGTCGAGACGATGCGCAAGGCGGTAATATACGGGAGCGTTATCGCATCGTTCTGTGTCGAGACGTTCAGCGTCGACCGGCTCGTCGCACTGACCCGGGAGCAGATAGATCAGCGGTACGCCGATTTCGAACAGATCACCAAGTTCTAAGTACCGTCACGGGTCGAGTGGTTCACCGGAACACGCGCTGGGTGCGCAGGCATATCTTGACCAGCATGAGCATCACGGGCACCTCGATCAGCACCCCGACCACTGTTGCCAACGCCGCGCCCGATGACAACCCGAAGAGCATCGTTGCTGTGGCAATCGCCACCTCGAAATGGTTGGACGCACCGATCATCGCAGACGGAGCTGCGTCTTGATAGCTCAGTTTAAGGAGCTTTGCCAACACGTAGCCGACCCAGAAGATCAGGTTGGTCTGGATGAACAGCGGGATGGCGATCCATACGATCGTCAGTGGGTTTGAGAGGATGACTTCGCCCTTGAATGAGAACAGCAGCACGAGGGTCACCAGAAGCGCCCCGATGGTAACGGGAGTGAGAATGTGCAGGAAACTCTCTTTGAACCATGCCAGCCCCTTGGCCTTGATGATCAATTTTCTTGAGAAGTAGCCCGCCACCAGCGGCAAGGCAACATAAATGCCGATCGACAGTAAGAGCGCCTGCCACGGGACCGGCAGCCGCCCTACCCCAAGCAGGAAACCGCCCAGAGGCCCGTAGAGAAGGAGCATGGTAAGCGAGTTGATAGCAACCATAACCAGTGTATGGCCGTCATTGCCTTTTGCCAAAAACCCCCAAACCAGCACCATCGCCGTGCAGGGAGCGATCCCGAGTAGAATGCACCCAGCGAGATAGCTTCGCCACAATGGTACCTCGAGCATCTTGACCCCGTTGACGATCACGACTTTCCCGACACCGTGTGTAGCGCCCAGTGCAAGGTCAAGCCCAAGCGGCATCTTCACGTAGTCTATCGCGTCAACGCCGATGAATGCGCGAAAGAGCGTCCCGAGAAAGAAGATGGAGATCGCATACATCGTAAAGGGTTTCACGGCCCAGTTGACGAACAAGGTCAACCCGACGGGCTTAATGTTTCTGCCGGCTTTGAGCACTTCGGCGAAATCGATCTTCACCATGATCGGGTACATCATGAAGAAGAGACAGATCGCTATAGGTATGGAGACCACGGGTGCTTCGCCCACGTAGATTGCGAGACCGTCCAGGAACATGGCCACGCCGGGGGCCATCTTGCCCAGAACGATGCCGCCGATGATACAGAGCACGACCCAAACTGTGAGATACCTTTCGAAAACGCTCAACCCTTTCGCCTGTTTGACGGGAGATGCTTCCATTTCCATAGTCAGTTCTCCGTGCTTCTTTAGATTGCTACTCCAAAGATGTACCTGAGAGAGTAGTAGACTCCCACCAGGATGAAGACGCCGCCCGTGACTCGTCGTGCCCACCACTCGGTTTTCGTGAGCATGTTGAACGCTGTGCCCACAGAACTGGCTCCCAGCGCTATGAGGACCGCGAACACGACCACGGGAAGCCCGGTCCCCACCCCGTACAGTGACGGCAGCACGAAACGCGACCCGTGCTTGACCGACAACGGTATGAGGCTCCCGAAGAAGAGCGCGGCCGAGACGGGACAGAACGACAGGGCAAACACTATCCCCAGCAACCCCGCACCCCATACACCGGCGCTTTCAGCACGTTCCTGCACCTTATCGCCGGGCGTCAAACCTGGAATAGTGACTTGGATCAACTCGACAAGAAACATGCCCACGAGTATCAACAGGGGACCCAGAATCTTGTTCATGTACCTTTGCAGGAAGTTGGACACTCCCGGAATCGACAGGACGCCCGCCACCACCAGAATACCGATGGCGAGATATGCGACTACCCTGCCCAGGGCATAGCAGAGACCCGAAAACAGAACCTGCCGGGTGCTGCCGACTCGTCTTCCGACAAACGAGATTGCGGCGATATTGGTTGCCAACGGACAGGGGCTTATCGAGGTCAGTATACCAAGCCACAGTGCCGATACGGCGGCAAACAGTATCGCTCCCATCAATCCTCCGCCAGGTAGGAGTCGACTTCGTTCCGGACGTACTCGAAAAAGGCGTCCTTATCCGGATGGAGTTCCCAGATTTTCTCGAGGTTCTTCCAGCGCGTCTGCTCGCCGTTGCGGGTATCCGAGAGGACCACAGATTTTGTGTAAAGCTGGTAATCCTTCAGAAAATGCTTGTTCTCAGGTTCGTCGACGTTCACGATCCGGAACTCCAACAGGCCATTCTCGATTGCGTCTGCATACGAGTCCTTCATTATTTCCTGTGTGAATGCCTCGAACTTCATGCATGTTGGGCAGCGAGCCGTTCCATGGAAGTAGTAGACGATTACTTTGTGGGATGCTGCATCAGTTCCCTTGACTGCGGGGTCCTCCGAGCCAAAGTCTGCAACCTCGCTCAAACCGGCACGTTCACCAGGGTCGGAACTCGCCGCATCTGTTCTTGCAGCTAATCCCGTGACGACCGCATACCCGATACTGGCTATAACGAAGGCCAAGAGCCCTGCTGTTACGACTGTCTTCGGTTTCATGGTTCACCTTTCTTTACGTCTTGAGCAGCATGTTTCCTTTGCATGCAAATCCGTCATCTGTTGCAGAACACTCATTGCCCGATAAGACCGGCCATTTCGGCCACACGTCGGCCGAGATTCCTGGCCGTGCCGATACCGAACTCATCTTTGGCGATCGAGTCATTCTGGTTCCAGAGCGTGGCGCCGATTCGTGCCGAGGGCCGTCCATCTCCTACTATGATCATGTCCTGGCACATCAGCGCAGTCTGAATGGACCGGATGGTCAGTTCTTGTCCACCGTTTCGCGCGCCGCCAACCGCAAGAACGCCCGCCACTTTGTTGCGGAGTTTGAACCCATCCTTCCTGAAGGCCACACACCGGTCCAAGAAGGCCTTGCACAACGAGGTCATGTTCCCGAAATAGACGGGCGAGCCGACAACGATTCCGACAACGTTTGGATCGCCGAGTTTCGCGACGAGCAAGGGGAAATCATCCTTCTCGCCCGGCTTCAACGGTACGCCTGCCGCCAGGTATCCGGGAATGCTCATGTCTGCAAGTTCGATCAGTTCCGTCTGCAAACCCGGATCATGCTCTTTCGCGGCGTCCAGACACTCCTGTATTGCCGCCGCAGTGGTCTTCCCTTGACGAGGGCTGGCGCTGATTCCAACGATAGTGCGCCGATCAGCCGTTTGCTGTGCCGAAGCGTCTCGGACCATTGCAGTCACAGCCATGGCTGCGCCTGCCGCACCAATCATCTCTCTCCGGTCGATCTTTCGTGACATCGTTCTTCTCCCTTCTTTTCGACATTGTCTCGAACAGCTGTCATGTGCCATTTTGGACGGCCTGCCCCATCACAGGTGCTGTTTTATCTGGTCCGGGCTGAGTACTTTTCCCGTCGCCTTCACTTCTCCATCAACGACCAGTGCCGGCGTCATCATCACACCGAAGCTCATTATCTCGTTAATGTCAGTGATCTTTTCGATCTCACAGTCCATCGCCGACTCTGTGACGGCCTGTTCGGCGTTCTTCATAAGCTTCCGGCATTTCGGGCATCCCGTCCCGAGAATCTGAATCTTCTTCATCGCCGCTCCTCTCTGGATTCTCCAGTAACCGTTCATGCAATAAGCCCGTACGTCGTCCCGACGAACGTGCTTATGACGACAATGATCGCGCAGAACACCAAAGTTTTCCGCCATCCCATCACCTTGCCGATTACGAGCATGTTCGGAAGCGAAAGCGCGGGGCCTGCCAGGAGCAGGGCAAGCACCGGTCCCTGGTGCATGCCGAGCTTCATCAATGTTTCTGTGATGGGTATCTCGGTAAGGGTCGCGAAATACCAAAACGCACCTATCATGCTTGCCACCAGGTTCGAGCGGACGGAATTGTCGCCGACCAATCGGGCAACATGCTCTTCCGGCAGCAGTGTGCCGATAAATCCCACCACGAAGACTCCCCCGTACAGGAGCGGGACAAGCAGTTTGGCGAACTCCCACGTGTTGTCCAACCACTCTTTAACTTCATGCTTCTCGAACCATCTCCATACCATAAGGAGAACGGCAAGACCCATGAGGCCCGCCAGGTACCATTTCATGTGGTGGACGGCTATTACCCAGGTGTTGGCCTCTACCGTTTCGGCGATATCGGTCTTCTTGAGCGTCACTTTCGTGCTCGACGGCGTGCCCTGCCAGTCCTCCTTGAGCTGGAATACTATCTCGTCTCTCATCTCCTGGAGAGTGACCGCTTGAAACTCGTCGCCGTTGCGGGTCCGTACGACGACGTCACCCGGGTTGTACCAGTCGCTGAAGACGAGGAACGCGATCATGCAGACAAAGAACAAGGCTGTTTGCCACAGCGGCCGCCTCGGTTCCTCAGGCGGTGGTACCTGCAGAGCCGCTTCCACCTTGTTCCGTTCCTCTCTTCGGAAAAGCGCTGCCATCAGGAGCCCGACGACGCATGCGAACCCCACGGCGCCGACGGCACGCGCAACACCGAGCGAGAAACCCAGGACCCGGGCGGTCAGAAATACCGCGAGAACGTTTATCGCGGGGCCGGAGTACAGGAACGCTGTTGCGGGGCCCAGGCCGGCGCCAAGACGGTAGATCCCGGCAAACATAGGCAGAACGCTGCAGGAACAAACGGCAAGTATCGTTCCCGAGACGGAGGCGACCGCGTATGCCGCCACTTTGTTGCTTCGTGGACCCAAGTAGCGCATCACCGAGCCTTGGGAGAGAAACGTGATTATGCCACCCGCTATGAAGAGCGCCGGCACTACGCAGGCCAACGTATGATTCCTGGCATACCACTGAAGCAGCTTGAACGCTTCCAGTATAGCTTCCCTGACCTTCGGGTTGCCCAAAGGCAGAAAGTACGCTGCGACGAACACGCCGACAAGAGCGGCGAGAACCTTCAACTCCTTGCGCATATGTTCGAACCCCTTAACCTCGGGCTAGAGCCTTAACCCTGTTTGCCACACCAGTAGCCGTGCGTCCCGTGCACGTGTTGGGTCCTACTCGCGCGGCTTTCGTCAGCGCGGCTCGGTCCCGCAAGGTCGTTTTCTCGTCTTCCGCGACGCCGGCGAGAAACTCCAGAACGGGTATCGAGTAATCATTGAAGCTTTCATGATCGAGGGAGTATGTTACCCACTGGCCGTCGCGACTGTCCGACACCAATCCGGCCTCCCGCAGTATGGCGAGATGGCGCGACACCCGGGATTGGCGCATATCCAGCACCTGCATAAGCTGGCACACACAGAGTTCTCTAACCTGCAACAGCTTGATCATGCGCAACCGGGTTGGGTCGCTCACAGCTTTGAGAGCCTGCACCAACTGTCTCATTTCGATCCTCCTGCTGTCATGTCCATATTCGCATATCTCAATATCATTATACAACGGGTGCCCGCGTTTGTCAAGCTGAGAATATCGGAGTTCGCGGAACATCATTGACCGTTGCAGTTTCGCTGCATTGCTCCATGATCCGACCCTGTCATCGCATCTGCGGTGCTTTCGGGATAGCCGTGCCGTCAAAGCACACCTCCCCTCCCCTTTTCACATGCAGGATCGTAAGGCGAGCGTCAAAGTGCTGGCCACCATTTCTCACCGAAAGAACATTCGAGAACAAGACATTTGGCAAATGCTTCACTTTGCCCGTAGGGAACCGTCCCGTAGGGGACGACCGATAGTAGCCCAGGAATTCATTCCTGGGATCAAGTGCACACCCCGCCCAGCCAAGCGAGTCCCATAGGGACGACTGAAACAAGCGCCACCCAACAGCGGGTTCAGCCGTCCCGACGGGACTAAACACTCGTTGCGTTACACCGCTCCCCCAGGAGTGAACTCCTGGGCTATTTTCAGCCGTCCCTGCGGGACGTACCGGTGTTGGTGCGCTTGTGTGGCGATTGGCTGTCATGCGACTGCGTCGCTCGCGTCAACAAATACAAAACAGTCTGTTTGGA
Source organism: uncultured bacterium (assembly GCA_964524145.1). Taxonomy (GTDB): domain Bacteria; phylum Hydrogenedentota. The sequence goes on along the minus strand of CAZGCA010000039.1, from coordinate 42,896 downwards.
GGGCAATCACTCACCTTTGGTGGGGAATCCGGCTAGCCTGGCGCCGGAGGAGACGAGTTGGTTGCCACTGGCTCGCCGTGCAAAAACGGCTCGTGATTCTTGTATGCCGGCTGCTCCGCATGGTATAGTAGTTTCGTCAAAGCTGTGGGCATTCATGGGAGGATAAAGATGATGAATTCGAGGCTTTGTGCCGTTGTACTAGTTTCGATGCTCGTTGCAGTGTCGTTCAGTTGCGGTATGGTCCGTGACGAGTCGTTGACAAAGATAGCGAAGGTCGGTGAAGACAGTATACGGCTGGGCGCTCTCGACCAAGAGATCTCGGGCGTTCAAGACTTTCACACGAGAACCCGACTGACTGCCCGTGCGGACAAGCTCAAGCTGCTTGACCAGATGATAGCACGGCGTGTCTTTTTGAAAGAGGCCGATGCGCTGGGGATCGAGGCTCCGGAAGAGCAGGTCAATGCAGAGGTCGAGAAGTGGGAACAAGCTCAACCGGCCCCGGAGATGTTCGAGGATTTCGGCATGGAGGAGGGAGAGGGAGGAAGTCACGAGCATATGGACGTTGAGGGGCAGCGGAAACGAATCGAGGAGCAGATCAGACTGAACATAGTCCAGAGACGCCTGCTGGAACCGAGGTTGGAAGTGTCGGACCAAGAGATCGCAAGCTACTACGAGCAGAACAAAGAGAATTTCCGCGTGCCGCAGATGATCAGGATGCGCTACATGACCGTGCCGGACCAAGAATCGGCGGAGAAGATTCTCGACAAGCTGCAGGCGGGCACGCCGTTCTCGGATCTGATGGCCGAAGTGGCCAAAGAGCGAGGGCCCGAAAACGCGCAGGAGATACCACGTTTTCTGCCGGTGATGCAGTTGAGGCCCGAGGTTGCGCGGCCCCTTTCTGAGGCAGCGATAAATGACGTTATCGGGCCGATCCGCGGAACGAGAGGCTACGACATACTGCAGCTTGTCGACAGTCGTGAGAGCCAGGTCGCTCCTCTCGAGAGTGTTCGGGATCAGGTCGGTGGCCAGGTTCAGGGCTTGAAAGTGCGCTCAGAGTATCCGAAGCTGATTAGCGAGTTGCGCGAGAAGTACGCCGTCGAGGTGTACGAGAAGAAGATACCCGAAGATTTGGGTTTCTGACCGGATCTCGCGTCCCACCGGATCAACAGATTCGTAGTCCTAACAAGCTAGACGCTATTCGACGTCCAATTGCCGTGCACCGTCGGACGTCTCGCACGCGTAAACAGCGGGCTCAATCCCGGTGGTTTCCTGGTATCTCGTACGGATTCGCTCCGCACACTCCGAGACGTGTTCGTCCTTGACGACGGCGATCGCGCAGCCGCCGAACCCGGCGCCCGTCATTCGTGCGCCGATAACACCGTCGCATTCGCTGGCAGCCTCGACCATCACGTCGAGTTCGCGGCACGAGACCTCGTAGTCGTCCTTGAGGCTCGCGTGTGACTCATAGAGCAACTTACCGAACCGGGCCATATCGTTCTGCTCGAGTGCCGCCACGGACTCGATGACCCGGCCGTTCTCCGAGATCACATGTCGGCACCTTCGGGCTACCTCCGGCAGCATGTCCGGCTCGGCACGCTTCAGGTCGTCAGGGCTCGCGTCACGCAACGAAGAGATTTCTTTGCCCATGGTCGCGGCGATAACCGATGAACCCTCACCGCACTCCCCTACCCTCTCGTTGTACTTCGACGACTCGAGCTTGCGTTCAACGCGCGTATCGCATATCAGTATGTTGTAGTCCGTAAACGGTAACGGAACCTGACGGTACTCATGGGAACGGCAGTCCAGGAAAAGAGCGTGATCTCGTTGCGCCATACGCGATATGAACTGGTCCATTATGCCGCACTGCACGCCGACGAACTGGTTTTCGGCCCGCCGACCCAACATGGCCGCTTCCGGTCCGGGAAGCGCCTTCCCGCAGGCAATCTCGGCCAACTTCAGGACCGCCATCTCGATCGAGGCCGAGCTGCTGAGCCCTGCCCCGATGGGAATATCGCCCCTTATCAAGATATTGAGTCCGGGGCACGACATCCCTGCCTGCTGCGCCATAAGGATTGTGCCGGCGACATAGTTTATCCAACGGTGTTTCTCGGAGTAATGTATCTCTGCCGTGTCGAATGACGCCTCTTCGTCAAGGTTCGCGGCATACGCAAACACAAGAGTATCGTCTCTGAGGGAAGCGACGATTTTCGTGTCAAAATCGATGGCGACAGGAAGAACAAACCCTTCGTTGTAGTCGGTGTGCTCCCCGATGAGGTTTACTCTGCCGGGTGCCGATACGGCCAGGCGTGGCGGGTGGCCAAAGACCTCTTGATACTTGGAAAGGATGTTGCCGAGATCGACTGCCATCCGGATCGCTCAGTGCGTCTCAGTGAGGTTCTTCTCGGTTTCAACGTCGAAGTAGTGCGCCTTTTCCATGTCCAACCCCATCAGCCGCACCTCGTCGACCCGGGGTGCTTGCTCAGTTGCGACGCGGGCAACGAACGTGTTGAACTTGGTCGCCATGTAGAGGACGATCTCGTTTCCCAAGGGTTCAACGACCTCGATACTGGCCTTGACTGTCGTGTCGGGCGGGCATTCTTCCGGGGACGAGCACTCGCGAATATCCTCCGGCCTGATGCCGAAGAAAACCTTCTTCCCAACGTAAGGCTCGAGCATTGCCTTCTGGTCGCGGGACACACGCACCAGGAACGAACCTTCATCGAAGCAGATGTTCCCGTCTTTCCTGGTCAGCGTGCCGTCCATGAAGTTCATCGGCGGGCTCCCGATAAACCCTGCCACGAACCTGTTCTTGGGCTGGCCGTAAAGGGCAAGCGGATCGTCTATTTGCTGTATGTGACCGTCCTTCAGGACAACGATCCTGTCGCCCATGGTCATCGCTTCGGTTTGGTCGTGGGTGACGTAGATCATAGTCGCTTCGAGCCGGTGATGGAGCTTGCTGATCTCGGTGCGCATCTGAACGCGCAGCTTTGCGTCAAGATTGCTCAGCGGTTCGTCAAAAAGGAACACCTTCGGCTTTCTTACTATGGCACGGCCGACCGCGACACGCTGCCTCTCGCCGCCGGAGAGCGCTTTCGGTTTGCGGTCGAGCAAGTGTTCGATATTGAGTATTCGAGCAGCCTCCTGTACGCGCGCTTTGATATCGGCCTTCTTGTACTTTCGCAGCATCAAGCCGAACGCCATGTTCTTGTAGACCGTCATGTGCGGGTAGAGAGCGTAGTTCTGGAACACCATGGCGATGTCGCGGTTCTTCGGCGGGACATCGTTGACCAACTGGTCGCCGATATATATTTCCCCCTCGGTAGCCTCTTCGAGTCCGGCTATCATGCGCAGCGTCGTTGACTTGCCGCACCCGGAGGGCCCCACGAGTACGAGGAACTCCTTGTCTTTTACTTCGAGGCTGGCCTCCGCGACGGCAACCACGTCCGGCGGAAACACCTTCTTAACGTTTCTAAGTTCCACGCGTGCCATATGCGCTTCCTCCTGGATATCTGAGGGAATCACCCTCCCGATTTCTTGCACAAGTGCATTTGATTATAGAGATGTACGGGCCCTCTGTCAAGGACTTTCTGCCTATGAAACGCGAAACGGAAAGGAATCGCGGGCTGCGCGGAGCCAGCCCTTGGAACGTGGGTATGCGGGAGACTTAGCACGACCCCTCCTGTCCACAGCGCGGCATGTGAGTGCCTAAATGCATGAAAACATGTCATGGCCCCGCAACGCCTCGCCTACTCCATGAAGCTTCTCTTCCGTTGAGAGGACCTTCGGATAGGGAAAGCATTCACCTGTGAGACGTTGCAGCGGTTCAGCGTGGAACGAAACCGCGGCAGCGGTTAGATTTCCAAGCCTCGGGTTGCGACGCGAAGCAGCGCTACCCGTGGTACGAGAACATACAACATCTGAATCCTGGAAGGGTTGCATACGTCAATCCAGATAGAACCTCTCGTCAAATTGAATTCCGTGTTTCTTGAGCAGTCGACGGAACTCCTCTTCCCAAGTCATCTTCTTATGGTGTTCGGCCTGCTGCAATATGTACTTCTTGACGCCGTTCAAAAGGGAATAACTCACCGAAAACGCACCATAACCGCTCTGCCAGTGAAAACTCCGCAATTCCGGCCTCTTGCTTTTCATCCACCGCGACGACGTTCGTTTGATCTCTTTCACCAGTTGACCGGTAAGGATGGTGTTGGTTTTCCTAACCAAGAGATGGACGTGTTCCAAGTGACCGCCGACTATCAAAGCATAACATTCTTGATTCTTGATCGCACCCGCCAAATACGCGAACAACTCGGGCTGGATACCCGGATCCAACGTTTTTGCCCGGTGTTTTGTGCTGAACGCGATGTGTTCGTATACTGAGTAGTAGGTGTGTCCCATTTTGCCCTCCAGTTATCCAACCCCTACCGGGGTAGGAATAAATGGTATGCTACCCCTACCACGGGTAGCGCCGCTTCGCGTCGCAACCCGGGGCTTTGCAATCATACCGCTACCGCGGTATCAATAAGAGCAGGAAGCGTTCCAAAGCATCTCCGAGAAAGGATCGTATTGGCAGAGTGTTTTTGCGTCCGGTACTCTTCTCTTGATCTTGTCGTCACTTGGCACCTTCCTCCACAGTCCAGCGAAGTCCGCTGCCTCGTCGGGACGGGCAGGACGTCAACAACCCGTCAAATAACTGCTCGAGCCTTGGCTACATTCACAATTCTATGCGGAGGTGGAGGGTGAATCAAGAACGCTGTGTTTGCTTCGACCGTCCTCCTCGATGCGTTGACATGCGGTCATCGTTGGTAGTAGTCTATTGGTTGGGTCGATGTTGCTGTGCGGATTAGTAGGATCATATTCGCGAAACGCATTGTAGATACGGAACTGAGGGACTGTGAGGATGAAAGTGCGAGTGTTTGTCGTTGAGGACGATCCGGAGCTTCGCGAACTGTACCGGGAAGTATTGGCCGACGAGGGGTACGAGGTCGTCTGCTTCGAAAGCGGTGAGGCCATGCTGAAGACAGTTGCCTCGGGCGAGGTCGACTTTGTGCTGACCGATCTGAAGCTGCCCGGCATGGACGGCATCGAAGTGGTGAGGCGTCTGCAGCAGAGGTGTCCGAACGTTCCGGTTGTCGTGATCACGGGGCATGCGAGTCTCGATACCGCCGTCGAGGCTATGCGGCTGGGCGCCTATGACTACCTGACAAAACCCTGCCTGCGCGAGGAGCTTGCCCTTCGCGTGAAAAGCGTGCTCCAACGCAAACGACTCGAGAGCAAGGTGCGAGAGGCCGAGAAACTCGCCGCTGCCATCGAGACGTCGATGTTGATCGAGGGTCCTGTGCGCGATGCGATGGGGGACGCCTACGAATTGCTTTGCGAGCGGGCGGATCGATATTCGGACAAGAGCCTCTTGACGCTGGCTGACAACCTTCAAGAGGGGCGGGAGCGAATTGCACGCATATTGAGCGCGTTCAACAGCATCCGGGTGCAGTCAACCATATTTGACGAGGAGTTGCAGGAGACTCCCGCAGAAGAGAAGTAAGTTCCGGAAGCGGTCGTTCCTGCCCCGTCTCGGATGCACAACGTGCGCATTTATCAGAGCACTGACACCGTGGTGCCGACTGCCCGATTCACGAGTTCCCGGAAAGCCTTGTTCCTGTCGACTCAGATGGGGAACTTTCCTCAGTCTTAGGTGTTATAGAGAACAGCAGATGTTGTGGGGCGGCTTATGAGAGCGGTAGACGCCGATTGGGACCTTGTCAAGCGGTCCCGGGAAGGCGATCTCAGGGCGTTTGAGCAGCTCGTCAAGCGGTATCAAGGGCCTGTGTATAGCTTCTGCCGCCGGATGACGCGCAGCAATGAAGACGCGGAGGACGTTGCGCAAGAGACGTTTGTTCGAGTCTTCAGGTCGCTGGACAGACTCAAGCCGAGAGCGAAGTTCTCGACATGGCTCTACACTGTGGCGCGCAACTTGTGTTTGAATCTGCTCAGGGACCAGGCGAGACGTCAGACGCAGCCGCTGGAAGTTGCTACTGGGAAGAAACCGCATTCCCAGCGTGGCGAAGTTGCTGACGAGAACTACAGACCAGACACGATCGCAGCGCGGCACGAGATATCGGCCGCTCTTTGCGAGGTGTTGGAGGAGTTGAGCGTTGCACATCGGGAGATCATCGTGCTGCGAGAGTTTGATGGGCTCGATTATCACGAGATAGCAACCGTGCTGGGATGCAGGGTTGGCACGGTCAAATCGCGTATCTCGCGGGCGCGACAGCACTTACAGGAATTGCTGAAGAAACGGCTCGAGATGGAGTAGATGCGATGCGTTGCAGGAAGGTTCGTCGGTTGCTTTCGGAGTTTGCGGATGGCATGCTCAACGAGAAGCAGGCCCAGCGAGTGCAGCAGCACGTCTCCCAGTGCGAAGCGTGTGCGGCCGCGTATCGCGAGATCGATTCCTTGAGACAGACCTTGTCCGAGCAACCGGCGTTTGTTCCGCCCGACGATTTTGCCCAGGTCGTGATGCGCCGCGTGCGTGCCGAGGCCAAGCTTCCGTTGCCGGTGCCGCAGACAGTCCACTGGAAGTTGGCGGTTGCGGCAGCGGCATTTTTTCTTGTTGCCATACTGGCAATCTCTCAACTGCGTGGAGGTGGTCCGGTTCGGAGAATACCCCCGGGTACAACAGTTGCTGAGATCGACCTCGAAGGAACGGAGCTCTACCAGGTCTTTGTCGAGTTCCTGGCCGAGACTGGTGCTGACAGTGAGTACAACGGATACTGGGATGCTATCCTAGCAGAGACCGAGCCGTCGCTGCTTGAGGAGATGGAGACCATCGAGTTTGTCGTCGATGATCTTCCTACAGAAGGCAAGGAGTACTTGCGCGATATGCTTCTGGAATACATGGATAGCTCTGACGATGCTGCTATCGGATAGGAGGATGTGAGAAATGAGTGGGAGAACGATTGCGATTGTGGGCCTGGTTGCTGTCTGCACGGTCTTGTGCAGCAACGAAGCCGCTGCTCAGAGACAAGGGCGCGGAGCAGGTCCGAGACTTGAAGATCAAGATATTCGACCGCTACCGCCTCTTCCGCCTGATGAGCGATTGGGCAGAGGGAGAATGGGCGTGCATTCCCCCGGTCGTAACGGGCTTGGCGGCGCTCTGCTTATGCCGGACGATGTGAAGGGCAGGCTCGGCGGTCAGGACATGCAAGGGCTCATCAGGGCCGTCCGTATGGTGCTCATGACGCGAGAGCTGAGTCTCACGGAGGAACAGGCAGCGCGGATTACGGCTATCGAGAGCGAGCAGGAAGAGTCGACGCGCGACCTGACACAGCGCCGACAGGAAGCCTTCCGCAGGTTGCGCAGCATGGTGAAAGACGAGAGTTTCAGCCCGCAGTCTGTCGATGAAAGCATGGAGGAGCTTGATAGGATCGCCGACGAATTGCATGGGTTGTCGCGGGACAGTGAGCGGCGCATTCTGGATCTGCTTGAACCCGAGCAGAAAGTCAAGCTCATCATCTTCAAACAGCGTTTCCGGCGCGACCTCATGACGATGGTGGAACGGGTGCGCAGGATGGTCCAGCAGGGAAACGGGCCTCCCCCTGATGAGCTGTTGCGAAGGCTCAGAGGGCGCGGACTCGGTCGTCAAGAGGTCCGCCCTCCCCGCCCGCAACTCCCGCCGCCTTTACCTGACGGTCCCCGGGAGCCGTCGCTACCATCTCCCCTCCCGCCGGGAGCTTCCGGTTCGCCTCGCTGACAACACCTGCGCTCCGAACCGAAGGTTCAGCAGGGGGATTAGATGATTCTCTCGATCGTGCGCAATCCGCCCATGTACGGCTGAAGAGCCTCAGGAACGATCACCGTGCCGTTCTTCTGCTGAAAGTTTTCGAGCACAGCGACCAGAGTGCGGCCGACTGCCAGCCCTGACCCGTTAAGTGTGTGGACGTGCTCGGGCCGAGCTTTGGGCTCGCGCCTGAACTTGATGTTCGCGCGCCGTGCCTGGAAATCGGTGAAGTTGCTGCAGGACGATATCTCCCGGTACCGTTCCTGCCCCGGCAACCAGACCTCTATGTCGTAGGTCTTTGCGGCAGAGAACCCCAGGTCGCCCGAGCAGAGAGAGACGACGCGGTACGGCAACTCGAGGCGTTTGAGCACCTCTTCGGCGTTCTTGGTCAGTGATTCGAGCTCATCGTAGGAGTTGTCAGGAGCAGAGAACTTCACCAGCTCCACCTTGTTGAACTGGTGGTTGCGTATGAGGCCGCGCGTGTCCTTCCCGTGCGCGCCCGCTTCGGCCCGAAAACACGGAGTAAACGCCACGTAGCGCAACGGCAGTTGCCGCCCGTCGAGTATCTCGTCCCTGTGCAGGTTTGTCAGCGGAACCTCGGCTGTCGGTATTAGCCAGAGGTCGTGCCCTTCGCACTTAAACGAATCCTCGGCAAACTTCGGCAGTTGGCCCGTACCCTCCATCGTCTGTGACGTCACCAGGAACGGCGGCAGGTACTCTTCGTAGCCGTGTTCCTGCGTGTGGAGGTCGAGCATGAACGTGATGAGCGCTCGTTCGAGCTGCGCTCCGGGACCGCGATACACGGCGAACCGGGTGCCGCTGAGTTTCCCGGACCGCTTGAAATCCAGTATTCCCAGCTCTTCGCCAAGATCGGCATGGTGTTTCGGCTCGAAGTCGAACTCGGGCGGCTCGCCCCATGACCACTCGACGCGGTTGTCGCTCTCTTCCACGCCCACGGGCACCGTCTCGTCGGGGATGTTCGGTACGCCGAGCATGAGGGTTCTGAACTCGCTCTCGACTTCTCGAACGCGGGATTCGATCTCCTTGATTTTCGCCGAGACGCCGCGCATCCTCTCGACGTCCTCGGACGCGTCCTCTTTCTGCTTCTTCTTCGCGGCGATAGCCTCAGAGGTGCGGTTCCGGTCGGCGCGCAGTTGTTCGACTTCATAGAGAAGATCGCGTCTCGAGTCGTCCGCAGCGATCAGCCGCTCGACGTCTGCTTCCATACCGCGTTTTTGCAACGTCTCGCGTACTGCGTCGGGATTCTCGCGAATGAATTTGATATCTAACACGGTCGGTTTTCCTGTTCCTCTCAGATGCGTTCAATAATGCAGGCTGGAAGCCTGCGCTACAGGTTGCGCTGTCGCAGTAAGTCGATAATACGTTCGAGATCGTCGGCGTTGTAGTACTCTATCTCCACCTTACCCCGGTCGCCTCGCTGGACAATGTTGACCCGCGTGCCGAACGCTTCGCGCAGTTCGTCCTCGATGGCAGCGACGTGCACGTCCTTCTCGGCCGGCACGGGCACGGTCTTTTTCTTGCGTTTCTCCGTGAGCTTCTCCGCCGCACGAACAGACAGCCCTTCAGAAACGATCTTGCGGCACGCAGCAAGCTGTTCATCAACATGTTCGAACGCCAGGATAGCTTTTGCATGGCCCATCGTCACGGCGCCTGACTTTATCTCGAGCTGGATCTCTTGCGGCAGCGTCAACAACCGCACAGTGTTTGCTATCGAGCTCCGCTTCTTGCCCACCTTGCCGGAAAGCTCTTCCTGCGTGAATTCGAACTCGTCCATCAGCCGGCGATACGCCTGGGCCCGTTCGATCGGGTCGAGGTCCTCCCTCTGGATGTTCTCGACGAGCGACAGTCGCAACTGTTCCTCATCAGTCACGTCCATCGTTATCGCGGGTATGGTCTCCAGCCCGGCCATCGAGGCGGCCTTCAACCTTCGTTCACCGGATATCAGCTCATATCCATCATCCAGGGGGCGCACGGCTATCGGTTGGATAACCCCGTTCTCGCGAATTGAACCGGCAAGCTCTTGAAGCGTTTCGTCGTGGAACTCCTGCCGCGGCTGGTACCTGTTCGGGACGATATCGGCGATGGGCAGCTCTCGGGCCCCGGCCTCCTTCTCAGCGGCCACCGTCTCGATGACGAGCGGGTTCTCGCGGATCAGCGCGTCCAACCCGCGGCCCAACGCCTTTTTCTTACCAGTCTTGCCTGCCATCGGCGAGAACCTCTTGTGCAAGCGCCAGGTATGCAATCGAACCGGCACACTTCAAATCGTGAAATATTACCGGCCGCCCAAAGCTCGGCGCTTCGCTCAGACTCACGTTGCGTGGTACGTACACGTTGTAGGTCTTTTCTCCGAAATACGATCGTACCTCATCGGCCACCTGCTTGGAAAGGTTCGTGCGCTGGTCGTGCATGGTGAGCAGCACACCTTCTACCTTCAAAGTCGGGTTAAGCCGGGTTCGTACGAGGTTGATAGTATCGAGCAGTTGCGTGACACCTTCGAGCGCGTAGAACTCGCATTGCAGCGGGATCAGGATCGAGCGTGCGGCCACGAGACCGTTGAGTGTCAACAACCCCAGCGATGGCGGACAGTCTATGAAGATGAAGTCGTACTTGTGGGCAACGCTCTGGACCGCCTCCTTGACACGAAACTCGCGACGTGGCGCGTCCACGAGTTCAACTGTAGCTCCGGTCAAATGATGGTTGGAGGGTACGATCTTGAGCGTCTCGACCATGGTGTCGTGTGTTGCGCCGTCCATCGTCGCCCGGCCGACAATGACGTCATAGATCGTGCTCGCGAGCCCGTTCTTGTCGATGCCGAGTCCGCCGGTGGCATTGCCCTGAGGGTCGAGGTCCACGAGCAGGACACGCCGTTCGGCTGCCGCAACACACGCCGCAAGGTTTATAGCGGTCGTCGTCTTGCCCACTCCGCCTTTCTGGTTCGCGACAGCTATTATACGTGTTGCAGCCTCTTCTATCATTTGGCGTTCAGCACCGTTTCGTCATACTTCGCAGCCACCTGCTGGCCGGGCTCGAGGACGAGGAACCGTTCTTCGTCCCATTCACCTTCAATGAAGTCGCGAACCAGACTCGGGTCGCCGGGCTGCTCGTCATACTTCCATCGCAGAAACTCGGCGCACCGTTTCGTGTACTTCCGGTACCGATCCGTCTCCGGCATGCCAAGGTCAACGTACGTCGCGCGAGAGTACTCCTTGATCCATGCTTGCTCGACCTCCATAAGGTAATGGGCGTTATCCTCCCCGTATTTCTCGACGTACGCGCTGTAAATGGCTTCAAGACGTTCGGCGCCGGGCTGCGTGCTCTGCTCTATCCAGCCGGGCGTGTACCAGTACGTTCCAGGATGACTATCGAAATACTTCCGATATCGCTCCTTCGAACCGAGAAACAGTGTTATGCAATCGTGAGCACGCGGTATGACAAGCCTGTGCTTGGACGACGACAACCCTATCGTGCCGTTGCTGCACAAGCCGTATCCGATGAGTATCGCGTCGTAATCCTCCTTGTCAACAATGTCTATCTCCGCCTGGACTTTCTCCCGCAATATGTCGGGTGTGTTGTGGAGCCCTTGAGGCAACGGACGCATGTCAACAATGTTGCGCGAGTGCGCCACGAAATGGCAGAATTCGCGGTACAGAACCTTGCAGAATATCAGAGACAAATTCATATGAAAACCGATCCCAACAGAACCAGCATATTCTAGCCACACGAGTACCGGAAGTCAACCGTGCTCAACAGTTGGTACCTCAACTGCTGACATGCGGTACGAGCCGTCCGGCTCGGCCTCTTCGACTGCCATAACAATACACGTTTCCTGCATTTTCTTCAACCGTGGTACCGATATGAAGACGACCCCAGCGAGAACCTCGACCTCAAGCCGGAAGCCCGATACCTCGACGGGTGATTGCGCTGCAATTCTTGACCACACAACCCTATTGAGTTGTCATTCTGAGTCCGCTCTGGCGGACGAAGAATCTCGATTGTACACGTAGCGCCGAAAAAGCGAGATTCTTCGCTTCGCTCAGAATGACAGTCTCAGTGGATGGTTTGAGAACTTGCCCCAGTTGTTAAGCGTTGCTTTCACGTAGACGGTCACCAATCCCGTTTAGGTGCGCGTCCGGCCATCGGTCTACATCTCGTGCATTTCGAGCATGTCGATCTCGACGGCGTCTCCGTATTCGGTGATCTTGATCGTCGTTATTTCGTGCGGGCCCAGCTTGTCTTCCCACGTGAAGCCGCGGATCGGGATACGAATGCGGGCGTTCGCGGCCTTCCCGTCGGTCTCGTAGAACCGCAGCACGATATCGTCGGAATCCTCCGCGCGTTTGACAACGTTTACCAGCACGTTCTCGGGAGTTGCCTGCAGGTACGAAAGCGAGTGCGGGAGATCGCCGTCGTGGCTCGATTCGAGGACCGGGATCAAGGGCGCGTTCAGTTCGCGAGCTCGCCGCACGGTCCGGGCATTCTGCCATTTGTTTCTGTGCGGCACCAGGGAATAGGCCAGGTGCTGTACGCCCTGATCGATGTACTCGTAGAGCTGCTTCGATGACTCCTTTCTCGGATCGTGTAAAGCATAGGGTGGGCTGCGCAGTACCGTCACGCTCATCGTCGAACCCAAGATGTCGAAGCTGTATTTCGAATCGTTCAGGATACTCAGCCCATAGGTCGTGTTGCCAATCGCAGTTCCCGTAACGTCAACCCACTGTTGTCCCGGCTCCTCCTCGCCGTCTGCCGGTCTGACGATGTGGCCGTACGGGGTCTCGTACGTCGCGACGGGGTTGCCGACGTTTACTGGGAAAGCCAGTTTAAGCAGTTGGCTTTGCTCGTGCCAGTCCACGGTCATACGGCAGTCGATAGTGCGAACCTTGCGATAGAGCGCAAAGTCCTGGACGATGGTCGAGTGCCGGTACCGGTTCTTCGCGCGCATCACGGTGCGTACGGGACCGTCCTCGACGAGCTCGAGGCTCCCATCGGCGAACCGTCCAATCTCGTCGTGGAAGCTGAAGACGTCGTGGCTCCAAGTGTCGCTCATATCCTTCATCACCACCGGGACTGCCGCATCACCCGAGAACACGTCCATCTTTGCGCGTTTATCGTAAAGGCGTTTCACGCATCCGGTCTCGGGATCGAATTCGAGCCGCCAGTACGCGTTCTCCATTCCACTCGCGTCTTTGGGCGCAGCCGGACCTTTCGAGGCGCGTTTTGGCGTCGGAACGCACCGGTACGTGGCATATCCCAGCGACGGCACCTCGGCCACGAACACGATGCGTACGTAGCCGGTTCGGTCGGGTTTCGACGATTGGACGAACTGATAAGGGACAGTCTTGCCGTTGCTGTCGGTCAGCGTCATCGACTCGAGCCTGTGCTCCCATCGCAGCTCGACCTCGACAGGACTCTTGCGCGTCCACGCGGTCGGGTTGAAGACGACTATCGCCTGGCCGTCGCCGAGCGTGTTGATGCTTTCCAGGATGGCGTCGAGCGCGTCTTCCCGGACCGTAGTAGCGATGCGTTCGCTTTCGTCGTACATCTCGTCGGCATCGTCATAGACCGGCGGGATACTCGTTCCGGCGAGTATGTCGTGGAACTGGTTGAAGAGCACGTTCCGCCACGCACGCTCGAGCTGCTCGGTCGAGTGTTCCGCATCGGCGATCTCCGCGGCCAGTGTCGCGAGTTTCTCTGTCGAGACGAGCAACTGTTCGCACTGTCGGTTCCGTTGTTTGATCCGCGAGTGAACCGCGTAACATCCCGAGGCATGGTGTTGGAGCTCGTCCTTCACAACGGGCAGTTCCGCGTCCGAAGCACGGGCTCGCGCAAAAAACTCGCCCAGAAGGCCGAACTGCACGCCGGGCATGTCCGGGTCGTCGCGTGCGGCACAGATAGCCGAGATGGTCTCCTTTGTCGGACCGCCACCATGGTCCCCTACCCCGTAGAAACAGAGCACGTCGTTCAGACCGGCTGGCGTTTCTCGACACGCACCGTCGATCCGTTCGAACATGTCCGTGCGGTCGCCTAAAAAACCGTAATGATGCGGCGGTCTCGACGCGAGCACCCGGGTGCCGTCGGGCGATTCCCACCAGAACGTGCCCGATGGAAGGGTTTTCTCGTGCGGGCCCGGCCGGAAGAAGACGTAGGAATCGATTCCGCACTTGGCCAGCAGCTGGGGCAACGCGCCCGTATGTCCGAAGCTGTCCGGGTTGTATCCAACAGTCGCCGTCCGGCCGAACTTCTGCTGGAAGTACCGCTGAGCGTACAGCGCCTGCCGGACAAACGCTTCGCCCGAAGGTATGTTGATGTCCGGTTGCACCCACCAGCCGCCGACGATCTCCCAGCGACCTTCGCGCACGCGATCACGGATCTCGTCGAAGATGTCCGGCGCGTTCTCTTCCATCCAGAGGTAGTGCGCCGCGGAGCTGCACGCGAACGTGAAGTCCGGGGTCTCGTTCATCCTTTCCAATGCCGACCGGAACGTCATCTTGCAGACTTCGATGCTCTCGGGCCAGCGCCACTTCCACGCGCTGTCTATATGCGCGTTCCCGATCATGTGGACCGTATGCCGTTTCAGGTCGCCCATTGGAAGTCCCTTCGTTCTCGTGTCATATCGCACGGATGATGTCGCGCGATCTTATCATACGGCGTCAGGATAATCATCTTGCTTCGGGCCATTCTCCGTAGCTTGGGCGTCTCGCCCAAGAGACCTTGGGCACGATGCCCAAGCTACGTGTGGAGTTCTCTCGAAGCGTTCAATGGGTAGCGCAGGCTTCCAGCCTGCATCGAGTAACGAAGCTGATTCGCCAGCACGGTGCCGCTATGAAGTATAGAGCACCAACCAGCGGCTTGCCGAATTAGTTTTCTGGCGGAAGAACACGTTCAAGTTCAGCTACCAATGGCGGCAGGTTGCTCGTGATCGCATCCCACAGGATATCATAATCAACGTAGTCGTACCCGTGGATTAGCCGGTTGCGCATGCCGACAATCTTGGGCCAGGGGATTTGCTGATACTTGTCTTGTGTCTCCCGCGGGACGTGACTGGCTGCTTCGCCGACCAGTTCGACGAGATGGGTCAGGGCCAGGCAAAGCATCTCATCCTGTTCCAGATCAGTCCTGGTCTTGCCGTGAACCATCAGGAGCGCCTTGCGTGCGAAGTCACGCATATGCAGGAGACGCACCGTCGGGTTATGTCTTGACATAGCATGCCTCCGCTTCGGCCAGAACCTGGTCGCGGAAATACCTGCTGAGGCTTGCGGGCGTGTTCATGTCAACTTTCCGGTTCCCGAGCAAGGCAGACAACTCTTGTTCCATATCATAAAGCTCAAAATAGCCCACGATTGTCTCGGGCTCAAACTCGACCAACACGTCCACATCGCTTTGTGGTTCGAAATCGTCGCGCAAGACCGAGCCAAAAAACGCTAACCGCACGATATGGTGTCGTTGGCAAAAGCCGGCAATTGCGTCCTGAGAGATTGTCAGGCTATCGTTCATTCTTTCTGAAGCTCCTCTACGCGCACCATCCGTGCGACAATGACAGCGTACCACTCTCTCAGGTTGAAATCAACAAGAAACAGGTGTGGCGTGCCCCGGATCATCTTGTTGCTCGTTCGGTTGCGGAGAGTGTCATGACAACATCTACCCCGAAGCAGGGGGTGTGCGTGGTTTCCCGAGTTCGTGACCCCAGATGTAGCCTTCGGGAGGCGGGAGCTTCAACTCGTCCGGCGGCACATTTTGCTGCCCTGGTTCCCCGGCCCGATAGTCCGCCAGGTAGTCTTTACCGTCCCAACCCGTGCTATAGAGCACGTACGAACTGTCTGCCCGGAAATAGGGCATCTCGTTGGCGGAGAACATGTCTATCGGCACTTCAGGCAGGTAAGCCGGCACGAGCGCGCCCAGAGCCTCGGGGTAGCTTCCATGACCCCGCTTGCGCCGATTCAATGCCAAGGCGATCTTTGCTTGATCGAGAAGCACCTCGTACTCCGCCTGGCCTCTGAAGTTGCTGACTGGGCCGGGGAACATGTGGAGTTGTATAAGCGGGAATGTCCATAATCCTTTCTCTGCTACTCCGTCGATACCTACTACCGCGCTCCGAACTCGGTAGTAAGGCTGTGTAACCGCCAGTCTACATTCATGGGTTACCGAGAGCCATTTCAGTTCATCGCGAGCCAGGGCCAGGCGAATGGGCAAAGACAAAACGTTGCGCGCATAATCCCTTCGAGCCTGCGCGAACACCTGTCTGCCCATGAGGAAGTCGATATCGAAGGTCTGTGCAAACGCCTCACGTCGCACACACTCATCGAGAAGGAGCGTAAACGACGCGACGGCTTGCTTCGAGAATTCCGCCTCCAACACCATCCGTGGCAAGAAACTTGCCCTTGGCGTAAATGGTGTGGATGTCATAGCACTGCTTGCCATACGCGGCATGAATCCCGGAATGTCCCGGACGTGTCCCGCGAGTTGGAGGATGTGGCCGCACGTTTCGAGCGCGTCGTCGGGTCGGCCGTCTCGATAAGTCACATACGCATCCAACACCAGCAACCTGGCAAACGCTCTGCAGGCCAGCAAGTCCGGAGCCTTCGCTGCTACGATCTCCCCGTCCAGCGCCGTCAGACGGATGATGTCTTCCATGCGGGTCGAGGCCAGTTCGCTGACCGATTTCAGTTTCGTGACAAGGCCCTGGTTCTTTTCAACCGCGACACGTACTTCCGCCTCTTCTTCGGGCGTCAGGTCGAACACCCTTTCTGCCTTCTCGGTTATGGGGTACCAGGGCCAGTCCTTCGCTTCTACGCCGGAGTACGGCCCTGCAGCGGCGGGCGATAGAAGGAATGCCGTGGCGCTTTCCTCGATTGGCCCGGAGTAGAAGGTGGTACCTTCGGGCCGTGTGGATCGGAGGTCACCGACATCAAGTACCGCGCCTTCCGCTTCGAGCTGCGCGACATACTCGGCGAGCCGGTTGCGCGGCCGTATGTTCCACATGAAGATAATGGCTGCTAGAAACACGGCCACGACCACCAGGGCGATGACGATCCACTTGGCACGTTTCATGGTGTCGCCCTCCTGTTGCCCGGCTCTCGTCCCCAATCCCCAGCTTCTTTGGCTGAGGCAGGAGGCCCCAAATCAACAGCTGCTTGATGCTACTCCCAGGTGATCAGGTTTGGCACGTAGGAGTGAACGAGGTCTTCGTGGCGGGGCAGGACCCGTGCGGCGTAGCCGTGCCGGCCGCTCGATTCGCAGTCGAGCTCGGCGCGGAAGGTGTAGACTCCGTCCGTGCTGTCGCCTTCGACTGTTGCAGCAACCCCGGTGCCGTCGACAATCTCGTCACGCGAGTCGAGCGACCCCTGGAAGACTTCGACGGAAACGTCGTCAGGTGAGAGTTCGCCCAGAGCAACCTTCACCCGTACCTCGATTCTCGTGTCGACCTTGAGTACCGCGTCTTTCTCGGGCCCTTCAACGCCAATCACTTTGACCGCGTGCCAGTTCTCTGACACCTTCCTGCACCATGCCGCGAGCGATTTGGCTCGAGCGAACGAATCTTCGGTCAGCTCGTGCCATGCAGCGAGCGCAGGCAGATAGGAGGTTTCGGTATACTCCATAAGCATCCGGGCGCAACTGAACTGTGCGCCGAGCACCTTTAACGACGCCTTCATCTTCTCGATCCAGCCGCGAGGCAACCCTACATGGTTCCTCTCGTAGAACAGCGGTATGACCTCCCGTTCGAGAACGTGGAAGAGCGCATGCCCTTCGATATGATCCTGCTCTTCCGGATCCGAATACTCTTCTCCGCTCCCTATCGCCCACCCTCTCTCCGGCGAGTATCCTTCACACCACCAGCCGTCGAGCACGCTCAGGTTGAGCGCGCCGTTCGCCGCCGCTTTCATCCCGCTTGTTCCGGAAGCCTCGAGGGGCCGTCTCGGCGTGTTGAGCCACACGTCGGCCCCTTGCACAAGGTAGCGGCCGACGTTAATATCGTAATCCTCGAGGAACGCAACGTGCGGTCGGAACCGTTCGTCTCGCGCATAGTGTATGAGCTTCTTGATGATCTCCTTGCCGGGGTTGTCCTGGGGATGCGCCTTGCCGGCGAAGACGAACTGGACCGGACGGTCGGGGTTCGACACGAGTTTGTACAGCCTGTCCAGGTCGTTGAACAGCAATGTCCCGCGTTTGTACGTTGCGAATCGCCGGGCGAACACCACCGTCAACGCGTGCGGATCGAGCACTTCCTGTGCGTGTGCGAGTTCCTCGCTGCCGGCTCCGTGTCTGCGAAGCTGCTCGGTCAGTCTCTTGCGCACAAAGAACACAAGCCGTTCGCGCCGCCGTTCGTGCGTCCGCCATAGCTCGACGTCCGGAATACTGTCCACACGTTCCCAGACCGACAGATCGTCGGGTCGTTCGACGAACCTCGGCCCGATGTAGGCGTCGAACAGCTCGTCCATATCGTGGCTCAGCCATGAGCGTGTATGTATTCCATTGGTGATGCTCTTGATCGGTATCTCGTTCTCGGGCACTTCCGGCCACATATCCCGCCACATGCGGCGCGAAACCTGACCGTGAAGTTCGCTCACGCCGTTGCAGAACGCTGCCATGCGCAACGCGAGCACCGTCATACAGAACGGTTCGGATTTGTCGCCGGGATTCTCTCGTCCAAGCGCGAGAAAGTCGTCCCACGACAGCCCCACCTGTTCGGCGACCCGCGACAGATAACGGCGCAACAGGGCCGCGTCGAACCGCTCGTTCCCTGCGGGTACCGGCGTGTGTGTGGTGAACACGCTCGACGACCATACGACTTCACGCGCCTCCTGATAACTCAACCCGTGTGTTTGCATGAGCTGGCGAATCCGCTCGAGCGCCAGGAACGCCGAGTGGCCTTCGTTTATGTGGTAGACTCGGGGCTCGATGCCGAGTGCTGCCAGCGCCCGCACGCCCCCCATGCCCAACAGTATCTCCTGTCTCAGCCGCATCTCCCGATCGCCGCCGTACAACTGCGTTGTTATCGCCCTGTTCTCGGGAGAGTTCTCGGGGAAGTTCGTATCTAACAAATACAGCGCCACACGACCCACCTGCACGCGCCACACCTGTGCCAGGGCCACGCTGTCACCTATTTCGATCGATATCCTCAGCGGTTTCCCGTCCGAGTCGCGTTCCTGCGTTACCGGCATGTGGTACCAGTCGTTCTCGGGGTACAGCTCTTGCTGCCACCCGTCGGGGTTCAAGTACTGGCGAAAGTACCCCTGCCGGTAGAGCAGACCCACTCCCACCAGCGGGATTCCCAGATCGCTCGCCGTCTTTAGATGGTCGCCCGAGAGAATCCCGAGACCGCCGGAGTAAATGGGGAGCCCTTCGTCGATTCCGTACTCGCACGAGAAATATGCCACGAGAGGTTTCTTCGCGGGACCGTGCTGGCGCTCGAACCACGTTTTGGCAGTCATATACGTCTGGAACGCCTCGTGGACACGGTTCAAATGAGCTATGAAACTGTCATCCCTGGCCGCTTCGTCTATCTCCTCCTGCGGCAAATGTGTGAGCATGTCTACCGGGTTCTGATACGACTCTTCCCAGAGCTTGCTGTCGAGACGTATGAGCAGTCGCACGGCTTCCCAGTTCCACGAGAACCACATGTTGCGGGCCAGTTCTTGAAGCGGTTCAAGCGATTCGGGGAAGTTTGGTGCCACCTTGAATGGATAGACTTTCACCTCAGTGCTCCTTTACAGTGTCCAGCAGCCTCGTACCATTACTCCCGCCGCGTCTCTCCTCCGTTTCGCACAATGATAACTGGACGGGGTTGACTTTTCAACCCATAGTGGAGAAGCAGGAAACCGCAAAGGTATGAAGCATTCAGTTTTGACTCGGTCGGCAAGATGTGATAGCCTTGTGGCTGGTTGGAGATCGTCGGTTGGAAATGATTGTAGCGTGAGTATCGCAACTCGGAATCGGAGGTGAGTACTGTGCCGGACACCTTTAGCGAAGAGCCGTGGCGTGTCTTCAGAATCATGGCCGAATTCATCGAAGGATTTGAAGTGCTTCATACGGTAACCCCTGCTGTCTCTGTCTTTGGCTCCGCACGGGCAAAGCCAAACAACAAGTACTATAAGATCGCAGTCACGTTGGCCGAGCAGCTTGCCAGGGAGGGGTTCTCGATCATAACCGGTGGTGGCCCGGGAATCATGGAAGCTGCCAACAAGGGGGCACAGAAAGGCGGCGGCACGTCAGTTGGCCTCAACATAGACCTGCCGTTCGAGCAGAAGCCCAACCGGTACATCGACGTCTACCTGGACTTTCGGTACTTTTTTGCACGGAAGATGATGTTTGTGAAATACGCCACCCACGGGTTTCTCATATTCCCCGGCGGCTATGGCACCATGGATGAGTTCTTCGACGCGCTTACCCTTATACAAACGGGCAAGATACGCCATTTTCCGGTAGTGCTTATCGGAAGGTCGTATTGGCAAGGATTGCTGCGCTGGGTGTCGGGAACCATGGTCCGCAACGGCACAGTTTCCCCGGAAGACGTTGAGCTGTTTACCGTCACCGATTCCATCAGCAAAGCTGTCAAGACAATCCTGGCGTTTCGAGACTCGGCGCCTGCCGAACAGCACTACAGGGAGGATGAGGGGCGACAGTTCCGGCTTCGCGGCTGACCGGCGACAACCGTCGAGTTCTCTGAGATGGTGTTTTGCAGCTTTCCGACGCCATCTATGATTCAGTCTCAGCGCGAAGGGTGCCGAGTTACGCCTCAGCGCTCATGTACAAAATGTCAGTGTGGGTCCAGCCCAGGGCTATTGTTGCTGTCAAATTGTCAGCCATAATCGAATGCTGAGGGACCGGCGACGCGTCGGGCCGATTCCGAGAAGCGCCGGGGTGGCCGCAACCAATTGTTGGACAGCATGTTACGCGACTCCCGGGAATCGCCTCGCAGAGCCATTCATATTGGCATGGTAGCTGCTATATTAAGATTGTGAATTCTTGGCGTGGCAAGCCAAGGCGAAAAACTGAATAAGCAATCAGGCTTGGGCGTTGGTGAGGCCCCAATCTCGATCAGCTCCTCCCCCACGAGAAAAGGCTACCTAAATGTGCATCAGGCGCATGGGACGGATCACCAACGCCCTTCCTTTATGCTTTCGAGTCCAAGTCCAGCCCAGTAGTCCGCCCTTCCGCCGCTGTCCTGCCGCTTAACAACAATCAGTCTTGATGATTGATGATCTCGCGCGTCCGTGCTGTTATGGTTTCACATCGCATTTTGGGTCTCAGCCGTGATGGTGCGTTTCGCGCGTCCGATGTCGATTCACGGTTGACTCAGCTCTGCGCTGCTGCTATGATCAGGCCG
This sequence comes from uncultured bacterium, assembly GCA_964524145.1. Classification (GTDB taxonomy): domain Bacteria; phylum Hydrogenedentota. Next base: position 21,780 of record CAZGCA010000039.1, on the reverse strand, counting down.
TAACCTGCACGGGGAGGGGGCTGGTCAATGGCGCATTTTCTGGAAAGGGTTAGAGTTGAGCACAACGCTCATCGACATAGGTGTCAACGGAGCATTCCTCACCCGCCGGTGGGAAGAGCCCGAGAACTGGATGCGGCTCACGCGCGAAGCCGGGTTCACATATCACGAGTTTTGTGGCGACGTGCTCGACCCATTCTTTTCCGGCGACCGGGAGTATCAGCAAAGAACGGCGCGAGCTGTCCGAGCCGCCGCCGAGAAGTATGGTGTCACCATCGTGGACATATACACGGGCATGGCGACGCACAGGTTTCACGGTCTGTCGCACAGCGACCCGGCTGTGCGGAACCGTATGCGGGAATGGATAACTCGAACGATGGACTTGGCTGTCGAGGTGGGTACTGACCGCATCGGCGGGCACTGGGATGCGATACCTGTCGAGGTCCTTTCCGACGAGCGTCGGTTGCGAAGCAGTCTCGACAGGCTCTATGAGACGTTTCGGGAACTGGCGACGGTTGCGAAAGAGAAAGGCCTCGAGGCCATATGCGATGAACAGATGTACATCCCGAGCGAGGTGCCGTGGACACTCGATGGAGCGGAAGAGTTTCTCGTGGAAGTCAATCGGGACCGTGCAGGAGCACCTGTGTATTTGACGGTTGACGTAGGCCATGTCGCAGGAACTCATTACGGTCTCGACGGTGATGATACCGACTACGTGAAATGGCTCGAGCGGTTTGCTTGTGTGTCCGAGATAATACATCTCCAGCAGACCATGCCCGATTCGAGTGCGCACTGGCCGTTCACGGAGGAGTTCAATGAACGCGGCCACATCGATATCGAGAAGGTGCTCGCGGCTGTCGAGCGCTCGCTCAAGAGCTTCTCGTCAAAGCCGTTTGCTGACTTCGTTCCCCTTCCCGAACGCATCATACTGAGCTTGGAGATAATACCGGGCTCCACTACCACCGAGGATACTGTGCTCGAGTGGTTGAGACGGAGCTACACGTACCTGAGAGAGTTTGTGCCTGAAGGAGGCATTACGATAACGGTCGGCTGAGAGTCGGAATACGGGAGTGCTTTCACCATGGCAAGGACTGCAACAGCGAAGAAGAAATCGGTAAAAAAGAAGACCACGCGTAAGACAGGGCCGAAGCTGAACAAGGCTGCATGCCTGGACTATCTGCGCCAGATGATGGAGATTCGGTTCTTCGAGGAGAAGGTCTTCGAGTTGCTCGGCAAAGACATCATAAAAGGCGCGTCTCACCTGTATGCCGGTCAGGAAGCGACCGCTGTTGGCGCGATTGCCGCGATAACCGACGACGATCTCATCACCAGCACGCATCGTGGCCACGGGCACTGTCTGGCTATGGGAGACAAGCACGCGAGAAGCTCGAAAGCCAAACAGGAACATCTCGATAAGATGATGGCCGAGCTGTGCGGCAAATCGACGGGGTACTGTCGTGGACGAGGCGGGTCGATGCACATAGCCGACGTTGAGACAGGCAATCTCGGCGCCACGGGTATCGTTGGCGGCAATATCCCCGTGGCTGTCGGTGCGGCCCTGGCCGTAAGCATGCGAGAGACAGGCCAGGTGGTCCTTTGCTTTTTCGGCGACGGCGCATCTAACACGGGCACGTTCCACGAAGCGCTGAACATGGCAGGGAACTGGTCGCTCCCGGTTGTATTCATTTGCGAGAACAACATGTACGGCATGTCCGTGCCGTTCGAGAAGGCGACAAAGATCAAGGACGTCGCCAACCGAGCTTGTGCCTACGGGTTTTGCGGCGAAGTGGTGGACGGGATGAACGTGCTCGAAGTAAAGGATGCCGTCGAGAAGGCTGTTGCAAAAGCGCGACAGGGCAAAGGACCCGTGCTGCTCGAGTGCAAGACGTATCGCTGGTACGGCCATTCGCGGAGCGACCCGCGCGCGTACCGCACCAAGAAAGAAGAAGCCGACTGGCGTGCTCGCTGCCCCATAGAAACGTTTAAGAAGAAGCTGATCGCCGCGAAGACGACTACAAAGAAAGAGATAGATGCCATCGAGAAGAAAGCGATGAACGCTATTGAGTTGGCGACAGAGTTTGCGCTCAACAGTGCGAACCCCGATCCGTCGGAACTCTACGAGGATGTCTACGTTCCGTACTCGCCGTCTCGAAGCGAGATCGAGGCCGAGTGCGACCTTCGCGCGAAGGTTTGCGGCGACTCGTCGATGCGGGAGTTGACAATGTGGCAGGCGCTTGTGGAGGCGATGGACGAGGAGATGCAGCGTGATGACCGCATCTTCGTGATGGGCGAGGACGTCGGGCTTTACGGCGGCGCGTACGGTGCCACACGAGGCCTGTTTAAGAAGTACGGCCCGGAACGCGTTCGTGATACGGCCATATCCGAGGCGGCGATAGCCGGCGGTGCGGTGGGGGCCGCAATGGCGGGCATGCGACCCGTTGCCGAGATCATGTATGTAGACTTCACGCCGATTGCGATGGATCAACTCGCTAACCAGGGAGCCAAAAACCGCTATATGTTCGGCGGAAAGACGACCGTTCCTATTGTGATGCGTACGGAGGGAGGTGCCGGAAGAAGTATTGCCGCCCACCATTCACAGAGTCTGGAAGCGTTGTGGGTTCACTTCCCCGGCATCTACGTGGTGATGCCGGCTACACCGTACGACGCCAAAGGTCTTCTGAAGTCGGCAATCCGGAACGACAATCCCGTGCTGTTTATCGAACACAAGATGCTTTACGGTACCAAGGGGCGCGTGCCCGAGCACGAGTACACCATCCCTCTGGGTGTAGCAGACATCAAACGCGAGGGAACAGATGTCACGGTGCTCGCGTACTCGCGCATGCTGCATGTTGCGCTTCAAGCGGCAGAGACGGTCGCGCAAGAGGGTATTGAGATCGAGGTCATCGACCCGCGCTCATTGAAGCCGCTGGATACAGATGCAATCGTTGAGTCTGTAAAGAAGACAGGTCGCTTCATCGTCGTTTCCGAAGGATATCGCATGAACGGATTTGCCTGCGAAGCGATGGCGGTCGTCAACGAACTCGCGTTCGATTACCTCGATGCTCCGATGGTGCGCGTCGCCTCGGCCGACGTGCCTGTTCCTATGAGCGAGACTCTCGAAGATGCGGCGATACCAAACGCTACCGACGTTGTCGAAGCTATAAGAGGAATTCTCTGAGGGGTTGTCCTGCTGGCTGGGCTCTAGCGACTGTACTTGGAGCCGGAGCTGCTAGCAAGGTTGTAGTCGCGTTGGGGCTACCTTTTTTTCTTCTTGGTGGCCTTCTTCTTCTTGGTGGCCTTTTTCTTCTTGGTGGCCTTCTTCTTGGTGGCCTTCTTCTTCTTGGCCTTCTTCTTCGCAGCCATCCTTTGCCCTCCCGCGTCTAGGGACTACAAACTTCACTCTGCGTCTGCCGCAACCTTCACCGACTTTCGCACTTTGACGGGTCAGCTTCCGGCTCCGGCTCCAAGTACAATCGAAGTATACCACAACATCTAGGATTTGTCAAGACTATTTCTCACTATATACTGTGGAAGTGGTTCGAGCTGCAGCGAGCACGAAGGAAGCAGGAGTCGTGAAACGGGAAAATTTGAAAAGACGCTAATACCGAAAAACCTCGTCAGTTAGCCAACAGAAGACGGCCGGTGTCGCACGGCGCGTTTTCGCGTCGGTCGTCATAGGCATCTCATCATACGGCTATTTGCGGGTTTTCACGCCCGGCACTTTCACACGCACGCTATACAACGATGTGCGAGCGGTCATGTAGAGTGTCTTGAGATCGGTTTCGCCGAACGCACAGTTCGCCGGCACTTCCTTCACGGGAATGGTCCCGAGGTGTACGCCCGTCTTATCGATCACCCACATGCCACCCGGGCCGGGGCTATACACGTTTCCTTCTTGATCGACCTTCATCCCGTCCGGCCCACCCCGCCCCGGTCCCGACATCGCAATGAAAACGCGCCCGTTCTTCAAGCTGCCGTCCGGTTCAACGTCAAAAGCGCGCAGGTGGCGCCGCCGCGAGGAATCCGCAATGTAGAGCACTTTTTCGTCGGGCGAAAACGCCAGCCCGTTCGGCCTGTCGAAATCGTCTGCAAGCAGTGACAGGGTACCGTCCGGCGCGACACGGTACACCCCTTGGAAATCCAACTCTCTCTCGTCGTCTTCAACACCGTACGGTGGATCGGTGAAGTAGATGCTCCCGTCCGACCGCACGACAACATCGTTAGGGCTGTTAAGCCGTTTGCCCTGGTACCGGTCGACGACAGTCGTCACGTTGCCGTCACGTTCCGTACGCGAAACGCGTCTGTTTCCATGTTCGCAAACAATCAGTTTCCCCTGCAGGTCAAACGTCATACCGTTGGAGTTGCCCGACGGATCTCTGAAAGTGTCGACTTTGTCAGGCGGCGTCCACTTCATGATCTTGTTAGCCGGTATGTCGCTGAAGATCAAGAATCCGTCCGGGTTCCACAGGGGTCCTTCCGTGAACTGAAACCCGGTCGCCAACTGTTTCATCGTCTCCAGCTCCACCAATGCAGCGAGGTTCTGCTCACTCGTGTCATCGGCTAAAGCAACCGTTGTCGAAAACATCACCACCAACACGACACAAATACTTGATATCGTGCTCATCGTCGATCCTCCTTCTCATTCGTTAAACCGGATCATCCAGTACTGCGTGACCCATACAATCTACCATCTCGCGCAGCGAACTGCAACCACAACTTTCGCGATTGGCATCGAGGTGTCCTGCGCGTTATAATGGGGTCGGGCAAGAAACGTTGGGAGGTACCGATATGATGCGGTTCTTAGTTCTACTATCTTTCCTGGCAACTGCTGCGACATTTTCAATGGACTCTGTTGCCCGAGCTGATGAGAGTGGCGATGACATAACGTGTTTCCAGACCGCTGCTCGTTTCGAGCCGGCGCTGCACATCGGTTCGGACGTGGCAATAGTCTACGGTGTAAACCGGAGTCTGCCACAACGAATTGAAGGGTGGCGTAAACACGGCTACACCATACATCTCATGACAGGTGTCGCGTGGGGCGGATATCAACCGTACTTCCGAGGAGAGTTCGACGGCGTTGCTCACGAGGACGAGATTCAAACGCGCAGCAATGGCTCGAAGATGTCTCACGGCGGCGACGTCTACTACAACGTTCCGACCGAAGGCTACGCGAGCTATCTCGAGACGCTCCTCAAACAGGCGATAGACAACGGTGTCGAGGCGATACACCTTGAAGAACCCGAGTTCTGGGTCGAGGCCGGGTGGAGCGAATCGTTCAAACGCGAATGGTTGAGCTTCTATCGCGAGCCGTGGCAACCGCCGGACTCATCGGTTGACGCGCGGTACCGGTGCGCGAAGCTCAAGTACCATCTATACTACCGCTGCCTGGGCGGTCTTTTCTCGTATGCAAAAGAATATGCACGCTCGCTTGGCCGCGATGTCTCGTGTTACGTACCGACGCATAGCATGATCAACTATGCGCACTGGGGCATCGTCAGTCCCGAGTCGCATCTCATCGACATACCCGAGCTCGACGGCTATATCGCACAGGTATGGACCGGCACGGCGAGAACGCCGAACATGTACTGCGGAGTCAGGAAGGAGCGCACGTTCGAGACCGGACTGATGGAGTACGGCCAGATGATGAGCATGGTCAGGCCGACGGGCAAGAAGGTCTGGTTCCTCGCCGATCCGATCGAGGACAACCCCGACCGCTCGTGGGCCGACTACAAGAAGAACTACGAATGTACAATCGTTGCATCGTTGATGTATCCCGAAGTCTCACACTACGAAGTGATGCCATGGCCCAGACGGATATTTCGCGGCAAGTATCCGAAGGTTGATATCGGCGATGGCCGAGCCGTCAAGGACACGCCGCGAGGAGGCATTCCGCAGGATTACGCGACGCAGATACTGGCGGTTATAAATGCGCTTAACGATATGAACCAGCCAGTGGTGACTGTGCAGGATGAAACGCGCGGCATAGGTGTTCTGGTTTCGGACACGATGATGTTCCAGCGCGGCGTTCCAAAGCCGAGCGACCGCGCAATGAGCTCGTTCTACGGTCTTGCACTCCCGCTGCTCAAACACGGTATACATGTCGAGCCCGTGCAGATTGAGAACCTCACCCACGAAGAATGTCTCCGACCGTATTCGGTCCTCTTGCTTACCTACGAGAACCAGCTGCCGTTCAAGCCGGAGTATCATGAAAAGCTGACCCGCTGGGTGGAAGAAGGCAACTCGCTTGTCTTCTTCAACAGCAGCCGCCAACCGTACGCATCCGTCAGAGAATGGTGGAACACGCCGCCACGCTCGTTCGCCTCGCCGCAACAACACCTTTTCGGGCTGCTTGGGCTTGACGAAAAGCCAGCCCCGAAACAACACAGATGTGGCAAAGGAGCCGTATTCATATCGGACCAAAGTCCGCAGCTATGCGCCCGGTCGGCCAAAGGAGCACAGCACGTCATCTCGATTGCGCGCAGAGCATTCATGACCGCCAACCGGAGCGCAAAATTCATTGAGAAAAACTCGTTTGTCATCCAGCGGGGACCTTACGTTGTAAGCGCCGCGCTTGACGAGTCGGTCTGCGAGACACCGGTTATTCTGCGCGGCCGCTACATAGACGTATTCGATCCGAAACTCTCGGTGCTCAGGGAGAAAAGGCTTTCGCCGGGCGAGAGGAGTCTCATCTACGACATATCCTACGCTCGGGAGAATCGCGGCCATTTGCATGTTGCCGTATCAGCGTCGCGTGTTCGCGATGAACGTGCAGCCGGCAGGGTTCTGCGTTTCACTTCTGTCGGCCCACTCAATACGGTCGCACGCACACGCATAATCGCGCCATCAAAGCCGGCCTCTCTCGAGGCTATAGACGGTGACGGCAACAACGTACCGTGCCAGCACGAGTGGGATGAAGATTCGGGAACGGTCCTCGTCACTCACGAGAACCGGGCTCAACCGATCTCATTTACGCTGAAGCTCTAGATATAGAGAATAGCCCCGAAATACGAGACGGTTGGCTGGCAAACAGTGGCGCTTTCTTACGCCTATTGCAGCGCGTCGCGAAGGAGTTGTCTGCCGACTTCCTCGAGCCTGCTTCCGGCAGGACGTTGTCGAGCGGGTTCTTTTTCGGGTTCTTCGGTCTCGCTTTCGTCGCGGCCAAGCGATTCGCGCAGCCTCTCGATGGCCTTGCGCCCAAACTCTTCCATGCCACGCTGGGCGGCACGGCTTGCCACAGCGGCAAGGTCGACGTTTATCCTGACATCTGGAAAAGCGCCGCGCATGTAGAACGGCACGACAATACGTCCCGTGTCGTCCTCGAACGCTTTCTGAAGGTCCTTGCCCCGGTTCTTCTGGCTCAGTTCCTCAGATAGGACTGCGCTAAACTGAAAATTCATTCGCCGGTCGAACCCGCTCTCGCCTGTCCCGGTAAGGTCGAAGTGCTGGAGATGTGCCGCTAGTGCGGGCAGCGTGACCTTGCGACGCTCGACCGAGAAATCGGCCTGAAGGTTCTCGAAGTCTGTTATGCTCCTGGCACCATCACCAAGCCCAAGTAAACCGGTTATCAGGTCGAGCTCGCGAGCAAGGTTGAACTTGGTCATTCTGCCGCGCGGTATCAGGATGCCGCCGGACCCGGTCAAGTTCGTCATCACCTCTTCCCCACTCCGGCCGCCAGACGACAAGTCGAACCGGGTAGTCGCCGTTCCGGTCATGGCGCCTTTCATACCCTTGGTGAAAGAAAGAACCTGTGCAACATCGATCTTCTCGCCACGGCCCTTCACGGAGTAGCTCGGCACGGTACCGGCAAAACTAGCCGCGCCCGAACCGGTGAATGCGCCGCCGGCAAACTCGAATCGCAGTCCGTTTAGCGACAGGTTCCCCTGCGAGAATTGCGCCTCGGTCGCGAAATCCGTCGCTTGCGCACCTGAAAACTTCAAGGAGCCAACGGACAACCTCGCACGGCCGCTCGCTTTCTGTAACAGTGGCGGCACTGTTTGCTTTGAGGATCTCTCGTGCGTTTCGGATGGGACGTCTCTCTTGGAGGGAGCGGTCAGGGCACCGATCAACCTGTTGACATCCAGCGACGAACACGATGCTGTCACATCGATCTTCGGCGCAGCAAGATCGGTCAGTTGTCCCGATACATTCATCTTCGATTCGCCAAACGCGAACGACAGTGCCTCAGATTTCGCATACTCCTTGCCCGGGATAGTCGAGACCGAGACAGCCCCATTCATTTGCTCTATCTTCTCAGGAATCGCCTCCATCTTCGCTCCGACGTTGGACAAGGTCACGTTCGCGGTAGCGCCCGAGAGCAATGCATCGAGCGGTCCTGTAAGCTTCACGTTCCCGCTCAACTCACCCGACAACCCGTAGGACGCGCACAGCGGTGCCACTGCGGAAAGGCTCCCCAGGTCGAGCGAGGCCAGCTTCAGGCTGCCGTCTATCCTTGGGCGGTCGCCAAACAGTATATCTGCACTGCCTTGAGCAGAGTTTTTGTCAAGCAACAGCTTGTACCGTGTCAACCGGAGCTTCTTGCTTGTTCCTCTTACGTCAGCCGAGAGCGAGCACGGAACATTGCGCTGCTTCGAAATGAGATCGCCGTAACGCAGCGTGCTCTCACTCAAGTCCGCCTCAACTTCCCCACGGAATTCGTCCCCTTTGGCTTCCGCACGTATCTTCACGTCTCCAATACCCTGAAGGTTCGCCTTGTCGCGAACTGCTTTCGCAACAGAAGGCAGGGCCGTCAGAACGTCGGGCCAGTAGAGTTTCTCCGAGGCGAACCGTGCGTTCAACGAGCGATTCGCTCCGAAGCCGTTCACAGTCGCGTCGAATTCCATCTCCGAATTCAAAAGCTTAGCAGATGGTGAGCTTACCGATACCGTCTCGGTAGAGAAATCGCAGGCAGCTTTGAATTGGCCGGTTGCAGAAGGCATCTGCAGGCTCGGTTCGGCCGTCCCGAATACTGTTGCACCCGTGACCGCTGCGCTAAGGTCCGCACTCAGTTGTTGTCCCTGCCGGGCAGCGCTACCTTCGGCACGGACGGTGTCCGAGGACCACAAACGCTCTGTCCCATTCCGGTTCACGTCGGCCGCTTCGGCACTGAAGGTTCTCACTTTCACCTCGGTTGACAACGGTCTACGCTCGAAGGTTCCGTCGAAATCCGCACGACCGACTTTGAAATTGTAAGCCTGCTCTTCTGCCGGTTGGAGTATTCCCGTCAGAGCCGTAGCCCCAATCGTGCCGTCCCATGATGCATTCCTGTCCGCTCTGTCATAGCTCGCGATACCCTCAAGTAGTGCCGTGTCGAATGTTGCATACTGTGGTGCCTCTGCCCAGCCTATCTCGACGCCCTGCAGCGTTGCGGAGACTGTGGCAGATATTGTCTCCGAGTCGTACGGGAACGACAGTCCACCCTCGATGCTGCATGTCTGGATTACAGAAGGTCTTTGCGACTGCGGCAATAAGAAGGCAACAGCGTCGCCCTGCAAATTCCCTTCGGCAGAGACTGCTTTTCCCGGTTCGCAAACAAGGGTGCCGTCCGCGCTCAGGAGTACAGTCTCAATGGGCGAGACCTTGGACAGAACCGGGCCGAGGTTCAGTCTCTCTGTCTTGATCGTCAGGTCGGCGGGAGTCGTGTCCAGCGACAATGGGGTTCCCGTCGGGCCAAAGGTGCCCCTTGCGGTCACCGTGCCGCCCAACATCATCCAGGACGCGTTTAGTTCGGTCTCGGTTATCGGGGTGAGGTGTGCCAAAGACGCCCGGATGTTCTGTGCCTTGACCCGCAACGGAGGTTCCCGAGACAAGTCCACTATCGAGACATTGCCATCAACCACCCTGACGATCCCGATGTCGTAATATGCCGCCCTGCCTGCGACCGGCGGATCTGTTTCCCGAGAACCGTCTTCACCCTTGGGGCGAGTTTCTCCAATGCTCGAGAGGTTACGCATGCCGGATTCATTGATAACGATCTTTAAGTTTGCACCGATGATGTGGACGGCTTTGGCCTCCAAACGACCGTCCAGCAGCGGCATGATCGCCGGTTCTATCTCGAACCGATCGATGGTCAGAAAATCGCCCTCGCCAAAGTCGGGATCTTCGCTGACCTTCACCCCGTCCACGGTCAGTGTGACAACGGGCATCAAGGTGAGTCGCATCCTGCCGAGCTCAACGTTGCGGCCCAACGCGCCACTGAGCCTGCGTGCAAGCGGGCCGTGGAACTTGTTGACGTCAACTGTAAGGAGGACAACAAGCGCAGCAATGAGCAGGATCAGAACGATGCCCCCAACTACCACCACAAGCCGCTTCAACCATTTTCTCACGCGTTTGGCAGCCATCTCTCAATTCTCCGCTGAACGACGACTTCTCCGCTCCACTTCACCATACTCGTCACCACCATCATAACAAACTTGACGGACAGGCTCAACATACGGGCGCGCGTTATGTTGCCCGACGCCCCGCCGGAAACCCCCACCGAGTGTCGCACGAAATGCGTTGCACAAGGTGGAGCATTAGTGTATACTATTTTCCAGCAGTTGCGAGTAAGACCATCCGACTTTTCTGGCAAGGGGTGGATTACCTTTCGAGTGGCATTGCTGGGGGTGGTGTCTCTCGTGTGAACCTGGAGGAGGTTATGAGCAAACGCAAGAAGAAGATAAGTCTACCACCTGGCGTGGTCGAGAGTCATGACCTGCGACATACCCTGGAGAAAGCCCGGCTTCTGTTCAATCCGCGCTCGAACACGCTCGAACAGGAGAGCTACGTCTTTCCGCTGAAAGACACTCCGGAACCCATTCTTTTCCGCGATACTTTTCCGTACGACGAGGTACCGAAGATAGGGTTTAACCACCGCCGGGTCCCAATGTGGCCGCCCGAAGAGATATGGGTAACGGACACGACTTTTCGGGACGGGCAGCAAGCGCGCCCGCCGTTCACCGTGAAGCAGACGGTCGACCTGTACGAGATGATGCACCGGCTAGGCGGCAAGGCCGGTTTGATCCGTCAGTGCGAGTTCTTTCTCTACAGCGAGAGAGACCGAGAGGCAGTCGAGAAATGTCTCTCGAAAGGGTACAAATACCCCGAAATAACTGGCTGGATCCGTGCAAAACCCGAAGACTTCAAGCTTGTGAAGAAGATGGGGCTGAAAGAGACCGGCATACTGACATCGGCCTCGGACTACCATATCTTTTTGAAGCTGAAGAAGACGCGGCGCGAAGCAGCCGAATCGTACTTGCGCATCGTCGAAGCTGCGCTCGAGATGGGGATTCGTCCGCGGTGCCATCTCGAAGACATCACGCGTGCGGACTTCTACGGTTTTGTGGTTCCGTTTGTCCAGGAGTTGATGGACCTTTCGAGACAGAGCGGCATTCCTGTGAAGATACGGGCCTGTGACACCATGGGGTTCGGTGTGCCTTATCCCGGAGCGGGGTTGCCCAGGAGTGTGCCCGGTATAGTGTATGGGCTGCGTCACCATGCTGATGTGCCCGCCGAGCAGCTCGAGTGGCACGGGCACAACGACTTTCACAAGGCGCTTGTGAATGCCGCAACAGCCTGGCTGTACGGCTGCAGCGCAGCCAACGGGACGCTGCTCGGTTTCGGCGAACGTACCGGCAACCCGCCTTTGGAGGGTCTTATCATCGAGTGCCTCGGTTTCCGTGGCGACACGTCCAAAGTTGATACTACGGTGATAACCGAGATAGTCGAGTATCTCAAGAAGGATTGCGGCTTCGAGATTCCTCAGTGTCAACCATTTGTCGGACAGAATTTTAACGTAACCCGTGCAGGTATACACGCCGACGGGGTGCTCAAGGACGAGGAGATATACAACATATTCGATACGGCCAAGCTGCTCAAACGGCCGCCACAGGTTACGGTGTCCGCGACCTCCGGCACTGCCGGGGTAGCTCATTGGGTCAACTCGCATCTTGGGCTGAAAGGCGATGAGGCTCTGAGCAAACGCAGCGGAGGTGTTCTCAAGATCGCCCAATGGGTTCGCGATGAGTATGCTCGAGGGAGAGCAACGGATATCTCGACCGAGGAACTCGTCGAGCAGGGCAAGCTGCATCTGCCTGACCATTTCGGCCAAGCACCTACAGAATAAGGCTGTAGCCGTGCCGGCTGCGTGCCACGAATCCCGACGGCCTTGACTGGTCACGGATGAGACTCGTACAATGGCACCAACCTTGAGACTCGGCGCTAGACGGATGAGAGTTACCTGTCCTTAATCTGAGCGTGCTGTCATTCGCTTGCATTGGAGTGAGTCTTCTTAGTTGGCGCATGACGTATCGGTCGAAGCGACCTCGAAGGGGAAACGACCGCGAGGGGAGGCTATGGCGAGACTAGAGGATTTGACAAGGGGTGCCTTCGTCAAAGGCATCCTGCCAAATGAAACGGTCACGGTAGTAGATGTGAAGTGGCACGGCTCTTCCTGCATCGAGCTGACCTACAAGGATTCTTCGGGCAGGGTCGACCACGACCTTCTCTATCGCGACCAGGAGCCTAGACTCGAGATAGAAGCAGCAGGCAGGCCCTGGAGCTTCGACGGCGACGGCGCCTTGCTTCGGCTGGTCTCCGAAGCCAAACGCATCGGGCTCGCCCATTTGTTCGACCCACTTCTCGCCGTGCACACTTCCGTTCTCGAACCGCTCCCACATCAGATCACCGGTGTCTACGGAGAGATGTTGCCGAGACAACCCCTGAGGTTTCTTCTCGCGGACGATCCCGGCGCCGGCAAGACCATCATGGCCGGGCTGCTTATCAAAGAGCTGATGGTACGCGGCGATGTACACCGTTGCCTCATCTGTTGTCCAGGCAGCCTTGTAGAGCAGTGGCAGGACGAGTTAGGCGGACGCTTTCAGCTAGATTTCGACATCATCAGCAGAGACAGCTTCGAACAATCCCGAACGGGAAATCCATACAGAGACAAGAACTTTGTCATAAGTCGTCTCGACCAGATGAGCCGCAACGAAGACATCCAGGACAAACTCCGCCAAGTCGATTGGGATATGGTGGTCTGCGACGAGGCGCACAAGATGTCCGCACACTACTACGGCAACGAGGTTAAAACAACGAAACGATACAATCTGGGCAAGCTTCTCGGAGCACCGGAACGCACTCGCCATTTCCTTCTGCTCACAGCGACCCCGCACAACGGCAAGGAGACGGATTTTCAACTTTTCCTTGCGTTGCTCGACGGGGACCGTTTCGAAGGTAAGTTCCGCGACGGTGTTCATACAATCGACCCGTCGGACTTGATGCGACGGTTGGTGAAAGAAGATCTGTTGAAGTTTGACGGTACACCTCTCTTCCCCGAACGACGAGCCTACACTATCAACTACCAACTCTCGGATCTCGAAGCCCGGCTCTATTCGGAAGTTACCGCCTATGTACGCGAAGAGATGAACCGTGCCGACCGCCTCGCCAAAGAAGGTGAAGGACGGCGCGGGAACCTGGTCGGGTTCGCGTTGACGATTCTGCAACGGCGTCTCGCCTCTTCGCCTGAAGCCATCTATCGCTCGCTCGAGCGGCGTGTTGAACGGCTCGAGAAACGGTTGCGTGAGGAGAAGCTGCAGAAGCGAGGTGCCGAGGTCAAGCTTGACACTACCGCGGACCTTCCGTCGTTCGACCCTGAGGACGTCGAGGATTTCGAGGATGCACCGTCCGAGGAGGTCGAAGAGAAAGAAGAACATGTCGTGGACCTCGCCTCGGCTGCTCGGACCATCGCCGAACTCGAGGCAGAGATAAACACGTTGACTGGTCTCGTACAGCTTGCCAAGCAAGTGCGGTACAGCGGCACCGACAAGAAGTGGGAAGAGCTGTCAGGGCTCCTCCAGAACAATCCCGAGATGTTCGACATACACGGCCAGCGGCGTAAGCTTATCATTTTCTCAGAACACCGTGACACGGTGAAGTATCTGACAGATAGGATCCGAGGGTTGGTTGGCAAGCCGGAGTCCGTCGTCACCATTCACGGTTCCCTGGGGCGAGAGGAGCGGCGAAAGACGCAACAGGCGTTTACCCAGGATAAGGAAGTACAAATACTCGTTGCCACGGACGCCGCCGGCGAAGGTATCAACCTCCAGCGGGCACATCTGATGATCAACTACGATCTCCCGTGGAACCCGAACCGCATCGAGCAGCGTTTCGGCCGCATCCACCGCATCGGCCAAACCGAGGTGTGCCATCTTTGGAATCTTGTCGCCAGCGAGACCCGTGAGGGCGACGTATACCACCGTCTGCTCAAGAAGATCGAGGCCGAACGGGAGGCCTTGGGCGGCAAGGTGTTCGACGTCCTGGGGAGACTGTTTCAGGAGCGGTCCCTTCGCGATTTGCTCATCGAAGCCATTCGATATGGTGACAGCAAAGACGTCCGCGAGAAACTCCACAAGGAAGTCGACGAGCACCTGGACCGGGAAGCTCTGCTGAAGCTTATCGAAGAAGAGGCTCTTACACACGACACCATGGGGGCCGAGCAGGTCGAGAAAATCCGCGAAGATATGGACCGAGCCGAAGCCCGCCGCCTGCAACCGCATTTCATCGCGTCGTTTTTCCTCAAGGCTTTCCGGACGCTTGGCGGCAAGATACATGAACGCGAACCGCGCCGGTACGAGATCACCCATGTGCCGGCTGTTGTACGGACGCGCGACCGCCAGATAGGTTCAGGAAAGCCCCTCCTGCAAAAGTACGAGCGCGTAACGTTTCATAAAGAGCTGATCACTGTGGAGGGCAAGCCGTTGGCCGAGTTCGTCTGTCCGGGTCACGCGCTTCTTGACGTTACCACGGACATCATGCTCGAGCAGCACCGGGACCTGCTCAGGCGCGGCGCCGTACTCGTCGACCCTGCCGACACCGGCGAGGATGTCCGGGCTCTGTTCTATCTGGACCACGCTATCCAGGATGCGCGCGTGCTACCCAACGGCTCGCGCCGCGTCGTCTCGCAACAGATGCAGTTCGTCGAAATCGACGGCGCCGGCAACGTCCGCAACGCCGGGTATGCGCCCTATCTCGACTACAAGCCCATCACGCCCGAAAAGCGTGAGGCCGTCACCAAAGCGCTCGAAGCACAATGGCTGCACGAAGACCTCGAAGGGAAAGTCGTGAGCTACGCGTCGGAGAATATCGTCCCGAGTCATCTGGCCGAGATCCGGAGACGCAGGGAACAGCATATCGAGAAGACGATAAACGCCGTCAAGGAACGGCTCACAAGAGAGATCAACTATTGGGACCACCGGGCGGAAGAACTCAAGGCGAAGGAGCTTGCGGGGAAACGGCCCCGACTCAACTCTGCGAAAGCGCGCGAACGTGCCGACACTCTCGAGGCGCGACTGCAGAAAAGAATGCACGATTTGGAGCTTGAGAGACGCCTTTCTCCACGACCGCCGGCAGTGATCGGCGGGGCGCTGGTCGTGCCGCAGGGTCTGCTGGACCGGTTGGAGGGCAAAAGGACCGATGCGCCGGACACGTTCGCCCGAGA
The DNA here is from genome assembly GCA_964524145.1 of uncultured bacterium. Lineage (GTDB taxonomy): Bacteria > Hydrogenedentota. The sequence goes on along the minus strand of CAZGCA010000039.1, from coordinate 6,311 downwards.
CCGCGCACGCGTCGAGCAACTTGCCATGGAGGCCGTGACGGAAGCCGAACGAGGGCTGGGCCGAGAGCCGCGCGACGTAAGTGCCGAGAAACTGGGGTACGACATCGAGTCCAGGTCTCCATCGGACGGACGATTACTGTTTATCGAGGTGAAAGGGCGCGAAGCAGACGCCTCGACAGTGACCGTGACGAAGAACGAGATTCTTACGGCGCTCAACAAACCCGACGAGTTCGTGCTGGCTGTTGTGAGGGTGGACAAGGATAAGGCCCAACGGCCCGCGTACCTGTGGAAACCGTTTGAAAGCGAGCCGGACTTCGCTGTCACAAGCGTAACCTACGATCTGGACAAGCTGCTCGCAAAGGCTGAGGCACCAAGATGAGCACATCAGGAACGCGGGCGTCTCGCCCGCAGGATGGAGATGGAACGCGGGCGTCTCGCCCGCAAGGAGCGGCCAAGATGGGTGTAGAGGAGGGAGCGCGGGCGTCTCGCCCGCAAGGAGCGGCCAAGATGGCCGCGATCCCAGCATCTCGCCCGCACAAAGGCTGGCACAGCCGCGGCTACCTCCCTCACTTCGACCATCCCGACCTCGTGCAGTTCATCTCATTCCGACTGCGCGACTCAGTACCTGCTGAAGTCATCCAAGCCTGGCGCGCAGACCTGCATCTCTCAAAACAATGTGACCCCTCCGACCCCCGCGTGGTCGAGCTCCGCGACCGTATCACGAAATTCGAGGACGAAGGGCACGGCGACTGCATACTCAAAGACCCGCGTATCGCCGCGCTCGTGCAAGACGCCTTGCACCATTTCGACGGGGACCGCTACCGACTCCTCGCATGGTGCGTAATGCCCAACCACGTCCATGTCCTTATCGAGACGCGTGAAGGATGGCCGCTCGGCGATATCATCCACTCGTGGAAATCATTCACCGCAAAACGAGCCAACCGTATCCTCGACCGGTCCGGACCGTTCTGGATGGAGGAATATTTCGACCGGTTTATCAGAAACCAAAAGCATTACGTGAGCAGGGTCGAGTATATCGAGCAGAATCCGGTCCATGCGGGACTGTGTGCGGAACCTGAGCAGTGGCGGTTCTCCAGCGCGTTCCCAACGCAGGCATCGTGTTATAACGGAGCGTCAGCAGGAGGAACGCGGGCGTCTCGCCCGCAACAAGATGCGGCCAAGATGGCCGCGATCCCAGCGTCCCGCCCGCACCCAGGACCGGAGGCATTAGGAACGCGGGCGTCTCGCCCGCAGAAGAACCGATGAGTTATCGGAAGAAGCTAATTGAGGTGGCGTTGCCGCTCGAGGCGATCAACAAGGCGTCGGCGCGGGAGAAGTCTATCCGGCATGGGCATCCGTCGACGCTGCACTTGTGGTGGGCTCGAAGGCCGCTTGCAGCGTGCCGTGCAGTGCTGTTCGCGTCGTTGGTGGACGATCCGTCGAGCCATCCCGAGAAGTTCACCACAGAAGAAGAACAGGAGAGGGAACGGCAACGGCTGTTCAAGATCATCGAGGAACTGGTACTCTGGGAGAGCACCAACAACGAGCGCGTCCTGAACGCTGCCCGGGAGGAAATCCTCAAGAGCACGGACGGGAACCCGCCTTCTGTTCTCGACCCGTTCTGCGGCGGCGGTTCGATTCCGCTTGAGGCACAACGGCTCGGGTTGAAGGCCTATGCGAGCGACCTCAACCCTGTAGCGGTGCTTATCACGAAGGCGCTTATCGAGATGCCGCCGAAGTTTGCAGGCAAGCCGCCCGTGAACGCGAAATCGCGGGAAGGGTCCGCCTATTCCGGCACGTGGGTCGGTGCGGCTGGTCTGGCGGACGACGTGCGCTACTACGGCCAGTGGATGCGCGACGAGGCCGAGAAACGGATCGGCCATCTCTACCCCAAAGGGCTGAACGGCGAGACGGTCATCGCGTGGTTGTGGGCGCGGACGGTGAAATGTCCCAATCCCGCGTGCGGCGCGCAAATGCCGTTGGTGCGTTCGTTCTGGCTCTCGAAGAAGAAGAACAAGAAAGCCTGGGTCGAACCGGGGGTTGACAAGAAGTCCAAGACCGTCCAGTTCGAAGTCAAGACCGGTGAAGGCATGCCGCCGGAGGGGACCGTCAACCGGCGTGGGGCACGATGCATCGTGTGCGACACCCCTGTGCCTTTCCCGTATGTCCGCGCCGAGGGCCAGCAGGGGCGAATGGGTGCCGAATTGATGGCCATCGTTACAGAAGGCAGCAAAGGCCGAGCTTACGCGCCACCGAACCCGGAGCAAGCCAGAATCGCTTCCACCGCGAAACCTGAATGGGTCCCTGACAGCGATCTGCCGCAGAAAGCTCTTGGCTTTCGCGTTCAGCAATACGGTATGACAAGACACGCCGACCTGTTTACACCGCGGCAGCTTGTGGCGTTGACGACGTTCTCGGACCTGGTGGCCGAGGCTCGGGAGAAGGTGCTGGCTGACTTGGGAACGCGGGCGTCTCGCCCGCAGGATGCGGCCAAGATGGCCGCGCTCCCAGGCGACGATGTACCTCTCAACGACGGCGGCACCGGCGCCACCGCCTACGCCGACGCCGTGGCCACCTACCTGGCGTTCGCGGTGGACAAAGTATCAGATAGGAATTCCACGATATGTTCATGGGACGTGACAAGGGACAATGTTCGCAACACGTTTGCGCGCCAAGCGATCCCCATGACATGGGACTTTGCGGAGGCAAATCCTTTTAGTGACTCAACGGGGAATTTCCGCAGTGCAGTCGAGTGGGGCGCGAAGGTGGTTGAATGCCTGCCCTGCGGCCACGACGGGGTCGTTAAGCAACTCGACGCGACTGCAGCCATTGACGGCGTGGAGCAGCCGGTCGTTTGTACGGATCCTCCTTACTATGACAACGTGGGCTATGCGGACCTATCCGATTTCTTCTATGTCTGGTTGCGCCGGTCAATAGGGAAAGTGCACCCAGATGTTTTCAGCACGCTTCTTGTTCCGAAGACACAAGAACTTGTCGCGACACCCTACCGTTTTGACGGCGACAAAGATAAAGCCAAACGATTCTTCGAAGAAGGTCTCGGCATGGCTTTCGCCAAAGCACACGAAGCCCAGCATTCCGACTACCCGCTCACTGTCTTTTACGCGTTCAAGCAGAGCGAGTCAGCGGAGGACGGTGCTAATGGTTCTCCCGTTGCATCGACTGGCTGGGAGACCATGCTTCAGGGATTGCTTCAAGCCGGGTTCCACATTGACGGCACGTGGCCCATGAGAACAGAGCTTTCCAATCGTCCTGTTGCCAGCGGCACCAACGCCTTGGCGTCTTCCATCGTGCTCGTATGCCGCAAGCGATCCGAGGAGGTGCCGATGGCGACGCGGCGTGAGTTTGTGGCCGCGTTGCGCAAAGAGTTGCCGGACGCGTTGCATAATCTGACCCACGGCGGAATAGCACCGGTGGATCTCGCGCAAGCGTCAATCGGGCCCGGGATGGCGGTCTTCTCGAGATACTCGAAGGTGCTCGAGGCCGACGGCAGCCCGATGCCGGTGCGCACGGCGCTCCAGATCATCAACCAGGAGTTGGACACGTACCTGGCCGAGCAGGAAGGCGATCTCGACCGCGATACACAGTTCTGTATTGCGTGGTTCGAGCAGTACGGGATGGAAGAAGATGTCTTTGGACAGGCCGACGTCCTTGCACGAGCGAAGGACACAGCCGTCGAAGGGCTTGTTGAAGCGGGCGTGCTTCATGCGCGCGCAGGCAAGGTCCGCATTCTGAAACGGTCGGAACTGCCTGACGACTGGAACCCAGCCGAGGACGCTCGCCTCACCGTCTGGGAGTGCGCACAACACCTCATCCGCAATTTGGAGAAGGACGGCGAGGAAGGAGCCGCGCAACTGTGCGCCCGACTCGGCGGCGGTCAAAGCGAGGGGGCGCGGGCGCTGGCATACAGATTGTACTCGATCTGCGACCGCAAAGGCTGGACAGAAGAAGCCCTTGCGTACAACACACTTGTCACGTCGTGGCCGGCTATCCAGGAGAAAGTCGCACACCGCGCTGCGGTCGGCGAACAGACGGAATTGCTATGATGGTAGACAGTAGACAGCAGACGGTAGACGGGGAAGACAAGTTGAAATGCAGAATTGAAAACGGGGGTTTGAGCGTGGTTTGGGCATCTTGCCGGCGGGATCCTGGGAACGCGGCCATCTTGGCCGCTCTTTGCGGGCGAGACGCCCGCGTTCCGACTCCATTTTGCGGGCGGGACGCCCGTGCCACGATGGATGTGAATGGCCGCAGGAGTGAACCTGTGGCGCACTTCAGACTGCAAAGGGGGCTGCAAATTGGCAACCACGAAGAAGCATAGAAGATCGTCCGGACTGAAGCCATGGCGTGACGTCGTATTGCCGCATCCTGATGTTTCGAGCGGGCGTTACACGCAAGCGGAGTTTGCGGCGGACCTTGCGCAAGTGCTTTCGGGCAATGCTGAGCTCGAGTACCAGGACCCTGTCGAGTTCTTCGAGAGAACCTACCTGACCGAGGGAATGACACAACTGCTCACGGCGTCGGTGGAACGGCTGACGGGTCGCGGCGGCGAACCTGTAGTGCAGTTGAAGACTGCGTTCGGCGGCGGCAAAACGCATACGATGCTGGCGTTGTACCATCTCGTTGCCGGGAAGCAGACAGCGGAAACGCTGCAGGGTGTTCCGGAGATTCTTAAGGCTGCCAGAGCGGACGGGCTGCCTCAGGCCAGCGTAGCCGTGCTCGTGGGGACGGCGCTTGACCCCAGCAAGCCTCACAAGACAAAGAGAGTCAGAGGCAAATCCATCTGCACGCTCTGGGGCGAGATGGCCGCCCAGATCGGCGGAGGTAAGGGGTTCGAGCTCGTGCAGGACGCGGACGCGAAGGGCGTATCACCCGGCGGCGACACGTTGGTTGAGCTTTTCGAGCGCTTCGGTCCCTGCGTGATTCTTATCGACGAGCTGGTCGCGTACGGCCGCAACGTCTATAACACCGATGGGCTTCCTTCAGGCTCGTTCGACTCGATAATGACGTTCGTCCAGAGCCTGACCGAAGCCGTGCGCCGGTCGAAGAACAGCGTGCTGCTGGTGGCGGTACCTGAATCGAAGATGGAGATCGGAGGAAAAGGCGGCCGCGAGACGGTGCAGCGGCTCGAACACACGCTGGGCCGGATGGAGGCCGTCTGGAAACCCGTCGGCGCGACGGAGGCGTTCGAGGTGGTACGCAGGCGGTTGTTCCGGCCCGTCGAGGATGAATCGGCCCGCGACAACGTGTGCCGCGCGTTCATGAATATGTACGAAGAAAGCCCTGCGGAGTTCCCTCCGGAATGCCGCGAGGGGACATATCTCGACCGGCTGCGCTCGACATACCCGTTCCATCCCGAGATATTCGACCGGCTCTACGAGGATTGGGCCTCGCTCGAACGGTTCCAGCGGACACGCGGCGTGTTGCGGTTTGCGGCAGCAACGATTCACGAGCTGTGGACCCGCAAAGACAATTCGCTGATGATTCTCCCGGGGTCTGTTCCGCTCGATGCGCCGAAGGTGCGCGACGAGCTTACCCGCTACCTCTCGGAAGGATGGAACAGTGTGGTGGACCGTGATATCGACGGCGACCGGTCGGAACCGCTGCAAATCGATAAGGCCAATCCGCGGATGGGACGGCTCATGGCGGCCCGACGTGTCGCGAGAACGATATTCCTCGGGAGCGCTCCGTCCGTACGGGAACAGCGTGTCCGGGGCATCGAGGATGTTCGTGTCCGCCTCGGAGTGGCCGAACCGGGCACGGAGGTGTCGGTTTACAATGACGCACTTGGGAGGCTCGCCGCGCGGCTCACGCACCTCTACGCAAGTAACGGCCGGTACTGGTACGATCTGCCGCCAAACCTCCGGCGCACCGTTGCCGACCGTGCAGAAAGGCTGAAAGGGAAACCGGAGCTTGTCGAAGACGAGATTGTCCGCCGATTGCGAGCTGTACGGGAGCGGGGATGTTTTCGGGCGGTCCATATCTGCATGCCGTCGTCGGATATCCCCGACGAGCAGGAGGCAAGACTTGTTGTCCTGCCGGTGGAAGCCGGACACGCGAAGGGGGGCAGGGACCCCCGCGCGCTCGGTGCTGCAGCGGAGATATTTGAGATGCGTGGGAACAGCCCGCGCAACCACAGAAACATGCTTGTGTTTGTTGCCGCGGACGCAGATAGCGTGCCTGCTCTTGAGGAGTCCGTCAGGCTGTATCTGGCGTGGAAATCTGTGGTGAACGATGCCGACACGCTGAACCTTGACGGGTCGCAACGCAAGGATGCAGCAGAGAATGAGCGC
>CAZGCA010000038.1:0-52823 GCA_964524145.1 uncultured bacterium | reverse complement strand
CAGCCGCCGACTGCTCCAGTCCCACCACGTCTGGCACGAATATCGGTCCGAGCGACACCACCAAGTCCACTGCAGAACCTTCCTCCACCTCGGTCCCGGCTTGTGGACTCTCGTTGATAACATGCCCGGCATCCACTACTGTACAACTGTGCTCTTCTGTCACATCACCAACCACGAGACCTGCCGCGATAATCGCCGGCTCAGCCGCCGACTGCTCCAGTCCCACCACGTCTGGCACGAGCACCGGTCCGAGCGACACGGCGAGGTCTACCGCTGATTCGGGGAGCACATCCGTCTCGCCGTCCGGGGTCTGCCCGGTAACATGCCCCGCGGGCACTGTACAACTGTGCTCTTCTGTCACATCACCAACCACGAGACCTGCCGCAACAATCGCCGACTCGGCCGCCGACTGCTCCATCCCTATCACATCCGGCACGGTCACCGGTACTTCAACGTCTATTGTGACGTGAATGGTCTGTGGCGAATTAACGGCGCCGGAATCTTCTATGCTGATGTCAGTCTCATAAGGATCATCGGCCGTATCGGCGTCCAAACTGGCCGTGTCGAATATGACTGTATGGTAATTGTGATTCCCAGTGGAGCTGCCGCTGTCCGGCGATATCGAAGATATCCACGAGACGTTCTCAGACACCGTGTAGCTCAACGTCCCATCACCGGAGTTCCATACTTGGAATGGCTCGTCCGCAGCGTTTCCCCCTTCCAGACACCTCAAGGTGAGACTGGACGGCGACCTCGAAATCGCCGGTGGCTGCTGCAACTGAACACGGTCTACCCAGCCACAGTCATGAAGACTACTGACACTATAGTCTTTCTCGTATCTCCACTCGAGAGAGTGTGTTCCCGCCGATATCTCATACGTTTTCAGTTGCCAGTCGACGTTGCCGGAGATCTCGTCTTGCATCACGTCGTCAATATAGAAGCTTAACCAGTCATAGTCGTCTTCAGACGAAACTTTCCAGTAGAACTTTACAGTAAGAGGTCCGGTTACTTCAGTCCGCAACCGACTGTATTCATAATCATTAACGTCACCGCTCTGTGCTGCGTCCTCGTCATAGCAGTAGGTGCTTATCTGGCCAAACCAGTCGGCGTCCCCGGAAGTCGTCCACGTCGTTGAACTGTTGTCCAACGCATCCCAAAGTGCAATATACGGAGGGTCAATCCACGGTTCGACGAGTGGATAAGTGACATTGAAACGACCGTATAGATCATAGCCGAACGGGTTTTCACAAGAAGCAGTACCTGCATACAATTGACCGATGAACTTGTGCGACGCGTCAAACAGTGGTCCCCCGCTACTTCCTTCTTCTGTAGTGCCGACATCCCAGACAATTTTCCAGTAATTGGTGGTGGAACTGCTTAGGTCGCCAAAACTGATCCGTTTGTGAGAACCGTCCGGATGGTGAATAGAGGTCAGCGTTTCGAAAACGCTGGGACTGTCAGTGGTCCAACCGGCAAACTCGACACCCGGCGGCACACTGTTTCGGATTTTGAGAAAGGCGAAATCGGTTCCGGTGGGGTAGCTTCTCCCAATTAATCTGTCCGCACCACCCGTGGTTCGTGGCACCGACGAAACAGGAGGGGGGGAGCCGTTGCAGAAGCTCGTCTGGTAAAACCAGTAGAACTCAATTGTCGATGCTACCGTCTGATTACCAATGCAGTGGTCGGCAGTCATGAAATAGGGTATGTACGTTGAGGTGTCCATATCAGTCAGGAGACAGCCCGTGCACGTCCACCAGTACAAGCCCTTGATGAATTCGATCAGTGCTACACTATCCGCTTCTGAGGCCCAGGCCGGCTCGCATGACACGTCCCTATGACAAGCGCCTTCTTTAGGTCCAGCGACCGCCAGTCTCGCGTAAGCGTGACTGATCTTGGTTACCTGGAAACGCACCTCATCGGGATCGACGCCGGCAGGTACATAGCATTCCAATCCGACAAAAGAAGAGTAGACAGTCGGGGTCCACAATACCGGATCTTTCTCGAACGCTTCTTTTGAAATCGGACCATGCGATTCATAAGGGTCGTCCATGTTGAATACGGCAAAGAATGAACCATCAGGCAACTCAACATCTTCAAGCGCCAAACGCATAGCCAGCGCATCGGGAGAATAAACGGCCATTGTCCAAAGTTTTCCACCTTTCGCAAGCTTGACTGCCTGCAGACGTTCTCCTTCAGCCACGCCAACCCCCGCAGTTGTTGGAAGGTCTCTCACGACGCCTATGCGCCGACGCCCCTTTTCATGCGATGCGTCTGCTAAGTCCTCAGCCAGGAGCTCTTCAACATCAAGGGGTTCAAGACTTATTACAATTTCTGGATCCACGCTTTCCAGAATATAATATGGTTCAACTTTCGCATACTCTACAGCATACGAAGGCATAGTCTCGGCGTCCACCGATATGACTTTCTCATGAGTCTTGGGCTCCTCGACCTTCCTTTGCTGCTCTTCCACGGTCTGCTCTGGACGCACCAATGGCGTATCGTCTGGAGATGGAGATTGTTGACCTATAGCATTCATCGCCGGCAGAGCTTGGAGCGCAATTCCGGTCAACAGGAAAAGAGTTATAGCGAGTCTTTTAGTGTTAGTGAGAGAAAGGCTAAATATGCTCATGCGTGTTCTCCCCACTTCTGCATAACGTCCCAGAAACACTTTGGGTAACAGAAGATTTGATGAAGTTCCTCCTCACCTTTCGTTATACCGATAATGGCACGCATTAGGAGATATTGTCAAGACTTGTGGATCGAGGGTCATCGGAGTGCATCCTTACGAGCCCATATTATATAAATGTGATCTGTCCCCAGTAACGGTACCACGGACTAAGTGAGAGCAAACGCCGTTGTCACGGGTTGCTTCCCCGCATCAGGAGGCACTACTTACTCTAACGTCAGGAAAACGGAGCACCGGAGGACATTTCTAACGAGTCTCTCGCGACGCTATTGAGCTGTTTTCTCTTGGACGCGGTTGGGTGCAGGGGGCAGTGCCGGGTTGCGCGGCCGCGACTTCATCGCGAACTTGTTTGCGGCCGGGGGGTATGCTATACTGGAAAGAGTAAGGGGAAGTGTGTTTATTGCGGGGCACGGTTACACAATGAGTCGCGGGAAAGAGAAGACCACCGTTCTCACCGTCACCCAACTGACACGGCGGATCAAATCCGTTCTCGAAGAGCGGTTCACGCCGGTCTGGGTTGCGGGCGAGATATCGAACTTGAGACGGCCCGCCTCGGGGCACCTGTATTTCACCCTGAAGGACGAGGAGAGCCAGATCGCGGCGGTCATGTTCAAGGGCAGGAACCTGCGGCTCAAGTTCGAGCCGGAGGACGGGTTGGCGGTGGTGGTGTGCGGCGGCGTCTCGGTCTACGAGAGACGCGGCAACTACCAGATAATCGTCGAGGAGCTGGAGCCGAAAGGTGTCGGCGCGCTCCAGCTGGCGTTCGAACAGCTCAAGGAGAAGCTCGATAAGGAAGGGCTGTTCGACCCGGCTCACAAGGTGCCGCTGCCGGTGCTGCCGCAGCGTATTGGCGTGGTGACTTCGAGCACGGGCGCGGCGATACGCGACATATTGAACGTGATAGACAGGCGTTTCTCGAACGTACACGTGCTCATTTGCCCGGTTCTGGTGCAGGGCGAAGGTGCGGCAGCCGAGATCGCCGGGGCCGTTCGCGATATGGACCGGATGGGCGCCGTGGACGTGCTGATAGTCGGCAGAGGCGGCGGGTCGCTCGAGGACCTGTGGGCGTTCAACGAGGAGATGGTCGCCCGGGCGATCTACGAGTGCCGGACACCGGTGATAAGCGCTGTCGGGCACGAGATAGACTTCACGATCGCCGACTTTGTCGCGGACCTGCGTGCGCCGACGCCGTCGGCGGCGGCAGAACTTGTCGTTGGCGAACGAGACGCGATGCTCGAGAACGTCGAACAAATCGGCAGGCGGCTGGCAGGGGCTGTCGGGCAGCGGGTCGCGGATGCGCGCCGGTCGGTCGAGATGCTCGCGAACAGTTATGTTTTCAAGCGGCCGTTAGATTGGGTGAGGGAGCTCGAACAGAATGTCGACGAGCTTTCCCTGAGCCTTTCCCGCAACGTTAACGAGCTGTTGGGAGAATGGAGGTCGAAGCTTGACCGGTTGGGCTCGGCGGTTTCCTTTTTGAGCCCGCTGGCTGAGGTCAGACGCAGCGAGCAGCAGTTGCTCGACAGGCGCGGCCGTCTGTATCTGGCAGCGCGTAACGCGACGGGCACGCTGCGGAACTCGCTCTCCGCGCTTGCGGACAAGCTTGAGAGCCTGAGCCCGCTGGCGGTGCTTGGTCGCGGCTACAGCCTGGCGTGGAAGCTGCCCGAGAAGGTGCTGGTACGCGACGCGTCGGTGCTGGCGCCGCGCGACAAGGTGAGACTCCAGATGCACAAGGGCAGCGCTGTGCTTGCGGTCGAGAAGGTCTATGCGGGTGATGGGGGGACAGTGTGATGGCACAAGGTAAGAAGAGCAGCAAGGCGGTCAAGTTCGAAGAAGCGCTCGACAAGCTCGAGAAAATAGTTGGCGAGCTGGAAGACGGCGGCCTGCCGTTGGAGGATGCGCTCGCGAAGTTCGAGGAGGGGATAAAGCTCACCCGTCTGTGTTCGGCCAAGCTGAAAGAGGCCGAGAAGAAGATCGAGATACTGACCAAGAAGGCCGACGGTACGCTCGAGCCCGAACCGTTTGAGCCAGGCAAACAGAAGAAGGGGAAACCCGAGCCAGAGGCAGAGGATGACTCGGACAAATCTCAACAGGAGGACCTGTTGTTCTAGGCCTGTCAGGCCGAGGCAGCTTGCTGCGTATGGACGTAAGCGGTTATCTGAAAGAGAAAGCGCGGGCGGTTGAAGCGGCGCTGGATGGCTATCTCGAGCAGAACGGAACCGTGCCGGAAACCATCCTTGAAGCGATGCGCTACAGCGTGTTCGCCGGGGGTAAGCGGTTGAGGCCCATACTGGCGATAGCGACAGCGGAAACGCTCGAAGCCGACCCCGAGCAAGTGATGCCGACTGCGTGCGCCCTGGAGATGATACACACCTACTCGCTGATACACGACGACCTGCCGAGCATGGACGACGACGATCTGCGCCGGGGCAAACCGACGTGCCACAAGGTGTTCGGCGAGGCGGTAGCAATACTTGCAGGCGACGCGTTGCTGACCGAAGCGTTCCGGCTGGTCGCGGAGAACGCGACAATGAGCGGCGTGGAGTGTGCCGATGCGGTCGCTGCCACCCGTGAGATAGCGGAAGCAAGTGGCGCGGCAGGCATGGTAGGTGGCCAGGTGTTGGACCTGGAAGCGGAAGGCAAGGACCTTTCAATCGACGAACTGAGACGGCTTCATTCGAAGAAGACCGGAGCACTAATAACGGTTGCGGTGAGGGCGGCCGCCATCTTGAGCGGGGCGACCGGCGAACAGTTGCCCTGTCTCACGGCATTCGCGGAGAAGCTGGGGCTGGCGTTCCAGATAGTTGACGACGTGCTCGACGTCGAGGGCGACACAGCCAGCCTCGGCAAGACGGCAGGCAAGGACGCGGCCCAACACAAGGCAACGTTTCCGGCCCTGCTGGGTTTGGAGGCATCGAAAGCGCGCGCTGCGCAACTTATCGAGTCGGCAACGTCGGACCTCGAGATATTTGGACCGTCTGCAGACGCGCTACGATCGATAGCGGGATTCGTGGTGGACAGGAGTTCATGAAAGAAGGTTCATCTCAGGAACAGAAGAAGGGTGACCGCGGTGTTCTTGCCCGGATCAACAGCCCGCGCGATTTGCGGGAGTTGAGCAACGAAGAGCTCGGGCAGCTTGCCGAAGAGGTGCGGGCCGAGATAATCGAGGTGGTGTCGCGAAACGGCGGGCATCTCGCGTCGAGTCTTGGCGTGGTCGAGGCGACGATAGCGCTGCACCGCGTGTTTGACACGCCGCGGGACAAGATAGTATGGGACGTTGGCCACCAGGCGTATGCACACAAGATACTGACGGGCCGTCGCGATACGTTCAAGACCCTCAGACAGTTGGGCGGTTTAAGCGGTTTCCCGAAACGAGAAGAGAGCGAGTACGACACCTTTAACACGGGCCACAGCTCGACGTCGATCTCTGCTGCGTTGGGCATGGCGTACGCGCGCGATTGTCAGCAGCAAGACTACAAGGTCATAGCGTTTCTGGGTGACGGGTCGCTGACGGGCGGGATGGCGTTCGAGGCGCTCAACAACGCAGGCGACGCGAAGACCGATCTGATTGTTGTACTGAACCATAACGAGATGTCGATATCGCCGAGCGTCGGTGCGTTGTCGGGTTACCTGAGCCGCATCATCAGCAGCACGGTGTACAACCGTGCCAAGACCGATGTCGAGGAGATCGTGCGAAAGATCCCACGACTTGGCAGCCGTTTGCACAGGGTGGGCAAGCGGTTGGAGGAGACCGTCAAGTCGCTGATAGTGCCCGGCGCATTCTTTGAACATCTCGGGTTCAGATACATCGGTCCAATAGAAGGCCATAACATAGAGCTTCTGATCAACACGTTGGAGAACATACGGCATCTGCGCGGTCCGATACTCTTTCACATCGTGACCACCAAAGGCAAAGGGTACAAGCCTGCGGAACGGGACCCGGCGTTCTATCACGGTGCGAAACCGTTCGACGTGGCCACGGGGAAGATCAACGGCGAGAACCACGTCAGGCGTCCGGGGCAGCCAGAGCAAACCTACACCGAAGCGTTTGCCGAAACGCTGATAGACCTTGCCCGGGATGACGATCGCATAGTGGCGATGACCGCAGCGATGGCGCCGGGTACCGGGTTGACCAAGTTTGCCGAGGCGTTTCCGGACCGGTTCCACGACGTGGGCATTGCCGAACAGCATGCGACGTCGTTTGCGGCGGGCATGGCATCCCAGGGGATGCGGCCGGTGGTCGCGGTGTATTCGACATTCCTCCAGCGCGCCTACGACCAGATAATCCACGACGTGTGTCTGCAGAAACTCCCTGTCGTGTTCGCCGTAGACCGTGCCGGCCTCGTGGGTGAAGACGGCCCGACGCATCACGGTCTATACGATATTGCGTACCTGCGCAGCGCTCCGAACATGACGCTTGCGGCTCCACGCGATACCGAAGAACTGAAACGGCTGTTGGGTTGGGCGGTAGGGTACGACGGCCCGGTTGCAGTACGATATCCCCGGGGACGCCCCGAAGGGACTATCCCGCCGACGTCGTCGGCGGGCGAGATCGAGCGCGGAAAGGGCGAGATACTAGTCGAGGGCGGAGATATTGCCGTGCTTGCCGTCGGGAGCATGGTGTGGCCGGCCCTGCAGGCCGCCGACAAGATGAGGCAGGGCGGAATCGGCGCTACCGTGGCTGACGCGCGCTTCGTGAGACCGCTCGATCTGGAGTTGATTCACACTCTTTGTGCCAAGTGCGATACTCTCGTAACCATTGAGGAACATGTGTTTGAAGGCGGGTTTGGCAGCGCGGTGATCGAGTCGCTCGAGCGGGAGGGACTTCTGGGCAGCATTACGGTGCACAGGATAGCGTTGCCGGAAGACTACGTGGAGCAAGGGCCGCGAAGCAAGCTCTTGGAACTCTGCGGTCTCGATTCGCTTGGCGTTGAGACTCGGCTGCGCGCCATTTTGGGCCAACCCGTCGCCATCAAACCGGTGTAGTGGCACACGAAGTCAAGAGTCGCTCAATGACGGCTGAACCGGATCTAAGGCTCAGTCAGCCGGGGCGTTAGAAACGAAGAGGTTGTTGTGCCTGCCACCCGATTTTTCGGGTTGGCGGGGTACAGGTGTGTCTGGAGAACGAGGTGTCGATTTGAGACTACAACATGAAGGTGACAGACCCAACGACGGCAAGAGACGGCAAGCGGTTACGGTGACGTTTCGTCCGTCGAGTCAGAGCGTTTCGGTACCACTTGGCGCGACATTGCGCGAGGCCGCAGAGGCAGCCGGTGTGGACGTTGACAGCCCGTGCGGCGGACTGGGGCTCTGCGGCAAGTGCATGGTCCGGGTGACGGGCGCGGTGGAACCGCCGACGGACGAGGAGGCGCAATTCCTTCTGCCCGAGGAGATCGAAGGCGGCACGCGGCTGGCGTGCAGGGTCCGCGTTGCAGGGGACGTTGAGGCGGAGGTGCTAAGGCTTGCCGAAAGCGATCTGCACAAGATACTCGTGTCGGGCATGATGCCGGAAGCCGACCTGGAGTTCGAACCGCCTTGCAAGAAATTCATGGTGGGCGACCTTGGCGAGACGCTTCACGAGACCAGGACGTCGGACGTCGAAGTGCTCGTGGCGGCGTGTGACGGCGCGATTGAGACCCGGTCGTTCAACCTCGAGCTTGTCCGGAGCTTGCCGGAACGGTTGAGGAGCGGTACGGAGCTTTCCGTCGTCCATTCCGAGCGGGATGTCTTGGGATTGACGGACGCGACGTCTCGCATCTTTGGGGTGGCGGTCGATATTGGCACGACAACGGTTGTCGGGTCGCTGCTCGATTTGGAGACCGGTCGCGAAGTGGCCATTGCGTCGCGGCTAAACGCGCAGAACGTATTCGGCGCAGACACCATCTCACGCATAAACTTCTGCAGCACGGACGATGCTGGTCTGTCGAAGTTGCACGGGAAGATCATGGCCACGCTGAACGAAATCGTGGGAGAGCTCCTGCAAAGAACGGGCGCTGCTGCAGACGACGTGTGGGAGGTGGTATTGGTTGGCAACGCGACGATGGTGCACCTTTTTCTGGGCATATTGCCGAAGCATCTTGCGCTGGCACCGTACGCGCCCGTCGTGCGTGCGCCGGCACACGTCACGGCTGGAGAACTCGGATTGAAGGTGAACCAGCGTGCCCGTCTACGTACCGTTCCGTGCATAGGCAGCTTTGTCGGCGCAGATTCCGTTGGTGTCATACTCAGCTCGGGCTTACACAAGGCTGACAAGGTCAAGCTGGCGATCGATATCGGGACAAACGGCGAGGTCATGCTCGGGTCACGCGAGCGGATGCTCGCGTGCTCGACGGCGGCGGGTCCCGCCTTCGAAGGTGCCGAGCTTTCCTGCGGCATGCGCGCGGCACAAGGCGCTATAGAGAAAGTGCGTTTCGACGGGGACGGCGTACACATCAAAACGATAGCGGACGCGAAACCCATCGGCATATGCGGCAGCGGTGTGGTTGACGTTGTTGCCGGTCTGCTCGAGCTTGGGGTTATTGAGCCGAGCGGCAGGATTGTCACGGACGCCGGGACGACGAAACACTTGCCCGGCGATATTCAGCAGCGCATCGTCGACAACAACGGCGAACCCGCCTTCGTTTTGTACGAGGATGAAAGCCAGCGGCTCATGTTTACCCAGCGCGACGTGCGCCAGGTCCAGCTCGCCAAAGGAGCCATACGTGCAGGGATCGAATGCCTGAAATCGTTGCTCGGTGTTTCGAACGAGGCCATAGACAAGGTGTACCTGGCGGGAGCGTTCGGCAACTACATCAATCCGCATAACGCGATTCGGATAGGTGTCATGCCGCCATTCCCGATAAGCAAGGTACGCGCCGTCGGCAACGCGGCGGGTGTCGGCGCTAAACTCGTGCTCCTTTCGCAACGCGCCCGCGACGAAGCACGCGAGATTGCCGCGACGACCGAGCACATCGAGCTGGCAGACCTGCGGTCGTTCCAGGATCACTACATGGAGGCAATGCTCTTTCCGGAGGGGTGAGCTGTGAAGAGCGCCACGGTATTGTCTGTTGGACACAAGCACAACGTCCCTTTTGGTCTGCCTGGGGGCCTTGTCGAATGCCTGGCGCGGACCAGCCCCTGCGATATCGAGCTATCGGGTGCGTGGGGTGCCGCGAAGAGCAAACTTGTAGCCCAGATAGCCGAGCAGATTCGCCGCCCGGTTCTGGTCATAGGAGCGGGCAGGATCGAAGCCGAGGAGATAAGCGACGATCTTGCAACGTTTGCGTCCCGCGAGAAGGTGATCCTCTTTCCAGCATGGCAGACGCTGCCGCACGAGAAGATACCGCCGTCAGACGAGATAGTCGCGGAGCGGATGGCGGCCCTGCTGCAACTCGACACTGCGCCGCCTGATCCCCCGTACTTCATCGTTACGTCCGTGCGCTCGATGCTTCAACTGATACCCTCGAGAGATGAGCTCATGGAAGCGTCCGTAGACCTGCGTAACGGCGACACCATCTCGATGTCGGCCCTGGCGGAACGCCTTTTCGAGTTGGGGTACGAGCGCGAGCCGGCGGTCGAACAACACGGCGAGATGAGCTTGCGAGGCGGCATCCTCGACCTCTTCCCCATATCAAGCGATACCCCCTGCAGAATAGAGTTCTTTGGCGACAAGATCGAGTCCATCCGCAGCTTCGACCCGGAAACCCAGATCTCCGTCGAGGCTGTTGATCGGGTTCGGGTGCTGCCGCGTTCTGAACGGGAGTTCCGCGATAAGTTGTTGCGGGCCGGCGAGGTACTCGTTGGGCTTGCCGATTACTTGCCGGACGAAACACTTGTTGTTTACGATGAACCGCAGGCGCTGATCGAGGAGGCTGAAGACGCCGAACGGCAGTTGAAGGAAGGTGGCGGCTGGGTGCCGTGGCAGCATGCCCGGCAGGCGCTCTCGAACAGAGCCTGTTTGTCACTATCGCAACTCGTCGGAGTGGCCGATGCCGGGAGACGATTCCGTATCGATACCCGGTCGATGGCCTCGTGGGAGGGGGATCTCGCCCTGTTCTGGAAAGAGCTCGAGCACTGGAAAGACAAGGACTATAAAGTTGTGCTCGTCTGCCACAACGAAGGCGAAGAGGTCCGGCTGAGGGAACTGCTCGAAGAACACGGTTACGACATGTCCGAGTCGGCAGATGGCGGATGGATCGAGATGGTGATAGGCACAATCCGTCCCGGATTTAGCTCGCCGCCGGATCGATTCGCGGTCGTGAGCGGCAAAGAGATATTCGGCAGACGATATTGGCGGCGGCGGTCGCGACGTTTCAAGCGCGGACTGCCGATAGTCTCGCTGACCGATCTTCAAGTTGGCGATTATGTCGTCCATGTCCATCACGGCATAGGCAGATACCAGGGCATCCGCCGATTCGAAGACAAGAAAGGAGAGTTCCTCGCCATCGAGTATCTGGGTGGCGACAAGCTCTACGTGCCGACCGTCGACGTGGGCTCCGTGCAGAAGTATGTTGGTGCGGACGCGGTCGCTCCGACCTTGAACAAGCTCGGCGGGACTGCCTGGGCAAGAACGAAAGCGCGGGTGAAGAAGGCCGTCCGGGAAATGACCCAGGAGCTTCTGGAGCTTTATGCGGCGCGACAGACGCTCGAGGGGCATGCGTTCGCACCCGATACCGAATGGCAGAAGGAATTTGAGGATACCTTCGAGTACGAGGAAACGCCCGACCAGCAGCAGGCGATCGAGGACGTCAAAGCCGACATGGAACAACGCCGGCCCATGGACAGATTGATATGTGGTGATGTGGGCTACGGCAAAACGGAAGTGGCGGTGCGCGCCGCGTTCAAGGTTGTCATGGACGGCAAACAGGTGGCGATTCTCGTGCCGACAACCATCCTGGCCCAGCAGCATTTCAGCACGTTCTCACAACGGCTGGCCGACTTCCCTGTCAATGTCGAGATGCTCAGCAGGTTTCGCTCGCGTGCGCGGCAGAAACGAATAATCGAAGGGCTCGAGTCGGGCACAATTGACATCGTCATTGGCACGCACCGGTTGTTTTCGAAGGACGTCGCGTTCAAGGATCTCGGTCTTGTCGTGGTCGACGAAGAGCAGCGGTTCGGGGTAGCGCACAAAGAGAAGCTCAAGCAGATGCGCAAGCTCGTGGACGTGCTGACGCTTTCCGCGACGCCTATCCCGCGCACCCTGCACCTCTCGTTGATGGGTGTACGCGACATGAGTGTTATCGGTACGCCGCCAAGCGACAGACTTGCCGTGCGGACGATAGTCTGCCGGTTCGACACGCAGACCATTAAGGAGGCTATCGACCGGGAGCTGGCACGCGAAGGGCAGGTCTTTTTCGTGCATAACCGCGTGCAGACCATCTACAGCATGAGCATGTTCGTGCAGCGGCTGGTGCCGAAGGCGAGAGTCGCAGTCGCGCACGGCCAGCTGCACGAGCACGAACTCGAACGTGTCATGGATCAGTTTCTCGCAAAACAAATAGACGTTCTGGTGACGACGACTATCATCGAATCCGGTCTCGATATACCGAACGTCAACACGATCGTCATCGACCGGGCCGACTGCTTCGGGCTGAGCGAGCTCTACCAGTTGCGCGGACGCGTGGGTCGCTACAAACACCGCGCATTCGCGTACCTGACGGTGCCGGGCGAGCAAGCGTTGAGCGAGGTTGCGCAGAAAAGGTTGAAGGCGATCGAGGATTTCAGCGAATTGGGGTCAGGATTTCGGTTGGCGCTGCGGGATCTCGAGATTCGCGGAGCGGGCAACATACTGGGCCCGCAACAGCACGGCCATATTGTGGCGGTCGGTCTCGAGATGTATTGTGGACTCGTCGAGGAAGCCTCGCGCGAGCTCTTGGGCAAGACCACGGAACGTCTTCCGCTGCCGCTGGCGGACCTCGCAGTCGATGCGTACCTCCCTGACGCGTACATTGGATCGGCTGAGCACAAGATACACCTCTACAAACGACTGAGCCGGATTCGCGACATCGAGAAGCTCGACGATCTGCGCCAAGAAATGCGCGACAGGTTCGGCGAGCCTCCGAGGGAGGCCGATGCGCTGCTCGAAGTAACCGCGCTGCGGATCCTCGGTGCGCGGTTGGGACTCGAGCTCATATCGAAGACAGGCGACACGGCACTGCTGAGGTTCCGCGCAAACGTCTCCCCGGACCTGCAAAAGCTATCGCTTCTGCCGAAACCGGTTGGCCGGTTGCTGTCGATCCTTCCGGGGGAACCGGTGCGGATCGTCGTGCAACTTGACGGGCGCTCGAACGGAAGCCCCATCGAGACGTTAAAGGCAGCGTTGAACGAGATGGTTGCAGTGTGGTAAAATAAGCTTCGCACAGACGTGACGGACGAGGCTCCAGGTATATTGCGCAAGATGCTCTTCCTGAGGAATGCAACCATGGCCCAGAAGTGGTGCAACCAGTTCCTTCTGTTGATTGTTGCGGCTTTGGCAACTGCCGTCGGAACAGCCGTACCAACTGCGGTTGGGGAGGTAATAGACGGCTTGGCGGCGATAGTCAACGACGATATCATCCTTGCCAGTGAGATAGACGACGCGCTGGAACTCTATAGACAGGAGCTTTCGCTCACCTATTCAGGCGAAGAACTCATGCTGCGCTTGACCGAGGCAAAGGATTTCCTGTTGGACCGGTCGATAGAGGAGAAGCTGTTGTTGCAGCAAGCGAAAAGGCTTGGGTTGGTCGTCTCTGACGAGAGCGTCACGAAGGCCCTGGACGAGATAAAAAGTCAATTCGCCAGCGAGGCGGAGTTCGAAGAGGAGCTCGCAAGGAGTATGGAGTCCGTCAAAGATCTTCGCCAACGAATCGGCGAGACGTTGCTCGTCCAACGAATTTCGCGGTCGAAACGCCAGGAACTTGCCGCCAAGGTTTCAATTTCGGAGGACGAGGTAAGGCAATACTATGACGAGCACGCTGGTGAATTGTCGGGCGAGGCCCGTGTACGCCTCTCAAGAATATTCATGTCCGTTCCGGAGGACTCCACGGAACGCCAGCGTGCGCGTGTGCGGGCGCGGGCGGAACATGTTCTCTCCGAAGCCAGGAAAGGAG
Organism: uncultured bacterium; assembly: GCA_964524145.1. Lineage (GTDB taxonomy): Bacteria > Hydrogenedentota. The sequence goes on along the minus strand of CAZGCA010000038.1, from coordinate 39,074 downwards.
CGGACTTTGCCGAACTTGCAGCCAAGTACTCCGAGGGTCCGGATGCCGGTCCCGGTGGCGACCTGGGATATGTTCGGCGGGGTGAACTGAAAACCTCGTTGGAAGACGTGGTCTTTTCGCTCAAGGAAGGGGCAGTCTCCGATGTTGTTGAAGACACACGTGGAGTCCAACTATTCAAGGCAACCGAGGTCGTGCCGGAAGGGATGGTGTCGCTGGCCGAGGTGAGACAGGAGGCAGAGGCGATCCTCAGGCAGAAGAAGGCGGAAGAGCTTTACACCAAATGGATAGACAAGCTGCGGCGCGAGGGGCACGTGGTGATCCAGTTACGGATGAAGCGCCAGCCATCTCGAAGCCTCTGATTCGTCGTGTCTTCAAGTTTTTCTTCTGGGTGTCTTACGATCACCTGGGCAAACTTGTGCTCGTGAGCATGCTCGGAGGGGTGCTGTGCGTGCCGGTGGTGACAGTACCGATAGTGCTTCTGGCACTGTTCCATTTTGCCTCGCTTCTGGTTGAGAAAGACGATGCATCGATTGCGGACTTCTTTAGAGGGATTCGACTGTACTGGGCGAGAGGCTTGTTCTTCGGTCTGCTCGTTCTTCTGGTCTATGTGGTATTGGCATCTAACATCGTCTTTTACCTTCGCTTGCTCAAAGGAGACTACGCCTGGATAGGTGCGGTGTTGGGAGGGCTCAGCCTGTGGGGACTGGTTCTCTACAGCCTTATGCTCTTGTACGCGGGGCCGCTTGCCCTTGTAAAGAAGCACAACATATTCGGTGTTTTGAAGTACGCCTTTCTGCTGACGCTGGACAACATCGTCTACACGATAGGGGTCGCGATACTCTTGGTGGCCATGTTGTTTGTTCTGCTGGCATTGACTCACGGTGTCGGGCTGTTTTTCCTTGGCAGTCTTTGTATCATTCTGCCGAGCGTCGCCCACCACGAGCTCGCGCGTTACTATGAGAAGGTCGAGCTCGAGACGGCGGCCGTTCAGTCGGGCCAGCATCTGAAAGGGTTGACAGCGGAAGACGAGTTCGACAGGTACGCCAACAGAGGTTTTCGGGACATCGTCAAACCCTGGGAGATGTGAACCCGCCGAAGGAGCGATACCGGGCGGCGACAACGTATATCGGGATGCGAAAAGGAGGCACAAAGTGACTGCAATAGTCGACATAGTAGGCAGGGAGATACTGGATTCGCGCGGCAATCCGACCGTTGAGGTAGACGTCTATCTCGAGTGCGGAGCAATGGGGCGCGCCGCGGTGCCGTCGGGCGCTTCGACGGGTGAGCATGAGGCCATCGAGTTGCGGGACGGCGACAAGAAACGGTATCTGGGCAAAGGCGTCACGAAGGCCGTGGCCAACGTGAACGGTCCCTTAGCCGACGCCCTTGTGGGCTACGACGCCCTCGAGCAAACGCTGGTCGACCACACGATGATCGACCTCGACGGCACCTCAAACAAAGGCAAGTTCGGCGCTAACGCCATTCTGGGTGTGTCTCTGGCTGTGGCCAAAGCCGCGGCAGAGGCAGTCATGCTGCCGCTCTACAGGTATCTCGGAGGCGTCAACGCGAGAGTGCTGCCGGTTCCCATGATGAACATACTCAATGGCGGAGCACACGCGGACAACAACGTTGATCTCCAGGAGTTTATGATTGTCCCGGCCGGCGCAAAGAGTTTCAGTGAAGCGCTCCGGATGGGCGCGGAGGTCTTTCATAACCTCAAGCAGGTGCTGAAGAAAGCGAAGTACAACACCGCGGTCGGCGACGAGGGTGGGTTTGCGCCAAACCTGAAATCGAACGCGGAAGCTGTCGAGGTCATTCTTAAAGCCATCAAAGCCGCCGGATACAAGGCAGGCAAGGATGTCTGGCTTGCGCTCGACCCGGCTGCGAGTGAGTTCTTCAAGGACGGCAAGTACGTGCTCAAGGCTGAGAAAAAGCCGAAGCTGACGCCAACGGCCATGGTGGACTTCTATGCCGGGTGGGTTGAAAAGTATCCCATCGTCTCGATAGAGGACGGGATGGCCGAAGACGACTGGGCCGGCTGGAAGAAGTTGACCAAGAAGGTGGGCTCGAAGATCCAGCTTGTCGGCGACGACCTCTTCGTCACGAACACCAAACGGCTTGCTCGTGGAATCAAGCAGGGCGTGGCAAACTCGATACTGATAAAGGTGAACCAGATCGGCACGTTGACCGAGACGCTCGAGGCCATAGAGATGGCGCGGGCGGCAGGCTACACCGCTGTGGTCTCGCATAGAAGCGGTGAAACCGAGGATTCAACGATTGCCGACCTTGTGGTGGCAACATCGACGGGACAGATCAAGACCGGATCCGCGTCACGCAGCGATCGGGTCGCCAAGTACAACCAGTTGCTCAGGATTGAGGAGGAACTCGGTGACCAAGGGGTATTCCCAGGCATAAGTGCATTCGCGAGGCCGTGTTAACGTGAAGAAGTATCTGCTCATCTTGCTCGTGGCTGTGGCTCTCATCAGTCTGGCGTTCTACCGCGTCTATGCGCCGCGACAGGCCCGGCTCGCCGAACTCGCGGCAAAGCGGGATGCAAGACGCGAGCGTGTCAAATCACTCGAGATGTCTCGGACGGAACTGACCGAGAAACTGCACCGTTTCGAGAAAGACCCTCGGACCGTGGAAAGCGTTGCGAGACAAACACTTGGGTTGCTGAAGCCCGGCGAGACCGTCTATCTCTTGGCGGAGGAGGGTTGACGGTAGTCCGAAGCGAATCCGCCACGGCTGTCAGCCAAAGCGGAGAGAGTTTCGTTTGACTTGACGGAGTCCTCGTGCTATACTAAAACTTGGTTTGGGAGACGTTGATTATGCGCGAAACAAGTCCGCGTAACCGGTGCGGGCACTTAGTCATCTCACTCTTCTTCATCTGCTCCGTGACGGGCGTGTCGTGTGTATCTGTGCCCGGACCGGAATCGGGGGGAAGCGAGGTGGAAGAAACGGGGACCGACATCAGCCGCCCCACCAGCGCGGACAAGATAATCGAGTTGGAGGCGGAACTGGATGAAGTACGTGCCGAATCGCGCGAGCTTCACTCCAAGTCCGAGGAACTGGCGGCAGAGAACGAGGAGCTACGCCGCAAGCTCGACGAGAGAAGGGACAAACTGGCGGCGGCGGAGCAGCAGCTTGCACTGCTTCAGGAGAAGCTCGACGCTCTGCTCAAAGTGTCGAAACCACCGAACGATGTGAAGACGGAACAAGAGATATATGAGGTTCAGGAAAACGATACGCTGGCAGGGATAGCTGCGAAACCCGAAGTCTATGGCGACTCGTCGCGCTGGCTGGACATATACGAGGCCAACAAGGACCGAATAGACGATCCGGGAGTCCTGACAGTGGGCCTGAAGCTCGTTATACCTCGACCGTAACGGTGAGTATCGGTAAACAACTGCGAATAGTCGGGTTTGGCTCTTGGCGCACAACACAGTTCTTGTGCCAAGGGCTTTTGTCTTAGAAAGCAAGGTGCGGGGTCGAGTTGGGCACGAAGCTGAGCAGTGAGATCGTCCTTAAGGACAACGACGAAGCCATCCGATTGCTGGGTAGGAACGGCGAGATACGCAAACGTATCCAGTCCGAGATGGGTGTCAAGATTGTCGACAGGGGAGAGAAGCTTCTCGTGCTTGGTGCGCCGGAAGAGGTCGCGAAGGCGAAAGGCGTGTTGAGCGAAATGCTCGCAGCAGTGCGGAACGGCCGTGGTGTGAGCGTATCGGATGTCGACTGCGCCCTGAACCTCGGAAACAAAGACGGCGTTGAGAACCTGCGCTCGTCGTTCGAGACGATAATCCCTGTTGCGAAGAAAGGCAAGACGGTACGGGCGCGCACGCGTGGGCAGCAGCGGTACGTCGAGGCGATGCGCGGTCACGACATAACCTTCTCCATCGGCCCGGCGGGAACGGGAAAGACGTATTTGGCGATGGCCATGGCGATTGCGTCGCTCCAGAGCAGAAAGGTCGAGAGGCTCATTCTGACCCGGCCCGCGGTAGAAGCCGGTGAAAGCCTGGGTTATCTCCCCGGCGACATAGAGGAGAAGGTAAACCCGTATCTTCGTCCGCTGTACGATGCGCTCTACGATATGATGCCGAGGAGCGAGGTGTTTCGCTGCATGGAGAAGGACATGATCGAGGTGGCCCCGCTGGCGTTCATGCGCGGCCGCACGCTCAACAACGCTTTCGTTATCCTTGACGAGGCGCAGAATACGAGCCCGCAACAGATGAAGATGTTTCTCACGCGGCTTGGCCAGAACTCCCACACGGTGGTCACAGGCGACATAACGCAGATAGACCTTCCCGAAGGGCAAACTTCGGGGCTAATCCATGCCCGCGACATACTCGACGGGACGCGGGGTATTGCGTTTGCCTACCTGACACCGGAGGACGTGGTCCGGCACAGGCTCGTGAAAGAGATAATCGAAGCGTACGAGAAGCATGATTCCGGACAGGTTCGTTCCAATGGCGAAGAAGAACAAGAACAAGAATAAGAACAAGAAGAAAAGCCCCCGGACCGGCGAGCCAACGCGGAAGAAGCTGGACGGGCAGTCGTGGACAGGGATTGTTACGATAGTCCTTTCGGCCGCGATCCTCTTTGTTCTCATCGCGCCTTTCACACCTCCGGAACAGGAGGAGGAACCTGTGGTAGGCAAGCCCGCAAGCCAAACATGGATTGCGGACGCTCCGTTCAAAGTGGTCGACAGAGAGGCTACCGAAGAGAGACGGCAGAATGCTGCTGATAAGACACCGTTTGTCTACAGGGTTGACAAGGAGAAGGTGAGCACGCAACTGCAGGCCGCCGAAACGTATTTCGAGAAGGTTCAGGGAACAGCGGTCGAGCCCGCGTTGGACTTCGACACAAAGGTCAGCTCGCTCCTGGATTCGCTGCCCGAGGGCGTTACTGAGGACAACCTGCGTTTTCTGCTTATGGATTCGGGCGCGGATGCGTCTCTGGTTCCTGGTGCACCGGACTCCTCGCAGACGTTTCCGGAGTCGCCTTACCCGGAACCGCTCGATCAATGGCCGGAATGGCCGGACGTCGAAAGAGACCTCGCGGTCGAGGACGTCTCGCTCTCGACGGTTTCTTTGGACAACCTTCTCGAGGCGAGGGAACTGACCTTATCGGCGCTCGAACAGGTTCTGGCGGAGGGGATCCTGCCGCCGGACATACCCAGCGAGCGAATCACTGTTGCGAGAATCAACGGCAAGATCGATGAACAGGAGAAAGATGTATCGGAAGTGCTGGCGTTGTCGTCGGGAGCAGAGCCAACACGGCTTCGGGCTGCGGTGGGGAAAATTGTGAACCAGGCTGTCCCAGCAGACGAACCGGGGAAACGCGAAGCTGTGTTTAGCCTCACGAACGCATTCCTCAAACAGACGTTGGTGCTGGACAGGGAGTTGTCCGACAAGAGGAGGGCCGAGGCATCTGCAAGCGTTGCGCCGGAATACAGAGATGTGCAGAAGGGCACTCTGATCATCACGAAGGGTGTGCTCTGGACTGAAGAGAAGATAGGCGAGTATGTGGCGTGGCAACAGGCGAGGAACCTTCAGAGCGATCTGGCAAACAAGATCGCCACCTTTGTAGGCCATGGGCTTCTGCTGTTGAGTGTGCTCGCGGTATTCCTGCTCTACATGACGAAGTCGGAACAGGAGATCTTCGCGAACACCAAGCAGTTGGTCCTGTTGATGACAGTTGTCTGCGCGACGGTTGCTGTGGCGCGCGGATTTGCCTGGTACCATCGCTCGGGGTATCTGGTCCCGGCCGCAGCCGGCAGCATACTCATCGCCATCCTGATCGAGAAACGGGTGGCGATCTTCTCGGCATTGCTGATCGCCTTTCTTGTGTCGATAGCGCATCACAATAGTTGGGAGGTGTTTGCAGCAATGCTTGCCGGCGGCCTCGCCGGAGTTCTCAGCCTGACGACGGTGCGCAAACGAAGCGACCTGATCAGGGCGGCGGTGATGGTCGCGATTGCAACATGCGCGGTCATCCTGGCGATCAACCTCATGGGAGACGTTTCCGCAACAGGCGCGAGAGACGGTATGATCCGGGAAGCTTCGCACGGACTCATCAATGGGCTGCTGGTCGGAATGGTGGTGCTGCTCGCGTTGCAGCCGCTCGAATGGTTGTTTGGTGTTGTGACGGACGTGCAGTTGCTCGAGTTCTCGGATCTGAACCACCCGCTGCTGCGGCGTATGGTGCTGGAAGCGTCGGGCAGCCATGAACACAGCCAGATAGTCGGCCGGATAGCGCAGGAGGCTGCCGAGGCGATAGGTGCGAACGGTCTGCTTGCGCGAGTCGGCTCGTATTACCACGATATCGGCAAGATGGCCAAACAGGAGTACTTCTCGGAGAACCAGCGAGACCACAACGTACACGAGGATCTGTCGCCCGCGATGAGTGCGCGCATTGTTGCGGGACACGTCAAGGAAGGGATCAAGCTTGCCGAGGAGTACAAGCTGCCGCAACCGATACGCGACATCATCGCACAGCACCATGGCACGAGCCTGATAGGGTTCTTCTATCAGAATGCCGTGAAAGAGAAAGAAAAGAAGGAAGGGACGATCCGGGAGGAGGATTTCAGGTATCCCGGACCGAAGCCGCAGACGAGAGAGGCTGCCATAGTCATGCTGGCCGATGCAATAGAATCGGCGTCGAGGTCGCTTGCGAACCCCACGCTGACACGTCTGCAGGGGCTGGCCGAGCGGATAGTGAACTCGAAGTTCACCGACGGCCAGTTTGACGAGTGTGACCTGACGCTCAAGGATCTGCATGTTCTTGCCGAGGTTATCACGCGAACGATTGCGAGCGCGTCGCATGTGAGACTGGAATACCCTGAAGAGAAGAAGAAGCGGTCCGACAAAATAACCTACGCCGGAGTCTCGGAACCTCTGAAGCAGAACTCTCATGAGGACGAGGAGCCGAGGGAGTCCGAGGCTACGATGTCGCAGCCCGGTTAGCACGGTATGTTGCTTCGCACGTGTCTCATGATTTTGAAGCGGCAGGCGGGGTCGGTTGCCAGCTGAAAGTCATGGCGCAATCCCGAAAGACAGAGATACAGAAACGCAACATCTCCCGGCGGCGAGCGCCCGGAGGCCGCGAGTTGGACGGGGTTATCGCCCGCGTGCTCGCAGACAACGGGTGTGACGTGCGCGAGTGCGAGATAAGCATACTGTTCTGCGACGACCAATACATGCGGCAGCTCAATAAGCAGTATCGAGGTGTCGATTCGCCGACCGACGTTCTGGCGTTCCCGCAGGACGAGCCGGGAGCAGCCGATGCCGTGCAACACATAACGTTCGGCGACATCGTCGTTTCGCTCGAAACAGCCGGGCGGCGCACAGGGAGCGACAGGGAACACTACGCATGTGAGGTGGCGTTGCTTGTGATTCACGGCTTGTTGCACCTGCTCGGCCACGACCACGAGGAAAAGAATGAGGCCCAAAAAATGCGCCGGCTCGAAAGGAAGTATCTCGCCGGCTTTAGGGATGCGATGGGGAGTGACGGACGTGGATAGCGGCCGGTCAGTTGTGTCCCGAAGACGCAAGGAGGGATGATCCCACTTTGGACGACTTACCGCTCCCTCCGTGGGTTTACATCCCGCTGGTCATAGCGCTGCTGTCGCTGTCTGCGTTTTTCTCAGGATCGGAGACAGCACTCTTTTCGCTGTCGCGACCGAGCCTGCGAAAAATGGAGAGAGAGTCCAGCAGGACCTCTCGGCTGGTCTGCCGCCTGTTGGCCCGCCCCTACCGCCTGTTGACGACCATTCTGGTGGGCAACACGATAGTCAACGTTGTGCTCTCTGCGTTCGCTGGAATAGCCGTCGAGTCGACGGTCGCTTCGCTCGGTTTTTCGGAAAGCGTGAGTTTCGTTGCCGCGACGGTGACAGTGACGGTCATGCTCCTGGTGCTGGGCGAGATAGGACCGAAAGTGCTTGCAGTTCAACATCCCGAACGGTCGGCACGGCGTGTGGCCGTAGGAGTGACCTTCTTCTACGGGTTGTTACGCCCTGTCCGGGCGCTCGTACTGGCATTGGCCCGCGGGGTGCTGCGCGTTACGGGCGCGTCCAAACTGCGTGCGGCACCGTTCATTACGGAAGAGGAGTTGAAGGAGGTCGTCGCAGAAGGCGAGAGGCGAGGCGTGTTGGAGCGTGATCAGCGCGAGATGATCCACAGCATATTGAGATTCACCGATACAACTGTTGCGGATGTTCTCACGCCGCGCGAGAAGATGGTAACGCTGCGGGCACAGGTGCTTCTGCAAGAAGCCGTCGAGACTGCACATCGAACAGGGTTCTCGCGAATACCTGTGATAGGAGCTTCGCCTGACGACGTGGTCGGCGTGGTGTATGTGAAGGATTTGCTGCCGTATTGCCGCAAAGGGGATCTCGACACATCTGTGTCGAAGGTAGCGCGGCCGGCGAAGTTCGTGGCGGGGACAACAGGCGTGGCACGGTTGCTCTCGGAGTTCAGGGACAACAGGGTTCATATAGCCATTGCAACGGATGATCGAGGCAGGACGCTGGGGGTTGTAACGCTCGAGGACCTTCTCGAGGAGGTTGTTGGTGAGATAGTAGACGAGCGAGACGAGTTCCCGACAAGGAGACGGCATGGCTGAGCACGCGGACATGTCGCTATTGACGATGTTACTGCTTGCCCTGACGGGCTTGTCAATACATGCATTCTTTGCAGGGTATGAAACGGGGATCATCTCGATCAACCCGATTCGTCTACGCCGATTGGTCCGTGAGGGCTCTCGCCGTGCTCGAATCCTGGAATCGTTCGTAAAACGGCCCGAACGGGCGCTTGTCCTGACGCTTGTGAGCACGAACATCGGTGTCGTTCTGGCAACCGTGGCGGTGGCGACGAGGCTTGGCGAGTTGTGGGCGATACTCCTGCTGACGCCGGTGGCGCTTGTATTTTGCGAGATCATACCCAAGACCCTTTTCCGACAGCACGCCTCACGGCTGTCGGTGGCCTTGTCATACGTGCTTTGGGTCTGGTACATTGTGTTGTATCCGCTGATCGGCGGGACGTCCAGGGTATTCCGTTTAGTGATGTACGCCGCGGGCATGAAGCCTGTGAAGGGCCCGTATGTCGGTATCGAGGAGATGCGGTGGTTGTTCGTCGAAGGCGAGGAAGCGGGTGAGATCGACAGCTCCGAGCGGGAAATGATCCATGGTGTGATAGACCTTGGTGCGACGACTGCCAAGGAGGTTATGGTGCCGAGGATCGATATGGTAGCGATAGAAACGGGGAGCACTCGGGACGAACTGGCAGCACTTTTCGAACAGAGCGGCTATACGCGTATCCCTGTGTACGACGAACAGCTTGACGACATTAAAGGAATCGTCAGTGTACACGACCTGATAGGAGCTGGTGTTGCGGACGGGAAAAGAGGGTTCGGGCGCCTGGTGAAACCGGCATACTATGTTCCTGACACGAAACGCATTGACGCACTTCTGCCCGAGATGCGGGGCAACCGCATCCACATGGCCATAGTCGTTGACGAGTACGGTGGTACCGACGGGCTGCTGACGCTCGAGGATCTGGTTGAGGAGATATTCGGCGAGATACAGGACGAGTACGACTTCGAGAAGCCGGTGCTGCAGCAGGTGGCATCCGGAGAGTACATGGTGCAGGCACGCATGACGATAAAGGACGTTAACGACGAGCTTGGACTGTCGTTGCCTGAGGAGGATTTTGACACCATCGGCGGGTTGGTCCTGCAACTGACGGGCAGAATACCCGTTCCGGGCGAACAGGTGCGTTACAAGAACCTGGCGATCGACGTCGTGGAAGCCAACGAGCATAGCGTCAGCCAGCTCAGACTGAAAATCGAAGAAGATGAGGAGGGAGATACGGATGTCCGATGATCAACATTCCGCTGCTGGACAGCTCAAACGCTATTTCGTAACGGGACTGCTCATACTGCTCCCGTCAGTGGTCTGTATGTGGCTGGCGTGGAAGATGTGGTCCGTTGCTCGCGATACCGTTGGCATCCCCATCAGCAAAATCCTCGGGTACGGAGAGATCATGGCGGGAGTTCTGGGCTTGGCGATTATCGTTGTCGTGATACTGTTGGTCGGACTCATAGCAACGAAGGCGATCGGACGCAAACTCATAAGCATCGGTGAGAGCATCGTCGCGCGCATACCGCTGATAAGCAAGGTATACACGACTATCGTGCAGATACGGGACGCGTTCACGCAGGGCAGCGGTAGTGTGTTCAAAGAAGTGGTGCTCGTGCAGTATCCCCGTCACGGTGTGTACTCGCTGGGGTTTGTTGCGGGGAAAACCCGAGGCGAAATCCACGATCAGCTGCAAGGCGCAGGGTTGTGCGTATTCGTGCCGACGACGCCGAATCCCACATCGGGCGTGTTGATATTCGTTCCTGAACACGAAGTTATCAAGTTGGGGATGAACATCGAGGACTCCATGAAGCTGCTGATATCGGCCGGGATGGTCGTGCCTGAACAGTCGTCGCCGCAGGAAGATGATGAGGGTGCCGAGAATGCTGAGAAATGACTCGGGACATCCGATCATCTCCATGAAAGCGCTAGTGTCGGTATCCGCTTGGGCGAGCGAATGAGCCTGAGGAGAACGCTCGCCAAAGGTTCCGTCCTGACATACGACAGGCTGCTGCGTTGGTATGGTGCTGTGCCTCGCGTTGTGGGGCGGGGGCGCGCCTTGCCGCCGCTGCACATCCTCCTGCGGGTCACGCCACACTGCAACTTGAGATGCAAGATGTGTATCGTTCTGCCGGTTGTCATAGGTAAGCAGAGCACGCACGGTGACCGCCAGATACTGACAACTGCCGAGTGGAAACGGGTCATAGACGATATTCCGCGTAGAGCCCTGCTCAGCTTCACCGGTGGCGAGCCATTGGTACGTGGTGACATCGTCGAACTCATACGGCACGCCTCTCGCCACCACAAGACTCACTTGATCACCAACGCGACGTTGCTCGACGAAGAAAAACTGTCGGCGTTGATGGATATGACACCACGACGGTTCTTGGGCGCGGGATTCTCCTATCTAGGCGTCTCGGTCCACGGTCTCCCCGAAACACACAACACCATCACAGGGCTCAGTGACGCCTTTGAGCGTGCAGCGGATGCACTTACGAAGGTCCGGGACGAGAAACGGCGGCGCAGGAGTCGCTACCCGATAGTGCATCTTGCGACTGTAGTGATGGCAGGGAATATCGGCGAACTGCTCGATATGGTCGACTTCGCCGCGAGCGTCGGGGCGGAAATATGGAACGTATTGCTCGATTACCGTGCGGACGAATCGTGCTGGTGCGGCGAGATGACGGTCTCTGATTTTTGCCGGACACCCTTGCCCAGAGATAGAATAGACAGAGCCGAGTTCGAACGAGTAATCATCGAACTCAAGCGCAGGGCGAGAACGAAGCGAATACAGTTGCGACTACCACGTATGCCTGTACGCGAGATGGCGGAATTCTACGAGAACCGCACGGACGTATCGAGATTTGCGTGCGGGTCTGTGTGGACGAAAGCCTACATTGCATCTACGGGCACGGTTCATCCATGTTACGAGCTCGCGATGGGCAACGTGCGGGAGACCTCGCTCAAGGCGATATGGAACAGCGCGGAATACAGAGCGTTTCGCCAGCAGGTGAAACGGCGTCGAATATTCCCGCTATGTGCCGGTTGCTGCGACGCCTATTTTCGAGGCTAGCCGGCCAAACGCTTCCTTGCGCCCCCCGGAGAACGTTTACGTATGCCCGGCTCAGGAGTTCGCACGCTGTATGCAGCGGCTATGGGCGTGGTCGGACGGGGCACCGTCGTTCCTCCGCTCGCAAACACGCTCTTTACAAAAGCTTCGGGACATACCTTCAATTGACAACCACTCGCGGGAATTGGTAAAATTTGTCGTACAGTCAGAGGGTTGAATTTGTCCTTCCACAGGTTCTTCGGAAAGCAAAGGATTGGCAGGCACAGATGCAAATAAAGCTAACCTGCAGACACACACGTCTGAGTGAAGCACTACGGACGTATATTGAGAGCAGACTCGAAAAGCTGGGTTCCCACCTCAATGGTATAATCGAAGCCCATGCCGTGCTTTCGGTCGAGAAATACCGGCATCTTGCAGAGATCACCATTGTGGCCAACGGCCTCACGATTCACGCAAAGCAGGAGACCGAGGACATGTACGCCTCGGTGGACGCAGTCATCGAGAAGCTCGAACGGCAGATAACCAAGTATAAGACCCGGATCAATCGGCACCAACCTCGCAAAGCCCGCCATGCACACCGTGTCGGGCTGAAAATCATAGAACCGGATGACGTATGGGAGTCCAGTCAACCTGAACCCGAGCATCAACACCGTGTCGTGGACAGACGGAGTTTCCCCACAAAACCGATGACGATCGACGAAGCCCTTATGCAACTCGACCTTATCGAGAGCGATTTCCTCGTCTTCACGAATGCACAGACTGACCAGGTGAACGTCTTGCATACGCGCGAAGATCGCAAATACGAGCTGATCGAACCGGAAACCTAACCTCGGGGACGCACTGGAGGGCGCGAACATGGACAAAATAACCGTCGCCGATCTCATGGAGAGTGAGAAGGAAGAGCTTGAACTGGACATTCTCGTCGGCTCGGATGAGCTTGACAGGCGGTTGGACGTCGTCGACACCAACCGGCCCGGCTTAGCGCTTTCAGGATACCTGGAGTATTTTGCTTTCGACCGGGTGCAGGTTCTCGGCAACACAGAGATACACTTCATGGAGCAGCTTGACGAAGAGACGCTACACCAGCGGATCGACAATATTCTCAACTACGCAGTACCATGTTTCATGGTCACTCGCGGGTTGCGACCGCCCCAACTGTTATTGGACTTGGCATCTGAGCGCGGCATACCCGTCATCCGGTCGAAGCGGACGACGGCCGAGGTCATAAGCAAGGTTATCGTCTTTCTGGTGGACAAACACGCGCCGCGCACAACCATCCACGGCGGCGCGGTCGACGTCTACGGCGTGGGTGTGTTGTTAACCGGCAAACCGGGCATCGGCAAGAGCGAAACGGCGCTGGAGCTGGTCGAGCGTGGTCATCGCCTCGTTGCGGACGACGTTGTCATCGTTCAACAGCACGGAGACAAGTACCTCTATGCCGAATGTTCGTCCGCGGTCGGCCATCACATGGAAATACGGGGCATTGGCATCATAGATGTGCAAGCGATATTTGGCGCGCGGTCGGTTCGCGAAACCAAACGACTCGGCATGGTGGTAGCTCTCCAGGAATGGGACGAGACAACCCAGTACGAGCGTATCGGCATAGAGGAACAGTACGACTTCATCCTTGGAGTCAGGATTCCCAGGGTGGTTATTCCCGTGCGACCGGGACGGAATATAGCGATCATCGTCGAGGTTGCCGCTTTGAATGAGCGGTTGAAAGAGCTCGGGACACACTCGGCGCTTGCGCTAAACGAGCGCATAATCAGGCATATGGTAGGTGCTGTGGAGGCTCGAGATGAGTGACACTCACTTTGTCATCGTTACCGGGATGTCTGGTGCCGGCAAGAGTCAAGCCTTAAAGTGTCTGGAGGACATTGGCTTCTTCTGCGTGGACAACCTGCCGACCACGCTCATACCGCCCTTTGCGCAGATCCTTGCCCAGTCTTCGACGAACATCAAGAAGATAGCGCTCGGCATAGACATACGCGAGGGCGAGTTTTTCGACAGCGTTTTCATAGAGCTGGCAAGACTGAACGAACTCGGGTTCGACTACGAGACAGTGTTTCTGGATGCGTCGTCGGAGGCGCTGCTCCAACGATATAGCGAGACGCGGCGCAGGCATCCGGTAAGCAAAGACGGCTCGATAATTGAGGGTATCGAGAGCGAGCGCGCAAAGATATCGAAGATTCGGTCGCGAGCAGACTGGATCATAGACACCTCCAACTTGAATATTCACGAGCTCAAGCAGGCCATATTGAACATATTCTCGCCGACCGACGGCCGAACCAACCTCAGCATCAACGTCTTCTCGTTTGGCCACAAGTACGGGTTGCCCTCCGGCGCGGATCTTGTGTTCGACGTCCGGTTCCTGCCAAACCCTCATTACGAGGAGGAACTCCGACCGCTGACTGGCGAAAACGAAAAGGTGCGCGCCTTCGTGCTCGGTAACCAGGACACCACAACGTTTCTCGACAAGGTGAAGGATCTGCTCCTTTTCTTGCTGCCCAGATACTTGAAGGAAGGCAAGGCGTACTTGACGATCGCCGTTGGATGCACGGGTGGTCGCCATCGCTCGGTCGCGATCGCAAATGCTATTACCCAGTTCCTCGACGAGTCCGGCCAGATAGCAACGGTGCGGCACCGGGACATTGACCGATGACGGGGGCGAAGCGACATATCAGCTTCGTATTCGGTTGCCACTGTCACCAGCCGGTCGGGAACTTCGACGAAGTCTTCCAGAGGGCCTATGAGCAGGCGTATCTCCCGTTTTTGAAAGTCCTGAAGATGCATCCGGGAGTCAAGGTTGCCCTGCACTATTCCGGGCCGCTTTATGACTGGTTTATCGAGCACCAGCCAGAATTCATTGACATCTTGAGAAAGCTGGTTTACCAGGGACGCGTCGAACTTCTCTCGGGTGGCTACTATGAACCGCTGCTGGCAGTCATTCCCGAGTGGGACCGCCGGGCCCAGATCGATACGATGAGCGAGTTCATCCGGCACAACTTCGAAGTCGAGCCGGAAGGGTTCTGGGTTACCGAACGTGTATGGGAACCGTTTCTTCCAACCCCACTTGCCGAAGCGGGCATCAAGTATGTGCCGATCGATGACGTCCATTTCAAATGTTCGGGTCTCACGGAAGACCAACTGTTCGGGTACTACTCGACCGAGGATCTCGGGAACAGGCTGTTCCTGTTCCCAATACTCAAGAACCTTCGCTACTCTGTACCGTTTCGGCCCGTCAGCGAGACAATAGAGTTTCTCCGAAACAACGCTTCTGAGGACGGAACGCGCGTGGCGGTGCTGCACGACGATGGCGAGAAGTTCGGTCTCTGGCCTGAGACGTATGGCAGCGTATACGGCGAAGGGTGGTTGGAAGAGTTCTTCACCGCGCTGGAGGATAACGCGGACTGGCTTCACAGCGTGACCTACAGCGAGTTCTTGCGCGTCGCGCCCCCGCTTGCTCCCGTGTATCTCCCAACGGCATCGTACACAGAGATGATGGAGTGGGCTCTGCCTCCCAAGGCGCAACACGACCTGCTCGGATTCTCCGACGACGTTAAAAGAGCCCACAACGACAACCACGACTACATGCGATTCGTGCGGGGCGGGTTCTGGCGCAACTTTCTCGCCAAGTATCCCGAAAGCAACAATCTGCACAAGAAGATGCTGCGGGTCAGTAACAAGGTGCACCGTGCGATAGCGAGCCGGAGCCATCCGGGCGCCGCGCTGGAGAAGGCGCAACGCGCTCTCATGAAGGGACAGTGCAACTGCGCGTACTGGCATGGTGTGTTCGGCGGGCTGTATCTGCCGCACCTTCGCAGCGCGGTATACAGCAACCTTCTCGAGGCGGAAAAGACGGTTGACGAGATCGAACGCTCCGGGTCCGCACCTTCCGTGGCGGTCGAGCAGACAGATTTCGACGCCGACGGCTCGGACGAGATCATCTTGTCGAACCCGTTACTCGCCCTCTACATAAGCCCTCGAGACGGCGGAACCCTCTTCGAGCTAGACTTCAAACCGCTCAACCTAAACCTTCTGGACACGCTTGCTCGCAGGGAGGAAGCGTACCATAGAGAACTCAACGAGGCCGAGTGTGGCATGAGCCGGAACGTGCAGCAAGACGCTGTTGCCTCCATACACGACATCCATGCCGCAAAGGAGGAAGGGCTCCACCAGTTGTTGGTGTATGACAGGTATCGGAGGACTTCGTTGCGGGATCACTGTCTTAGTATGGACACTTCGTTCAGAGATTTCTCCCGCTGTGCCGCGGAGCCGGTCGCCGAATTTGCCTGCGCACGGTACGAGGTGCACATTGAGCGCTCGGGTTCCGAGCCGACGGTCCATCTTCATCGATCGAGTAGCCCGTTCGAGCCAACGCTCTCTGTCAACAAGGCGATCGCTCTTCACCCGATGGACAGCTCGTTCTCTGTTACACACACCCTGCAGAACAATTCCGACAAGACCATAGGCCTAATATTCGGCTCCGAGACGAACGTCGCGTTTCAAAGCGGTTCGGGTCCCGGAAGAGGGTATTTCTCGAGAGATGTGAAGTTCGAGAAGGACTGGCCCGATAGCAGTGGGGTTGTGGAAGAGATCCGCCACGTGGGCCTCCGGGATGAGTACCTCGGCGTCGCCTACGAGTGCAATTACGGCCAGCCGGCAGCGCTCTGGCGGTTCCCGGTCGAGACAGTATCGCAGTCCGAATCAGGTCAAGAGCGCGGATACCAGAGTTCCGTGCTTTTTCCCAACTGGCGGATCGAGCTCGAACCACAGGAGCAGTGGTCTGTTGCTGTTGAGCACAGCATCCACAACCTATGAATAGCAACGAGAAGGAAATCACGCTGACCATTCAGAACGAGATAGGTATTCACATGCGCCCGGCAAGCGCGATCGTCGAGACGCTTGGCCCGTTTGACGCCGAGGTCTCTTTCGAGAAGGATGGCACACGGGTGAACGCGAAAAGCATCATGGGGATACTCACACTCGCAGCCGGCAAGGGAACGATCCTGCGTGCCTTTGCATCGGGCCCCCAGGCGGACGACGCGCTCGCCGCGGTTGCGAAACTCGTGAACGACAAGTTTGGAGAAGACTAGGGTGGAATCGCTCCAAGGCACAGGCGTTTCCCGGGGGATAGTGATTGGCACCGCGTTCCTCTATGGACGCGAGGACTACCACGTTCCGAAGAGAGAGCTTGCGCCTGAGCAGGTCCAGGAAGACGTTGCCCGATTCGAGGATGCAATACTCCAGGTGCGGGACGAAATAACCGAACTCAAGGATAAGCTCCTCGAAGAGATGGGAGAAGACCATGCGAGGATACTCCAGGCTCATTTGCACGTGCTTGAGGACGATCTGCTCAAGGGAGGCACGGTCCGCCGTGTACGCGACGAGCTTGTCAATATCGAGTACGCCCTGAGCCAGGCTGTTCGGGAGATCGAAGCATCCTTTGCCCGCGTGGAAGACGCGTACCTGCGCGAACGTGTTGGTGACATCCGAGACGTCTCCCATCGATTATTGCGGAAGCTGCTCGGGCGTGAGAAGGAGACTCTATCGCGGTTGCACGAAGACGTGATTGTCGTCGCGCACGACATCTCGCCGTCCGATATGGCATCGATGGACCGGCAGCACGCTCTCGGGATAGCCACCGATGTCGGCGGGCCCACGTCCCATACGGCGATTCTCGCCCGCGCCCTTGAGGTGCCCGCTGTTGTCGGACTCGGCCGCATAAGCGAAATCGTGAAGACGGGCGATACCATCATCATTGACGGCAACCACGGAATCGTTAAGATTAACCCGGATGCCGAAGACTTGAGCCGCTACGAGAAAGCGAAGAGCGAGTTCGAGTCGTTCATACTTGACCTGCTCGAAGCCAAAGACCTGCCTGCGGAAACACTTGACGGACACAGAATCGCTCTGGCCGCCAATATCGAACTGCCCGACGAGCTCATACACGCTATCGAGAACGGCGCCGAAGGCGTTGGGCT
Source organism: uncultured bacterium (assembly GCA_964524145.1). Classification (GTDB taxonomy): domain Bacteria; phylum Hydrogenedentota. The sequence continues at coordinate 21,385 of CAZGCA010000038.1, read as the reverse complement.
GTTCCGCACGGAGTTTCTGTACCTCGGGCGCTCGCATCTCCCGTCGGAGGATGAGCAGTTCGAGGTATACAAACGGGCTGTTGAAGCGATGGCACCGCACGCTGTTGTTATGCGCACGCTCGATCTCGGCGGCGACAAACGCATGCCGCAGCTCGAGACCGCACGCGAGGGCAACCCCACCATGGGCTTACGCTCGCTGCGGTTGTGCTTTGCGCACCCGCACGTTTTCAACGTCCAGTTGCGTGCGATACTCCGGGCAAGCGCGTTCGGCAAGGTGAAGATCATGTACCCGATGATCTCGGGGTTTGATGAACTGCGACGCGGCAACGAGTTTTTGGAGCGGTGCAAGATTCAGCTCGAGCGCGAAGGCGTCCCGTTCGACCATGAGATAGAAGTTGGGGCGATGATTGAAGTGCCGTCGGCCGCCCTCATCATAGACATTCTGGCGCGAGACCTCGACTTTGTCAGCATCGGAACAAACGATCTCATCCAGTATTCGCTTGCGGTCGATCGAGCCAACGAGCGAGTATCATATCTCTACGAACCGTCCCATCCGGCAGTGATTCGATTGATTGCAGGCATCATCGAGAATGCCATTGCCAACGATCTCGATGTCGCGATGTGTGGGGAGATGGCCTCCGAACCGGGGTTCGGGATCATGTTGCTCGGCATGGGGATCAACTCGCTCAGCGTTGCACCGTTTCTCATACCGGAGATGCGCAAGGTGATCAGGTCAGTCACGTTCGCCGATGCACGCGAGCTTGCGGACAAAGTCACGTCGCTGCAGACCGCCCTCGATATACACCAGGAGATCGAGAGCACGCTCAAACGTCTCGTTCCTGACCTGGGCAAGTTCGTGGGGTAGAGCGAGAAAGCCTGATGGACGAAACGCGCAAAAGGGTCGCAGTTCTCGGCTCGACGGGCTCAATCGGCAGGAACACGCTCGAGATAGTGGACTCGATGCCGGACCGGTTCGATGTTGTGGGGTTGTCGGCAAACCGCAACGCCGCCTTGCTCGCCCAACAGATCGACCGTTACAGGCCGAAACTGGCGGGCGTCGCCGACCGGGCATCGTTCGAAGAGGTTGCCGCGCTGACAAGTTACAGCGAGACCACCGTCCTGGCTGGTCCCGAGGGCCTGTGCCAGGTTGCTGCCTGTCCCGAAGCCGATATCGTCGTCGCGGCGGTCGTTGGCGCGGCGGGCCTTGACCCGTTGTTCGCGGCAGTCGACGCGGGCAAAGACGTCGCCCTGGCCAACAAGGAACCCCTGGTTATGGCAGGCTCCCTCGTGATGGCCCATGCAGAGGAGAAGGGGGTCACCATACTCCCCGTCGACAGCGAGCACAGCGCGATATTCCAGTGTTTACGCGGCAACGAGCACAAGCACGTCAGGCGGATTATACTGACCGCGTCCGGCGGCCCGTTTTACAATTACGGCCCCGACCAGCTCAGGACCGTCACGCCGGAACAGGCCGCAGCGCATCCTAACTGGCGGATGGGCAAGAAGGTAAGCGTGGACAGCGCGACGCTGATGAACAAAGGGCTCGAGATCATCGAGGCGATGTGGCTTTTCGGTATGGATGCCGATTCGATAGACGTGCTCATCCACCACCAAAGCATTATTCATTCGATGGTCGAATACGTTGACGGTGCCGTTCTGGCCCAGTTGTCGGTACCGGATATGAAGCTGCCGATACAGTACGCGCTGACGTTCCCGGACCGCGCTCCAAACGTCCTCGAGCCCCTCGACCTGGCCGCGATAGGCACGCTGTCGTTCGAGTCGCCGGATGTAGTGCGGTTCCCGTGTCTGGGTCTTGCGCGAGAAGCGGCGCGACTCGGCGGTACAATGCCGGCGGTGCTCAGCGCGGCAAACGAGGTCGCAGTCGAGCAGTTCCTGGCGGGACGAGTCTCGTTCCCAGACATACCGCGGACTATCGAGTCCGTCATGGCTGGGCATCAGAACATCGCCGCGCCCGGGTTGGACGAAATCAAGGATGCCGATCTGTGGGCCAGAGAGAAGGCTGAGGAATTCATCGCACAGGAGTGTGTTAATGATTGAACAGGGTTTAAGCGCCGTCATAAGTATTGTCCGGTTCGTGATTGTTCTCGGCATCATGATATTCATGCACGAGCTCGGACACTTCATCGTTGCCAAGCTTACGGGCGTATATGTCCATCGTTTCTCGTTGGGGTTCGGTCCGCGCCTGTTAGGGTTCCCTATTGGGGAGACCGATTACTGCGTTTCGGCCATCCCATTTGGTGGCTACGTCAGGATGGCGGGCCAGTACGATATGCCCGTCGAGAAAGACAGCGACGGCGTCGAGATGACCGAAGAATGGGAGAAAGACGTATCTGATGAACGGCGGTTCACGTCCAAAACCGTGCCGCAACGTATCACGCTGGCTTTCGCCGGCCCGTTCATGAACCTGGTGCTCGGCGTTGTCGCATTTGTGGTCGTTTTCGTGGTCGGGCAACCCACGCCGAAGTACATGCTCGACACCAGGATCGGGACTGTTGTTGAAGGCGCGCCTGCCGACGAGGCGGGCATTGAGGTGGGCGATCGCATTGTCGAGGTAGACGGCCGTCCAATCTCGGAATGGGCCCACCTCTCCGAAGCGTCCGTCACGCATGCCGGCAGAAAGATGAACCTGCTCGTCGAACGCGACGGCCAACGTATCGAGAAGACAGTTGAATCACGTGCATATGACGAAACCAAAATGCCGGGGATCGGCGTATACCCGTTCTTGCCCGCCAGGATAAAGAGCGTGCGGGACGGCTGGCCCGCGAAGGAGCGTGGGATACAACCGGGCGACGTCGTTACGCATATCAACGGCAAAGCAGTCTCGCTCGACTCAATGATCGATACCACAACCGCTCATCCTGAGGAAGAACTTCTCTACACCGTCGAACGCGACGGCAAATCGTTCGCTCTCGCCGTCTCTCCCAGATTGGCCGGGACAATACCCGGTGTAACGCTCGTAGACGGCGTTGTTGCCGCCATGACGCCTGATGCCATAGAACGGGTTCCCTTCCTCAGCCCGAATGACAAGATCGTCGGTTTCAACTCGAACAAACTCGACCCCAAGGAAGTCGGATTGGCCATAGAGAATCACGTCAATGACTTCATCTCGATCTTGGTGCTTAAGCCTAAAGCAGAAGAGCCTATCGAGTGTATCGTTCAAACCGGTGGGAAAGGCATGATCGGTATTGCACTGGATACAAAACCCGAGACGGTGATAGTGAAATCGCCTCTGTTGGAAGCCATTCCGGGCGCGTTTGCCGAGGGATACCGCGTGGTGAAGATTTCGCTGACCTCATTCTATTTGATTCTCACCGGCCGTGTGAGCCCCAAACTGGTCGGCGGGCCGGTGTTCATATTCCAGATGACCACGGAGGCAGCCGATGTGGGATTCACTTGGCTGATCCATCTTGTTGGTTTTATCAGCGTCCACCTGTTCGTCATCAACCTGTTACCCATTCCTGTACTCGACGGCGGCCTGATCCTGCTTGCAGCTGTCGAGGGCATTCGCGGTCGCCCGGTGGACATCAGGTTCCAGGAGGCGTTGCAGCGGGTCGGCATATTCCTGCTGCTGGCGCTGGCGCTTCTTGTCACCTACAACGACATACTCCGTTGGCTGGGCATCACGTAGGTGGACCCGATGGCTCGACGAAGATCACGCGGCGTTCGTGTCGGCGACCTTGTCATAGGCGGCGGCTCGCCCGTCATCGTCCAGTCCATGACGAATACTCCCACTACCGCGGTCCGCAAAACCATCGACCAGGTCAACCGGCTCGTAGACTCGGGATGCGAGATTGTGCGGCTCGCCGTGCCGAACAAGGAATCGGTCCGTGCGTTTGCCAAGATAAAGAAGGCGACTTCCGTGCCGCTCGTCGCGGATATTCATTTCGACTACCGCCTGGCGGTTGCGGCGCTCGAGGCCGGCGCGGACAAGATACGCATCAACCCGGGCAATATTGGCTCGCCGGACCGCGTTGAGAAGATCGTCTCCCGCGCAAAACGGCTGAAGAAGCCGATACGGATAGGCGTCAACTCGGGGTCGCTCGAACAAGAAATGCGCGACAAGATAGCCCGTTCGAAGCTGTCCCGGCCGGTGGCGACGGCACGTGCCATGGTCGAGAGTGCGCTCAGACACCTGAGACTGTTGGAAGAAATGGGGTTCTGTGATACTATAGTGTCCTTGAAGTCGCCGGATGTAAAGACCACCGTCGCGGCGCACCGCGCTCTCGCCAAGAAATGTGACTACCCGTTCCACCTGGGCATCACCGAGGCGGGAACGCTCACGCCGGGGACGGTAAAATCCGCGGTCGGGCTCGGCATACTGCTGGCCGAAGGCATCGGCGATACGATTCGGGTTTCGCTCACCGCAGAGCCGGAACACGAAGTCCGTGTCGCGTTCGAGATACTCAAAGCGCTCGGGCTGCGGCAGCGGGGACCGGAGATCATCAGCTGTCCGGTATGCGGTCGCTGCGAGATCGACCTTGCGAAGATAGCTGCGAGCGTCGAACGGCGCACCCGGAATATCGTCCGGCCGTTGCGCATCGCGGTGATGGGGTGCGTGGTGAACGGCCCTGGCGAAGCGCGTGACGCCGACATAGGCATTGCGGGCGGCAAGGGTCACGGAGTCCTTTTCAGGCACGGCGAGATAGTGAAGAAGGTTGACGAGAGCAAGCTCGCGGACACGCTGGTTCGCGAAGCAAGGAAACTTGATAGATGAGATGGTCCAAAGCATTCATACCGACCCTTAAGGAGGCACCGCGCGAGGCCGAACTTGTCAGCCACAAGCTGATGGTTCGCGCCGGGCTCATGAGAAAGCTGGCGGCGGGCATCTACACCTACCTGCCGTTCGGCTGGCGCGCCGTGAGGAAGGTCGAGCAGATCGTCCGGGAGGAACTCGACCGCGTCGGGTGCCAGGAAGTGTTGATGCCGGTTCTCAGCCCGGCGGAACTGTGGCGCGAGAGCGGCCGCTGGGACGTGTACGGCAAGGAACTGATGCGGTTGCGGGACAGGCACGAGCGAGAGTTCGCGCTCGGGCCCACGCACGAGGAGATTGTGACGAACCACGTCCGGGGCGAAGTGCGATCATACCGCGAGCTGCCGATGACGCTGTACCAGATCCAGGTGAAGTTTCGCGACGAGATTCGCCCGCGGTTCGGAGTGATGCGTGGCCGCGAGTTCAGCATGATGGACGCGTACAGCTTCCACGCCGACAGCGAATCGATCGATGAGTGGTACCACGTATTGCACGGCGCGTACGAACGCATCTTCTCGAGGTGCGGGCTCGATTTCAGGCCCGTGCTGGCCGATTCGGGGGCGATCGGCGGCAAAACAACGCACGAGTTTGTGGTGCTGTCTGATTCCGGCGAGTCTGTCATTCTCAACTGCCAGAACGAGTCGTGCGGTTACGCGGCGAGCGACGAGACCGCCGAGCGCTACATGGCCGGGGACGCGCCCGGGGAGGAACCGAAACCTATATCTGAGGTCGACACTCCCAACGCGCGCACCATAGAAGAGGTATGTGGGTTATTGAATGTTAAGCCGGCCCGTTTGGTCAAGACTTTGTTGTACAACGTTGACGGCAGGATGGTTGCTGCGCTCGTGCCGGGCGACCGGGATCTGAACGAGGCGAAGTTCGCCAGCATGCTCGGGTGTTCGAGCCTCGAGATGGCCGACGCGGAATCCATCAGGAAGCTCACCGGCGCCGACGTGGGGTTCTCCGGGCCCGTTGGCCTGAGCGGTGTCGACCTTATCGCCGACAACTCGATACAGTCGATGGCGAACTTCATCGTTGGAGCCAACAAGAACGACACCCACCTCGTTAACGTCAACGTTGGCCGCGATTTCGAGGTGACGCGGTACGAAGACCTCGTGACGGTTGTCCAGGGCGACCTCTGTCCGAAATGCCGGTCGCCGCTCTCATCGTACCGGGGTATCGAGGTCGGCCAGATATTCAAGCTTGGAACCAAGTACAGCGAATCGATGAACGCGACATTCACCGATGCCGACGGGACAGAGAAACCCTTCATCATGGGCTGTTACGGTATCGGGACCACACGCACCGTCGCTGCGGCCATCGAGGCGCACCACGACGAAGCCGGCATCATATGGCCCATGAGCATCGCTCCGTACCATGTGTTGATCACGGCGGTGTCCATGACGGAAGCTGAGGTGACCCGCGTTGCGGACGAGTTGTACAAGGCGCTGCTCGAAGCGGGTGTCGAAGTCCTGTACGACGACCGGGACGAGAGCCCCGGGATAAAGTTCAAGGACGCCGACCTTATAGGCATCCCGATTCGTGTGACTGTCGGCCCGCGCGGGCTCAAAAAGGGAATAGTCGAGATACGCCGGCGGCGCGACGGACACACGGTTTCTGTTCCCGTGGCCGAAGCAATGGAAAATACCAAGGAGATGATCGACTCTTGTGACTCAGAAAGCTGAGATACCGAAAACATACTCGCCCAAGGAGGTCGAAGAACGGTGGGGCGCGTTCTGGCGGGATAACGACCTGTTTCGCGCCGACCCGAAAACGGGAAAGAAACCGTTTACGATAGTCATCCCGCCGCCGAACGTCACGGGCGTGCTCCACATGGGGCATGCGCTCGATATGACGCTCCAGGACGTGCTCACGCGATACAGACGGCTGCGTGGACGTGAGGCGTTGTGGCTTCCCGGCACGGACCATGCCGCGATCGCCACCACGAACGTCGCCGAACGCCGCCTTGCTCAAGAGAACGTCTCGCGACACGATCTTGGCCGGGAGAAGTTCTGCGAAGAGGTCTGGAAGGTCGCGACCGAGAATAGGAAGACTATCATCAACCAGCTCAAGCTGCTGGGTTGTTCCTGCGACTGGTCCCGCGAACGGTTCACGCTGGACGAAGGGTTGTCGCAGGCGGTGCGGACGGTCTTTGTGCGCCTGTACGAGAAGGGTATGATCTACCGGGGCAAGTACGTGACCAACTGGTGTCCACGCTGCCATACTGCGCTCTCGAACGATGAGGTCGAGCACGAGGAGCAAGCGAGCCACCTGTGGTACATCAACTACCCGCTCAAGGACGGATCGGGCAACGTCCAGGTGGCGACGACACGGCCCGAGACGATGCTCGGCGACACGGCAGTGGCCGTCAGCCCGAAGGACGAGAGATACAAGAAGCTGGTCGACAAGACGTGCATATTGCCGCTGGTGGACAAAGAGATTCCGATCATATCCGATATGGCCGTCGACAGCGAGTTCGGTACAGGCGCAGTCAAGGTCACCCCGGCCCACGATCCCAACGACTTCGAGATCGCGCAGCGCAACGATCTGCCGTACGTTATGGCCATCGGCGAAGACGCCAAGATGACCGAGAACGTCCCGACACCGTACCAGGGCCTCGATCGGTATGCGTGCCGTGAAGACGTCGTGCGCGACCTCGACGCGCAGGGATACCTCGTCAAGATCGAGGACCATTCGCACGCTGTCGGCGTCTGTTACCGGTGCAAGACTGTTATCGAGCCGCTGCTCTCCGACCAATGGTTTGTGAGGATGGCACAGCTTGCGAAGGCCGCGAAAGACGCCGTCGAGGACGGCCGTATCACCATACATCCGGCCCGGTGGACGAAGGTCTACTATCACTGGCTCGACAACATCCGCGATTGGTGCATATCGCGCCAGATATGGTGGGGACACCGTATACCCATCTGGTATTGCGAGAAGTGCGGCGAGCTGACGGTCTCGCTCGACCCGGCTCAGACGTGCTCGAAGTGCGGCTCGGACGATATCCGGCAGGACGAGGACACGCTCGACACGTGGTTCAGCTCGTGGTTGTGGCCGTTCTCGACGCTCGGCTGGCCCAGCGAAACCGACGACCTGGCCTATTTCTATCCGACGGATGTTCTCGTGTCGGGGTACGACATACTCTTCCTTTGGGTTGCCCGCATGATAATGGCGGGCCTCGAGTTTATGGGCGAGGTGCCGTACCGGGACGTCTTTCTGCACGGGATGGTGCTCGACGAGAGCGGCAAGTGGATGAGCAAATCGTCCGGCAACATCATTGACCCGCTCGACATGATCGACGAGTACGGTGCGGACGCGGTCCGGTTCTCGATCGTATCGTTGTGCAGCGAAGGCCAGGACATCAAGCTGTCCGAAGACAAGTTCGAGATGGGCCGGAACTTCTGCAACAAGATATGGAACGCATACAGGTTCCTCGCTCTGAATACGCCCGGCGGCGTTCCCGATGGGACACGGCCCGACCTTTCGCAATCGCCGCTCGAAGACAGGTGGATCGCGAGCGCGCTCACCTCGACCATCGAGGAGATGAGCCGGCACCTCGAGGAGTTCAGCTTCAACGAAACCGCGGCCACCATTTACCACTTTTTCTGGCACTCGTTCTGCGATTGGTACCTCGAGATCATCAAACCGCGGCTCAGTAAAGGCGGCTCTGACGGCGAAAGTGCCGCACAAGTCGGGTTCTGGGTGTTGCGCGAATGCCTGCGGCTGCTGCATCCGCTCATGCCGTTTATCACCGAGGAGATCTGGCAGGGCATACCGTGCGACGGTCGGCCTGCAAGCATCGTCCGTGATTCATGGCCGGCAGCCGAGCCCGGTGTGCGCGACGATGCCGCCGCGAAGGAGATGGACCTCGTCCAGCAAGTAGTCACGAGCATACGCACCATTCGCGGCGAAATGGGCGTTCCGCCGAAGACTCGAGCGCGGGTCCTTTTCAGACCTCTCAGCGAGGGTGCAGAACGCACGATAACAGAGAACAGCCGCCATCTCGCGCTGCTTGCGAACTGTTCGGAGGTCGAGAAGCTCGACGGCGAGGCGCCCGCGCCCGCATCCAAGGCGTTTCTGGCCGAGGTCGAGCTATTTCTGCCGCTTGAGGGGCTTATTGATATCGGTAAGGAACGGGCCCGGCTCGAAAAGGAGTTGGACAGCCTCAAAGGGGTCGTCCGGAAGACCGAAGGCACTCTTGGCAACAAGAAGTTCGTGGAGAATGCGCCGGCCAACGTTGTCGATGCGCAACGGGAAAAGCTCACGACATATCAAGCCAAACTCGAGAAGGTCAAAGCCGGTCTCGCTGACCTGCAATAACGCGGGGGGGACAACTATGCGACGAACGAAGATAGTCTGCACAATAGGGCCGGCGTCGGAGCGTGTTGACGTCATCCGGGCGATGATATTGGCCGGGATGGATGTGGCCCGGCTCAACTTTTCCCATGGCACGCATCAGCGACACAGCCAGAATATGGTGACGTTGCGCGAGACCGCCGCCACGGTCGGGAAGAGTATCGCCGTGATACTCGACCTCCAGGGCCCCAAGATCCGCACGGGTACGTTGCTGGGCGACGGCCCGGTGACACTCACAGAAGGCGCACCGTTTACCATCACCACCGAGAAGGTCGAGGGGGATGTGTCTCGCGTTTCGACAACGTACGAAGGACTTCCGCAGGATGTGTCACGCGGTGACAAGCTTTTACTCGCCGATGGGAGAATAGAGCTTGCCGTCGAGAACATTCGCGGGAACGACGTCGAGTGCGAGGTGATAATCGGCGGAGAGCTGGGCGAACACAAGGGCATCAACCTGCCGGGAGTGCACATCTCAGCGCCGTCCCTCACAGAGAAGGACAAAGCCGATCTCGCGTTCGGCGTCTCGCTGGATGTGGACTACGTCGCCATGTCGTTTGTGAGATCGCCCGACGACGTCACACAGCTCAAAAACGAGCTGATAAGGCTGGGCAGACCGGACATTCGGGTGGTTGCCAAGATTGAAAAGCCCGAGGCGTTGGACCGCATTGACGAGATTATCGACCGGTGCGACGCGCTCATGATTGCTCGTGGCGACCTCGGCGTCGAGATACCGCCCGAGAAAGTTCCCGAGGTGCAGAAGCGTCTCATACTGAAATGTAACGAGACAGGACGGCTTGTCATAACCGCAACGCAGATGCTCGAGTCCATGATTGACTCGCCGCGCCCGACTCGGGCTGAAGCTTCAGACGTTGCAAACGCCATTTACGACGGTTCGGACGCGATCATGCTCTCGGGCGAAACCGCCATTGGCAGGTTCCCCGTCCAAGCGGTGGCAATGATGGCGAAGATCGCCGATGAGACTGACGAAGCGATTGCCGGATTCCGTCGGGGCCCGCGGCGCACGCTCGAACCACCGGTCTCGGACGCCGACGCTATCGGCCACGCAACGTGCGAGGCCGTGCTGGACATCGGGGCGAGAACCATACTCTGCTTCACACTCTCGGGTTCAACGGCACAACTCGTCTCGAGCTACAGGCCGAACGCCAGGATAGTCGCGGCCACGGACTCACCCGAGACGATGCGCAGGCTGGCGCTATACTGGGGTGTTACGACAATCAAGGTGGATACTGTTGACACCACGGACGAGATGTTTGAGGTCTCCACGAAGAGGCTTCTCGAGCTCGGTCTCGCGAAACCAGGCGAGGCCATCATTATCACGGCGGGTTCGCCGCTTATGGTGCGAGGCACAACGAACATGCTCAAGGTGCACCGGATCGAGGCATCGGAGTAGTCCGAGAGGTTTGAAGCGTACAGAAATGCCGGAGAACGTCGCAGTCGGTAGCCCGTGGTACAAGCAGTGGTTCGGCCGAGACTATCTGCGGGTATATCCTTCGAGAGACGATCGCGCTGGCGCAAGTGAAGCCCGGTTCATCCAACGGGCGTTGAGCCTTAAGCCAGGGCACCTTGTTCTGGACCTCTGTTGCGGAACGGGCAGGCACTCGGCGGCGTTGCGCGATCTACGGGTCAGGTCGGTAGGGCTCGACCTTTCGGCCGAGCTGCTCGATGTTGCGCGAAGCCGCACGGTGGATCTCATGCTGGTTCGCGGTGACATGCGGAAAGTACCGTTCCGAACGGTCTTCGACGCCGCGTTGAGCCTGTTCACCAGTTTCGGGTATTTTGATGGTGATGATGAGAACCGCACTGTGTTGCGCGAAGCCGCGTCGGTTCTGAAACCCGACGGCAAATTGTTCGTTGACCATATCAACAAGGAGCATGTGATCCGCAATCTCGTTCCACGTTCGGAACGCAACGAAGCGGGGATGCGGATCGTCGAGGAACGGAGGTTCGACGCGAAAACCGAACGTTTGATAAAGGAGGTTTCGATCACGGACAGTGCCGGTACACGCAGCTACACGGAGTCAGTGCGCGTATTCGAACCGGAAGAGTTGCAGGAGATGATAGCCGAGCCGGGATTCAAGGTGTTGGAAACGTTCGGCGATTTCGAGGGTCATCCTTGCGGGCCGGAGAATCCGAGACTTATCATTGTAGCCCGAAAGAACAACAACCGATGAGCAAAGAACGCACTGTTGCGGACGCTTACAAGAGCCGCTCGGACAAACTCGAGCCGTTCTTCTCGCAATGGCCGGAGAGTCTGCTCGACGGAACCGCGACGATTCCGGAACCGACGCCGCTCAGCGCATCTCTCGCAAATCAAATCCGTAGTCTCAACGAAGACGCCGGCTGTTCCGAATCGGTGATAAAGAACATCGAACTGCTCGCGAACGGTGAAGCTCTCGTGATCGCGACCGGGCAGCAGGCCGGCATTCTCACCGGTCCGCTTTACACGGTTTACAAGGCAATCGGGGCAGTGCTCCTTGCAGAAAAGTGCTCACGAGTTTACGGCCGCCCATTTGTTCCGCTGTTCTGGGCGGCCACAGACGACCACGACTTCGACGAGATCCGTTTGCTCCACGTCATGACGAGGTCAGACAACATTCTCCCGATCGAGTATGCGCCGGCGATGGATGTTTCCGATCGTTCGGCGTTTCGGATACCGGCAGATCGGACGCTCCACGCGGTCGTTGACAAGATAGACGCGCATACCCACAACTCGGAGTTCAAGAGCGATGTTCTTGCTCAGATACGCAACGCGATCGATCAGTCCGATTCGATGGCCGACCTGTTCGTAAAACTGTTTGCTCGAGTATTTCGCCGGACGGGCGTAGTGATTTTCGCGCCGCATCCAGAGCCGGCGCGAGACGAGGCTGCGCCCGTATTGCGGGGCGAGATTGAAGAACCGTGCATTTCGTCACGCCTCTCAAACGATGCGGCAAGCAAGCTGTCTTCGCTCGGATTTAAAGCGCAACTCAGAAAATCGCCGAACCAGGCCGGGTTCTTCATCGATTGCAAGGAAAAACGATGCGGCGTCCAGTACGTCCGCGACAGGTTCTACATTCCCGACGAGGATCTCTCCTTCAGCCGCGAGGAGATGGGCAAGCTGCTTGACGACCACCCCGAAAGGTTCAGCCCGAACGCCGTGCTTCGGCCGCTGGTGCAGCAGGAACTGTTTCCCGTTGCCGCATACGTCGCGGGTCCGGGCGAGATCGCGTACTGGGCGCAGTTGCGGACCGTTTTCGACCGTTTCAACCTGCCGATGCCGGTCGTATACCCGCGACCGCGCGTTCTGCTGACGACACGGAAAATGCGGACGCTTCTCGCAAAGCTTTCTCTTTCTCCGGACGACTTGGCGGCTCCTGAAACCGCATTGCTTGACAGAGTCGCCGGCGGGCTGCATACTGCTGTTCCGCAGGTTTTCGACGAGCATTGTCAGGCAGTGCTCTCGAATGTCGAGACGCTTCGGCAATGGGTGGGGGCAAACGAGCCGGAGTTGGCATCGAGTGCCGACAAACTGCAGCAAAAAACCGAGTACGGGCTCTCCAGGCTTGCCAGAAGGATCGTTGAAACACGGGCAAAACGCCACCAGGATGTGGTTGCATGGATACGGTGGCTGGCGGACAGCATCTACCCCAACGGAAAACCGCAGGAACGCGTGCTCAACATTGTGCAGTTCATCATCGACCACGGTTGGGGGTTCACGGAGAGGCTGCTAGAAGAGATCGACATTCTCAGCGAGGAGATGCAGGAGGTCGGACTGTGAGCAAAACAAACCGGGCCGATGTTCTGGTCGTCGGCGCCCATCCGGACGACGTCGAGCTCTGGGTGGGAGGTATTGTTCACGGAGCGGCCTGTGCCGGACGCTCAGTTGCAATAGCGGACTTGACACGGGGCGAGCTCGCGTCGCGCGGCACGCCCGAGGAACGCGATCAGGAAGCCCGAGCAGCCGCCGATCTTCTCGGAGTGAAGACGCGGATCAATCTCGGCCTCAAGGACGGGGCAGTCAGGAACGACGAACCGTCGAGGATCGAGCTTGTTCGCGTAGTGAGACAGCTCCGGCCGCGACTGGTACTTGCGCCGGACTCGCGGGAGAGACACCCGGACCACGAACACGCCGCGTTGCTTGTCCGGGACGCCTGTTACGTTTCCGGTCTCGCGAAGTTCGGCACAGGAACCGAGCCTCACCGCCCGAACGCGGTTCTGAGATACTTTGATTTCCTCGTCCACCGGATGCCGGAGATTGTTATAGACGTATCCGAGAGTTTCGAGACCAAGATGGAAGCCGTGCGGGCGTTCAAATCACAGTTCTACAACCCCGACTTCGATGCGCCGGAAACGTATCTGAGCCGGCCCGAACTGTACGAGGAGTTGGAGGGGCGGGCCCGGTTCTTCGGCTCGCTCATCGGGGTGCGATACGGCGAGCCGCTGCTCTCGGACCTTCCTGTTCCGACGAGCGAGGTCGCGTTGTTGACCGCCGGAGAGCCACGATGAACATAGGCATCACCTGCTACCCAACCCTCGGAGGAAGCGGCGCTGTAGCGACCGATCTCGGCGAAACACTGGCCAAACGCGGCCATCAGGTCCACTTTATTACGTTTGACACCCCGTTTCGGCTCACCTCACCTTACCACGAGAACGTTCGGCTGCACGAGGTCCAGTTCTTGACGTATCCGCTGTTCAAGGACCAGCCATCGTCCTTGGCTCTTGCGGCCAAGATGGCAGAGGTCGCTTCGTCGGAGAAACTCGATATTCTTCACGTTCATTATGCGATACCCCATGCTGCGTGCGCTGTGCTCGCGAAATACATGCTCGGCGAGGCCGGACCGAAGATCATCACGACATTGCACGGAACGGACATTACTGTCGTCGGCAACGATCCGAGCTTCTTCTCGATCACAAAGTTCGCCATCGAGAAAAGCGATGTCGTGACGTGCGTCTCCGAATGGTTGCGCTCGGAAACCATCAAGACGTTCGACATATCGCGAGAGATACTGACCGTGTACAACTCGGTCAATGTGTTCGAGTTTCAGGGGACCCGCTGCGAGCGGAAGGAGTTCGCCTCACCGGCTGAAAAGATAATCATACATCTATCCAACTTTCGGCCCGTCAAGCGCGTCTCGGACGTCGTGGACATCTTCTCACGCATCAACAACTCGATACCCAGCCGGCTGCTCATGGTTGGAGACGGGCCCGAACGGCCTATCGCCTTGTGGCGCGCCAACAACCTCAACGTTGCCGACCGCGTAACGTTTGTCGGTCAATCTGCCGCCATCCACGAGATCATCTCGTGCGCCGACCTGTTGCTGCTGCCCAGCGAGCATGAGAGTTTCGGGATGGCAGCGCTCGAGGCCATGGCCTGCGGGGTGCCCGTCGTGGGCTCGAGATCCGGCGGGCTGCCGGAAGTTGTTGCCGATGGCGAGTGCGGATACCTTGCGGACGTCGGCGACTGCGCTACGATGGCCGAGAAGGCGGCACAGATACTCTCGGACAAGGAACTTGCGGAGAAGATGGGGCAGGAGGGGCGCAGTCGCGCCGAAGAGCTCTTCAACCACGACAAGATCGTCTCGAGGTACGAGCAGATATACCGGTCGCTCCTGAGATGAACTCCGCCATCGCGATATACCTCACTGTATTCATCGGCGATGCTGCTCTCGGAGCAACTCTATTTGCAGTACCGTTTTATGCGGACTACCTCGGCGGCCAGGTGCTCTCGCTCGGCGCTCTCGGCGCTACGGGCGCATTTACATACATTATCGGGTGTCTAACGGTCAGCCGTTTCGCCGACCGGGCTAACACAACGGTCCTCGCCGTAACCGGTCTCGCAACGTTTGTCGCTGCCTATCTTTGTATCCAGTTCGTGAATTCAATACCTCCCATATACCTGATTGTCGGGATTGGCGGGGTGGGCATGTCGATGTTCTGGCCGTCAATGCAGTCGAGCCTCGGCGAGTTCTCGGGGCAGGGTGCATTCGACAAGAGAGTGAGCATCTTCAACATTTCCTGGTCATCGGGATTGATGATGGGACCGCTTATCGGCGGGTTTCTATTCCAGATCGGCCCGCGCGTACCGTTCCTTTTCACCTACACGGCCTGTCTTGCAGGCATGGCACTCGTACTGTACTCCAGCCAACACCGCCCATCTGCCCGGCTCGCCGGCGCTCGTACGCAACTCCCTGACAACGCAGTCGATGCTTCCAGCGCTGACCGGTTTCTCAAGATAGCCTGGCTTGGCAACTTTACCTGCTGGTTCGTCTTCGGGATGACGCGATACGTGTACCCGAAGATCGTGCTGGCCCTTGGGTTGTCAGCTACGGATCACGGGGTGTTTATGTTCGTGATAGGCCTGTTCCAGACCTTGTCCTTCTTCGTGCTCGGACTCTTCTCAGCGTGGCATTTCAGGTTCCGACTCATCGTTGCCGCTGAAATGGTTGCCGCGCTTGTCTACGTCGGATTTTCGTTGGCAAGCTCCAGGTATTCCATCCTTCTGCTCTGCGCACTGGCGGGATGCTGCAACGGGTTCCTCTATTTCTCAAGCCTCTACTACAGTCTGTTCTCGTTCAGTCGCAAGGGATTCCGCAGTGCAATACACGAGTCCATGGTCGGCTCAGGAGTGTTCCTCGGACCGCTCTTTGCTGGAATTATCGCGGCCAAGTTCGGTCTTCGGGTCCCTTTCGCCCTTGTACCGGTGCCGGTGCTGATCGTCATTGCCGCTCAATACGTCCTGCTCCGACGGACGCCCAGAATCCCTCCCGGTCAACCAACTCCCCTTTCATAGTTGACCGGCCCCTCTCAATTGTGGTACGTTGCTACCTATGACGTGCATGATGGACTACAATTGGGAAAGCTGAGTAGAAACATGCTGGATCTCATCGAGAGAGTCTGCGGCGGGGAGCATCTTTCGCGTGAAGAATCACGGTATATCGCATCCATCTCGGATGCCGAACTGCCGGCGCTGCTCGCTGCGGCGGACAAGATCCGCACGCACTTTAAGCGTGAGATGGTTTCTGCGTGCTCGATCGTCAACGCCAAATCCGGCCGTTGCGTGGAGGACTGCGCTTTCTGCTCGCAATCAGTCTTCGCAACGTCAAACGTGCCGGAATACGGTTTGCTGTCAGAAGAAGAGATCGTCGACTGCTTCCAGGACGCCAAGTCGAACGGTATAGACCGGTTCGGCATCGTCACGAGCGGCAAGTGCGTCGGTTCGCACGACGAACTCGGAAGAATATGCAAAACCATATCGTCCGTGTCTGAGATCGACGCCGCGATCATGCCCTGCGCGTCGCTGGGCACTCTGTCTGCGGATCAGGCGCGCAGACTGAAATCAGCAGGCCTCAAAAGCTACCATCACAACCTCGAGACGTCGGAACGGTTCTTTCCAAAGATCTGCACGACCCACACGTTTGCCGAACGAGTCGAGACCGTCCGCGTTGCCAGCAAAGAAGGGTTGCTGACGTGTTGCGGCGGCATATTCGGTCTCGGCGAGACATACGCCGACCGGATCGATCTCGCGTTGATGCTGCGAGATCTCGACGTCGATTCGGTGCCGGTCAACTTTCTCGTACCGATCCCCGGCACGCGTCTCGAAAGACAGCCGCCGTTGGAACCGTTCGAGATACTCAAGACAATCGCCCTGTTTCGTATGATAGTGCCCGAGAAGGACATCCGTGTCTGCGGCGGTCGGGAACACAATCTCGGTGACCTTCAGCCGAAGATCTTCCTTGCGGGAGCCAATGGTATCATGATCGGCAACTACCTGACGACCGCAGGCAGACCGCCCGACGAGGATAAACGCATGCTCCGTGATCTCAATCTGAAGCTCGTCTCAGAATGTGCAGTGTAGTCATGGGTAGTACGGTCCGCGCAGAGCTTGATGACCTACGCTACACGGGCCTGCACCGTTCGCTAGTGTCGGTTGACCATCCATCGGGTCCCTACGCGATGGTCGACGGCAAACGGTGCCTGGTTCTCTGCTCGAACAACTATCTCGGTCTCGCTGACCACCCGAGGCTTCGCGCTGCCGCGGAGGAAGCCGCGCGACATTTCGGCTGCGGTTGCGGCGCGTCACGGCTCGTTTCGGGGAACAGTCACTTCTACGACCGGCTCGAAGAGACGGTTGCGGAATTCGAAGGTAAGGAAGCGGCGCTCGTCTTTTCCTCGGGATACATGGCCAATATCGGCCTTATCTCGACCATTGCCCGCGAGGGCGACACCATCTTCAGCGACCAGTTCAATCACGCGTCCATAGTCGACGGGTGCCGGTTGAGCCGCGCCCGTACGGTCATCTTCAACCATAACGACACCGGCGACCTGGCTGACAAGCTCCGCTCAGGTGCGGACGACGGTGGCCGGAAAATCATCGTTGTCGAATCGGTTTACAGTGTCGAGGGCGACATGGCTCCTCTGCGCGAAATAAGAGAGCTCGCCACTGAGCACGGTTGTACACTTGTTGTTGACGAAGCGCACGCAACCGGCATACACGGGCATTCCGGTCGCGGCGGCTCCGAACAGTGCGGCGTCGAGCCCGATATTGTCGTCGGAACGTTCGGCAAAGCGCTGGGAACGTTCGGCGCGTTCGTCTCGTGCTCTATCGAGCTGCGCGAGTATCTGATAAACCGTGCGCGCTCGATAATCTTCACCACAGCGCTGCCTCCACCGGTTCTGTCCGCATCTATCGAGGCATTCAGCGTCGTTCGTGAGGAGCCGTGGCGGCGGACAGCGCTCATCGAGAACGCCGAGTATCTGCGCGACGCACTCACCAATATGGGGTTGCAGGTCCGTCGGGGATCGACCCAGATCATCCCGGTCATCGTCGACGACGCTGCTCTCGCTCTGGAAGCTTCGCGGTTGCTGCGCAATCGAGGCGTCTTTGTGAGAGCTATTCGGCCCCCAAGCGTTCCGCCGGGCACATCACGGTTGCGTGTGACGCCGATGGCAACCCACTCGCGCGGCGATCTGGACGCAGCGGTCCGCGCTTTCGCCGATGTGGGCAAGGAACTGAGACTGATCTAGCGGAGCGGTTCGGAGATATGCCGGGCATATTCGTTACGGGCACGGACACTGAGGTTGGCAAAACAGTCATTGCCGGTGGTCTTGCGGCTGCGTTCCGGGCAGCGGGCAGAAAGGTCGGCGTGATGAAGCCCGTCAGTTCGGGCGATTCGAACGACGCCTCGTTCCTCGCTCGCTGCGCCGGTGTCGAGCTCGATGCCGACCTTATGAACCCTGTGCGTTTGCGAGAGCCTTTGTGTCCGCTTGAGGCCGCGAGGCTCGAAGGACGGGAGATCGACCTGAGCCGGATCGTCGCTGCGTACAGGCGCCTTGAGGACAGGTTCGACGTCGTCGTTGTGGAAGGTGTTGGCGGGCTTATGGTTCCGCTCACACACGATTCGCTCGTCGCGGACCTTATCGTGAGACTCGACCTGCCCGCAATCGTGGTCGCCGCAGCGCGACTCGGCACCATCAACCACACGCTGCTCACGTTACGTTGCGCACAGGAGTACGGTGTCGACGTTATCGGCATCATCGTCAACCGGTGCGTGCCGGAACCTGAAGACCCGGTCGAGGTGTCCAGCCTCAAGTCTATCGCGGAGTTCGCAACGGATCCGGTATGGATCTTTCCCGAGATAGATTCGGTCGACCTTTGCGCACGAACCGAAGGGGTGTTCACCGAACTCGCGCAACGCCACCTGCCCTGGCGCTACCTACTCAGGAGGATATCGTGAGCAAGATCGCCCAAGCACTCGCCCGGAAAGACAAACAGTTCGTATGGCATCCGTTCACGCAGATGCGGGAGTGGATCGAAGACGACCCCCTCATCATCGAGTCGGGCCGAGGCGCGACGCTCCGGGACGTCGACGGCAACGAATACATCGACGGCGTCTCGTCGCTCTGGGTCAACATCCACGGCCATCGCAACGCGACGATCGATCGCGCCGTCCGCGCACAACTGGGCAAGATCGCTCATTCCACGCTGTTGGGGCTGGCCAACGTTCCGTCAACTGAGCTTGCCGAACGGCTTGTCCGAATCACGCCGCCCGGGCTCGACAAGGTCTTCTACTCGGACAACGGTTCGACGGCCGTCGAGGTGGCGCTCAAGATTGCCTCGAGATACTGGCAGCAGAAACGCAATCCGAAACCGGGCAAGACCGGCTTCATCTCCTTTACAAACGCGTACCACGGCGACACAACCGGCGCCGTAAGCGTGGGCGGTATAGACCTTTTCCACACTGCCTACTCGCCACTGCTGTTTAAGACATACGGGGCACAGTATCCGTATTGCTACCGTTGCCCGTACGACAAGTCGCATCCCCGATGCGCGCTTCATTGTGTCACTTCGCTCGAACGAATCCTCGCGAGACGTGCATCATCCGTCGCCGCCGTTATCATCGAGCCCATCGTCCAGGGCGCGGCAGGCATGATCGTCTCGCCGCCCGGGTTCCTCAAGGCGGTGCGAGAACTGGCGACACAGAATGACGTGCTGCTCATAGCTGACGAAGTGGCTACCGGGTTCGGCCGGACCGGCAAGATGTTCGCGTGCGAGCACGAGGACGTACAGCCGGATATGATGGCGGTCGCAAAGGGGATCACAGCAGGGTACCTGCCGCTGGCCGCCACGCTCACCACGGACAGGATATACCGCGCCTTCCTCGGCGGCCACTCGGCGAAGAAGACGTTCTTCCACGGCCACACGTACACCGGCAACCCGCTCGCCTGTGCGGCAGCGCTCGCCTCTCTGGACCTTTTCGAAAGCCGGAAGACGCTCGATACGCTGCAGCGAAAGATCAAGCTCCTGAGCGATCTGCTCGAACCGCTCAATCAGTTCCCACACGTGGGCGAGATACGACGGAAGGGATTCATGGTGGGTATAGAGCTCGTCAAGGGCATCCGCACCAGGAAACCGTTCCCGTGGTCGGCAAAGGTCGGCGCACGTGTCTGCTCGCGCGCGAGACGACACGGTGTTATACTGCGACCCTTAGGCGATGTCGTCGTAATCATGCCTCCGTACGTCATCACATCCGCACAGATCCGGACGCTGGTCAACGCTGTGGCATCCGCAATCCGGGAAGAGTTCTCGATCTAAATCCTTCGAGAACTGTTTGACAGCGCCCCGGGAATGGTTTACCATTTCCTCAAACAGGGGCAGGATCGAGAGCTCAATAGTGTACAGACAAACAAAACAGATGGGTGGGAGGAAACCGTGAAGAACGTAGTTACTTACATGGTACTGGCAATCGTATCAACGTTGTGTCTTGCGAAACTCGAGGAATCGCACGCTGCGACCATAGACCTTCCGGAACCGTGCCTGAAAAGCGACGTCTCTATCGAGGAGACGCTCGCGAAACGGCGGTCGATTCGCGAGTTCGCGGACGAGAAGCTTTCTATGGAAGCGATCGGGCAGTTGCTGTGGGCGGCACAAGGTATAACAGAACCGGAGCGCGGGTATCGCACGGCTCCGTCCGCGGGCGCGACCTATCCGCTCGAGATATATGTGGTCACGCCGGACGGGTTCTACCAATATGTTCCGCAAGGCCACAAGGTCAGGCAGCTTGGTACTGAAGACCTTCGTCCGCGCCTGGCCCGGGCTGCGGGCGGCCAGAAGACCGTAGGGGAAGCTGGCGCAGTTTTCGTTATCACAGCGGTTTACGAACGGACAGCCGCGAAATACCGCACACACGCAACGCGATACGTCCATCTCGAGGCCGGCCACGTGGCGCAGAACATCCTTCTGCAAGCGGTCGCGCTGGACCTGGGCTCGGTACCGATTGGCGGCGGCAGCAGCAAACGAGTCGTCGAGGCGCTCTCGCTACCCTCGGACCACGAACCCGTCTACATTATTCCGGTGGGGAAGAAAAAGAAGTAGTTGAACGGCAGAATCCAAGCGGACAACGCCCGAGCCGGCTAGAGGAGAGCATCTCGTCTGTACGGCCGGGTGGAGTGCAACGATCTCGCGCAAACGCCTTCCGCAACGGTTGATCGAGCGTCTCGACGCCGCAAATCGACCCTGGAAACGCTGCACGTTAGGAAGTCTCGGGATTCTTCCTGGCCATCAGAGGCGTCTACCACGAGCGGGCGAGTATATCAATCCGTCCGCAAAAGTCAATATCGCGGCAGACGCACCCTCCCAAGAACCAATAAGGTCCATCGAGGCCGTCAAGGCGGTTGGCGCACCCGACGATTCTCGCCGTGCGGCGACAACAGGCCAAGCGTACCCGCGGTATCCAGCTTACTACAGGCCGTAGATATGCC
>CAZGCA010000037.1:0-54753 GCA_964524145.1 uncultured bacterium | reverse complement strand
AAGGGATATCCGATGACAAGCAGAGAGGTCGTAGCACGAACGATTCGTTTTGAAGGGGCCGACCGGCTGCCGTACGACCTGCCGGAGAAGTACGGTTCGGATTTCTCGGGCGCGTCGATGTATCCGTCCCCGGACGCTCGGCCGCCCACCGGTGCGGACGAATGGGGCGCGGTATGGGAGAATATCGGTGTCTGCAGTCTCGGCCAGGTGAAGGAGTTTCCGCTGAAAGACTGGCGCGAGTTCGACAAGCTTAACGTTCCCGATATTCGCGATCCGAAACGCTGGGAGATGCTCGATGACATCAGAGACGGTGCCGGCGACAGGTTTCTGCTTGGCTCGGGAATTTCGATATACGAACGGGTCCACTTCATCCGCGGCCTCGAGAACACCTGGGCGGACGTTCATGACGCGCCGGACGAGCTCGGGCGGCTCATTGACATTCTGGTCGACATGAACCTGGTGGCGATCGAGCGGTACGCAGCGCTTGGCGTTGACGGGTATATCTTTTGCGACGACTGGGGGTTGCAGAACGGGCTGATGATCTCGCCGGACGCGTGGCGCGAGATATGGAAACCTCGGTATGCCAGCATTTACGGGGCGGCGCACAACGCCGGTCTGCTCACGTTCCTCCACAGCTGCGGGTACATCGTCGACATTCTAGACGATCTGATAGAGATCGGGCTCGACGTCATACATATGGACCAGCAACAGAACATGGGGTTGGAACTGTTGGGCGAACGGTTCGGCGGTCGGATCACGTTCTACGCGTGCGTGGATATCCAGAACGCGATGGTTCACGGCTCGCTCGACGATATACGGGACTATTGCCGAAAGATGGCGAAGCTGCTCGGCCGTCCCGAAGGAGGATTCATCCCCCGCTGGTACAGCGACCCCGTCGGTGCGGGCCACCGGCAGGAAGCCATCGACGCCATGTGCGAAGAGTTTCTGCGCCTCAGCAAAGAACACAAGAGCACCCAGGCTGAAGAATGAGGCCACCATGCGACAGACGGTTTTAAGAAACACGCTGAGCTTGCTTGTGTGCGTGCTTGCGGGATGTTCGACACCTGCGATTCACGCAGCCGATAGCAAGAGCCTTGAAAGCAGGGCCGGCGCGCACCTGTTCGGTCGAAACGCAGAGGAACTTGTTGCTGAATCCAGCCCTACACGCCCGTTCGACTTCCACGAGATAACGCTGGACAACGGGCTGCGCGTGATTACGATGGAGGATTTTTCGAGCCCGATAGTGGCGGTCGAGGTATGGTATCACGTCGGATCGAAAGACGAGCACCCTAGCCGCCAGGGTTTTGCGCACATGTTCGAACACATGATGTTCCGCGGCACGGAGGTGCTCGGGCCCGAGGACCATTTCAATCTCATCCACCGCGTGGGCGGCACGAACAACGCCTATACGTACTTCGACTACACGGCCTACGTGAACAGCGTGCCTGCGAACCAGCTCGACCTCGTGCTGTGGCTCGAAGCCGAACGCATGATGTTTCTCAACATCTCCCAGGACGGGTTCGAGACTGAACGAAACGTCGTCGAGGAGGAGCGGCGCGAAAACTATCTCAATGTGCCGTACGGCACACTGCCGGAGCAGATCATTTCCGCAATCTGCAGGCAACACCCGTACCGATGGTTGCCTATCGGCAAGATCGCCCATCTCGAAGCCGCCAAGCTCGACGAGCTCCGGCACTTCTGGGACATTCACTACGTGCCGGGCAACGCGACGCTCGTCATTGTCGGTGCAATACCACATGAAGACGCGCAGAATGCAGCCCGGACGTATTTCGGGTGGATGCCAAGGCTGCCCGACCCGCCCAAGGTGACTGTTCGGGAGCCGGAACAGACGGAGGAACGGACGATCACTCTCAAAGAGCGGCTTGGCCCGATACCAGCCGCGGGGTACGCCTATCGAGCCGTGGCCCGAAACCACCCGGACTCGATACCGCTCGAGATGACGCTCAACATTCTCGCGAACGGCGAAAGCAGCCGCCTGTACTCGGCGCTGGTGAAAGAGCGGAAGCTCTGCGCGGTTCTCCTCAGCCAGGAGTTTTTTCTCGAACAGGACGGGCTGATTGGAGTTGTCGGAGCGCTGCACCCGATAAAGTATATTCTCGGCAAACTGAACCCTTTCAGCGGGCCTCACACACCCATCCTCAAGGCGTTCGACAAGCACATCGAAACGCTGCAGCGCGACGGCGTCACGGATCACGAGCTTGAAAAAGCCAAGAACCAGATGCTGAAAAGCGCGGTTGCCGGTCGCCTCGCCGTCAGAGGCAAAGCAGAGACGCTGGGTGAAACTTGCATGCTGTACGATAGTCCCGACTGGCTCAACCATCAGCTCGATACCATTGCGTCGGTGACCCGGGACGACATCCAGCGCGTGGCACGAACCTATCTCGTACCCCAACGGCGTACAACTGTCAAGGTTGTCCCCAAAAAGCGATACAAATACGACCCGAATGCAGGTCTTGACATAGACGAGTATGTGCCGCCCGAACGACAGTTAAGCAAGAAGACCGTTACCCGGCCTGAGAGTTTCCCCTCGACCCCTCCGATCCGGGATATGCCGGAAGAACTGCCCGAAGTACCCGCCGAAGAACGGGTTCTGGCAAACGGGCTGAAAATCGTTGTGGTGCCGAACGAGGAAGTCCCGCTGGTCGTCGCTGCTGTGGGATTGAAACATGGCGCCTGGGCCGAGAACCCGAAACGTCCGGGCGTTGCCTCGATAACGCTCGAGATGCTCACCAAGGGAACAGAGGACCATTCCGCCGAAGAGCTTGCGGACATTATCGAGTTCAACGCACTAAGCCTGAACGGCCGCGCCGGGATGGACGCGTCGCTGGTTCAGGCGTCGGCGTTATCCGGCAAGCTCGCCACGGCAATCGAGCTGCTCGCTGAGGTGGTGCAACGGCCCACGTTTCCCAAAGACGAACTCAAGCTTCTGAAGAGCAGGCGGAAGGTCGAGCTGTCCTATTGGGAGAAAGACCCCGGCTACCAGGCGTCATGCGAACTGCAGCGACAGGTGTTCGGGGACCATCCCTATGCTCGCACCCCGGAAGGTCGGCGCAAGAACGTGCGCGCTATCAAACGAGGACATCTTGTCGAGTGGTGGGACACGTTTGCCCGGCCGGACGCGGCCATTCTTTATGTTGCGGGAGACATCACGGCCGATAAGGTATTCGCCCTTGCCGAGCGGCATTTCGGAGATTGGGCCGCCGCCGGTCCGATGCCCGTGGTCGACGTGCCGACGCTGCCAGAGCGAGAGGACACTCGAATCTATCTCGTCAACAATCCAAGAGCCGAGCAGAGCGAAATCCGGGTTGGCCAAACCAGCATCGAGATCGGCCATCCGGCGTATCACAAAACGCGCGTCTTCAGCCAGATATTCGGCGGTTCGTTCGGCAGCCGGCTCAACAAGGCCATCCGGATCGAACGGGGATTGACATACGGGGCCGGCGGAGGGGTCACTGCCCGGCGCCTCGCAGGAAGCTTCTCGAGCAGCACGTCCACCAAGACGGAGGCCACCGCCGACGCGGTCCAGGCGGTGTTGGACGTCATCGAAGAGATGCGCGACACGCCGCCAACCAGCGAAGAGTTGACCTCGGCAAAGTCCTATTTGGCGGGACGCGTACCGTCGAAGTACGAGACGCCTCCGGACATGGTCAACGCGTTGTGGTTTATCGAGTACAACGGTCTGCCCCGGGATGACCTCCAGCGTTCCCTTGCGGAGTACAAGGCCACCGAGATCGGCGAGATCGTCCGAATTGCAAACGAGCACATCGATCCTGGCAAGCTTGTCATTGTGGTGGTTGGCGATGCCAAGAAGATTAGGAAAAGCCTCGAAGCGATAGCACCGGTCAGCATCGTTAAATGATGCGCGGTCTGGACGACTGTCTATGCAAGCAAATCTCGCGTTCGGTTGAATTCACTGTGCGATCGGCATAGAATCGTCGTGTTCCACAGAAATCGGTCGGGCACTGACAATCGCTCCACGAGGAGGAACACAATGATGGTACGCGGGCTTGTTCTAACGCTGCTCGTTTGCGGTCTCTTGATATGCTCGGCGCGCGCTTTCGGTCAGGTCGGGAAGGTGTATCCGAGCGAGGGCAAGGTCTATACCGACGAGAAGACCGGCCACGAGGTCGTCATGTTGACCACTCATCCGGCTACCGACGACAAGATGTATCAGACACACCCGTCGTGGACCGCCGACGGCAACTACATCGTCTTCAAGTCGGACCGCAGCGGGTCGACGCAGCTCTTTGCGCTTTCCGAAAAAGACGGTACCATAACCCAGTTGACCGATGGCGGTATGAACTTAGGCACGGCGTGCGTTGGCCGGTTGCGCAACAACATCTTCCTGATGCGCGACACCAAGCTCGTTGCGCTCGACATAGACAAGGTCGTGGGCGGCGCGCCCGAGTCTGCCGAAACGGTTATCGCCGAGATGCCCGTCGGCCTTGTCCCGAGCTCGGCTTTGAGCCAGAGTGCCGACGGCCTTCTGCTCGGGTTTATGGCTCGTGTCGACGAGAAAGACCGCTGGGTGATCATGACGATAAACGTCAAGGACGGCTCGGCGAAGACGGTCTTTGAATCGGATTTCAAGCTTGGCCATCTCCAGTTCAGTCCTGCACCCCAGCCGAACCCGACGACGGCAGGCACCTGGATCATGTACTGCCACGAGACCGGCGGGGATGCCGACCAGCGCACGTGGATCATCAACACTGCCGAACGCAAACCGATACCGTTCTACCGCGAACAGCCCGACGAGTGGGTCACGCACGAGGTATGGAGCCCGGACGGTGCCGGCGCGTATTTCACTCGCTGGCAACCCGTGAAGAGCGTCATGTACGTCAGCAAGGCCGACTTCTCGTCGCGCGTGCTCGGAGACGGCCCGTACTGGCACGTCGGCGTATCGCGCGCCGGTGACGCTATCACGTGCGACATGATGGACGGCAAAATACTCCATATTCCCGCAACAGGCGGCGACCCTGTTTTGCTCACCGCCGGGCACCGCAATCGCAAAGGCGCGCACCCGCACCCGTCGTTCTCGCCGACCGGCGACCGGGTATTGTTCAACTCGAACCGCAACGGGTCGTCCGACCTGTTCACCGCACGGGTGAAGAAGGGAAGCGGTGCATAGGAGACAACGAGTGCGCTCTCGAGCGAGAGCGATCTCTGAACCGCATTACGTTGCGTTGATCGGCATGCTCGTGGCGCCTCTGATCTCCCAGGCGAATTGGACCGGCGAGACGTTCTTGGCCATCCCGGCCTTTGCTCCGTAGCGCAACACCTCTTTTCGTCACTGAACTTCTCATTGCCCACGGCGCGTTGTGTCCCCTGTTGTGTGCGCGAACTGCGGCATGTGTAACGCGCTCAGCTTGTTTCAGCACGTGAATAGGTGGTATAATGTGGAGCGATCGAGAGGAAGCGGACGGCTGTATTCCTGTGAAGTAGCTGCGTGCCACGTCATAGTCTAAACAGGCGAAAACCGTGGCTACTGGAAGGGTGAGGTGTGATTCGACGATTCAACAGGGTCCATTTTGTGGGTATCGGGGGAATATCCATGAGCGGTCTAGCCGAGATACTGCTTGGTATGGGCTACGAGGTGACGGGTTCCGACCTGAAACGTTCGGAGATAACCGACCGCCTCGTCGAGCTCGGCGCGACGTTCAATGAAGGCCATGACCCGAAACACGTCGCAGGGGCCGGGATAGTGGTGTACACCGCAGCCGCGTCGGAGGATAACTGCGAACTCGTGGCGGCGCGCGAACAGGGGATCCCAACGATACCGCGGCCGAGGTTGCTCGCTGATCTCATGCGGCTGAAACCAGACGCCATCGCCGTGGGCGGCACCCACGGCAAGACAACGACCGCGTCCATGATCTCGGCCATGTTTGAGAACGCCGACGTCGAGTCGACGTCGATAGTCGGCGGCATTATTAACCGCAAAGGCAGCACGGTGGCGTGGGGCAACGGGAACCTGCTCGTTGCGGAGACCGACGAGCACGACGGATCGTTTCTGCGGCTTAACCCGACGGTAAGCGTGGTGACCAGCATAGATGCCGAACATCTCGAGTACTACGGCACGCTCGACGCTATCAAACGCAGCTTCGTCGACTTTATCAACAAGATACCGTTCTACGGATTCTCGGTGGTGTGTATCGACGATCCGAACGTGCGTGACATACTGCCGCAAATTGACTCAACCTGCCTGACCTACGCGATCGACCGCGAGGCGGACGTCACCGCAAAGAATGTGCGGCTCGACGTGCCGAACGACGGCGAGAACAAGCTTGAACGGATTGCGGACGTCCGCACGGTGTTCGACGTCCACTGCTCTTGCGCGGCGCTGTGTGCCGACGACAATGTGGGTACTATCTCGATCCACGCTATCGGCGACCATAACGTGCGCAACGCGCTTGCAGCCGTTACCGTTGGATTGGCGCTCGGGCTGGATTTCGAGCAGATACGCGACGGGCTGCACTCGTATCGCGGTGTCCGCAGACGGCTCCAGCTCAAAGCGGTCCGGGACAGCATTGCGGTCGTCGAGGACTACGCGCATCACCCGACCGAGATAGAATCCACGCTGCGCGCCGTCCGTCTGCTAGAACCTGCACGTATTATCGCGGTATTCCAGCCGCATTTGTACAGCAGAACCAAGTTCTTCTGCGCAGACTTCGGCCGGAGCCTGCTGTTCGCCGACAAGGTGGTCGTGACAGAGATCTACGGTGCGCGAGAGGAGCCGATGCCGGGAGTGTCGGCGATGGACATAGTCGCCGCGGCGCAAGATGCCGGCCACAAAGATGCCGTCTATATCGCCGACCAGAACGAGGTGAAAGGGCTGCTTGGCCCCGGACTGTGCTCGGGCGACGTTGTCATCTTTCTGGGTGCCGGCGATATCTACAAAGCTTCTGACCAGATGGCGGAGTTGTTGTCGCAGCGCGGAACGTAAAACCGGGATGACTGAAAGGAGTGGGTTTTGTCCTCTGACAGCGAAGAAAGAACCGGCGAGCCGCTCATGGGGAGCGTGCCGGACAAAGAAACCGTCGACCAGATAGCGGCGCTCTGCGACGGGCTGACGAAGTTCAACGAACCGTTGTCGGAGCACACCACGATAGGCGTCGGCGGTCCGGCGCTTGTGTGGCTGCGCCCGAAGTCGGAAGGCTCAGCGTTGAGGATACTCAATGCGTGCGCCCAGCAAGGTATCAGGCATTTTGTCATCGGCGCTGGAAGCAACCTTCTCGTGCGCGACGGAGGTTACCCGGGCGTCGTAATAAACCTCAACCACGCGTTCAAGAAGGTGCAGCTCAAGAATAGCCGTCTCACCGCGGGCGCCGGCACGCCTGTGGGAACGGTGATAAAGAAATGTGCGCAGGCGGGACAGAGCGGTCTCGAGATGCTTGCGGGAGTTCCCGGCACAATAGGCGGCGCGCTCGCAACGAACGCAGGCGTTGACGACTGGTCAATCTCGGATGTTCTCGATCACGTCGATCTGCTCGCCGGCGGCGAAACCAAAGAGGTTGACCGCGACGAGATAACCTTCTCGTACCGGAGCAGCAATCTAGCGGAGCTTGGCGTGGTGCTGCGAGCGTCGTTTCTATTGAACAAAGCGCCAACACCGCAAATACAGAGCCGGATCAACGGCATGTTGTTCAAACGGCGTTCGACCCAACCGCAGAAAACCAAATCGGCCGGCTGCATATTCAAGAACCCGCCGGAGGCGCCGGCGGGCAAGATAATCGACGAGCTGGGTTTCAAGGGAAAGAAGCTCGGGGGCGCCGTGGTATCCGATGTCCACGCAAACTGGATCGTCAACGTCGAGCTGGCGAGCGCGTCAGAGATAATCGAGCTGATCGAGAAGATCGAAGCCGCTGTCGAAAAGAAGCGCGGGATCAAACTGGAACGCGAACTCGAGATCGTCGGTGTGGATTGAGGTGACGAGGTCCGAGCGGTATGGCAAAAAAGAAGAAGCGTCGTCCTCAGCAGAAGGTTGCCCGAAGAAGAAGCGCGGTCCGTAGATACGATCCGAAGAAGGTCGCCCTGACCTGCGCCCCTGTTCTCTTTGCGCTTGTGGCGATCGGGACGCTGACATGGGATATCCGCGGCTACGTCAGCGAGTCGCCACGCTTTAGCATCGAGACGATAGGCGTCGTCGGCAACAGGCAGCTGACGCGCGCCGAGCTGCTGAACACGGCCGCTGTTGCGGAAGGGCAGAGCATCTTCGACGTGCGGCCCCGCGGCGTGCAACGTGCTCTTGAAAAACTGCCGCGCGTGCATTCCGCCCGGGTAACCCTCGACTACCCCGGTTCCGTCACCATAACGGTCTCGGAACGATGGCCCATAGCTTTGATAGACCTCGGTGAGATGTATGAGATAGACGGCGAGCGCGTCCTGATCGCCCCGTACCGTGTGGGTGTCTCTCCGGAAGGGCCTATTGTCAGCGGGATAGACAAGCAGCGTGAATGGCGGTGCGGGGACACGGTAGCCGAGCCGGGAGTGTCGAAGGCCATCTCGCTGTGGCGGACGTTTCAGCCCGGCCCGCTCGCCGACGCGCTCAAGGTTTCCGAGATCGATGTCCGCGACCCGAAGAATCTCGTCATGACGTTGGCGCGACGTTCCTACGTCATCCGATGGGGGGATGCAGGCTGGAAAGAGAAACTGGAGACGCTCGAAACGCTTTGGGCCCAAACCGACGGACTCACCAACCCGCGAGAACCCAAAGCCTACATCGATCTCCGATACGCCCTCCCGATGACAGACGGGGGCCGCGGATCCATCCCGACCTTGTGAGCCGAATCCTGATCCGGACCGAGGCTCGTGTTGCTTCTGCTCGAGACTATCGATTGACACCGGCAACGCTTTCCTGCTACTTTCACCACGCGGTGTAACATTGCCACGCTAACGGAAATGTAGTTGCGACGCGAATCGACGATATGCATAATCAGATCGAGGGCAAGGTGGCGCTTGTTACGGGCGGTGGTCGTGGCATCGGCCGCGCCATTGCCCTGGCGCTCGCACGTCATGGTGCCGACGTTGCCGTCACGGCACGCACTGACTCGGAGATAGCCTGCGTTGCGGAGGAGATTGTCGAGCTGGGCGGGCGGGCGATGTGCGTTCCCGCAGACGTGCGACGCGAGAACGAGATCGATAGCGTCATAAGCCGTGTGGATGACGAGCTTGGCGGGATCGATATACTCGTCAACAATGCCGGTGTGGCTATATTCGGGCCGCTGGCCGAAATGCCCCTTCAGGACTGGAACACGGTCATCGAAACGAACGTGACGGGCACGTTCCTTTTCACTCGCGCGGCACTGCCCGGTATGAAAGCCCGAGGGTCGGGCAGGATCATCAACATCGCGTCAATTGTCGGCAAGAAACCGTATTTCAACCAGGGCGCTTACACGGCGTCGAAACATGCCGTGGTCGGGCTCACCAAAGTGCTGGCGATGGAACTGCGCGAGCACAACATTCTCGTCCACTGCATCTGTCCGGGGGGAGTGGAGACCCGGCTTACCGCAGAAGCGATGCCGGACCGCGACCGGTCGGATTTTCTGCATCCTGACGACGTGGCTCACGCCGTCATCTTTCTGCTTACCTTAAGCTCGCGAGCCACCGTCCCGGAGATCATTCTCCAACGTCCCAATGCTGACCCCATGTGACTCGCGAAGCGGGGGCGGTCGGCACCTTTCCTAGATGCGCCTATTGGTCATGAGCAAGGAGCGCTAGGTCTCGCCGATGTGGATCGTGAGATCGAGGAGTCGGTATTCGCCGGGTTGGACCGCCCTGCGCCCGCGACCCAGGATGTCGAGACACTGTAGCGCGCGCGCGCTCAAGCTCTGACCAGTGTTCACCGCAGTGCAGATGAAATCCTCTCGAGGCCCTTTGAACTCCATCCTGATTGACGGCAGCCTCTCCTCCTCCGAGTGCGCAGAAACGAAGATTCCGCGCTTGTATTCGCCGCTCGCATGCTCCCAATCGTCCTTGTGTCTGATCTCGGGAAACTCGCCTTCACCGTAGTCGGTAGCCCAGCGATTGTAGCTGGTAGTCACCATCAGGCTGGTGTCGAACTCTTCCGCCTCGATCTGCCCCTCGACCACGAGATCGATCTCCCAATTGATCGTATGTTCGTCTGCCACCGAGACCGTCCATATCTGTTCGATGGGCAGTCGTCGCCACTTTCCGCGGGCAACCAGTGTCCGCTCGTCTTTCTTATCGTGCCGCCAATACGCTTGAAGCGAGTCGTGCCAGATGTTTCCCGAACATACAGATGTAAAACCCCCGTGTCTTGATGTTAGCTCCGCCCCGTCCCAGTAGATGCGGAGACTCGCCCTGTCAAACGCCGCCCGCAACCTGCCGAGCTCCAGCGAACGCGCTCTGCGCCGTTCGGCTATTATTTCTTCCAACTCGGCGTCGGACTCGATTATCCTTACCCTGCTCCGGAACAGCTCGTATCTAACTGGCTCCGTTGCCCCGCCGGACCGCGTCGGCAAATCTTCGAACTGCAACACACGAGCACGTTCCGAGAGCCCCGTGTTGACCACACGTGCACCCACCATCTCGCCCGGCCTGAGCGATTCAAACAGGACGCCAGGCCGTTCTGTCCCTGCAACCACGCTCCGGCGCACTGCGAGCGTTTTGCTGCTCTGTGTTCTAGCCGACATCACTATCCAGTTCGGGTCGCCCGCGCGAAACTCTTCGAAGGTCTCTTCTTCTTCCTCCGATAGCCAATCCGGGTAGCTCTCGTTGAGCATAAGGCTGATCTTGCAGTCCTCGATAAGCGCTTCCTTGATCACCTCCATGTGGATAGTCCAAAGGATCGTGCGGTCGTTCTCCAACTCGATCTCCCACGTGTAGCGGACATCTCCCAACCCAGGCTGTCTGCCCTCCGCAACGATCCGATGTTCACTCGATTCCACAACCTGCCAGAACCCCTCTGTACTGTTATGCCACCTGTCCTTGGACAGAATTGACGTGTATCCCGAACTAAACTTCGTCAGTTCTATCCCGTTCCAGAACAAGGCCAGCTTCCCGTTGTTGAACACCATGTGTAAGGGGTCACGGGCGATGAACGCAATACCTTCTTTGGCGCCGACCGTCTGTATGTAGAAACTCACCACCTTGTCCGCAGTACCGTAGTTGAAGATGCGTCCCTGCCGTAGAAGCATAACCTCATCGCAAAGGTCGCCCACGATGCCCAGATCGTGCGAGACGAAAACAAGGGTCTTACCCGCCTCGCGGAGTTCGCGTATTTTGCGCCTGCACTTCTCATGAAACTCCGCGTCGCCCACGGCCAACACTTCGTCCACCACGAATATCGCCGGGTCAGAGTGTATCGCGGCAGAGAACCCTAGCCGAACAAACATTCCCGAGGAATAAGTCATAACAGGCGCGTCTATAAAATCCCGTATGCCGGAGAACTCGACGATCTCCTCAAACCGTTCTTCGATGGCCGCACGAGGCATCCCCAATATTGTGCAATTCAGGAAAACGTTCTCGCGACCCGTCAGGTACGGGTGAAAACCGGCGCCCAGCTCGAGCAAGCTCGCCACGCGACCGTTAACTTCCACATCGCCAACCGTGGGCACGGTGACGCCGGAGATTATCTTGAGCAGCGTGCTCTTACCCGACCCGTTCTCGCCTATGATACCAAGCGATCGGCCCCCCTCGACCTCGAAACCTATGTCGCGCAGCGCCCAGAACTCTTCGAGGTTCGCCTTGCGAAACACCCGGCTAAACAGTTCCTTGGCGAGCATCCTCGACTCGCGCCGCACGCGGAATCGTTTGCCAAGCCCCTTTACTACAATCGCTTTCGACATATCCAATCGCCCAGCGAGTGCGTTCAACTCGAACCTTCAAACACCGTTCTCACCGCAGACCAAGATTGCGTTGCAAGCGATCTCTCTCCACATTAATGACGGGCACAGCCGAATGAACCCCGGCATTGCGCGCCCGCAGGAAACATGCGGCAACACGGTATTCTCAAGACCCGTGTCGCATTCGCCGCTCTACCCGGGGAGCCAAGCCACACACTACCTACCGATACTCAGCGTGCGTTTCGCCGAGCGGGCAACCGCAAAGATTCCTGGATGGTGTTGCCGGACATATTCCTTGCCGCACAGGTACGTGCGTCGCAACCTGAGCATACCGTGAGGCGACATGACCTTATTGCGGAAGTCCTCGTCCCAGTTATAGCACATGGTGCTGCAGCCACGACACCCGTTGGGCCCCACTACGCGGCTGATGTCATCACGCACCTCCGGCGAATCAACTATCTCATCGATTGGCCGTTGGCCAAGCCGCCGTTGGATGCGTTCTCGTTCCCACCTGTAGTGGAAACAGGGAACGACATACCCATCTGGAAGCACGATAAGGCCGCGCCTTCCTATGGTGCACCCGTTGCCCGGATGCATGAGGAAAAACGGGTACTTCACGCGGCGCCGATAGTTCTCGATAAGCTCCGGGGACAAGATGACATCGTTACCGTCACGATCGCCCCGGGACATCACTTCGGTCATCACGTCAGTGAATTCGTCGAGTTCATCGGGCAGAATCAACAGCTCGTCGCTGATGATTTCGTCCGGCTCCACAAGGCTGAACGCGTGAAAGACATACGGCAAGTCCTTGAACCGCTCATACAGATCTACCATGGTACGGAAGTTCGAACGCTGGACAACCGTGTTCACCGATATTCGAATCCCCGCGTCTGCCAACGCCCGCAGCGATTTCTCACTTGCATCAAAAGCCCCTCTTGCACCGCGAATCTCGTCGTGCACTTCACCTATGCCGTCGATGGACACTTGTATCGATAGGTTGTCGTGGCCCGAAAACAGCCGGATGTGCTCGTTGTTCAGCAGAATCCCGTTTGTCGTTATCCTGATCTCTACCCCGGTGGCAACCAGACTATCCACAAGGTCAAAGAAGTAGTCGACGAGGAGAGGCTCCCCACCCCCCACCACAATTGTCTTAAACCCCCGACGGCCGGCAAACTCCACGGCCTGCAACGCGTGCTCTCGGGTGATGGTAGATTTCGTGCCGCGGATGGCCAGACACATTTTGCAGCGCAGATTACACGCGCTCGTGGGCAACAGCGTAAACTCTTGGAACTCGTAAAAGTTATCGTCTACCATTTACTACGGCGGTGACAGCAACCATTGGTCACACTACTCTCATCATCGTACGCCCGGTTCCGGCATCTTGAGTCTCTACGCAACCCATGCCGCCCCGGCCTCAAATAGCGAATTCAAACTGGCGGTGTCAGCCGTCGGAAGCCTGTTGTGCAGACCGCTTCGCGGTTCGGCTTCCACACGCACCACACCTGTACCAACCTTTTACTGTACACCAACCGAGATACTCTGTCAAGGCCGGCACCGGAGCCTTCCTATCATAGCCGGCATCCGGTCAGGCAAGGTCGCGCGGCGCGCCTGCGATCCCCGCAGACCGGCGCTTTCTTGCCTTTGGGGGACGACATCTGCTACACTTCGATCTGGTATTCTTTTGTTTCTGGCGGACTGGTATTACTGACGACCAACGGCCCGATCCGGAAATGGACGGGCGGCATCACCGGACGGAGAGATGTGGACGTTTCTTGGCCGAGCATATCGATTCATTCGCCACGGCAACCGTCGGGCGAGAATCAATCGCCTCCTCGATCAAAGGCGCAAGCAACGCAATGAAGTGCTAAACGAAGCTGAGCTTCGTCGTCAGTCCACCCGCCTGAAGAGCAATCCGCCCTCTCTTTATTTGGACCCGTCGACGATCTGCAACCTCAAGTGCCCGTTCTGCGCAACCGGCGGAGGTTTCTCCGAGCTGAAAAAGGAGCTTCTGCAACCCGGGACGTTCGCACAGGTTGTGTCGAACATTCGAGCAGAGCTGCTGACCCTTGTGAATCTGTACAACTGGGGCGAGCCTCTTATGAACCCTCATCTTAGCCAATACATCGGCTTTTTCCACAAGAAACATGCTTACACCCGGCTCGACACAAGTTTTTCAGCAAAGGATTACGACGCCGGATTCTTTGACAAGCTTATCGCGAGCGGTCTCGATGAACTGACCGTTTCGGTAGACGGCGCCACACAAGAGACCTACGAGAAGTATCGCATAAACGGAGACTTCAACCGTGTCATCAGCAATATGAGACTACTGAATGAGACCAAAAAGGCCGTCGGCTCCCCCACGCCGGTGGTAATTTACAAGATGCTTTTGAGCAAGCACAACGAGCGCGAAGTCGATGATGCCAGGCGGCTTGCCTTTGATGTCGGCGCGGAGTTTGTTGCGCTTGAGCATTTCTGGGTCCCCACCGAGTTGAGAGATGAATGGATAGCGGAGTCGGTGAAAGATAAACATGGGGATGCATCGCCTGGGAGTTACACGCGCTTTGACGATGGTCTGATTCACACTGAATGCCGCAACCTTTGGACGACGCTCGTGGTGAACGCCAACGGGGATGTCTTCCCATGCTGCATCGTCTTCAAACCGTCCCAGGCGGTTGGCAATCTTGCCGAGCAACATATTGATGAGATCTGGAACAACGAGAAAATGGTCTACCTGCGCAAGTACGTTACCGACCCGGACGCCGCGCCTCCCGATTTCCCGAACCACTGCGTAACCTGCCCTAAGCGGTACTGCACGTGTACCGACGCCTGATCTTCATTTCGCTTCCGTGTCGCGCCGGCGCTGCATTGCACTGCGTTGGCGCCGTGCCCTGCCCCGTGCGCGCCTTGACCGAGCAGCCGGAGCGTTGACATTGCGGCAGTCTGCTTATAGAATAGCGACCAACACTTGCCCTGCCTGTTGCACGGCGAGAGTGGGTTCTGACACTATCACCGGACGTAACGAAGTATGACAAGATTCTTTGTGTTGTTACGGTATATCATAGAGTCGTTTCGACTGTTCGTGTGGCGTCTTCGGTACAAGGGCGTGCGTTCCGCTCTGATATTCCTGCGCTGCAGAACCCAGGATTTCTATGTCAGCCAACGCAACAAACGGATCCGCGAGCCACAGGTCGAGTGCCCCTGCTGCGGCTGGACGGGCTACGACTTCTACACCATGGATGCAACCAAGTTCTGGTTGCCGAGCGTCATCTGTCCGAACTGCGGCGGGTGCGAACGACACAGGTTGCTCCACCTTTACATGACGCGCCACGACCCGGAACTCTTCAGCCGTAAGGGGGCCGCATTGCACTTCGCCCCGGAAGGCCCTGTTCGCAATCTTATCAAACGCAACCCAGCGCTACAGTACTTCGCGACGGATTTCAGCAGGGATCTCCTCCTTCACTACGACAGTATGCGTTTTCGATGCGACATACAGAACCTGCCGATCAAAGACGCGTCGTTCGAGGTGGTCTTTTGCCTGCACGTGCTCGAACATGTGCGCGATGATCTGCAAGCCGTTGCGGAGCTCGAACGCATACTTGCACCGACAGGCGTTGCCTATATAATGGTTCCGTTCGACATGAACCTCGACGAGACAGTCGAGTGGGAGGAACCGGACCCGGACATCTACGACCATATCTGGGCGTACGCGTTGCCCGACTTCAAGTACCGCCTCGGCCGGTTCGCGTACGAGGAGATCAAACCTGCATCAATCCTGTCGCCCGACGAGATTCGGCGATACCGCATTCCGGACAAGGAAGTGGTGTACCGCTGTGTCAGACGGGTGTAATCCGCACCAGATACTCACTTGGTAGGGCCCGACCGAATCCTGGCGCCGGGCACGTACCATCTGCCAGTGGAACGCCTGTTACGTCATGAAGAGCCTTGGCTCACGCGACAGCCAGGGGGTTCCTTCCGTCCCTCGCCGACGGCGGACGAGACGTGGAAACGGCCACGGGCTGGTGCACATGCTCTGCCGCCGCTTGGAACAACGCGGGGGCACGTTTCGGCGTTTGCCGCCTGATGAAAACACGCTCGCCGAGATGTCGCACCACGAGTTGCTTGTGTCCTCTTGAGTGTTCTTTCCAGGGATAACGCAGAAGCACTTGAGAACACGTGCACATTGCATCGCGCAAATCCCGCCATTGTTGACAATTCTTTTGTGGTCGCGTACATTTACAGCAGATGGAGCAGTGGGCCGTCGAACTCACCGCAACGGGGATAAGCGATAAACCGGGTATGTTCAGGAAACAAGAGCCGAGTACCGGGCCTGGGCCGGTACCGGAACGATTCGATATCGCGCGCGTAGCCGGAGTAGTACTCCGTGCCGCCGTTATCGTGCTGGAGTCGTTGGGTTTTCCGGCGACGAGCCCCGCGCTCGGGGTCTTGGAAGCAGCATTCTTGTCGCCCATTGCGCTCTCTTGCTGGGCCGGGTGTCTCATCCTCTATGTCATACTGGCGCTCTTCGGAGTAAGCGCGCCGCTGGACTGGTTCAATGCCCTGCTTGCGGGCCGAGCAGTCCTTTTGTCGCTGCTCCTTTACAAAAACAGACTTCTGGCTGATAACAGGGTTGTGCGGGTGGTCGTCAGGTGGTGCACAAGGAGGACGCTTCCTCTTCTCGGATTCCTCTTGCTGGTTATACCCGTTGCGTTGATCCGCACAATGCTGGTTCACCCCCATCAATCGCCCACAATACTTATTGTCGGCCTAGCGACCTTATACGTCTTTCGACGCTGGTATCGACACTATGTCGGGCAGGGGGGCACGCCAATCCGTCGATCTATTGCTCGTATCAAACTGCAAGATCTCTTGCTACTGACGGGGACGGTGATAGTGTGCGTTGTCGCCCTGGAAATAATCATGCGAGTGTTCTTTCCCCAAGCCCACTTGAAACCGACAGGCGCGTATCGCCCCCACCCAACACGGATATTCGATTATGCACCTTCCGTACCAGGAAGGCAGCCGGACGAGCCATTCATAACTAACTCGCTGAGGCTCAGGGACTCCGAGATAGCTCCCAAGACGCCCGAGATGTTCCGCGTCATTTGTGTCGGCGATTCGTTTACTGCCGGCCACATGGTCAGCATCGCGGATTCGTTCCCCAAGAAGCTCGAGCAATTCCTCCACAACAAACATCCCGGCGCTTCGATTTCCGTAGTCAATTTCGGGGTGGGTGCGTACGGGACGATACAGGAGTTGTCGAAAATGCGGGAATTGGGATTCGCCCTGCAACCCAACGTTGTGATTCTCCAGCTGTTTCCCGAGAATGACATTCGCGACAATCTTCGGATGGCAGGCAAGTGTATGCGCAGTACACAGGTTGAATGGCAAGAGAACCTCGATCAAATGCTCTCGCAACTCACGCCAAGCAGGCGGCTCAGGAATTTCCTCCGCAGGCACAGCCACCTACTTGTGTTTCTGCACAGCCGATGGCGCATTCTCAAAGGAAGCTCGGTCGCTCGCGCACCGAGCGGTCGGCGAAAGCCGAAATACCCGGCCATTCCTGGAAGACCCTGGCCGCTCGAAACGTCGCTCAAGGAGTACTATCCGGAACTCGACGAAGGGTGGCAACTCACGGCAAACGCCATCGACGAACTGCGCGACGAGTGCGTCAAGAGGAACATACCCCTGTATGCGTTAGAGATCCCTGCCAAGTACGAACTCACTGAGGAAATGAGGCGAGTCATAATCCGCGCTTTCGGTGGCGTGTTCGATCCTGACCTTTACGACTTCTCAAAGAATTCGCGGTACGCACATCAACTGCTTGAGGATCTGCGGGTCCCCTATGTCGATCTGCGCAAAGGACTGTTGGAGACAGAACACCCGGAGGACTACTACTTTGTGGAAGACGCGCATATGAACCATCTTGGTAACGAGTTTGTGGCGAGTCAACTTGAGCCCATAGTGTGGAAGGAGTATGGTCATTGGCTGCACTCCGCGGGTGGCTCTCAGACAAGCGGCGAGGCGCAAAAGTGAATCCTGGGAATTTCCGCATTCTAGAGAGCGAAGTCGCGCCTGCTCAGGAAGAACGGTTCACGCGAACGAAACGCAACCCGTCGCTTCCAGCCAAGGCAATACAGGGATTCGTGAGCCTAAGCCCAAGTGTCCCCGCCGTGGCTGGACCGGTTCGAGCCTCCAGATGAAGCACTTATCGCATATGTCAGAAGAAAAGGACTATCCCGTTATTCCTGGAAGACCTTGGCAGATGGAGACGTATCTTAAGAATTACTATCCAGAACTGGAAGAAGGGTGGCGCCTCACCGAGACCTGTCTTCGGGAGCTTCGTGATGAGGGTTGCGAGAGAGGTATTGCCTTTCACGCCTATGCGATCCCCGCGAAGTACGAACTTGGAAGCAAGATGGCGCACATCATGGTTAACAACACAGAGGCCGACCCCCTGCCCTACGATTTCTCTACGAACTCCCGGCGAACCAAACAGATGCTCGAGCGTCTGGATGTTCCCAACATTGAACTACGGTCAGTTCTCTTGCAGACACAGTGTCCTGAACACTACTATTGGAAACACGATGCACATATGAACGCAGCAGGATGCTTGCTGGTGGCAGAGCTGTTGAAACCTGTGGTGTGGAAGGAGTACTGTCGGTGGAAGGAACGTGCATCCGATCGCGTGCAACAGACTGAGGCAAAACGCTGAACATTCTGGGCATCTCCGCTTTCTATCATGACAGTGCAGCCGCACTTGTTGCCGACGGCCATATAGTCGCAGCGGCTCAGGAGGAACGGTTCACACGCAAGAAACACGATCCGTCCTTCCCGGCCAACGCGGTCCAATACTGCCTTGACGAAGCAGGCATTCGTGCGGACGACCTGGATTATGTGGCCTTCTACGATAAGCCGTTCATCAAATTCGAACGGATACTGTTGACGTACCTCAGCTTTGCACCCGCTGGTATACGGTCGTTTATCAAGGCGATGCCTTTGTGGCTCAAGCAGAAACTCTTTATGCGCGAGACCATCAAACGAGAGATGAGATACGGGGGTGATGTCATCTTCACCACTCACCACGAATCACATGCGGCATCAGCGTTTTTCCCGAGCCCGTTCGAGGAGGCGGCATTTCTTACTGTTGACGGCGTGGGTGAGTGGTCCACCGCCACCTTTGGCGTTGGGCGAGCTAACACCATTAAGATACACAAAACCCTCAATTTCCCCCACTCTCTCGGGCTCCTATACTCCGCGTTCACTTACTTCACAGGGTTCAAGGTCAACAGCGGTGAATACAAGTTGATGGGGCTTGCTCCCTACGGGGACCCTTCCTACGTTGACACCATACTCAGTGAGCTCATTGATCTCAAGGACGACGGATCGTTTCGGTTGAACCTGCGCTACTTCGATTACTGCGCTGGGTTGCGCATGACAAACAGACGGTTTGCCAGGCTGTTTGGCGGGCCGCCTCGCACACCAGAGTCGGAGATAACGCAACGCGAGATGGACATGGCCCGGTCGGTCCAGGTCGTCACCGAGGAGATAATCATGCGCATGGCACGGCACGTCCACGCCCAGACCGGCTTGGACAGGCTTTGCCTTGCCGGAGGTGTCGCGCTCAACTGTGTGGCCAACGGCCGATTGCTCCG
Source organism: uncultured bacterium (assembly GCA_964524145.1). Lineage (GTDB taxonomy): Bacteria > Hydrogenedentota. The sequence goes on along the minus strand of CAZGCA010000037.1, from coordinate 35,279 downwards.
CGATGGACCATTTGAGGACATATGGATTCAACCAGCTGCGGGCGATGCGGGAGGCGCTCTTGGCGCTGCGCTTTTCACGTGGTTCAGCTACCTCGACAACCCGCGTACGCCCGATTCGCGCATGCAGAAAGCGTCGTATCTAGGCCCGGCATTCAGCGACGACGCGGTCGAAGCGTACCTTGAAGAGAACGAGATTCCATTCATCCGTCTCGAAAGATCAGAGATTCCACGCACCGTTGCCGAGCTTGTCGAACAACAGAACGTCGTCGGCTGGTTCCAGGGGCGTATGGAGTTCGGCCCCCGCGCGCTGGGCTCGCGAAGCATTCTCGGCGACCCGCGTTCGCCAAGCATGCAGTCGGTCATCAACCTGAAGATAAAGTTCCGAGAGTCTTTCCGTCCATTTGCCCCAACCGTACTCGAGGGCCGTGTCTCTGACTACTTCGAGCTTGACAGGGAGAGTCCTTACATGCTTATAGTCGCGCCCGTCAGGCAGGACCGGCTCGCAAGACTGGGTTCCGAGGCCGAGTCGCTTTCAGGACTGGACAAACGCCGTGTTGTCCGCTCTGAGATACCGGCAGTCACCCACGTGGATAACTCCGCACGCATCCAGACTGTCCGACGCGACGACAATCCGCTCTACCACGAGATGATCAGTGCTTTCGCCGAACAAACCGGCTGTCCGCTCTTGATCAATACTTCGTTCAACGTCCGCGGTGAACCGATAGTATGTACCCCGGACGATGCGTTTGCGTGCTTTATGCGAACACAGATGGATTTCTTGATCATGGGCCCGTTCCTGCTCGACAAGAAGAAGCAGAAACCCTGGCATGAGGAGGTCGATTGGACAAAACAGTACGTGCTCGATTGATGAACGACCAACGCTTGGACACAAAGGAGGTTAGGAAGTTCGGCATTGTTTTCGCCGCACTACTATGCATCCTTGCGACGGTGCATTGGTGGCGAACGGGACATGTGCGTGCGTGGATGTACGTTGCCGGATGCGCGGTCTTCTCTGCAGCTGTTATCGTGCCGGTTGTGCTCAAACCTTTCGTTTGGATATGGCTCCGCGTTGCAACGGGTATCAGTTTTGTTGTCACTCATGTTATACTTATAGTGGTATACTATTGTGTAATAACTCCTGCGGGAGTGGCAATGCGGGCAATGGGGCATGACCCGATGAAACGCAGATACGAGCCTGAAAGCACCAGTTACTGGGAAGCGCCCCCCGACGAGGAAGTGCCAAAAGAACGATACCTGAAGCAGTTTTAGGGAGATGCTATGGGAATCCTGAAAGAGATGTGGGAGTTCCTGAAGGTGCGCAAGAAGTTCTGGCTGGCGCCCATCATCATTATGCTGATGTGTCTGGGTTTCCTCATGGCACTGACCGGGGGATCGACAGTCTCCAGTCTTATATACGTACTCTTCTGAGTTTTCACCTCTGCTCAGCTCTCTGATTGTACAACCGTGATGGCGTAAGGCGCTGGCTTCACCGAGGTCATGATATCGACACTCTCCTTGCTCACGCCCACGGAATGAATCGAACCTGATCGTTGTTCTTCAGAATCCTCAACCCGGAAGGAAACGGCACACCCATCAGAAAAGCCAGGGGAGCTATGCACAGCACCGAGATGCCAGACCGGTACATATTATACCAGTGGCAACGGGCAAAGGGCAGCCCCGATATTGACTCGATGTTCCCGGATCGTGGATGACGCCTCCGCCCAGCGTGTTGGAATCCTTCGGTGCTCATCCAAGACTGTCATCGGCGGAGACGAGAGGCTTCAGGGCCTGCTTTGCCTCGCCGGCGGTGAAGAGCGATCCCGTGATGAGGATCAACGTGTCATCGCTCGCGATGGATCGGGCTTTCTGGACCGCCTCCGCAACGGAGTACGAGAGCATGGCCTGGTGCCCGGACCGTCTCACCGCGTTATACAGTTGCTCGGCAGGCATGTGCCGGTGCATCCGGAACTGCGTGACTATGGTAACCTCGGCATCGGGGCAAAGAATGGACGCGATGGCGTCGGCGTCTTTATCGTTCGATATCGCCAGGACAAGGATGACGCGTTTGTCGGCAAACGCGCGCGAAACCTCCGCCTGGAGCCTGCGCGCTCCCGCGGCGTTATGGGCCACGTCGACAACGATTAACGGCTTCCTGCTTACAAGCTCGAGCCGGCACGGCCACCGTGTGGCGGCCATGCCCGAGCGGATCGCGTCCTCGGTGATCGCTGTATGGGTACCGGCGAGCACCTGCGCCGCAACCACCGCTACCGCACCGTTCTGTCCCTGGTGTTCTCCGGCAAGCGATATCTCCACTCCCTCAACGTTGCCAAGTGCCGACCGAACAGAGAGCGCCTGACGGGGAAACTCGAGCGGTTTCAGCTCGTAGGAGAAGTTTTTGTCAAGCAGGTACAGGTTGGCAGCTTTTTCTTTGCACCGTTCCTCGAGCAGTGCAACGGCAGACGGTTGGCGAATTGCGGAGACAACGGCGGCGCCGTCGGTGATGATCCCGATCTTCTCGAAAGCGATCTTCTCGATGGTATCCCCGAGATGTTCGCGGTGTTCCATATCCACGTTGGTGATCACCGTCACCTCGGGCTGAAGCACGTTTGTCGAGTCGAGCCGGCCGCCCATGCCGACCTCGATCACGCCAAAATCCACGCGCCGCTCGGCAAAGTATTTGAACGCGACCGCAGTTGACATCTCGAAGAACGTTGGTGTGTCGAGATTGTCGACCGAGGGCATTTCGTCTGCGACCGGCCTCAGCAAGTCTATCAACCGTTCGAGGTCTTCCCGGGGAATACGCTCGCCATCGACGACAATTCGCTCCGAGAAATCGGCCATGTGAGGAGAGGTGTACTTGCCGACCGAATACCCTGCCGATACCAGCACGGAACCGATGTACGAGACGACCGAACCCTTGCCGTTGGTACCGCCGACGTGAACAGAGCGAAACGCGTGTTGAGGATTGCCAACGCTCCGCAGGAGATGACGGATGTTGTTGAGGCCCAACTTGATGCCGTGTATCTCGAGCGAGAAGAGGTACTCGATTGGCGTCATGCTGCGAGCAGTGTCAGGAGACATGCGACCGTCTCCTTCATCTCGACCCGGGGCACGACCAAGTCTATGAAACCTTTTTCAAGCAGGAACTCCGCGGTCTGAAACCCCTCCGGGAGCTTCTGCCTGATGGCGTCTCTTGTTCTGTCGCCGGCGAACCCTATCATGGCGCCCGGTTCCGCCAGAATGACGTCACCCATCATGCCGAAGCTTGCGGCCGTGCCGCCCATCGTTGGGTCGGTCAGTACCGACAGGTACGGTAGGCGCTGTTCGTGCAGTTGGGCCAGTGCCGAGCTTATCTTCGCCATCTGCATGAGCGAGAGCGTGCCTTCCTGCATGCGCGCCCCGCCCCCGGAACCGGAGACGCAGACAAGCGGCAGCTTCTCCGTAATAGAGTCCTCGATGGTGCGGGTGATCTTCTCGCCCACCACCGACCCCATGCTTCCCATCATGAAGAACGAATCGGTGATGGCCAATGACACGTTGACGCCTCCAATCGTACAGCGACCGCTTATCGCTGCCTCCTCCAGGCCCGTACCGGCCTGGCTTTCTGTAATCTTGTCGGCGTAACTCACGGAGCCTGCACGGAACTTCAACGGATCAACCGATCGCAACCCCTCATGCCTCTCCTCGAACGTGCCGGTGTCCGCGATGTATTCCAACCGCTGTCGCGCACCTATGCGGAAGTGATGTCGACATTTCGCGCAGACAAAAAGGTTGTTCTCCAGGTCGGCTTTGTATAGTATCTCCCCGCACTTCGGGCATCGCATAAACTTCCCGTCCGCTTGAACGCTCCGCCTCCGAACGGAACGAACGGGTACGTACGACTGCTGTCTCTTGAACCAGGGCATCTACTCAGTGCCTACACCCAAGCTTTCGGGGTCGTAGAGAATGCACGAACACGTCTGACAAACGACTATCTTTTCGGCGACCAGCACGTCATTGACCATCTGTGGCCGCAGCTTTCTGTTGCAGGCGGTGCACGCCCCGTTGCGCACTTCGACGATGGCGGCTGTTCCCTTGCGCGCATTTCGGACTCGCTCGTACCTCGCCAACAGATCCGGATCTATGCGCGGGATTACGGGTTCGCGCGCGGCGGCCAGTTTCTCGATCTCTTCTCTCACGGCGAGATCTTCGTCGCGAAGCCGTTGTTGTTCCGCTTCAACCCGTTTCTTATCTTCGTTGTACTTGCGGGTGCAGTCCTCTTCCCTCTTAGCGGCATCCTCGATCGCTTCAATAGACTCCAGAACACGGTCCTCAAGGCGGGAGATATCTATCTTGAGCGATCCGATCTCGGTCAGCATTGCCTGGTATTCTTTGTTTGTCCGTATCTGTAACAGCTGGGTCTCCCACTTGTGCAATGTTTCCAGCTTCGACTCGAGATCGAGCTCTTCGGCATCCCGCTGCTTTTCCAAACGCTGGCGTTCATCGTGCAGACTGTCCCGGGCAACCTGCTCTGCGGACAGTTCTGTCTCGAGAGCAGCGCTTTCCGCGGGTATGTCCTTCAGCCGTTGTGTCAACCTGTCGATTTCGAGGTCTATGCTCTGCAATTCCAGGAGCGTGCGCACTCTACACACCGGTCGGCCGAGACCGCCCTTCACAACGTTCAATGATCAATTCATCACCTCATCAGGATGAGCTATACGGCCCGCAATGGCCGACGCTGCCGCCACCGCAGGGCTTGACAAGTAGACTTCGCTGCCCGGGTGTCCCATACGCCCGACGAAGTTCCTGTTGGTCGTCGCCACGGCCCGTTCGCCTTCGGCAAGAACGCCCATGTGGCCGCCCAAACACGGGCCGCACGTCGGCGTGCTGAAAACGGCTCCTGACTCGATAAACGTCCGAGCCAGACCTTCTTCGATGCACCGCAATGCGACCGCCTGCGTCGCAGGAATAATGATGGCCCGCACGTCCCGGTGGACCCGCCTGCCTTTCATCACAGATGCTGCTGCACGCATGTCGTCCAGCTGACCGTTGGTGCAGGACCCTATCACCACCTGATCGATCACAACGGTATCAAGCGCAGAGATCGGTTTGGCGTTTTCGGGCAGGTGCGGCAGCGCAACCTGCGGCTCAAGCGCGGAGACGTCGAACTCGTGCGTCGCAACATACTCGGCGTCGGCATCGCTCCGATGGACCGTGTATGCGCGCTGAGATCGTTCGCCGACATACTCCGCAGTAACATCGTCAGGGGCCATAATGCCGCTTTTCCCGCCGGCCTCTATGGCCATGTTGCACATCGTCAAGCGGCCGGACATCGGCAGCGACGCTATCGTATCGCCGCAGAACTCGATCGCCATGTAAAGAGCTCCCGAGACACCGATCTGCCCGATGGTATAGAGGATCAGATCCTTGCCGCTGACCCACGGTTTTAGGGTCCCTTTGTAAACGAGTTTGAGCGAGGCCGGTACCTTTAACCACACGTGCCCGGTAGCCATCACGGCCGCAAGATCGGTGCTGCCTACGCCCGTCGAGAACGCGCCCAGTGCACCATATGTGCAGGTATGCGAATCGGCGCCTACGACCAGATCGCCTGGCAACACCAACCCTTGCTCGGGCAGGAAGGCATGTTCGATACCCATATCGCCGGCATCGTAGAAGTGGGTCAGGGACTGCTCGCGTGCGAACGCCCGAAGCTTCTTCACCTGCTCGGCGCTCTTGATGTCCTTGTTGGGGACGAAATGGTCCGCCACAAGACACACCTTCTCGGGATCGAACACCGTGCCGAACTGGTTCTTGCGGAACGTTTCTATCGCGAGCGGCGCCGTTATGTCGTTGCCCAGCGCGAAGTCCACTGAAGCCTCGATAAGATCGCCCGGGTTGACGTGCTCCTTGCCGCAGTGTGCAGCAAGTATCTTCTCAGTTACCGTCATGCCCATAGCGTCAAGGTCCGCACAATCGCCTCAGGATCCTATCCAGCTCATCATTTTGCGCAACTTCGCTCCAACGACCTCCAGCTGGTGTTCGGCATCGGCCTTCTCGAGGCGATTGAACTGCTCGCATCCTTGCTTAAACTCCTTGACCCACTCCTTGGCAAACTCGCCGGAGCGAACGCGAGCCAGTATTTTCTCTTTCATGAACTTCTTGGCTTGTGGATTTATCAACTGCGGCCCGACCGTCAGCCCACCGTACTCAGCCGTGTCGCTGACGGATTTCCACATCAGCGTCAGCCCTCCCTGATAGAACAGGTCCACTATCAGCTTGAGCTCGTGCATGCACTCGAAGTACGCTATCTCAGGTTGGTAGCCGGCCTCAACCAGCACTTCGAACCCCGTCTTCACAAGCGAGGCGGCTCCACCACAGAGCACCGCCTGCTCGCCAAACAGGTCGGTCTCCGTCTCTTCTTCGAACGTCGTTTTGATAACACCGGCACGCGTGCCGCCGATGCCGTTGGCATATGCCAGCGCATTCTTCATCGCTTCGCCGCTCGCATCCTGGTGGACGGCCACAAGGCAGGGCACCCCGCCACCTTCGGTGAACTCGCTCCGCACCAGGTTTCCCGGCCCCTTCGGCGCGATCATAAAGACGTCCGTATCCGCCGACGGTTTGATGTATCCGAAGTGGATGTTGAACCCGTGCGCAAACACAAGCGATTTGCCGGCGGTCAGGTTCGCCTTCAGCTCGGTCTCGTAGATCTTCGGTTGGACCGTGTCCGGCACCAGGAGCGTCATCAGATCCGCTTTCGCTGAGGCTTCCGCAGCCGACATCACCGGGAAGCCCGCGGTCTCGGCGGCTTCCCAACCGGGGCTTCCTGCCGCCTCGCCCACAATAACTTCGCACCCGCTGTCGCGCAGGTTCTGCGCGTGCGCATGCCCCTGGCTGCCGTATCCAATTATCGCCAACGTCTTCCCCGAAAGCGTGTTGATCTCCGCATCCTTGTCATAAAAAATCTCGGCCATGTCGTCCTCCTTCTGTCTGTTGTCAGGCACGTGGCAATGCCACACGGCCCGTCCTGGCCATCTCACGAATCCCAAACGGTTTCAGCATCTTGATGAGCGCGGCGACCTTCTCTTCGGGACCCGTCACCTCGATGGTCATCGATTTCGGTGACACATCGATGATCCCCGCCCGGAAAATATCCACCAATTCGATAATCTCCGATCGGTTGCGCTTCTCGGCGTTCACCTTCACCAGGGCAAGTTCCCTGCCCACATGGTCCATCTGGGCGAGGTCAACCACCTTGAGCACCTCTACAAGCCTGTTGAGCTGCTTCTTGATCTGTTCAACAACAGCATCATCTCCCTCGACAACGAGGGTCATCCGCGATATGTCCGGGGCTTCCGTCTCGCCGACGCTGAGACTGCTGATGTTAAATCCGCGGCCGCTGAATAGGCCCGCGACACGCGCCAACACGCCAAAGTGATTCTCTACCAGAACTGATATTGTATGTCTCATGGCTCGTTTAACACCATCTCGTTTATTGCGGCGCCGGCAGGCACCATCGGAAACACGTTCTCTTCCCTATCGACACGAAAGTCCAGCAGAACAGTACCCGGCGTCGCAATGGCCTCCTTGATCGCGGCACGCACGTCGGATTTCTCGGTGATACACAACCCTTTCGCGCCATACGCGTCCGCCAGCTTGACGAAGTCGGGGTTGTCGGCGAGGCACGAGCTCGAATACCTCCGGTCAAAGAACAGTTGCTGCCATTGCCTGACCATCCCGAGAAACTGGTTGTCAAGTATCGCGACGTTTACCGGCAGCTTCAGCCGCACCGCCGTCGCCAGGTCCTGGATGTTCATCTGTATGCTGCCGTCGCCCGCTATGTCGAACACCACAGCGTCCGGGCACGCAATCTGCGCTCCTATCGCCCCCGGGAAACCGTATCCCATGGTACCGAGCCCGCCGGAAGAGAGCCACTTACGCGGCTCGTCGTACTTGTAGAACTGCGCAGCCCACATCTGGTTCTGGCCGACCTCGGTTGTGATGATGGCCTTGCCTTTTGTGGCTCGATAGATCTCCTCCACAACGTACTGCGGTTTTATGGTCTTGGCGTCCCTGTCGTATGTCAGCGGAAAATCCTTCTTCCACTTCCTCACCTTTTTCAGCCAGTCGCCGGTGTCGGCTTTCTTCACAAGCGGTAGCAGCTGCCCGAGGATCGTCTTCGCGTCGCCCACTATCGGCGTGTGTACCGTCACGTTCTTGCTGATGGCCGACGGGTCTATATCGATGTGGATTATGTGCGCATCAGGGGCGAATTCCTCTATCTTGCCCGTGACCCTGTCATCGAACCGGACCCCGATCGCGATAAGCACGTCGCTCTCGGTTATCGCACGGTTCGACGTAACAGTGCCATGCATCCCGCACATACCCAAAAAGAGGTCGTCGGTGCCTGGAAAACCGCCCAGCCCCAGCAGCGTCAACGTAACCGGCGTACCCACCTTGTACGCAAGCTCCTTCAGCTCCTTGGTCGCGCCGCTGATTATCACGCCTCCGCCGGCGTAGATCAACGGTCGTTTAGCCTCGTTTATCACCTTTGCGGCGGTTTTTATCTGTCTCATATTTCCGCGGTACGTCGGTTTGTAGCCCGGCAGATCGATCTCTTCGGGGTAGACAAACTCTGTCTCGCCCATGGTTATGTTCTTGGGCAGGTCGATCAACACGGGACCCGGCCGGCCCGTACGCGCAATATGAAACGCGGCACGCACGGTCCACGCAACACGCTTGATGTCGTCGATGAGAAAGTTGTGTTTGGTTATCGGCCGGGTTATGCCGGTTATGTCGGCCTCCTGAAACGCGTCTCCGCCTATAAGCGAGGTATCGACCTGGCCTGTCAGCGCCACTATGGGCACCGAATCCATGTGCGCGGTGGCGATGCCTGTCACCAGATTGGTTGCGCCCGGACCGGAGGTTGACAGACAGACCCCAACCTTGCCCGATGCGCGCGCGTATCCGTCGGCAGCGTGGGCTGCGGCCTGCTCGTGGCGCGTCAGCACGACCTCTATATCGGCGTCGAACAACTTGTCGAAAAGGCCGAGAACAACGCCGCCGGGAAAGCCGAAGATGATCTCGACGCCTTCCCGTTTGAGACACTCGATAAGTATTTCGGACCCTGTCATCTTCTTGCTCATACCGTCACCTGACCACCGCGCCTGTGCTGCCCGAGCACACCTGACGAGCGTACCGCCCAAGATAGCCTGAGTCTATCTTGGGGGCTGGCGGGCTCCATGCCTTTCGCCTCGTTTCCATCTCGCTCTCCGAGATGCGTACGTTCAGCGATCGACCGGGGATATCTATCTCTATTGTGTCGCCGTCTCGCAGCAACGCTATCGGACCTCCCTCCATGGCCTCCGGCGATACGTGCCCTATCGACGCGCCGCTGGTGCCGCCCGAGAAACGGCCGTCCGTTATCAGCGCGACGTCCTTGTCGAGCCCAATCCCTTTGATCGAGGCCGTCGGCGTCAGCATCTCCTGCATGCCCGGACCGCCTTTCGGCCCTTCGTACCGTATCACCAGTACGTCGCCCTTCCGGATAGTTCTGTCGATGATCGCCCGCGCCGCCTCGGGCTCCGAGTCGAATATCCGCGCGGGACCGGCATGGTTCAGCATCTCCGGCGCCACGGCGGACTCTTTCACGATGGCCCCGTCGGGAGCAAGGTTCCCAAAGAGCACCGCAAGACCGCCTGTCTTGTGGTACGGATCATCAAACGGTCGGATGACCGTGCTGTCTTTCACCTCGGCGTCGGCGCAGTTCTCGGCAACGGTGTTGCCGGTCACCGTCGGTTCGTCGTTGTGCAGCAACCCGCGATCGGCGAGCATCTTCAGAATGGGTTGCACACCGCCTGCCCGGTACAGGTCTTCCAGATGGTGCGGACCGCCGGGCGACATCGAACAGACGTGAGGTACGCGAGCCGCAATATCGTTAAAGACCTGCATCGGCAGCTCGATCCCGACCTCGTTGGCGATTGCGGGCAGGTGGAGCGCCGTGTTGGTTGAGCCTCCAAAGGCCATGTCGAGAGCAATGGCGTTCTCGAACGCCGCGCGCGTCATGATCTTGTCCGGCAGACGATCTTCGCTCAGCATCTCGACTATCCGAATGCCGGCCTGTTTTGCCAGCGCGATTCGCGCCCCGTAAACGGCGGGGATCGTACCGTTACCCGGCAACGCCAGCCCGAGCGCTTCCGAGAGACAGTTCATCGAGTTCGCCGTGAACATGCCCGCGCAGGATCCTGCCGTCGGGCAAGCGGCGTTTTCCATGGCTTTCCATCGTTCGGGATCTATTTCGCCGCTGACAGCGCGAGGAATCTCCGCGAAGAGTGTCACTAGGTCCAGCGTCTCACCGTCCAGCTGTCCTGCGAGCATGGGCCCGCCGCTAACGAGTATTGACGGGATGTTAAGGCGACCCGCCACCATCAGCATCCCGGGCGTTATCTTATCGCAGTTCGTAACGAGAGCCAGTCCGTCGAACCCATGGGCGCGCGCCATTACTTCCACCGAGTCGGCTATGAGTTCGCGGCTGCACAGAGAGTATTTCATCCCCGTATGGTTCATGGCGATCCCGTCGCAGACGCCTATCACACCGAACGTGACAGGTGTACCGCCGGCCATCCTGATGCCGGCCTTTACGGCCTCGGTGATCTTATCAAGGTGGATATGGCCAGGAATAATCTCGTTTGCAGCGTTCGCCACACCGATAATGGGCTGGCGCATCTCCCTGTCTATGTACCCCATCGCTCTGAAAAGCGATCGGTGAGGGCACCTTTCATCACCGTCCATCACGTTTGAGCTTATCTGCCGCATAGTATCTTCTCCCGCAGAAGCGGTCAATTGAACCGGTTCATTGCTTCACCAATATCTTCAGTAAGAGCGGTTTCCACCGCCCTGCTTGCGCGATCCACTATCTCCGGCAACTCGTCGCGCTCGTCCGTATCAAACTCGGCCAGCACGTAGTCGGTCAGATCGTCGGGCAGCCGGTCGCAGCCAACGCCGATGCGCAACCGGGGAAACTCTTCCGTACCCACACACGCAATGACCGACCGCAGTCCATTGTGTCCGCCGTGACCTCCGGTTCGCCGCAACCGCATGCTTCCAAAGCTGAGGTTGGCGTCGTCGCTTACCACCAGTAGCTCAGCGGGACCGTCCAGCAGGCTCCGCACTGCATGACCGACCGCTTCCCCGCTGAGGTTCATGAAGGTTTGCGGCTTCATGAGCGTCACATCAACACCACCTATTCTGCCTTCGCCAACCCGCGATCGGTACCGCTGCGAGTCGAAGCTTATCCTGTGCCGACTTGCGAGTAAATCCACAACCATGAACCCGACGTTGTGGCGTGTTGCCGCATAGCGCGACCCCGGATTGCCAAGCCCTACAACCAACCTCAATCTCCGACTACCCCTGCTTTTCTTCTGTTTCTGCGGCTTCCTCTTCTTCCTTCTTCTCGCCGATCACTTCGGGCTCCTCGGCCTCGAGTTCTTCTTCGGCCAGTTCGGCCTCGGCAACTTCCTCTTCGACCCGTGGCGCAAAGACGGTGGCAACCGTCCGGCTGAGGGCCACCGTCACTGTTATTCCTTCAGGCAGCGTGAGATCGCCAACATGAAGCGAATCGCCTATGTCCAGCGCGCCCACGTCGGCCTCGATGTTCTCCGGTATGTCGGTCGGCAAACACTGTATTGGCAGGTCGTGCATCGTGAGGTCAAGCACGCCACCCTTCTTGACGCCCTCAGACGCACCCACCGCGACCAGCGGCACCCTGGTTTCCACTTTGCGGTCAAGCGCGACAGCATGGAAATCTATGTGCAGGACGCTCTGGCTCACTGGGTCGTGCTGAACCTCGCGTACGAGCACCGGCCTGACCGGGCCGTCGTCGCCCTGGATCTCAAGGTCGACCAAGGCGTGCTCGCCGGAATGACCCCGAAGAAGCCTCTCGAAATCCCTTAGCCCCACCTCGACAGCCACCGAGTTCTCGCCTTCACCGTAGACTATCCCGGGCACGGCCCCACGTCGCCGCGCCGCGCGTGTCGGTGCTTTTCCTACTGCAGAACGCAACGTTGCTTTTAACTTGTCTCGTTTCAACTTCTTGTCCTCCTTCTCTCGCCACCCGTAGCGGCAACCGCCAACTATAGGAATAGCGAGCTTACTGATTCGCCGTGATGTATCCGCCGTATCGCCTCGCCCAGCAACCTCGCCACCGAGAGCACCTTGATCTTGGGCACGAGCTTGTCCGGGGTCAAGGCGATGGTGTTGCACACTACGACCTGTTCCAGGCACGACTCCTCGATGTTCTCGACGGCGCGACCCGAAAAGACCGGATGCGTGCAGCACGCGCGCGCCGAGCAAGCGCCTTTGTCTACAACGGCTTGCGCCGCCTTGACGAGGGTTCCCGCAGTATCGATCATATCGTCGAGGACGATCGCGTTACGACCTTCAACGTCACCTATCACGTTCATCACCTCGGAAACGTTCGCACGCTTTCGACGTTTGTCCACTATTACCAAGTCAGCGTGTAGCCGGTTCGCGAAGTCTCGTGCCCGCTTCACGCTTCCGGGGTCCGGCGCAACAATGACGAGGTTGTCCAAGCCCTCACGCCGCGCGAAATCGACGAGCACCGGCGTCGCATAGAGGTGGTCCACAATAATATCGAAGAATCCCTGAATCTGATCCGCATGCAGATCTATCGTCAACACTCGACCGGCTCCCGCAGCCGTGATCAAATTTGCCACCAGGCGTGCGGTTATCGGCACCCGGGGCTGATCTTTCCTGTCCTGGCGCGCGTAGCCGTAGTAGGGTATCACCGCCGTGACCCGCCCGGCAGAAGCCCTGCGTGCTGCATCCACCATCATCAAAAGTTCCATCAGATGGCTGTCCTGGGGCCGCGATGTGGAGTTCACGACAAACAGGTCCGAACCGCGCACGTTTTCGTTCAGCTTGACCGAAATCTCACCGTCGCTGAACCGTCCGACGGTCGACTTACCCATCTCCATGCAGAGATACTTGCATATCTCCTGAGTCAGTTCGGCGCTCGCACTCCCTGAGAAAACCTTAAGATCGTTAGGCATTCCTGGCCCCCTTCTTGCGCTTGCCGAGACGTCGTGCGGGCGCTCCTACTACCGTCTGCCCGCGCGGAACGTTTTGCCCTTTCGGAACCACCGTGCCCGCACCGGTTTTGGCCTCGCGCCCGACACGAACCGGCGCCACGAGTACGGTATTGCACCCCGTCGACGCGCCGTTGTCAATCACCGTTCGATGTTTGCGCTTCCCGTCATAATTCGCCGTTATCGTGCCGGCGCCTATGTTGACGCCCGACCCCACAACCGCATCTCCTAAATAGGTCAGGTGGGCCGCGTTGGTGTTCGGCCCGATCCTCGAGTTTTTCACCTCTACGAAGTTACCTATCCTGTCACCGGCACCTATTCGCGCTCCGGGACGGAGATGTGCGAACGGGCCGACAGCGGCACCTCGGTTTATCCGTGCCCGCTCACAATGGCTCATTATCACTGCCGCGTCGTCAGCAATGACGCAGTCCTCAATTACGGTATACGGCCCTATCCTGCAACCCGACCCGACACGTGACTTGCCCGAGATAAACGTGCCCGGGAACACGGTCGTGTCCCGACCTATAACGGCGACGTCATCGACGTAAACGGTCTGAGGCTCAACAAGCGTCACGCCCGAAGCCATAAGCTTGTCCCGTTTCATCTCCCATACAATGTCCTGCACAAACGCCAACTCGCGGCGCGAGTTCACCCCAAGCGTTTCGCGCCAGTTGCCCGTCTTGTACGTCTCGACACGCTCGCGCCGAGCCCGAAAGTACGATATCACATCCGTCAGGTAGAATTCGCCTTGGTCGTTATCGCGCCCTATGTGGTTGAGAGCGCGGGAGACCTTTCGCCACTCGAAACAGTACACGCTCGAGTTGACCTCGCGGATCCGCCGCTGCTCGGGTGTCGCATCGCGCTCTTCGACTATGGCAAGTACCCCACCCTTCTCGTCCCGGACTATCCTCCCGTACCCCGCCGGGTCGGGATAGTCCGCCGTCAACACTGTCGCGGCTGCGCCGCACCGTCGGTGTTTCGAGATGAGCCGCTTCAATGTGCCCGCTGTGTAGAGCACGCCGTCGCCGTTTAGCACCAGCACGGCTCCTTGATGCCCGGCCAGTTTGCGTTTCGCACACGTGAGCGCGTGGCCCGTACCGAGACGTTCTCGCTGCACAACGTAGTCGGCTCGAGCGTTGAGCTTCTCACGCGCAGGCTTCAGCCCGTCGGCGGACATAACCGCCACGATGCCCGATACCCCTGTGCGCTCGGCAAGGCCAACAACTCGTTCTATCATCGTCTGGCCGCCAACCCGATGCAGCACCTTTGGCAGACTTGACTTCATACGTTTGCCCTCGCCCGCTGCAAGTATAACGCACGCCGGTCTGCCTGACGATTGTCGCGTCACCAACCTGCCTCCGGTCAACTCCACCTTGGGTGGAAATGGCTGGGGCGGAAGGACTCGAACCTTCAATCCAGGAACCAAAGTCCTGTGTCTTACCAGTTTGACGACGCCCCAGCAGTCAGATAGTCGGAAAAAACCTGCCCTTACACCGTGGCTACACACCCTTTTCCAGGCGTGAACTACCGCCGCCACGGGTTTTCAGCCTCGTGACACACCTCTTCTTCAGACCGCCATTATACTTCACGGCCCAAGCGGTGTCAATAATAACGCGCGCCTTTATTGAACGACGGCGGATGGGCGGTTACTACCTATGTAGGATACCTATTCGGTGGTTCGCGTGACCCGCGCGGCGATGTCAATGGCGAACGGCCGTATTTTCAGGTTCACGTTCCCGTTTTCGACTTGCGCAGGGTTTTTGTACACAACGCGGCCTTCGCGGGTGTGCCACCACTGCACCAGGAAGTCGCCATCGGGCAGGCCGTGGACCGTTAATTCGGCACCGGCCACCTGCTTCGGGATGGCGTTCGCGCCGTTGGGATAGTGATATCGCCGGTCGATAGCCCACACGAGCGCGGTTCGGCCGTCTGTCATGCCGAAGACGTCGAGCCGATCCTCTTTGCTGGAGACTCGGACCGGACGCCACCCCGCAGATCCGAATCCTGTACCCTCGAGGAACCGGGCAAGCGAGCCCCATAGTGGATACAAGTTCTCCTGATGGATGTTCTCCCACCACCATGGCATGGCGGTCCCGGCAGTCCCGCCGAGGATGCCGCCCCAGAGCCCCTGCTGCAGCCCGCGACGGTACGAGTCCATTTCCGGCTTGAAGCCCCGCCAACTCACTCCGAATTCGCCGATATAGATCGGTTTGCCGTATCGCTTTCGATAACGGCGGGCCGCGTCGGCCATTATCCTCGCGGGCTCCTCGCGACCGTCCAGGTAGCAGTGTTCCTGGGCATAGTCGAGGCTGTCCAGCTTCCACATCCCCGTGGATCTGGTGGCAAGGGAGAAACTTGTTGTGATCAGGTGGTCGTATGGATCGTTCGCACGCAGCCATCGCGCGGTTTCGTCGTGCCACGCTATCACGTCGGACCGTTCGAGATGGTTGTACACGTTGTCGATCTCATTAAAGAACTGCCAGGACATCAGCGACGGCTGTGCCGCGTAGCGCCCGATCAGATACCGGAGACGTTTGCGGTACAGCTTCTTGGCAGCCTTGTTCGTGAAGAACTCGTTCTGTGCGCGGCACGGTCCTCCTTGAGACGTGTTGTACGGGTGTTGCGGCCACCAGTTGTTGCCGCCCCAGTAATCCGGCTCGACTTGAAAGATGCCGTGGTAGTCCAGGCAGAGCATGATGTAGATGCCCTTGCGGGCCGCGAGTTCCAGAACGTAGTCGAGCCGCCACGCGCGCTCCTGGTTGTAGTTGAGCCGCTCGTCACCCAACACCTCGATGCCGAACGCCTGGGGCCACATCCACAGCCGACTGTAGTTCATCCCGACCTTGGCAAACGCCCCGTACCAGTCGTCGTAGTCGAACGTCCCGCGACGGCCGTGCCAACACGCACACTCGCCAAGCAGCGGCAGTGGGCTGCCATCGTCCAGCATGAAATGGCGCTTGTCTTGTGGCTCAACGCGCACGAAGCCGTGCGCATCCTCGGGCTTGGGCTCGACCGCGAACGAGCCTTCAGCCGTCTCCGTGCGTGTCCCTTCTTCAGTAACAACAACACGGTAGCGGTGGCGACCCGGCTCTAGCGGGGTGAATCGCACTCTCCAACCCGGCTTTCCGGTGGGGCAGAGTTTCTCGGATTGCCGTCTTCTTTCGTTGCCGGGATCGGGTTGCTCGGGTGCCAGCAACTCCCGCGTGTAATCCTGGAACCAGAATGCGGGAACGGTGACGGCCTCGCCTGACGGAGCGGTGAACGTCACATCAACAGCGATGGACTCAGGATCGTATGGGTTGTCGGTTTCGCGGACCCCGAACAATGCGAACTCGCTCACCTGCCAGACGCGCTGCCCGTTCGTTGCAGGCACCACTCTCATAGCAACGGCCATTCGGGCGCTCAGCATCATGACCGCGATGGTCACGGAAATGCAAAAGGGGAACCTTGGGGCCGCCCGCATTAGTCTCCTACACCGTGATTGGCAGTATGTCCAACAGGTCACACACGTCCAGCAGTTCGGGAGCAAAGCGGCCGTAGCATGCGTGCAGGTGGTTCGACCGAAGGTTCTGTATAAGCGTGTCCGGGGCGCCGTCGACAGAGACAAACATGTGGGGCCAATGTTCCCTCGCTTCCTTGAACCGTTTCTTAGGTTGTTCGACGGCCTCGCCCTCGGCAATGAGCATCACGTATTCGCCCTCGATCCGGCTCAGCCTCGCGACCGTCACGGGTCCCGGCTTGCAGCACATGACCGTGGTAGCGCCCCCGGCTTCACCCATGTAGTCGTACTGAGGCCCGAGGTCCACCTCCTTGCGGGAGTTGGCCATCAGCGACGGCATCGAACCGCAGTTTACGATGCGCAGCATTCCCTCGTCGCGGTCAACATGGTTGACGTCGCCGAAAAGAACGGGCCCAGCCCCCGAGACGAGCTTGAGAATCTGCATGGTGAGGGCCGCGTTAACATCCGACTCGCAGGCCAGAACGGTGCCCTCGTCGTTGATAAGCGATCCAGCAAGGCACGAACAGGCGTAATTGTCTATCATCGCGCCCTGACACTTGACCGCCGCGAAATCGTAGCCTCTGTTCTTGATGATCCCGCGTAACGAATGGTACACCCGGATGGATTTCTCGAGCCGCTGCTCATCAACGTTGATCGTGCCGAACTCGGCCCCCAGCATGCTGCGCGTTTCCGCGACAGCGTCGGCGTCCGCACGTTCCGCCCTAAGGTACTGCTCGAGCGAGTCAACGTGTTCGATCTCCACGCCGAAGAGAGCCTTGATCTGCGACGTATCCACCTCAGTCGTATACATTCCCATGACTCTGCCCCCGATGAGGCCCATCGTCGACCCGTCAAGACCGGTCACGGCGTGGGCTGCGCGTGCAAACGTGCCGATCTCCTTCAGCGTCCGCTTCTCCTTTGGTGAGCCGTAGAAGAACCTGTGATCGATGCCCAACTCCTCCAGAGACCCATGGACTATGCCGCCCGCAGTCAATGAGAACGACGCTGGCTCGGATTCAGCCCATATCCCCGAGGGCACGCTGACCGTCCGCACCGCCGACACCACCGTTGGAGAAAACACCCACGTGCCTAGAAGGTACAAGATGCAATCGGCCCCTCTTGCCTCGATGTCCCGCGCGGCCTGCACTGCGGCCTCGGAGGTAAACACCAACCCTTCGTGGGCCACGACGTCAGCATTACTTGCGGACAGCCCCTCGACGGCGGCCTGATGAAACCTTTCTGCGAGATCCGTGCGTTCGCGCGGCAGGCTGAGCGTCATAATGCCAATGACTGGTTGTTCTCGTTCCATGTCGGTCTTCCCTTTCGATCAGGTCGCGTTCCAAGAGGGGAGCGCCGCCGCGCCGAATTCGCCCAACAGGCGCGAAAGCTCTTTCCGCATCTCTGTACCGACCTTCCTGTGCTCATCTTGGCCCATAAGGTTGGTCATTTCGAGGGGATCATTTTCCAGATCGTACAGCTCGTTGGTGTCCCAGACGCCGTGGTATTTCATGTACTTGTGCCGGTCCGTACGCACCCCGAACACCGTTGGCGTCTGTGGGAACGCCGATTCCCAGAAGTACTCGTAGAGCCATGATGTCCGCCAATCGGTGCTCTCCCTGCGCGCAAGCGGTAGGAACGATCTTCCCTGGACGGTCGGCGGCACGTCGGCGCCCGCCGCGTCCAGGACTGTCGGCGCCACATCTATGTTCAGCACCATCTTCTCGATCGACTGTCCCGCAGGAACTATCTCCGGACAATGGACCAGGAACGGTATCCGGATGGATTCCTCGTACATGGCACGTTTGTCTATCAAGCCATGTTCGCCGAGCATAAACCCGTTGTCGCCCATGTATATGATGAGCGTCGATTCCAGCAACCCCAGGTCTTCGAGCGCATCGATCAACCGGCCTATGCTGTCATCGACCGCGACCAGCGTCCGGCAATAGTCGCGGGCAACTGTCTCGAGCGGGATGTGTTGCTGGTAGATGTTGTCCACGCCATGAAAGCTGTTGCGTTGATTGCGTACCCATGCTGGTTTGCCCCGGTAGTTCTCCTCCGTATCGGCCATAGAGGCCGGAAACTCCAGCTCGACGTCCGCATACAGGCTTTTGTGCCGTTCGGCAGGTACAAACCCTGCATGGACGGCCTTGTGAGACATGTAGAGGAAGAACGGGCCGTTTTGTGCCTCTTTCAGAAACTCGAGTGCGTAATCGGTGATAAGGTCGGTGACGTACCCCGTTCGTTTGACCCGTTCGCCGTCCACGTTGAAACGAGGGTTGTTGTAGACGCCCTGGCCCCTGAAGCTCACCCACCGGTCGAAGCCCGGTCGGGCCGCATCGTTGCTTCCTCCCATATGCCACTTGCCAACGAACCCCGTCTTGTAACCCGCTTTCTGCAACTCCTGTGGGAACGTCGGCGTGCCCGGCCGCAAGCGTGTCTGGTTGTCTATGATCCCGTGGACGTGCGCGTACTGGCCGGTGAGTATTGTGGCGCGACTCGGCGAGCAGAGCGATGTGGTGACGAACGCGTTTTTGAAGTGCGCCCCGCCGGCCGCCAACCGATCAAGGTTGGGTGTCTTCAGAAACGGATGCCCCATGCAGCTCATGGCGTCGTACCGCTGGTCGTCTATCAGGACCAATATCACGTTCCGCCGCTTCTTGGTCTTTGCGACGGCTGAGGGGCCAGCCAACTGCCACAACGGTACTGCCCCAAGGGCTGCGGTTGCCAAAAACTCTCGTCGCGACCTGACGTGCAGACGTTTTGCGCTCATCTTCGTGCCTAGCCTCTTTCGTCCAGTCCGGTATCCAGTGACAGCTTCCCAAGAAACCTTTTCGCGCTCCAAAACACGGAGATGATACATCATCAATCAGGAAGAAGGCAAAAGGTTGGCGATGGATCGGGCCGGCGTCGCTAGTTTCCTTGGCGTTGCGCTGTAAGCTTGAGGAAGAGCGCGAAATCCATGTTGTTGGCAAAGGTGTCGTCGAACACGACTGCCAGGCCATGGTTGCCGCCAGCCACCATCTCTTTTCTGGCAACGGCGCCTGTGCCCGAGAACTCTGCCGGGAGGAAGCTGTCGGGTTCTGTGGGGGACGATATGGTGAAACTTACCGGCGCGCTTAGAGAGAGATCGTGCCCGGTAACGAAGAACATCCCTCCGCTGCTCACGTTGGAACTTTGCGTCTGTTCGGACACCTCCCGGCCATACGCATCTCTGGCAGATAGTATCAGGGACACACGGATGCCGTAACGCTGGTTTGTTCTTCGCTCCTCGTCCACGTACAGGTCGACCCACTGCTCATCGATCGTCGGCAGTTGCCGGCTCTTTGGACCCATTGTCGCTCCGTTCTGGTTCCCCTGGCTCACGCTAGCGAGATCGCCCCCCTGTCGGTTCCTATGAACCGAACATCTCTCGCCACCAGCATCCATTTTATCACATTCGTATAGAGATGTCAACCACTTTGAGGAGTTTGCCCATTTTTCATATGCTGCGAAGTGGCGGCGTCGCTACCGCTCTTGAACGACCGAGATGTCGCGACCCAAAGCAGTTGATCGGACACGTGTCCAACCACTATAATGTGACACAAGCGTAGACACGCGGGGTAGAACCAAGACAGATGAAACGCAAGATTGTTTTCCTCGGGCTTTTTGGGGTGGTGATCCTGATGCTGGGTGTGGGGATAATCCTTCGGCGTCAGCCGTCGGGCCTGAAGGTTTACGCCTCTCTCGATGCCGAGCGGTTTCTTGCTGGCCAGCCGATAGTCGCTCGCTGCAAGCTCGTGAACGAGGGCGACACGCCCGTTAGCATACTGACTCCTAGTCTGGACGAATGGACCTTCGAGGTCATTGTGTATACTTCGCAGGGCAAACGACATCCCTACGCGCATCGGAAGGTCTTTGTGGAATCGCGCGACGCCGGCAGGCCGCTTGCGGCGGGCGAGTCTGTGCCGATCGAGGTCGATCTCACTAAGGAGTATCAGCTTCCGCCGGGAACGTACAGCCTGAGAGCGACGTACCGCACCCTGAACTACCCCCGGAACGACGTCTGGTACGGAATAGTGAAGTCCGAACCCATCATATTCGAGATCGTCGCCGATGCGTCTACCGCAACCGTCGATCCCTAGTCGTCGGACCGGTCTTCGGGCTGGTGCTGCCCGAGAGAACGTTTCCACATGACGATCGCGTCCTCGCCGCTTTCGAGGTAGTAGCCCGGGTGTATTGCCACCTCGACGAAACCGAGGCTTGCATACAACCGTTGGGCGGGAACATTTGATACACGGACCTCGAGCGACGCGGATCTGGTCCCGGCGGTTGCTGCTGAACGCAGCAGGTGCGTGACGAGCTTCTTTCCGAGCCCCTGCCTGCGGCGCTTCGGGTCTATGGCCACGTTGGTGATGTGGGCTTCATTCCCGGTGAGCCAGTAGCCGCCATAACCGACGAGTTCCGTGTACGCCCGCATGACGACGAAATACGATGACGGGGACAGAATCTCTCGCATGAAGTGGTGCTCGCCCCACGGGTCGACAAAGGATGCACGTTCGATATCGAGCACGTTCGCTATGAGTTCCGCCTTCAGAGGCTCGAAGCTAATTTCCGGGTCGGTCACCTTGGTTGTCGCCCCCACACTCGCTGAGCACCAGCGCCTTGAAACCGGCGCCCAGCTCCTGCGTCAAGCGGCCCGGTTTGCCGCTGCCAACGGGTTTTCCATCGATCTTGGTTATTGGCAATACCTCGTAGCCGGTGCCTGTCATAAACGCCTCGTCCGCGCTGTTTAACAGTTTCGTTCCGAAGAGCGCTTCCTCAAACGGTTGTCCTCTCTCCCGGGCCACCTCGAGGACGGCCGCCCGGGTGATGCCGACTATTATACCTGCCTCGCGGGCCGGCGTCCGGAGACGGCCGCGCTCCACGATGAAGACGTTACCCACAGTACCCTCGGCTACTTGGCCGCGATCGTTTAACATGATAGCCTCGTCGGCGCCCATACGTTCGGCCTCGGCTTTTGCCAGGATATTGTTAAGGTAGTTCATAGACTTTATCTCCGGATTAAGCGCTGCGGGGTGTATTCGCCGTGTCTGGGCGACTATTGCTTTCAGCCCAGTCTCGATGTCCCAGGTCGGGGTCTGTCTGGGCGTGATGGTTACCGTTGGTTCGCCTGCGCCACCGATTCCTATGCCGCCGCTCTGCAGTCCCCGCGTCACCGTAACACGCAGCAGGGCGTTCCGAACCTCGTTTGCGTCGAGCAGCGCCGCACATCGCGCCTCCATCTCGGGTATCGAGAAGGGAACAGTCATGCCGATGGCGGTCGCGGACCTGACCAGTCGCTGATAGTGTTCGTTGGCCCGGAACATCGTTGCCCCGTAGGAGCGCAACGTTTCGAACACCCCGTCCCCATACAGGAACCCGCGATCGAATACCGACACAACCGCCTCTTCCCGCCGGACAAGTTTTCCGCATAGATCGACCCATTCCACCGGAAACTCCTCAGCGACCGCCTTGCCGGAGTGCCTCGACAAGCGCTTGTGCCTTGTGCAGGGTTTCCTCGTATTCTCGTTGTGGCTGCGAGTCAGCCACTATCCCGCCACCGACCTGGATGTACGCGTGGTTGTTGCGGACCAGAAACGTTCGAATGATGATGTTCAAATCCATACCACCTGAGAACGATAACCATCCGGCTGAACCGGTGTACGGTCCGCGCCGGACACTCTCGAGCTCGTCGATTATCTCCATGCAGCGCACTTTCGGTACGCCGGTTATGCTTGCCCCGGGGAAGACGGCTTTTATCACGTCCACCGGCGCGATACCCGATTGTGTTGCGCCAGCCACGTTCGATACGATATGAAAGACGTGGGAGTACCTCTCGACCACCTTGAGTTCGTCCGGCAGCACCGTCCCGTATCGGCATACCCGGCCGATGTCGTTCCGAGCCATGTCGACTATCATGATATGCTCGGCGGATTCCTTGAGGCTGCTCGTCATGCGTTCGATCTGGCGCGCATCTTCCTCAGGCGTTTGGCCGCGAGGATGTGTGCCCGCAATTGGTCTCGTTTCCACAATCCCGTCATTGAGCCGAACAAGCCTCTCGGGAGAGCAGCTCACGAGTTGGAAGTCGCCGAAATCCATGTAGAACGCGAATGGTGACGGGTTGATGGAACGTAGCGTCCGGTACAGTTCGAAAGTGTCTCCCTCGAACCTCGCTCCGAGCCGTTGCGACAGGTTCGCTTGGAATATATCTCCCGCTGCAATGTACTCCTTACATGTCTTGACCATGTGCTCGTAGCTCGAATAGTCGTGAGTCGAGGAGAGGGGCCCTATTTGGTAGTAGGAGCCGACGGTGCTGTTCGGTGTGCCTCCGACGGCTTGTTCAAGCAACTCTATCTTTCCCAGACATTCGTCGAACGCGTCGGCTCCTGTTGTTGCGTGCCGGGCCGCCGCGGCGATCTGTGTCGAGCCATCCCGTCGGTCGTGCACGATCATGGCGTCGAGCAGCAGCAGCGCCATCTCGGGCATGTCGAGGTCGTCGGCAACCGTATCCGGAAGCCGCTCGATATGGTTCTTAACGTCGTAGCCGAAGAACCCCACCGCAGCCGGACAGGGCCCGTTATCGCCCACTGGAGCCCAGGCTCGAAACGTCCGCAGCAGGCGGTCGATGACGTCGAGAGGATTGCCGCATATCTCAGAGGTTTCCGAGTCGAGCGAGACGGTGACCTTGTTCCGTTTACTATAAACGATCCCGAACGGATTGCCTCCGAGCAGCGTGTAACGAGCCACCTTCAACGGCCCCTCTGCGCTATCCAGGAGAAACGGGAACTCGACCCGGCCCCTCAGCCCAGCGAACAGTTCCAAAGGATCGAGGCGCGACCCTATATCCAGGGTGAGCACGGGCTTCTCGCCGCGCGCAAATGCCTCGACGAACGTCGTTTTTGCCGGTGTAACACGAGACGTCAGGAGTTGTGTTTTCACGCTCACATGCATGCGGTCCCGGTGGTTTGGGGCCGGCATTCTCGTTTTCGTTCGGCTTCCGATTTCCTGAGGTAGACGGGTTCGAGGGTGTTTGGGTCGTCGGGCTGGCCGCACTTCAGACGTTCGGCTGCCAGCATGGCGACGCGCGAGGCGCGCGGGCCACAACTCCCTTGGTTGGGGAAGATGGCTCGGTCGCCAATCATTCTGACAACTTCTTCCTTGTGTCTCGATGCTCCCGACCCAAAGATGATAGTAGGCTCTTCAACGTGTCTGAACAGCTCTTCCACCGACAGAACCATATCTGGCCCCTGCTTGTTGATCTTTCCGCCGGACGGTCGGTACAATGCCGCGTAGACTTCTCCCATGCGCGCGTCCAGGACGGGACACACCAACTGGTCTGCGAATAAGAACCCGTAAGCGAGTGCGTCGAGTGTGTCAACGCCGACAAGGGGCTTGTGTGCGGCAATAGCAATCCCTTTCATGGCGGCCAATCCCACACGCAGGCCAGTGAACGAGCCGGGCCCTATTGCCAACGCCAATGCGTCTACATCGCCGATCCGGTGCCGGGTATCGGACATGACCCGCGAGATTGTGGGCATGAGCCATGCCGAATGGTTTGGGCCAGCCGCCAACGAATGCTCTGCCGCCACCACATCCTCGACGAGCAAAGCCACGCTGCATGTTGTCGTTGCTGTGTCTGCCGCAAGTATCCTCATGAGTAACACCAACCCTTCTTGTATTATCCTACCTGAGTCCTTCTCGTGTGGTCAAGCTTCGCCCTCGCGACTGCTCGCTCTCCCGCACTCCCCTTTTCTGGCGCCACGCGCCCGAACAGAACAGAATGCTTGAGATTGCGGCCCGTTCTTGGTATACTCATATCATAGACAACGACTGTCACGTGTCTTGTGTAGAAACCGTTAACAACCGGTCGACGCTTCTGGCAATGTTCAACGCGCATGCTCATGTCTTGTGGAAGTTGAGTGGACACGCCGACGCAACGGGCGACTGTTATGCACGCAGCACTGTTAACCGTTTGTAGCACCTATTTGTCCGGCTCGCAGCGGCGCTCGTTTTGTCCCGCACCAGCCGGCATGCGGTCGGCACATCGACGCTTCTTTGAACAGGATATCAACACCTGATGTCTTTGCACGTGCAAAACTTATGCGGTTATCCACAACGAGTTGAACCCTTACTATTACGGGTACGAGATATAAAACTAAAAACCTTACTAGGAAAGAGCCTGCTTGTTCCACAACAACGTCCCGAACGAAGGAGGGGAAGATGAAGGTGAAAGTTGCTCGTGCAGAACTGTTGCGTGGAATAGCCACCGTGCAGAACGTTGTTTCCGGGAAAGCGACTTTGC
Source organism: uncultured bacterium (assembly GCA_964524145.1). Taxonomy (GTDB): domain Bacteria; phylum Hydrogenedentota. Next base: position 10,375 of record CAZGCA010000037.1, on the reverse strand, counting down.
CGGCACTATCGAACGTACTGCTGAACGCAGAGGAAGAGTCGATCACGTTTTCAGCAACAGACCTCAAGGTGACGATTGAGTGTTCCGTAAAGGCTGAAATAGATGAGAAGGGGTTAGCATCGGTGCCTGCGGGGCACCTTGCCAGTGTCGTACGGGAGATGCCGGACCAAGAGATATCGATCGAGAAAGGCGCGAACGACGTTCTGAGCCTTTGTTGTGGGACCATTCAGTTCCGATTGCTGGGAATGGCGGCAAACGAGTTTCCGAGAACGCCTGAGTGCAAAGCGGTGACGAACGTAGTTCTCAAGCAGGAAGATCTGGGAGACATACTTGAGCGGACTGCGTTTTCGGTGGGTACGGATCAAAGCCGGTACATCTTGACAGGCTTGTTATTGGAACTCAATAAGGGTCTGCTGAGAAGTATTGCGACGGACGGCCGACGGCTGAGCTTCGGGCAGACGGTAATGGAGTGTGACAAGAAGGCGACGTTTCGCGTTGTTGTTCCGGAGAAGACGATCCGCGAGGTGCAACGCCTGGTAACGGGTGAAGGGGAGATAGAGATTCTGGTAGGCGAAGCGCAGGTCGTGTTCGTTATGTCTGGAACACGCCTGACGTCGACATTAATAGAGGGTGACTTTCCGGACTACAACCGGGTTATACCGAAAAGACACAACAAACAGCTTGTTGTCCGGACGACGGAATTTGCCGCCGCAGTAAGACGAGCCGCCGCGGTAACGAGCAAGAAGTACCATTCGATAAAACTGAAAATGTTGCCTGGTCTGATGGTGTTTGGGAGCGTGACGCCTGAGATAGGAGAGGAGACAGAGGAACTGGCCGTGGACTATGACGGTGATGAAATGGAGGTAGCTTTCAATCCGGACTACCTATTGCAGGCGCTCGGGGCCATAAGAACCGACGAAACAGTGATCGAGGTGAGAGACCAGGAGAGTGCAGGTGTTCTGCGCCCGCAAGGGAGCGAAGACTATGCATACGTCGTCATGCCGATACGCATCTAACGCGGGGTAGACGAGAGTGCGACGTCGAGGTGGGGTGGAAAAAGCAGGCGCGGTGCTTGGAAGGATGCTCGGGCAACCGACAGCGGTCAGGCGTGCTGTAGAGCGGAGCAGTATTTGGGGCGCGTGGCCGGAGATAGCGGGCTCAATAAATCATACGCATTGCTTTCCGAAACGCATCTCTCGCGGTACACTTTACGTGGTCGTTGAGGACAGCGTGTGGATGCATCGAGTGAGTTTTGCTGAAGAGAGGATACTGAATGCGGTCAACGAAAGGCTTAACGGTGAGGAGGTACGTCGAATCGAGTTTTGTTTGGCGTGACGAGTGTAGGCTAGACTCCCATATTTTGTGCTTGTAGGAGGCAAGGACGCGCAAGATATGGGAGTTTTTTGGTTTACAGAGGGGCGTAAATTTGGTATAATAATCGTCGTCAGAAAGGAAGAGTTGCGCGCTACAAGAAACGGGTGTGTTCCGCACCGAAAAGAACGATGGTGAAGGCCCCATGACTCGAGCAAAGAAGAAGAGCGTCAAGAAGAAAGAAACGCCAACGAAGAACTCGGCTGGCAAGTATACCGCGAAGGAAATCCAAGTCCTCGAAGGCTTGCAGGCGGTCCGTAAACGACCTGCGATGTACATAGGGAGCACCGGCCCACGAGGGCTGCACCACCTGGTGTACGAGGTCGTTGACAACAGCGTCGACGAAGCGCTCGTCGGCTTCTGCAAGAACGTGGACGTCTGCATCCACGTCGACAACAGTGTGACGGTAACGGACGATGGGCGTGGCATACCGATCGACATGCACGCGAAGTACAAGAAGCCCGGCGTCGAGGTCGTCATGACAATGCTGCATGCAGGAGCGAAGTTCGATCATAAGAGTTACAAAGTATCCGGCGGCCTGCACGGCGTTGGAGTCTCCTGCGTAAACGCGCTATCAGAATGGCTGGAAGTAGAGGTCAAGCACCGCGGCAAGCTCTACTTCCAACGGTATGAAAGGGGTCGCACAGTCTGCCCGCTCGAGGAAAAGGGCAAAGCGAAAGGGACCGGAACACGAGTCGTGTTCAAAGCGGACCCGGAGATATTTGAAGAGATAGACTTCCATGCCGAGACCCTGATCACGAGGCTGCGTGAACTGGCGTTCCTGAACAGTGGCCTGCGGATCACGTTCAAGGATGAACGCGGCGAAAGCGACCGGGAATGGGAGTTCAAGTACGACGGCGGTATAAAATCGTTTGTCGAGTACTTGAACGAGACAAAAACAGCGCTCCATCGCAAACCGCTATACTTTACGAACGAACGCGAGGGCGTTCAGTTGGAAATAGCCCTCCAGTATACCGACGGATACAGCGAAAACATATTCAGCTTCGCCAACAACATAAACACACAGGAAGGCGGCACCCACCTCATCGGGTTCAAGTCGGCACTCACGCGCACGGTCAACGATTACGCGCGGCGAAACGGGCTGCTCAAGAACGGTAAGAACGGCAAGGGCAGCTTGTCGGGTGAGGACGTCCGCGAGGGGCTTACGGCGGTGCTCTCGGTCAAGCTTCCGCAGCCACAGTTTGAGGGACAGACGAAGACGAAGCTCGGCAACAGCGAAATTAAAGGCCTTGTTGAGTCGCTGGTGAACGAGGGGCTCTCTACCTACTTCGAGGAAAACCCGGCCGTTGCGCGCAAGATTGTGACAAAGAGCGTGAGCGCATCCCAAGCGAGAGAGGCGGCTCGAAAGGCGCGCGAGCTGACACGGCGGAAGAACCTCATAGACTCATCGTCGCTCCCGGGCAAACTGGCAGACTGCAGCGAGAAAGACCCGGAGGTTTGCGAACTGTACCTGGTTGAGGGCGACTCCGCGGGCGGATCGGCGAAACAGAGCCGGGACAGGCGATTCCAAGCGGTGCTGCCGCTACGAGGAAAGATAATCAACGTCGAGAAACATCGGCTTGACAGAATCCTGAACAACGAGGAAATACGCACGATCATCACAGCGATCGGTGCCGGCATAGGTACCGAGGAGTTCCAGATCGAAAACGCCCGCTACCACAAGATCATTATCATGGCGGACGCCGACTCGGACGGGGCACACATCCGCACGCTGCTCCTGACGTTCTTTTACCGGCAGATGCGCGAACTTATCGAGCGGGGCCACGTCTTCATTGCGCAACCGCCACTGTACAGGGTCGCAAAGGGTAAGAAAGAATGGTATCTTCAGAGCGAAAACGAGCTGAAGCGACACCTCACGGAGATATCGCTCGACGGTCGCACGCTGCTGTCAAGCAGGGAAGAGGCGCGGGCAACACGCGTGCGAACGGACGTGCTCATCGCGGCGGGAAAAGCGCTCGACGAAAGAGCGTCGTTGGTTCAGAAGGTGTCGAGACGGTTCGGCTTGGCACCGGTTGCCATCAAGCGTTGTCTGGCTCTGCCCAAGAGCAAGCTGGACAACCCGTCACGCCTGACAGCGAAAGACCACGAGAAGCTTTTCGGAAAGAACGCAAAGGTCAAGAAGAAATCATCGGCACAAGTGGAGATGGACTTCGGAGGGACGCCAGCGACCCGCGTCGAGACCGCGAACGGGCACGAGATAGACCTGGAGTTTCTCACGGGCCATGAGTTCATGAAGCTGCGCGAGCTAGAGGATGTGATCGCTGCGGCCGGCAAGCCGCCGTTCGCGGTCGTTCGCGAGGACGCGGTTCAGTGGGAAGGAGAGAACCTTGCCGAGGCTATCGAGTTTTTGCTGGAAGCCGGGCGGAAAGGCATAACGATTCAGCGGTACAAAGGCCTGGGAGAGATGAACCCACAACAACTGTGGGCGACCACGATGGATCCGGAGAAGAGGACGGTGGTCCAGGTGAATGTCGAGGACGCGGTGGCGGCGGACTGGTTGTTTACGGTACTCATGGGAGGTGCGGTTGAACCGCGCAAAGAGTTTATCGAGGAGCATGCCCTCGAAGTCACCAACCTCGACATATGACCGTGAGAGCCCGCACTGCAGCGGCGCGCCAGCGCAGTAGACACAAGGAATCAAAATGTACGCACGCAACGAGAAAATAATCCCGGTCGACATCTGCCACGAGATGAAGGTGTCTTATCTGGACTTCACGATGAGCGTCATCGTCGGCAGGGCGTTGCCTGACGTGCGCGACGGGCTGAAGCCCGTGCATCGCCGCATTCTCTATACGATGCACGAGCTGAGCCTGACACACAACCGGCCGTACAAGAAGTCGGCGCGTATCGTCGGCGACACGATGGGCAAGTACCATCCGCACGGCGACTCGGCGATATACGACGCACTTGTTCGCATGGCCCAGGATTTCAACCTGCGCTACCCGCTTGTGGACGGCCAGGGCAACTTCGGCTCCGTCGACGGCGATCCGGCGGCGGCGATGCGTTACACCGAGGCGCGCATGTCCGCAATTGCCGGCGAGATGCTTGCCGATATCGACAAGAACACCGTCGAGATGGTGGGCAACTTCGACGACTCGGAACAGGAACCCGCGGTCCTGCCTTCCGCGATACCGAACCTGCTGGTGAACGGTTCGAGCGGGATCGCTGTCGCGATGGCGACAAACATTCCGCCGCACAACCTCGGGGAGATAATCGACGCGCTTGTCGAGGTTATCGACAGCCCGAAGCTGACAATCAAGCGATTGCTGAAGCACGTCAAGGGGCCGGATTTCCCGGGCGGTGGCATCATTTACGGCACGGGGGGTATTCGGGAAGCCTACGAAACAGGGAGAGGCAAGATACAGGTTCGCGCACGCGCGGCGTTCGAGAAAGTCAAGAAGGCCGGTCGCGAACAGATAGTTGTCACCGAGATACCGTACCAGGTCAACAAATCGAAGCTGCTCGAGGAGATCGCCTCACTCGTACGGCACAAGAAGATTGAAGGCATATCAGATCTGCGCGACGAGTCCGACAAGGACGGCATGCGCATGGTGGTCGAGCTGCGCCGGGACGCCGTCCCGGAGGTTGTCCTGAACCAGCTGTACAAGCACACGCAAATGCAAGGCACGTTCGGGGTGATCATGCTCGCGCTAGTGAACAACCAGCCGCGAGTCATGAGCCTCGAGGAGATGCTCTGCCATTACCTGGACCACCGGAGGCAGATGGTTCGCAGGCGCACGCAATACGACCTCGACCGCGCCGAGGCGCGAGCGCACGTGCTCGAGGGGCTTCGTATTGCCGTTAAGAACATTGATGCCGTTATCAAGCTTATCCGGGCCGCAAAGAACGTCCAGCAAGCCCAAGACGGACTGATGGAGAAGTTCAAGCTTACGGAAACGCAGGCCAAAGCGATACTCGAGATGCGGCTCCAGCGGCTGACGGGGCTCGAACGAGAGAAGATCGAGACAGAGTACAAAGAGGTAACGAAGCTTATCAACTCGCTGAAGAAAATACTGTCCAGCGAGAAGGCGATCCTCGATGTCGTGCGCAAAGAACTCCTAGAGGTCAAGGAGAAGTATGGCGACGAGCGTCGAACCGAGATCGTGGGAGAGACGGCAGACTTCCGCATAGAGGACCTGATCGCGGACGAAGACATGGTGATCACGATATCGCACGGCGGCTACATCAAACGATTGCCGATGAGCGCATACCGGAGGCAGCGGCGCGGCGGTCGCGGGGTGACGGGCGCGGAACTGAAGGAGGAAGATTTCGTCGAGGACGTTTTCATCGCGTCGGCGCACCAACACATACTGTTCTTCACCGACAGGGGACGTGTGTACTGGCAGAAGGTACACGAGATACCGCAAGCCGGGCGGGCGGCCAAAGGCCGCGCGATAGTGAACCTGCTCAAACTGTCGCCCGGCGAGAGTGTCACAGCGTTTCTCAATGTGAGGGAGTTCGAGGAGGGCAAACACATCTTCATGGCGACCGAACAGGGAATCGTGAAGAAGACGGCCCTCATGGCGTTCAGCAACCCGAGAAAGGGCGGCATCATAGCGGTCCTGCTGAAGAAAGACGACAAGCTGATTAACGCCCGCCTGACCGACGGTGAGGACTACATTCTTCTGGCGACGCGGGACGGGCAGGCGATACGATTCCCCGAGACGGACGTGCGGTCGATGGGCCGGTCGTCGCGCGGCGTGAAGGGGATATCGCTCCGGAAGGGCGACCGGGTTATCGGGATGACCGTGGCCAAGCCCGACACAACGGTGCTCGTTGCGACCGAGAACGGGTATGGCAAACGCACCAAAGCTGAGCAGTACCGGCTTCAGAAACGAGGCGGCAGCGGCGTCATCAACATCAAGACGTCCGCGCGCAACGGTCGCGCTGTCGGCATGATGACCGTCAGCGATACAGACGAGGTCGTTCTGATAACAACGGGCGGCAAGATCATCCGATCGCCGGTCTCGGGCATATCGGTGATCGGACGCAACACGCAGGGTGTCCGCCTTATCTCTCTAAAGAAAGGGGACAAGGTCGGCGCGATAGCCCTGGCAGGCCAGAGGGAGGAGAACGGAGAAGCGAACGGTCCCGACGAAACGCCACCCGAGGACAAGGAATCGCCCACACAGAAGGAGCCGGACGAGTCACAATAGATGAGGCCGACAGGCCTAATACCGCACGGAGAGGACCCCGGCGGAACCGGACCGCACGAAGACACCAACAGGGCTGACGAACAACCATGGTAGAGGAAAAGACAGGAGGGGAAGCGTTGCGTGCCGAGCCCGTGGCGTGGTACTATAGCCCGGTAGCGGTATTGGTAGCGCTGTTTCTTGTGTTCGGGCCGCTAGCGTTGCCGCTATTGTGGAAAAGCCCGCGCTTCACCGTTGCCGCCAAAGTGGGGGTAACGGTTATAGTGTGCGCGTACACGGCTGCGGTTTGTTGGGCGTGTGTTCGGATAATGGGCATCGAGCTCGCTCATTATCGGGAGTTGAACGAGCTGAGCGAGATGTACTAGCGCGCAACCGTCAGGGGCCCCTTGCGGATGACGCAAGGCCGTCGTCCCGAGGCGGTGCCGAGCACGCCGTAATGCTTTGTGGAATCGGCTGGCAGAATAGTTGGAGGGAAGAGCCATGAAGAGAAGACTGGTGGTAATAGCCGTCGCAATGTGTCTTGTTGCGGGAACGGCTCTAGGCGCCGAAGAGAAGCTGGACGAGATCTTCGACAAGCTCGAGGCGTCCGCGGCGAAGGTCAAGAACATGGCCGCCGATATGACCCAGTCGATGGACATGGGCGGCATGATGATGACGCAAAAAGGCAAGATGCAACTGCTTGTCCCGGACGAGTTTCGGCTGGAAATGACCATGGAGGTAATGGGCCAGAAGATGCAGGTTCTTGCGGTCCGTGCGGGCAAAACGATGTACACAGAGACGAGAGGGACGCCAGCCGGCACGATGGTCATGAAGATGGACATCGAGCAGATGGAGAAGCAGACGGGCCAGGCGCCCGGGGGCATGGGCGGGGGAGGCGGCCAGATGATGGGCGGCAATCCGCGCGAGGAGCTGAAGCATCTGCGCGGGCTTGCGGGCTTGAAGTATCTTGGAACAGAGAAAATAGGCGATGTTGACACGTACGTATTCGAGGTGCCATGGAAAAGCATGGTCGGCGAGAACACGGCCGCGCTTCAGGCGCAGCAGCCGGGCGGGATGCAGTTGAATTTTGACAAGGTAAAGATTTACCTGGGCCAGAAGCACGGGATCACGCGCAAGACCTTGATGTTCACCCCAGAGGGCAAAGAGGTTTTCTCGGTCCTCATGGAGAACGTCAAGATAAACCAGGGGATAGATCCTAAGGCATTCGCTTACACGCCGCCGGCAGGGGTTGAGGTCATAGACATGACGGAGATGGCTTCGCAAGTGATGAAGGGAGCTCCCGCCCCTGCGCCGAGCGCACCGTAGGGCCAACCCATACCGCGGCACGTTCCGGATTGGCGTGCCGAATATGCGCCAGTGGATACGGACGAGCACGATTCGAGAGCGGGAAACGCCATAGCAACCGATCGCTCCAGCCTGTTTGGGGACCGTAGAGCACAACCGGACCGCTGATGAACGCTCGATCTCACCTGAAAGTACTGTTTGTCAACACGGTCGATCTGTCCCAGCCGATACAACTTGGCATGATCCCGCTGGCGTTCGGTTACTTGGCCAGTTATAGCAGAAAACACCTGCCCGAAGTGGGACTGGAGTTTCGAACGGCAGAAGGCGACGTAGGGCAAACGCTGGACACGTGGCGTCCGGACGTTGTCGCCATCGGGACGCCGTCAATGAATTTCGATATCGCGAGGGCGCACGCGGCCGCCGCCGCGGAACGGAGTATTCCCGTCGTGATAGGGGGCCAGCATATCTCACTGCTTCCGGAAAGCCTTTCCGACGACATGTCTGTGGCGGTGATCGGCGAAGGGGAAGCCACGTTTGTGGAGTTGCTCGCGGCACTGGCGTCTGGGTCGGCTCTCGACGAACCGGCGGAGCTCGACAAGATACCGGGACTGGCGTACAAACGCGGCGGGCAGGTCGCAACTACGGGGCGACGAGACCATATCATACCGCTCGATGCCGTTCCGCGACCGGATCGAAAGCTTCTGGGGACGGGACGACAATCGGCGGTTATGTTCACGTCGCGCGGGTGCGTCAACAGATGCGTCTTCTGCGTATCGGCTCGGTTCTGGCACCGCATACGGTATTTCTCCCCGGCGTACGTGGTGGCCGAGATCGAGGATCTGCACGACAACTGTGGCGCGCGCCAGATCACGTTTTTCGACGACCTGTTCGTAGCCGATAAGGAGCGGTTGGCGCAGATCAGCGCCGAGGTCGTGAAGCGACGGCTTCATAAGCGCATGGTTTTCAACTGTTTGGCGACTGCGGAAGCGGTCGACCCACAGGTTGTGGCGTCTCTCAAGAGGATGAATGTTGCCCGGGTCGCGATAGGCTTCGAGTCCGGCAACGAGCGCGTGCTTCGGCTCCTGAAAGGCACACGCGCGTCGGTGGAAGCGAACTGGAGATCGGCTCGATTGTTGCGTGATGCGGGAATCGAGATCGAGGGCTCGTTCATCGTCGGATCATCGGACGAGACCGAGGAGGAGATACGCGATACGTTGAGATTCGTTCAGGAGAGCGGTATCGACCGGTTCGACGTCCATCTGTTGACGCCGTTTCCCGGGACGCCCTTGTGGCGCGACGCGCGCGAGAAAGGTCTCGTGTCGGTCGATATGGACTGGAGCAGGTTGTACAAGAACTTTCAAATCAACCCGGAAGAATCCATAGTGATGGCCGAACAGGTGTCGCGAGAGAAGCTGCACGGGCTGTTCCTGGAGTTCTGCGCTTTGAGGGACGAGATGGACGCCCAACTGCAGAAACGGACGCCGATCCTGCTCGACAGAAGCCCTTGGGCGCGCGCAAAGCACGCGCTACGCAAGCTGATCGGATAACTTGGAATGACGGAAGACGCTCAGGAACGCGACGGGAAGAGCATAATTGAGCCGATGTACTGGGACGATATCCGCGCGCTCGACCCGGCGAATGTCTGTCATCGTGCCGAAGTTGCATTCCAGGACGGCGCTTATCGAATTCGGAACCTCGGAACCGAGTACCTTGTCACGCCCGGCAGCGAGACAATCGTCGGGCCGGAGCCTGTGGATGGCGTAGATGAAGATACCCAGCGTGTTCTGATCGCCTACCTGCTCGGTGCCAAGGATCTCCCTCTCTGCGGACGCGCGGTTACGGGCGCCGAGTTGCCCTCGGGCGGGTTCTTCTTTCGCGGGCTGCACTCGCTGCCGACCGCGCCGCTCGAAAAGGTCTTCGGCGGGTCGCCAGAGGAGTTCAGGGCGGCGGCCGTTGCGTTGGGGGGCCTCGAGACGGAATCCGGCGCCGACCAGGGGTTCGCATTCACCCTGTTGCCGCGAATACCGTTGACGTGTCTCATGTGGTTCGCGGACGACGAGTTTCCCGCTCGGAGCACGTTTCTATTCGACGCGACCGCGGCAGAACACCTCACGCTCGATATGCTGTTGCTGGGCGCCATAGTCCTCGTGCGTCGCTTGATCGATTCTGCGGACGCCATAGAAGGGGGCAGAGGGTGCAGATCTTGCCCGGCAGCGCTGGTTCAGGCGGGTTCGTTAGAAGCGACGTTTCGCAAGCACTCCCGTAGAAGCGCGAGCGCCGCGGCCCGATCGTCGACGTTGAGAATGCCGGCCAGGTACCGTCCGTCTACGCAGAAGAAGCCCGGTCCAAGGTAAGGATCCCTGGCTTCGACGGCTGTCGCGCCGAGGTTTGCAACAGGCCGGGATTGCTCGCCTTTCTCGCTTAGAAACGCCTTGTACTGCTCGAGCCCGTCCAGCGCGGACGAATGGTTAAGGAACGGCACGAGGAACAGGGTGCTGTCGTTTTCGCCGAGGCGGTATTTAGCGGTGAAACCGGCACCCATGAAC
>CAZGCA010000036.1:0-55018 GCA_964524145.1 uncultured bacterium | reverse complement strand
CCAGGATGCCGATGATCGCGATCACCACCAACAGCTCGATCAACGTGAAACCTCTACCTTTTCCGCGCATGGTACAGCTCCTCCTCCTCGGTATATACGTTACGTTGGGAAACAACCACCTGAGACTCGTCGACCGATTGGGCTGAGTTTCGTGGGCATCACCCCCCCTCAACCGTTGACAATACGTGCTGACAACGAAAAACTGCTACCAACTCCTCACTTAACAGCATATCACGCTCTCGATGCTGTGTCAAGGGAATTCTGCAGGCCTTTTCGGAGAAGACCTTGGACGAAATGGGCGACTGTCTCGTATCGCAGGGTAAGAGAGCGACATCCGGAGGAAAGAACCGACGGTTCCACCGACCGCGGGCCCGTTGTAACACAAATCGCCACAGTTATTTGAGCAGGTTGCGATCTGAGATGGGAGGTAGAACGCGGACTCGCTTTTTCAGCAAGTCCGGAAGATGAGCTCGTGGTCGAGTAGGCTATATTGTTCCCTCGATGTCCTCGAGCGACTCAGCGAGCGCCTTGCCGACGGGGCCAAGCAATGCAGGCGCTGTGGTCTCGGGCGTGTCGAAGCGCGTGTGAAAGAAGTAATGGCTTCCAAAGAGCCCGAACCCCCGGTATCCTCTGTCCATGACGTGGCGCAGTTCGCCGAGAGCGTTCCCTCTTCGCGGTTCAAGCCCGGGCACGTCTTCGAATGCGTCCGTGAGAGTTGGCAGCAGGTCCGGGCTGCACACGAGGTGTCGTCCTATTCCGGGTTCCGAGGTTCGCTGGTGGCCTTGTGGGGCGCGTCTCCATTGCCAAACGGCGATGGATGCGCCGAGGTGAATCCAGCAGAGAACATCTTCGGGCGGCGGCGCGTGCGTTTCCATAAACTGGTGCATTCCCAGGTTGTCGAGCTCGTGACCCGACGTCGATACGAACAGGTAGCTCTCGTTGGATGCGCGGGCACCCGCCCATCGCGCGAGACCCAGGAAGAGGGCAATGCCGGGCCCGCGTTCTCCAGCGCACTGGAACCATCCGCTCTGGGGCGTGGATACGACGACAAGTCTGTTGCCTCGATCGAGTCGCCCGATGACGTTCCTGGCTTCGGCCTGAGGCTCATCCTTTCCGTCGATCACGAGGGACACCGTTGCGCCGTGCTCCGCAGCACGGGTGAGCATCGGCTCGTCCTTTCTTGCCACGATCACTATCGGCACTGGTGTGGGCGTCTGGTTGTGCGGCGCACGCGCGTTGACGGCAGCGACCTCGCCCGACGCCGAGTGGAGACGTCCCAGCACACCGACCGCTCCCGCCTGGACTGCGCCGAGAGCCTGATCGTAGTACGCCGACTCGGAAAGTGCGGCTTTGAACTTCACCAGCGCAACTTTGCCGTTCACGGAACGAGCGTCAGCACCTTCGCGATATATGGCGAGCGGTGCCCGAACCGGGTCCCGGCCCGTGGCGCGAGGCAACCACGCCGGGAAGCAATCGACCGTTGCGCCGTCCACCGTTAGGCTGCACTCGTGCAGGAAGAACTGCCGCAACCGCCATGGCTGAGACTGCACCGTCAAGCCGGCCGAGCGAAGTTCGCCCGCGATCCAATCGGTTGTCCGCATGTCCCCCTCTGTTGCAGTACGGTGTATCCCCAACTTGTAGTAGGCAACGACATCCCGGTATAAGCTCGAACCCGAGAGCGGATGCGGTGCGGGAAACCCCTGCTCGGGAGTGCCGCTCTTCGACGGAACACGAGCACAACCGCTGAAGCTCCCGCCTGCGAGTATCGATGCGACCACGCCGGCTGCACTGCAGAGCGCGTCGCGCCGCGTCAGGCCGTCATCGCACGCAGGGTTTCGTTTCCGTTCCATAAACGATCTTCCGTCCCACTTCATGGTCTCAGACTGTAAGGTGTGCAACTGCCTCTACGCGTTGTTTCTTCGCCTCACCCCGAACTGTATGCCGTCGCGCCTACGACGCTGTGCCGGTCGCTCTGGAGACGCCGAAAGGCGGCAGGCCGTCTTCTATGAGTTCACACCAGATGCGGTGCTGCTTCGGCTGCGTAGGGTTTCAGGAGTTCGAGAGTGTTTTGGAACGCTTCTACGGCTTTGTCAACCTCCGCGTCGGTCATGGGAGTGGACGTGCAGAACATCCCTCTGAACGCGGAGAATATGCCTCGGTTCATCATCTCGATATGAAGGAGTTTTGGCAGTTCGGCAGCGGAGATCAGTCCCATCGCGTAGTCTTTCGCGTCTGTAATGTCTTCGTCCGTCCAGTGTACGTGCACCAACGATCCCATGCCGGTAGCCTGTCCCTTGATGCCGGCTTGTTTGAACACGTCGTTAAACCCGTTTCTGAGCTTGTCGCCGAGCTTGTTGACCGTGTCGACAGCGCTGCGGTCGTACGCGCGCAACGCCGCGACACCTGCCGCCATGGTGGTGTTGTTCCCGTTGAACGTGCCCGAATGCATCATTGTCTGCGGGTGGGCGGGGTCGAACCGCGCCATGATATCTTTGCGGCCGCCGAACGCCCCGACGGGAAACCCGCCGCCAATCAGCTTGCCGAGCGCGGTAAGGTCCGGTTTCACGTCGTAACGAGCCTGGAGCCCGCCCGTGCATAGCCGGAACGTTATCACCTCGTCGAATATGAGGAGTACTCCATACTTGTCGGCAAGTTCCCTGATACCTTCGAGGTAGCCGGGTTGCGGCGGGACCATGCCGAGAGACCCGAGCATCGGCTCCATGATGATGGCGGCGATCCTGTCCTTGTTCTCTTTGAGAACGGTCTCGGCAGCTTCGAGGTCGTTGAACGGCACCACCATGATATCGCCCAGAACGCTGGCGGGCACTCCTTGCGCGTCAAGATGGGTCGTAGGAAGCCCGGTCGACGACCACAGGTCGGGCGTGATATTCACCTCGGCGGCATCGTGCGACCCGTGATACCCGCCGTCCATCTTGACGATGACGTCTTTCCCGGCGAACGCCCGTGCGGCCCTCATGACATGAAGGGTTGCTTCCGTGCCGGAGTTGCAGTAGCGGACCTGGTCCATGCCCGGGATGCGTTCGCACAGGAGACGTGCGTGTTCGGATTGGACGACGGCGGGGGAACCGAGCACGGAGCCTTTGCTCAACTGCTCGCGTGCCGCGGCGACGATAGCAGGATGGGCGTGGCCGTGTATCAGAGAGGTGAAGTTGTTGATGAAGTCGATGTATTCGTTCCCGTCGCAGTCGTGCAGGCGGCAGCCTTCTCCCTTTACCATGTAGGCGGGATACGGCATGTAGTACGTGACCGCCCGCGTATCGCCACCCGGAAGATGTTTCTTGGCCTGAGCGTCGTACTGCTTCGACTGCCGGGTCCGTTCCCTGTACCTGTCTATGACCGCTTTCACCATTTTGTCACAGTCTGTGGCTGCCATAGCTAACTCCTCTTATCTCAGGGATCCTGTCGTGAATCGTCCGGCACGAAGCTCTTCGATAAGCTCCCGTTCGGTACGCACATCACGCTCGAGAATGGTAACGCATCGGCCCAGTTCGTCGAGTTGGTGAGCATCGCTGCCGGCGACGCCAATGAGGTCGAGCCGTTCGGCGACACGGCGCGCCATATCGTTTGCCTCGTCTCTGACCATTCCGTTGAGGATCTCGATGCCGTCCACGTGCCGGAATACCTTTCGTTCGCAGGCCTGTTCAACGGTCATCTGGAACTGGGGGACACCGAAGAGAAGGAATCCTCGGAACGGGTGCGACACTATGATCAGCCCGCCGTCCCTCGCCACTTCGGCGCGTAGTTCATCGAGGACGGCTACCGCGCCTTCTATCTTGCCTTCGTAACCGAGTACCAGCACGTGGCCCTGGTCGGTGGAAACCTCGTTGGCCCTCAAGAAGACAATCCCGCTGTCGCCGGCGAGCTGTTTGGCTTCATCGGCGTCCCAGAGTGTATCGTGTTCGGCGAGACAGACGGCGTCCAACCCTATCCGCCGTGCCTCGGCAGCCAAATCGGCGGGATCGATATTGCTGCACGACGAATGTCGTTTGGTGTGAACGTGCAAATCAATCCGCACCGGCGTCTTTTTCTTTTGGCCGGGCCATGCAGGAGCCTTGCACTTCCGGATGTTCTTGCAGCCATGCTGAGGTGAGTTCGGCGATAGACAAGCCAGGATTTGTCGCGACTGCCGGTGTCAGGTCGTTGGCCATCCGGGCCGTGTCAAGGCACCGACCACACTCGATAATGATTTCGGCGAAATGCTGGCACCCTTTGCGGCCAATCTCCTTGTACACGCGTGACATCCAGCCGTCTTCACGCACCGAGATGCCGACCGCGTTCTGGAGCACGTCCACGGCCTTGGGGCACACCTGGTTGGTGTACCGTTTCATCCAGCCCGTTATCGACAGAATGACGCCGTCGGAGACGCGAACGTCCATCTCGATCTCCATGGCATAGATATGGTCGTCCAGAACGCCGTGTAACCGCACTGTGGCCTCATCCAGGAACTCGGCCCCGACGAGCATGCTTCGGCTCAATGTAATCATGTGGCGGTCTTCTTCACGTGCCGAGATCCTTCATCAGCGGGCTGTCGGGAGCAAACGCGACACAGCTTCCCGCCAGTCTCGGGTTTGCTTCGAGCATCATTTTCCACCCCTCCCGCCGCTGCTCCTCGGTCATCTGTTCTCCCATGCGGATCTGGGGGAGCGTGAAATGGAGGATGACCGCGTTGCAACACTCGAGCACGCCTTCGGTGATCTCGCTGCACCCGGAAGCGCCTCCCAGAAGACCGCGGACTATCTTGCGCAGCCCGGGTCCGACGCGGACGCCCACCATCTTCTTGACAAGTTCCGGCGCGGCGGCGCACGTGTCGTGAGGCGACCGGCTGATCCTCGCGTCAACCTCGACAATCTCGAGGTCCGGAACGCGCACCTTCATGGCGATCTCCGCTTGCAGCAGACTGTCGACGAGCCGCCACGAAATCGACAGTGCGTCGTCGGCAAGCGGTTCCACCTCGACTACTTTGTTCCGTGCAAACGATAGCGTCATTCTATCGCTCTCTTGTCGCACCTACTCTGCGAGCCGTTCGATGATAGCAGACCACATGAATCCTGCAAACTCGCGTATCCATTCCATTACGCGCGATCATACCGCATGGAATTGACAGGATCAAATGTCCGGGCGAGCACCAGAGGCGTTCGCGATGCGGCACTTTCAGCGGCCACGTCTATCCGAACGCGCGCACGCCGGTGATCTCCTTTCCCACGATGAGGAGCTGGATGTCGTTGGTCCCTTCGTAGGTGTATACCGACTCGAGGTTGCACATGTGGCGCATGGTTTTGTACTCGGCGGTGATCCCGAACGCGCCAAGCATGTCACGACATGTCCGCGCCACCTCGAGCGCCATCTTGACGTTGTTTTGTTTGCCCATGCTGACCTGGGTATGGTGCGCTTCGCCGGCGTCTTTTAGTTGGCCGATACGCAATGCGAGAAGCTGCGCCGCCGTAATCTGCGTCAGCATCAGGGCCAGCTTGCGTTGAATCAGTTGATGGCCCCGCAGCTCCTTGCCGAAGGAGACCCGGTCGTGAACAAACGCCACCGTCTCATCAAAGCACGCCTCGGCCGCGCCAACGGCGCCCCAGAGGATCCCGTACCGGGCCTCGGTAAAGCACATCAGCGCCGGTTTCAACCCCTCGGCCTTGGGCAGCAGTGCGGCCTTCGGCAGCTTGAGGTTGTCGAAATACAGTTCCGACGTGACAGATGCTCGAAGAGACAGCTTCTGCTCCATCTTCCGGACCTCGAGGCCTTCGGCGTCCGTCGGCACGATAAATCCGCGAATCCCTTGGTCCGTCTGTGCCCATACGACGGCGATATGTGCGACGTTCCCGTTCGAGACCCACATCTTCGATCCGTTCAGCAGCCAATGGTCGCCCTTGTCCTCGGCTCGCGTCTTCATGGCTTTCGGATCAGAGCCGGGGCTGGACTCGGTCATGGCAAAACAACCGATGATCTCGGCCGTGCCCATCTTCGGCAGGTACTGTTCTTTCTGTTCCTCGCTGCCGAAGGCATATATGGCGTGCATGGAAAGCGAGCACTGCACTGAGACGAAGCTGCGCAGACTCGAATCACATCGCGCCAATTCCTTCATCACCAGGCCATAACAAATGTTGTCCATGCCCGGAAGACCGTAGCCTTCCATGTTGACGCCCAGCAGCCCCAGTTCACCAAACCTCGGGTAGAGATGTGCCGGACACTCGTCCTTGAGATAGCATTCAGCGATGATCGGTTCGAGCTCGGACGTGACAAAGTCTCGTGTGGTGTTCTGCACGAGACGTTGCTCTTCTGTGAGCAGAGCATCCAGATTCAGGAAGTCGGGGTAAGGCGTACAATGCGGCGATGCCATAGGCGTAGCTCCTTCTCCCACGGACAAGAGTTCCCACATGCTACGAACCACCGTCGTGTTCGTCCCTATTCTAGCTGCTGTAACGGCCGCCGTCAACCTATCATCTCTACCGACCTGGATCTCCTGCGGCGGGTTCCGGCTTTTCCCACGGCCCTGAGACGAGGCAAGGGTTGACACGACGCGCAACTACGGTCACAATGGTCGCTGGCAAACGTGCCCATCTGGCGGCCGGAGTCACATAGAGACTACCAATTACTTCTGCCGGACAGAGTGATGGGGTGCTGGCTGCGCCGCGTTTGGATATTTCTGTCCCACTATGGAGGGAGACGCAGTGCCGGAACACCGTGGATTGTTGAAACGTGCGTTGAACGTTCTGTCAAGGCGAGGGGTATTGAGTGTCGGGAGAATCTTTGTGGCCAGGGCGGTGCATTTCGTCTTCGAGCGCCACGAAGGCTACATCCTCGAACTTGACCTCACCAAACCAATAGAACAGTTCGCGGCAATTACCCCGTGCGAATGCAAGTACCTTGAAACCGACGACGAGTTCGACTTGCTCATCGCTATGCACCCGAAGCACCTTGGGGAGAGCATCAAGGCGTGGCTGGACGCCGGAAAACAATGCGCCATCGTGAAAGTAGACGACAAGGTTGTCCATGTGGCATGGTCCGACTCGGGCACCGTGTATCTTGCGAACCCGAGCGGGAGGGTTTTCAGCAAGAAGAAGTCCGTTACGTTTCCGGAAGGGTACGTATACAGAGAACGCGCGTACACCCCTCCGGAGGAGCGGATGAAGGGGTATATGAACGCGTGTTTCTCGTTCCACATGCGATCATTGGCCGACCGCGGCTTCCCCAGAGCGATCACCACGGTTGCCTGCAAGAATATCCCCTCTCTCGTAGCGGTGGAAGAACAGGGATGGTACCCGACAAAGAAGGTCAGATACGTAAAGGTGCTCGGCGTGAAATTCCGTAAGGTCGAAGACGTGACCTGGGACGATGTGTTGTCCGGTATGGGAACCCAGACCGTCCCGACGCCTCAGAGGTAACTGCGAACCGGGCCAGACCCGCGAGCCGCTCGACAATGACGCACCATATCAAGACGCCTTCTTCTCCTGGACCTTCTTCAGTTCTGTCCAGACCTGCTCGACCTGTCTCCGGGTGTCGTCAAGCGGGCCGGAGTTGTCCACGACGAAGTCCGCGTAGCTCTTCTTCTCCTCGATGGACCACTGGGAAGCCAGCATGCTTGCCGCCGCCTCCCGGGATATTTCGTCGCGTTTCACAAGGCGGTCTATCTGCACGTCTTCGGGGCTGTACACCACGAGGAGCTTATCGAAGATGAACTGCATATTTGTTTCGAGCAGAAGTGGCACGACCACCTGAATAATGACGTCGGGATCTTCCGCGCCATATTCATTGACTAACCTGACGAACTCCTCGCCGATACGCGGATGCGTGAAGCTCTCGAGCTTCTTTCTCTTCTCCATGTCCTGGAACACGATCTCGGAGAGCTTCTTCCGGTCCAGCATCTTGTCTTCATGCAGCACCTGCTCGCCGAAGAACGCGACGATCTCTTGCCATGCCTGTTTGCCCGGTTCGACCACCGTCCGGCTGAGGACGTCGAAATCTATAATGCGCGCGCCGAGTTCCTCGAACATCTCGGCAACAACGCTCTTGCCGGTGGCTATGCCGCCGGTCAACCCCAGAAGGAGCCGGTTGTCCTGACCGCGGATCGCATGCAACTGAGCCGCGCTGGAATAGGACGCCGGGAACGCTTCGGTTACGTCGAGTTCCGCGCCGGCATAGCTTACGGGATACCTGATCCCGCGCCTGTAAAGAGCTTCCATGCCGTCCAGCGCTTTGTCCATCATGTCGGCGGGGATCGCCATAACGAGCTCATCGTCCTGTGCGTGTCCGTATCGTCGTTCGCCGTAACAGGGGATGGTCAACGACGGTTTGCCGTCGAGGTAACATCTCGCGATGGCGTCCGCACAAGAGGTTTCTCCGACACAGTGGAACTGCATGACCTCGTAATCCTCGAACTGCAACGAGTTTATGAGGAGCATCATCTGCGCCGGATTGGCGTATATCAGTACAATGTCGGGATCGAACGGATTGTAGACCAGCGGGGCCATAGCAACCGCTTCGTATTTGCCGACCGGTAGGCGCGGGATGGCATTCTCGTACTTCCTGCCATCTTCTCTCGTTTTGGCCCAAACGATGCTCCGGAATGGTCCGTCCTTCATTACAGCCGGGATATCGGTAAGCCCTATCACGGAGGGACACATGGGTGACATGAAGTCGTTCAGGTCGGCACCAACAGTCCAGTCGCATGTCCGGACCATCGTGATGAGCTGGCACATAACAACCTTGTGGTTTACCCGGCGCAGAAAGGGTATCTCCGAGAGCATCTCCTTCTTTTCGAGGAGTTTGAATGCAACAGGGAAGGATTTCAGCCTCATGAGAAGCTCGATTCTTCGCACAAGCTTCTCCCAGTCAAGATTTGTCTTCATCGTTCCCTCCGAATACGTCGTTCCTGCACTGGTGACCGTGCAACACAATGCACCCTACCGTCCCAGAACTGATGGTAACGGACAGACCCATCCTCTGTCAACGGGTCGCGAAAGCGAAGCTTCTTCAAGCAGCCGATAGTATCGGAAAACACGTGACGCTTGCCCTGCTGCTGTCGAGTCTGGTAGGATAATGTGCCGCGTTCGGGTTGTGTGTGCCTGGGGAGGTGGGCAGGATGTTCGACAAGATGATGACTCGCAAGGAACAATCGGTCCTTGTCCTGTTCCTGACAGCCGGTGTGGTAGGTGCAGGGGTCATGGTCTGGCGTGCGACGCGTCCCGCACCGCTCGAGATGGTAGAAGAGGTGAAAGAAGAGTCCGAACCGATAGAAGATGTTGCAGAAACGAGTTCGCCGAGTGTGGCGGCGACATCAGCAACCACTACGACGTCGGATGCCGTAGTGGCTGATGAGCCGGCAGCACCGGTGGCGGTAGCGAGGGACGTCAGTATCGAGCTTGCAGGCGAGGTAGTGAGGCCTGGCATATACGTCGTACCGGAGGGTACGACGTTAGATGAAGCCGCGAGGCATGCCGGCGGCTACACGGAGTTTGCGGACACCACCATGTTCAACCGGCTTGCACATGTTATTGACGGCACGAAACTGACCGTTCCGTCGAAACCGCGAAGCCGGACCGACCCCAGAACGGGCAAGGTAAGCATCGAGATGCCGGCAGTGGTTTACAACCTGCCGCAGTACACAAGTTTCGCCCCGCAGCCCGCGCAGACTCCCGGCGTACCGGCCGCGCCGCACGCACCTGCGCAGATGCCTGCTCAGCCGGCGTCGGCATCCGCGAAGATCAACATAAACACAGCGAGCGCTGCGGAGCTCGAAACGCTGTCGGGTATCGGACCGAAATACGCCGCTGCGATCATCGCGTACCGCACGGAGCACCCGTTCAGGTCTGTCGAGGAACTGATGAACGTACACGGTATCGGACCGAAACGGCTTGAAGCGATCCGGAACCAGGTGACCGTGGGCCGATGAACATACGCCAGGCTTTCGAAGAACGTGAGCGACGGGATCTGTCGCCGTTTGCGGCGTTGTCGAGCGAGAGCCGCGGCCGCCTGCGGCCTGAGCCCGGACATTCCTGCCGGACAGCGTTCCAGCGCGACCGCGACCGCATCATCCACTCGAAGGCGTTCCGCCGGCTCAAACACAAGACGCAGGTGTTCCTGTCCCCGACGGGCGACCATTATCGGACGCGGCTCACTCATGCGCTCGAGGTATCGCAGATTGCGAGAACGATCGCCCGATGTTTGCGGCTGAACGAGGATCTTGTTGAGGCGATTTCGCTCGCTCACGACATCGGCCACACGCCGTTCGGCCATGCGGGCGAGGCGGTGCTCAACAAGCTGTATAAGCCCGGTTTCTCTCATAACGAACATGGGTTGCGGGTTGTGGACAAGCTCGAGGGCGAGCCCGGTCGCGGGCTGAACCTGACGATGGAGGTGCGCGACGGGATTCTGCATCATTCGAAGGGAGCCAGCATACTGGAACCGGGCAAGCACGGGCCGGCTGCAACGGTCGAGGCCGAGGTGGTGCGCGTCTCGGACGGTATAGCGTATATCAACCACGACATCGACGACGCCTGCCGCGCGGGTATCATCTCGCTTGACGAACTGCCGGAAGCCGCGGTCTCGATCGTCGGGAGAAACCATTCCGAGCGGATAGACGCGATGGTGAAGAGCGTTATCGAGAACTCGACCGAGGGTCAGATGCGTATGTCTGAGGAGATTCTGACTGCTACCGACGAGTTGCGAGACTTTCTGTATGCGAAGGTATACCCACGGCGCGACGTCCAGGCGGAGGTAGACAAAGCGAGACACCTGCTCGAAGACATCTATCATCACCTGATCGAGCGGCCCGATTTCCCGATACCCGAAGCGCTCGCGGACGAACCGAAGGAGCGGCATGTGGTGGATTTCGTGGCCGGCATGACCGACAGATACGCGGTCGCGTTCTACGAGCAGCGGTTTCTGCCGGAGCCGTGGCGGCTTTAGCTGGAAAGGTGATTCCGTGGCCTTAGAGATACGACCTCCTGCGAACCGGCGCGAACTCATCGAGGCGGCGAAGGCTATCGGGCCGATACACCACGGTCACGACCCTGAGGCCGGTGCACACAGGTTCGTGAAATACTATCATGATTTCCCCAACGCGACGCCCGAAGACACTCGACTCGCCTATCGCGACGGCACGCTTGTCGGCGGGTTGCGGGTTGCGCGGTACGATCTTCGGGTCGGCCGTGCAGCGGTGAGCATGGGCGGCCTGTCGTGGGTGTCCACGCTGGAGAAGTACCGGATGGAGGGATACGGCGCGGAGCTTGTGGGCGACGCTGTCGACTATATCGGGTCGTGCGGCTGCGACGTCTCGCTGCTTTTCGGCATATCCGACTTCTACCACCGGTTCGGGTACGCGCCTGCCATGAGCGGGCAAGGTGTCGTGGTCAACACGAAAGATGCGTGCCGGGCGAAACAGTACTGCTCGGTCCGCAGGTTTGCCCCTCGCGACGCCGAGGCAGCCATCAGGTGTTTCAACAGGAACAACGCGGACAGAACCGGGACGTGTGTCAGAAAGCGCGCGTACTGGCCGTGGTACCGGCAATCGTTCGCGAAGGCCCGGGTCGTCGAAGGTCCCCGCAAACGGATGCTCGGCTATTTCATCGCCGGCCCGGCCAAGAGCGTCTACTCTGTTCGGGAACTGGTCCTCACGCCACGCGTTGAAGTCTACGAGACGGTGCTCGCGTGGCTTGGGCAGCGGGCGAAAGCCAACCATGCCGAACGCATCCGGTTCGAGATGCCCACCGACCACCATTTCGCAACGTACAGCCGCGATTACGGTGTCCTGTTCGAATCACGCTACACACGTGCGGGCGGCGGTATGATGCGGATCATGGACGTGGCGTCGTTGTTGCGCAAGATCGAGCCGGAATTACGACGCCGGGCGGTATCGAGCGGTCAGAGATTCACGTTCGGCCGGATAGAGTTTCGCACGGACATCGGGACGGCCTCAGTGTGCCTGGCGGAACGAACGCGAGGCAGCGTGACCGTCCGCATCGACCAGAACATGCTGATTCGGGCCATCATGGGACGCGACTCGTTCCAGGAACTCCGCCAGACAGGCAGAGCGCGGGTCCCTGCCCGAGCAGTCCCCGAGCTGGACGTCCTGTTCCCGAAACACATCGCCCACGTCTGGAGCCTCGACGGGTTCTAACCTTCCTCTGCAGGCTGTGGCCGGAGCCGGCCGGAGCGTTGGAGTTTGAGGAGTTCGCGGTAGCCGATGAGTCGGACGTTGTTGTCTGCGAGCGCTTGTTTGAACTCGGGTCTGCCGAGTAGTTCGAGGTCCGATTCGCGAGATCGCATTCCGGACGATACGGCGAGCCCTTCCTCGTCGGCGTAGGCGAGGTGCATGATGAGTTCGGTGATGCCGGGTTTGAGGTTCGCGATGGTTTCCTGGTATGTCTCGAGCTTGCGGTCACGAGGGAGATCGTACGGTATCATGACGAGATGGTCGTTGCACGCGATGCCTTGCCGTCGCACCTGCTGGACGCGCGGCGGCGAGCCGATTCTCATTGGCAGATCGTACTCTTTGGCCAGCTTGAAGTATATCTCGAACATGACGGGCGAGTAGTGGAGGCATCCCATGTGCGAATCGATATGGGTAGGTTTCAGGCCGCGGCCAATCATCTTGTCTATCTGGGCCTTCATCTCGATCTCGACCTCTTCGGGGTTAGCGTGTCGTATAAACTCGAGGTAGGACCGCCACATGAGCGATTGGTCGTCGACGAGCGAGGGAACCTTCGCGACGGGCAGCACGGGGCCCCATCGGTAGGTGCGCCATTCGGCCGTGAGCGTGAGGTGTACGCCGAGGTCGAGATCGGGGTTTGCGGCGTAGGCGTCAAACGCCTCGGAGGACTGCGGGCATGGTACCATCACCGTGCCGCTGGTGATCAGTCCGCGTTTGAACGCGTCGAACGTTGCCCTGTTCTCCGAGCGGCACATTCCCACGTCGTCCGCGTTGATTATCACTATGCGGTCTTCGGGTGCGAACCCGAGCATCTCGTTGAGCATTATAGGTGCGGTTTTTTCAGCGCCAGCCATGGAATTGGCGTGCTTGCACGAGACGGGAAGAGAGATACTTGCGAGCAGTAGTACGAAGACGGCGAACCGTTGCGATATCAGTCTCGAGATGCTACGTAACTTGCGTTTCATAGTGTGCTGACTCCTTACGCCTTATGGTCTCGGTTATTGCTGGTTAGCTCGATCTGTAGCCTGGTGACATTTTCAGGACGCGGCTTCTTGTTTACGTTCGAGCACGTCCCAGACGAACTCGATAATGGCGCGCACGTCCCGTTTCTCAAGCCCGGTAAACCTGCATCCGTAAAGAACGCCGTTCCTATCGTCTTCGGGGGATTTGATCCTGTGCACGACCTCGGCCAGGCAGGATATCTCGCCCCGGTGCGGCAGCGAGAAGCTGAGCTCAATGCTTTTCAGGGGTTCTTCGACGTCAGCGGCAAAGAGCATACCTCCGGCGCTCAGGTTTGCGATTCGGCCCTCGTGGTAGACGACCTTGCCGAGCGACCTGAACTTCACGGGCAGGTCCGATACAACCCGTGTGAAGTCGCGGTGGATGACACGCTCCCCTTCGACGGGCATTCGCAGAAGGGCCGAGGGATTACCAGGGCCGGGTCCTTGAATCACCTCCGAATCGAACGTCGTGCAACCCGATTCGTCGTGAAAGACAAGCCGGGCTTTCATGTCGGTCATGGGGAAGTCCTGTCTGGGCACCGCAATGCGAAAGTTCGACCGTCCGACCTCCTCGATTTTGCACAGAAACGTCTCCTCGCCGGCGTTTAGAAGGAACCGACGGCCAACTCGTATCATATTCTCGGTCACGTTGCCCCTCCCGGAAGCAGGTTATCGTGCGACCTAATCGCCAAGCGCTCCATCGGTCACCTTGACTTTGCCGGTCCCACGGTCGAAGCTGAAGGTAACATTGCTCAACGGCTCGGTCAGCTTGAGTTCGATATCGTGATACCGGATGATTACGCCGGAATGGACGTCGCCCTGGACACGAACGGAGGCGCTCAGGTCGGACATTATGCGCTTATCGAGCGCCTCCTTGCGTTTGTTAAGGTTGTCGCGACTCGGAACGGCCCGTTTACGCTCTGCCGATATCCGCTTCATGCTTTTCTTTTCAGCGTCGGTAAGCTGGCCCTGCCTGCCTTTCGTCCGGGCGGCGCGCAGGACAGCGTCCATCTTGCGTATTTGCTTGTTCAGCATCCCCAGCTCTTCCTCGACAGTGGTGATGTCCCCGAGCACATCGGGATCCACCCCGACGCTGATAAGGGTTTTGGTTCCCAGCTTGGACCCGATTTCCTTTGCGGTGACGCCGTGGCGTGCGAGGATATTGCCTCCGGCGATGAGACCGCGGTCTCTGTCGACGATGACTTGCCCTTTGGTGATGATGGTGCTGTGGAGTATCTGGCGGGCGACCTTGATATCGCCTTCTGCACGGAGGTTGGCGTGCTCAACAAACAGTGCCTCTATGTTGCCGCCGGCTTCAATGATCCCGATATCCCTTCCCTTCATGCCGTATCGGACCTTTACGTTGCCCCCTGCCTTCACCGTAGCGTCCTCGACGCTGCCGTTGACCGTAATGTCCTTGTCGGCCTCGACACGGAATCCCGATAACACGTCGCCTTCGATCGTAACCCTCCCCACCGTGTCGACGTTGCCTGTGGAGTAGTCCACGTCTCCGCGTATGACGAACTCATCAGAGACATACATGGTGCCCTCGGTGTTTGAGAGAACCATGCCGGCAATACTGGCCAGCAGTTTCATGCCGTCGGGAGATACGCGTGTGCTTTCGGCAGCGACAAGCTTGACATCATTGCCGTCCGGGGCAGGCACTTCTTCCCCGGTCACCTTCTTTCCGGGCGCGCCCTTGCCGGGCGGGATCTTCTCGGCAAGAATCTCCCCTTCACGTACGTTCTTAACGAGATCGCGCTCGCGATAGTCTATAGACCCGCCCGGGAGCAGTTTGCCGATTGCCTGACCGAGATCGACCTTGTGTTTTATCCGTGCGTCCTCGCCCTGGACGGGAGACGTGCCCTCTGCGGCCAGAATGTCGCGGCCGTCATACTCCTCCCGGCCGCTGAGTATCCTGACGACTCTCTTGAGGTTGTCCTCTATTGCGCCATGGACGACGCCGTTCTGCTTGAGAAGTATTCTGAGCTTGGCAAGAGTCGGCTGCTCCTCGACTTCAAGATCTTCCGGGGCCAGCTTGATAAACGCTTGCATCTCGCCCCGGGTCAGCACTACTTCCATCACGAGTCTCCTGAGGGATCATACATGATACGTCAGCCCGTCATGCCGAGACAGTATCAACATCCACCGTTGCTATATTATAGCAAAACGTTTCCCCTTGAACAACCTCTCAGTGTTTGCGGGATATGCGACATGAATTCGTGTTGCGGTGCGGATCTAGACTGAGCCAGCCGCCGCATCGCTTGACTTTCGCGATGTTGAACCACTACAGTGATCTTGGATGATTGCAATTGCTGTTGGGTGGCCTCGGGCAATGGTGTGGCTCCGGCGCCATTTTGTCGGAGGCGTTCGATATGGAGGGAATCACACGATGAATGGACGTGTCAGTTGTTGCGGATCTCGTGGAGGTATGCCGCGGCGAAGTTTTCTCGCAGCTCTCGGCGGCACGGCGGTGGGCGGGTGCGCGTTGACGGCGACGTCGGCCAAAACTGCCCAGACAGGTCAACGTATGAAGCCGTCGCTGGAGAAGAAGACGCTGACCGTGCTGCCGGCGCTCGCTTACAGCGTCCCGCGCCGACGGAAGGCAACGAGTTGGCGTTCGTGGGGCGGTATCATGACCCAGGCCGACGCGGAACGTGAGATTGGCCGGATCGAACGGGAACTGCGCCGCTTGGCGACGGATGCCGAGTTTCCTATCGAGTTTCTGCCTATTGCGAAGGTGCGGTCGACGGCAGAAGCGTCATCAACGTGCAAGATGGACGCGGACGTAATGCTGATTTACGGGGCGGGTGGCGGCGTCGGCACGATAGAGGCGTTGGTATCGCCCGACAGGCACAACCTGGTGTTTGTGAGGCACCGGTCGGGACCGGTCTATCTGTGGTACGAGATAGTCCATCCGCGCCTGCTGCGCAAGACGGTGGACGAGTACGGCCAGCCGGGGCTCGAGCCGTATGACGTGGTTGTAGACGACTACGGCGAGGTTCTGTGGCGGCTTCGAGCGCTTTACGCGTTGAAGAATTCCGTCGGGAGCCGTATGGTGGCGGTCGGAGGGCCTTCGGGTTGGGGTGTCGGTGGGCGGCAGGCACCGCAGATCGCCGCCGAGAAATGGAAGATGGACCTCCAAACGGTATCCTACCCCGAGCTCGGCAAGATGATCGAGAGCGCCAAAGCGGACGCCAAACGCGTGCGGCGGGCCGAGGCCGAAGCGGAGAAGTATCTGGCAGACCCCGGCGTATCGCTCCAGACGGACAAGGAGTTTGTGACACGAGCGTTCCTGCTCACAAGCGTTTTCGAGGAGCTGATGGCGCAAGCCGGTGCCCAGGCGATGACGATCAACCAGTGCATGGGAACAATCATGCCGATGTCGGAGACGACGGCCTGCCTGCCGCTGAGCCTGATCAACGATTCGGGCGCGCTGGCTTTCTGCGAGTCGGATTTCGCCGTCATCCCGTCGGGCGTGCTGTTAAACCACATCGCGAGCACGCCGGTGTTTCTTCAGGATCCGACGTACCCGCACGACGGGATTGTCACGGTCGCCCACTGCACGGCACCGCGCAAGATGGACGGGAAGAGCGCAGAGGAGACGTTGATAGTCACACACTTTGAATCGGACTACGGTGCTGCGCCGAAAGTTAACATGCGGATAGGACAAGAGATAACGATGATCGATCCCGATTTTGGGGACAAGCGCTGGATAGGGTTCCGTGGTACAATCACAGCCCATCCGTTCCACGCGATTTGCCGGTCTCAGATAGACGTGGCGATAGACGGAGACTGGCGCACGCTGGTTGAGGAAATGCGCGGGTTCCACTGGATGCTCGCCTACGGCAACCACCTCAAGGAAACCGGATACGCCCTGCGCAAGCTGGGTATCCAATGGTATAACCTTACGGACGAGCGAACCGTCGAGATGTGAGAGGGGCCCAATTATAGAGTCGAAGTTTGGAAGTCAGGCGGGTGGACTCTTGCCCTGAGATGGTGCCTCGCTTTCCGCCCGACAAGATGCTCTCGTTCGGGGGACAAAAAACCCGGTAAACTCCTCGCACGTATACGTATGGGTTGACGTTGCGGCTTCATGGTGGTATGCTCAAGGGGTAGACAAGGAGATGGAAAGGCCGAGAAGAATTAGTGGGCGGAGGTTCAAGCGATGCCTTCTTTGCTGGTAGAAGCGTTCGAGAGCGATCCGAACCGGGTCGCAATCTCGAGTCGGCTGATCTCTGTGGGGCGGGCTTCCGACAACGACATATCGGTTACGGACGATCTCGTGTCGGCACACCACATGCAGTTGCGCATCGAGGGCGACGAGTTTGTGGTTGTGGACTGCCAGAGCACGAACGGCACGTTCGTGAACGGGGAGCGGGTCACACGGCGGGCGTTGCACCCGGGCGACGAGATCACGGTTGGCCATTCACGGATTGTGGTTCTTTCGGAGCGGCCGAGGACGTCCCGTGAAGAGTTCCTGCACGGCAAGAAGGTGCTCGGTGCAGACCTCGAGGAGATCAAGTCCAAGATGGACTCGGTCGGCGAACAGCTCAAAACGATGGCGCGCCAGACCCCGCAGCCGATCACCTCTCACGAGAAGACGATAGCCCGACCCGCCGGCGAGGCACCGCCGTCGGCCGACTCATTGCTGCTTGCGGGCAAGGCGTTCCGTCGTCTGGAAGCCATCTACGACGCGTGCAAGGTGACGACGACAACGTTTCATCTTGAGGAACGAATCGAGAAGATAATGGACGTCGTGCTCAATGCGATAGGCGCCAAACGCGGTTTCCTGTTGTTGCTCGACGATGCATCCGGAGAACTGAAGGTTCGTGTGGCACGCGGGATAGACGGTGAGGATCTTGCCGATGAGTCGCCGAGCATGACGATAGCGAACCGCGCGGCGGAGTCCGGTGAGCCGGTTCTCGTTGAAGATACATGGAAGGATTCCGGTGCCGGCGGCAGCAGCAGCATACTGACCTACGGCATCCGCTCGGCGATGTGTGTGCCGCTGGTGATAGAAGACAAGCTGTTTGGCAGCATCTATGCGGACAACGCTCACGCAGGAGGGTCGTTCACGAGCGAGGACCTGGAGCTTTTTGCCGCGATAGCTACCCAGTCGGCAATCGTCATCCAGAACTCCCGGTTGTACGAACAGACCGTCGACCTCGAGAAGAAGCGGTCCAACCTGCAGCGCTACCTTTCGCCGTCGGTCGTCGAGCAGGTACTGGAAACGGACACAGATCTCGAACTTGGCGGGACCAAGAAAGACGTATCGGTGCTGTTCTGCGACATCCGCAACTTCACGCCGCTGGCCGAACGGATAGCGCCAACGGACGTCGTCGTCTTGCTCAACGAGTATTTCACCCACATGACGGACCTCATCTTCCTGCACCGCGGGACCCTCGACAAATACATCGGAGACGAATTCATGGCGGTCTTCGGTGCGCCACTCTCGCACGAGACTGACGCTCTGAACGCAGTTCTGGCTGCCATTGATATCCGCACGGCGGCGGCGGAACTCTGCGAGAGATGGCGGGAGCAGGGACGTCCCATGTTCGAGATCGGCATCGGGGTAAGCACGGGCGAAGCCGTATCCGGGAACGTGGGCTCGCCGAACTGTATGGGTTTCACGGTTATCGGCGACCGGGTGAACACGGGGCGGCGTCTCTGTGATCGCGCAACGCCGGGCCAGGTACTTATCTGCGAGACAACCGCAGAGATGGTGGCCGACAAGGTCAACGTGCGCCCTGTCGGCGAGCTTCAGCTCGAAGGCAAAGAATCGCTGGTGATGACGTTCGAGGTTGTTGGCAGAAAAGCCGACGCCTGAGCATGTAGCATGTCTTCGGAGCAGCCAGCCCGCTACGAGCCAGTAAACGAGGTGAAACGCGACTGGTGCAGCGTCCACTATCTGGCAAACGACTCGGCCGGCGGCTGGGCCAGGCTGCGGGTGATCGCAAAACAGGTGTTGAGCGCCGAGCTGCTGGCCCGGCGCTACTTTGCTGCTGGCGAACTGCTCAAGGGACTGTCCCACCCGTCTATGACAAAGCTGCTGGATTATTGGGAAGATTCGTCTGCCTATTACCTCGCGTTCGAGCATGTGGAAGCGCCTCTGTTGTCGACACTTCTCGACCGGCTGGGTGCTGTCGCGCCTGACAAGGTGCTGGGTGTGACCGCGCACTTGGCGGAGGTACTGGCGAGCGCGCATGCGGTAGGCGTGGTCCACGGCACGTTGCACCCGGGGGTTGTCCACATGCTTTCTTCCGGGGAGATAAAGGTGTCCGATTTTCTAATGGACAGCATCCTGGCATACGAATCGGGTGGCCGCGCGGAGTTCGAAGGTTCGCAGCAGCCATACGTCTCTCCTGAACAGTTGGGCGGGTCGGAGATCGACGAATCGAGCGACATCTATTCTCTGGGCGCGATGATGTACAGGATGCTCGGCGGCGTCCCGCCGTTTCCGGCCGGTTCTCGCAAGGAAATTCTGACGGCGCACCGAACGCATCGACCGGCATCGCTGCGCGCTTTGAAACCATACGTTGAACCCGAGCTGGCCGAGTTAGTGACACAGATGTTGGAGATAGATCCCGCGCAGCGTCCGCGGAGCATGCAGGACGTGCTCGGCCGGAACGGCGAACTACAGCTGGCTCTCGAGTCGCGTCGCTGCCCCTCGTGCCACTCGAAACCGTCGTCAACCGACGCCGAATGTCTCAGTTGCGGTGTCTCGCTGGTCGAGCCAGCCCCTCAGGCACCATCACAAGAAAGCCGCCATTCACGGCTGAGGCTCGTGTTGAGCGCGGCTCTGGTGGTCGTGTGGATGGCGGCGGTTGGCGCGATAGTCTACCATGGTTCTTCCGGTCTGACGCAGCTCTCAATCGCCAGCGAGGGAATCGCGAAGAAACGGCTCGAATTCGGCGAGAGGTACTTCCAACTCGGACGGTTCGAACAGGCAGAACAACAGCTGCATGAATGTCTCGCGTTGAGCCCGCCGCTCGAGTTGGAGACTGCCGCGCGTGAGCATCTCGAGAGGATCGCGGCCCTGCCACCCGCCGAACCGAAGCACGAATCTCAATAATCCCAACGTTCCTGTCTTGCAGCGGCCGGACCGGTTCAGAGACCATCCTCACCGTCGCGTGGAAAGTCTGTGCCGGTACGCGTCGGCAATGACCGCGACAACAATCACAGCACCGGTAATCAACCGTTTGGTCGGCTCCGAGGCGCCGATTTGTGCCAGCCCCGCTTGTAGCACGGCGATGATCAACACTCCCAGGAAGCTGTTGATGACCGATCCGCGCCCCCCCATAAGACTGGTTCCGCCGATCACGACGGCCGCAATCGCCGACAGTTCCAAACCAACACCTGCATTGGGATCCGCCGCGGCCAGCCGGGAACAGTGAAACACACCGCCAAGACCGGTCATGAGTCCGGAGAGAGCGAAGACGACAACCTTCACGGGTCGCGGATCGATACCTGAGAGCCGGACGGCTTGCTCGTTGGTTCCGATAGCGATAGCGTGCCGGCCGAAAACGCTGCGTCGCAGGACTACGTGTCCAACGAGCACGATCAAGATCGCCAGGAAGAACGCCGGCGAGAGGCCAACGCCTTTCATGGGAGTCCCGATGGCCTCAACGGTCGCGCCGACATACTTCGTTTGCGACCCCGTCACGAGATAGGCTCCTCCCCGGGCGATCTCGAGCATGCCGAGAGTCACGATAAACGACGGGATCGTCCATCGCACGGTGACGACCCCGCTGATCAGGCCGCACACCAGCCCCACGGCCATGCACAGGGGCACACCCAGCCAGAGGGGCCAATGCCAGTCGACAAGGGCAACGCCAAGTACCGCGCCACTGAAGGCGAGCACTGAACCCACCGAAAGGTCTATTCCCGCAATGACCAGGACGAATGTCATCCCGACCGCGATCACTGTAAGGTCGGGGATCTGGTTGGCCAGCGTGGTGAATGTCAAGGCCGTGAAGAAATGGTCGCTTAATCCACCAAACAACGCCACCAGGGCAACCAGTACGACGAGCATCCCCACATAGTCCGCAACGAGTCGCTTGCCCCACAGGCGGTCGTATGTGGCGGGTATGCCTTGCTTTTGGGGCCGCGATGGCTTGGTCGCGTTATCCACTTGTCAGTTGGTCTCCTGCACGCCTGCGTGTTCGATATACCCGCTGATCGCTGCAGCCATGATGCTTTCCTGCGTCCATTGACCGCGTTTGAACGTCGCGACCAATTCTCCCGCCGACATCACCGCGATCCGGTCGCAAATCGACATCAGTTCCGGAAGGTCGCTGGACACCACGACGATCGCCTTGCCCCGGCGGGCGAGTTCGCCAAGCAATTCGTACACAGTCCATTTTGTCCCCACGTCAATGCCGCGCGTGGGCTCATCGAACAACAGCACGTCACTGTCGCGCATAAGCCATCGGGCAATGACAACCTTTTGCTGATTGCCTCCGCTGAGTTCTTCAACCGGCTGCTCAACGGACGTGCTGCGGACATCCAGAGACCTGCGCAGGGTCTCGGCGGCGTTTCGCTCGAGCTCAGGATCTATCCATCCCTTGGGTCCCATCACGTCGCGCAGGCGCGCCAAGGTGATGTTGGTGCGGACCGGCTGAGGCAGAAGCAGCCCGTGGGCTTTGCGATCTTCGGGAACAAGACCGATCCCTGCCCGGACCGCGTCACGGGGCTGATGTGTCCTGATGGGGGTGTTGCTCTCCCCGAGCATGACCTGCCCCGCGTCAGGCTGGTCAGCACCAAAGATGGCACGCATCGTTTCGGTGCGACCAGATCCCACGAGTCCGGCAACACCGAGAATCTCGCCGCGGCGCACCTCAAAGCTGACGTTGCGCACCGTATTGCCGCGACAGAGGCCTTCGACCCGCATCGCCACGCCACCGATCTGTCTTGTTCCCGTGTCGATCTCAGCCACTGCATCGCGACCGGTCATCAACTGCACGATTTTGTCAAGGGTAATCCCCTCCACCGGGCGAGTGTCCACCACGCAGCCGTCCCGGAGCACGGTGACCCGGTCGGCAATCCGGCGAATCTCTGCCAACCGGTGACTTATGTAGATGATGCCGACGCCCTCACGCTTGAGCCGTTCGATATGCTTGAACAGCAGATCGATCTCCGGGTCGGTCAGGGGTGCCGTCGGCTCGTCGAGGATCAGTAGCCGGCAGGCGTGAGACAGCGCCTGGGCGATCTCCACCAACTGCTGCTGCCCGACACCGAGCTGAGCGACCGGCACGGTTGGATCGAAGTCGCTCAATCCCACCATAGCCAAAGCACGTCGTGCATCGTCGTCCATCTTCTGATACCGGACAAACCCGAGACTGTGCGGCATGCGGTTCAAGAAAAGGTTTTCGGCGATTGTAAGCGTGCCGATGAGGTTGGGTTCCTGCAGAACCATGTAAACGCCGAGGCGTTCCGCTTCGGCTTTGTCGGAGGGTGCGTGCGGCTGCCCCTGCAATGTCATGCACCCACTATCCGGGTCGGTCAGGCCACAGATGATACGCGCCAAGGTGGATTTGCCTGCTCCGTTGGCACCAACGAGCGCATGGACCTCACCGGCGCAGAGATCGAAATGCACGTCGATGAGAACCGGCACAGCATAGCTTTTGTTCAGCTCGCGAATACTCAAGAACGGCGTGTCACGGTCGGTACTCATTCGTTACTGGAGGCTTTCGACGGTGATGAGGTCAACGGGGGTTTGTTTGTCGGCGGGGGGGGCGGCGTCATTCAGTATCTGCAAGGCGAACTGGATGCCGTACACCGCGAGCTGGTCCGCATGCTGATCGGCCGTTGCCAGAACGAGACCATCCTTGATCATCGCCTGAATGGCGGAGATGTTGTCGAAGCCGACCACGGCGACATCTTCGGTCTTGCCCGCGGCTTTCACCGCCGCCACAGCGCCCAAGGCCATGCTGTCGTTCGAAGCCAGCAGGGCTTTGAGGTCGGGATGTTCGCTCAGCATGGCGGAAGCGACCGTGTTCGCCTTGGCCATCTCCCATTGGCCGCTCTGAACGCTGACGACATTCACACCGGCGTGTTTCATGGCGTCCTCGAAGCCCAGACGACGCTGCTGCGCGTTAAACGCCGTGGGGACCCCTTCAATAATGGCGACCTTGTCGCCGGGTTGAAGCTGCGCGCCCAGCGCTTCGCCGACCTTGCGTGCGCCTGCGCGGTTATCAGGGCCGACAAAGGGTATCTGCACCCCGGCCGAGGCGAGCACTTGATCGTCGAGCTTGTTGTCGATGTTGATGACGACGATTCCCGCACCCATCGCTCGTTTGCACACGGGTACAAGGGCCTTCGAGTCGGCGGGAGCAATCACAATCGCGTCCACGCGCTTGGCCACCATCTGCTCGACCAGCACAACCTGCTGGCTCAGGTCGCGCTCGTCTTTGGTACCGTTGACAATGAGATCATACTGGTCCGCGTGCGTCTGTTGATGCGTTTTGGCGCCGTCGGCCATCGTGGTAAAGAACTCGTTCGCCAGCGACTTCATGATCAGGGCGATACGAGGTTTGTCGTCAACGGCGGCCTTGTCCCCATCCGAGGGTCCACATCCGGCCGACAACAGACCGATCCCCACGATACCAAAGACAGCTATGACAACGTGTTTGCTAAACCGATAGTCCATGGTGCCTCCTGATGCCCCGTGCCGCGCGAGCGTCGGCCCCGGGCCATACTCCTGCCTTTTGTTACTCAGATCGGAACACAATCGCGCGCTGAATGGCGATCTTTTTCCCCTTCGAGCGAGGATCGGCGTCGTCGAGCGTGACGATGCGTAGCGTGTGCGGCCCGTCCTCAAGACCGTAGGTATGCCACAGATCGTTCTCCATGGTTCTCAGGACTATGTAGCCGTTGATTACGCCGGCCTTAACGCCGTCAAGGTATACGTCCGCCATGCCGCCGTCTTGCGACAGGACGCCCACGATGCCGACCGCCGAACCGGTGAATGCCAAGGTGGCTTCGTTACCTCCTTTGTTGCTGGTTTGCGCGGCCCGAGACTTGCGTGACTTCCCGGCCGGGTCTTTCCATTCACCGGTCCACTTCCACGCCGGATCGTTGGGCGGAACACTCTTTTCCGGGATGCCCATCGACCACTGCTCGAGTTTGGGCGGCACGGGAGTTTTGAGTGGGATGGTTATGCGATCGTCGTTCACTTCGCCTCCCGAGAGCCGAACGGCCTGCAAGACGCGTTTCCTGGTCGAGGCGATAAAGTCGTTGAAGGAGTAGTCCGTATAGCTGAACTCCTTGTCCTGGATCTCGGCAATCCCGCCTACCCATTTCTGGTCGAGCGCGTCGTAGCCGAGCATGACGCCAAGTATTCCCGCGGCGTTTGCGGGGTTACAGTCAGAATCCTGGCCGCATCGGGTCGAGACCTCGAGCGTCTTCGCGACATCTCCTTCACCGTATAACATACCTATGGCAATATAGGCGCCGTTGAGTCGCGCGTCGATGTTGAAAGGGCGTAGCGCGCCGTCGGGACATGAATCGTGTTTGTCCCACTTCTCGTTGATAGCGCGCCAGCATTTCTTCCAGTCATCCGGGTACTTCTCGTGTGCGGCGACGACGTCTTCGATGATAGCGCGATACCCGCTGCCTTGCGGCAGGCAGGCCACACCGGCCTCGACGACCTTGCGAACGTCGCTCTCGAAGTACGCCTCGGAATACATGCCGCACACGAACATGCCACCGTACAGACCGTCGCCATAGTTCATGACGCGGCCCACCCGGTTGCAGAGCTCGATTGTCAGTTGGGGCATGCCCGGCGTCATCAACCCTATGAAGTCGGCCTCGATCTGGAAATCGATATCGTTGGCGTGCATGTTGTATTTCGGGTGGCCCGACATGGGGGCCTTGACGCCGTTGTTCAGGTGGCGGCGAGCGCTCGCGTTCGCATGCCACAGCCAGTACTTCGAATCGCGGAACGCGTCGCCGAACTGCTCGGTTGTCGCGTCCAGACCGACGCGGTCCATCACTTCGGCGAACGTCATTTCAACGTAAAGATCGTCCTGCATGATCGAGTTCTTCACGTTGCCGGGTTTCCACTCGATCTCTTTGTCGTAGATTGTTCCGAGGGCTCGGAACTCGGTTGGCGCGCCGTAACTCACCCCGACCATCTGGCCGGCCAACCCGCCGCGGATCTTGTCTTCAAGTACAGACAGTTTGAGCTCGCGGGTTTCCTGGGCGTCACCATGCGCGACCATGGCACACGCCAATGCGATCAAGGGTACTGCGCACCAAGCACGGGAAAACACCAACCGTCGAACGCTCACGGGCACTCTCCTTCCATGTGATAACCGGCAACCATCTCCACCGCGGCTATTATACTGATTGCCGTGTTGATAGAGCAAACCCAATGAGTGGGATGTTTTCACAACCGGTTGTGCCGCGACAAGCGGAAACAAATACTCGTCGCGCTCCAGGATAAGGGTTGCGTCAGCGTCAGTCCACCAGGCGCGGCTCGAGAAGTTGTTTGAACTTCTCTTCCGACAAGTACCGTTGCCAGATATCGGTAGTGGAGTATTGGCTGACACCGTACTCGGTCCAGTAGTGCTCCAATACGGTCATGCCGTTAGTGCCGAACCAGCGTTTCGGTGCGGAAAGTTTCATGTCGTAGACATCGTAGTGTGGTCTTCCGTCAATGGGATGAGCGATCTCGCGCGCGGCCGACATGGCCTCACCCATGATCTGCATGATCGTCGGAGCGAGTTCGGCCATGAGGATAATGTCGTGCTTTTGCGTGAGGAACCGTTGTCGCGTTTCAAACACGCGCATGGGCAGATCTTCGCAGTGTCGGGTTATCCCGCTCGATTTGGCCGTCTTCAGGTAGTTATCGAGCCATATCTTACGTTGTTCGCGGTCGACGGTTTCGATAAACCCTTCCCTGGCTACGAGTCGCGGGTGCGAGATAAGGTGAGCGTACCACTCCCCCATGCGCTCCTTGCGCACCCGCTTCAACAGCGCCGGGTCGTCTCTGACCGCAGCCTCGGCTTCGTCGAACAGTTCACCGATTCTCGTCATGACATCGTCGGTCAGATAGCCCGCCTCGAGGCCGGAATAGAGGTGCATGTGGCGGTCGGGATCTTCGACTTCCTTGTGGATCAAGTTGAAGTGCTTGCGCATAGGGCCTGCAGCCGGACCGAAGAAGCCGTCCATGAAATCATCGATCAGCGCGTCCACGTCTTCGTTGATGTTCCAGGCGAGCTTGGCGCACACATAGTTGCGCAGTTCGCCCATCTCGTTGCCGGAGCCCATGGGTGCGGCCTGGCCGAGAAACCCCTGAACACCGCGCCGCGCGTACATAGGCAGGTCCGCTCGGATGGCATTGAAATTCGGGAACGGGAGGCTGAAGTGGGTGAAGTCCACAAGATAGTGCCAGACCATCACGTTGTCGGTCAGCGCCAACCACCCTGTAAGATGCTCGAAGTATCGAGCGTCTTTCGGGCACGTTTCGATTGGGTGGCTGTCGCAGGACGGATACATGTGACACAGGGTGACGGTCAGGTTCGGGGCGGGTTTCAGAGCCTTGGGAGGGGGTTCCGTGTAGGTGTACGCGATGGTGTGGATCATCTTTCTGGGCCGCCCGTCGAGCCCCACTTCCGGGTACTTCTCCGCGATCACCTTTGCGATCTCGTTGCAGAAGTAGATAAGCGAACCGGCCGGAGTCCCTTCCCGATCGTCTATGGCCTTGCACTGCTCGCATTCGCAGTTCTTCAGCCAATCGTTCTGTACAACGCCGAAGCTGTATGCGTCCGGCTCCTCTTCGATCCATCTTAGTACGGTCTCGGTGGCAACGCGGATGGTGCCGGGATTCGTCAGGCACAACTGGGAAAAATCGCGCTGCCGCTCCCCGTCGACAAGAGCGAAGTACTCTGGATGGTCGTCGAAATAGGTTTGAGGCGGCACCAGAGCGTAAAAGGTGTGCGTCATGTGCCTCGACGGCCGGTATCCCCCGCCCATCTTCTTAAGGCCATAAGGATTCAGATTGATCTTCAACTTGACAGAGAAACGCGGGTGTAGGCTTCCCGGATACGTGATGAGCCGGTAGGGAAAAGAAGCGTGATGGGTCATGTCGGTCGGCGAAACCGTAATTGCTGTCCGCTTCGGCACGCGCTCGACGTCCGGTGCGTAGAACCGAACGCCAAGTTGTTCGAGAAAGGTATGGGTTGCGTAGAGCGCGCCACGCGTGCGCGAACCCAGCAGAAGTATGTTGGGGCCGACCGTCCTGATGGCGATCCCCTCTTCCTTCAGGGCCGCCATGTCGAAATCCGGCGCTAACCCGGCAGCGATTTTGGACATACCGATACAGACAAACGGCCCGTCGTGGGTGTTGTCACCGCCCCGGACAATGGGGAGCGTGCAGTCGGTCATTTCACCGATGTACCGTTTGAGTTCTTCTGCCGCGTGCACCTCGGCGTCTGACGCCTCCTGCGCTATGACGATCGCATGCGCCGACCGGCTCCCTTTCACAAGCTCGATCGGTTCGCCGGGAGGGCTGGCATAACCCGTACCGCCCAGGCACGTCAACGCCGCCAAACACACACCAAGAACAAACCTGCTTCCATAGATCATTCTGTCTTTTCTCATTGGTCTTGCCCTCTCGGTTCTTCTTGCTGGACAGAGTAGCGTTTCCGCTTTCCGTATCGACTCTCTTCCGACAGAGTATACATCCTCAGGGGGTGCATTGCCCAGCGGCAATCCAACCGGCTCATAGGAGCGGGCGGCAGTAGATGTGCAAGAGGCGGCTCAACTCAAAACGCTACGCGAACGCGCCGGACCTCAACCGTTCTTCTCAGAGAAGATCTCTGCCGAGAAACGCCAAATCTGTGCGTCGCTCTTCCAGTCGTCCGTTCCAAGCCCGGCTTTATGGCAGGTTTGTTGTAGAAACGTCACCGGGTCCCAGTCGTATCTGGTCGCGACCTGGGGCAACAGCAGCCCGGAGTTGAACCCTTTTCGAATGAAAAGGCCGTGTACGCCGATCTCGATCTCTTCGGGTCCAGCTATTCGTTCCATCGGCGTCAAGACGGATATTTCTATCTCGATCTTGTCGAGTTCGGCCTTGGTGAGTGTCGGGAATCGTGGATCGTGGAAAGCGGATTGTATGGCCATCTTTCCGACGACATCCCAAAGCGGCTGGGTAGCCTCTATCTCGCCGATACACCCTCTGAGCGCTCCGCGTTTCCTGAGCGTCACGAACGCGCCCCTCTTCTCTTTCAATTCGGCGTCCGAAGTGTCTCCGGGCCGAGGCGTGTCTGTGAGACGGGAAGCGATCGTGTCGCGTGCCAGCTTCAGCAAAGCCGCTTTCTGTTCCGGAGTGTGCCGATCAGGTTCACCCACTGCTGTCTCCCCAGTGTTCCCGCACCTACGCTAAGAACGCGACCGAGGCGTACCCCACCACGCGGCCGTAATCGCCGGACGCGTCGCCGCTTGTCGCATAGTTGAGCAGCCGCGCCTCCGTTGCGCCGAGCTCTTGCGCAGCGTACATTGTGGTGACGACCGCGGCGAGCCCGCACAGTTCGGTTCTGCGGCTCCGGCTCTTCTTCCACAGGTCGTCAGGCGAAAGCGTTACCATCGCGTCGGTTGCAACCGTGTCGAGCTTTACGGCTCTTTCCTGGCTGTGATAGTGCGACAGGTCGGTGCTCGCGACGATGATCGAGGGAAACCGTCGAACCATTGCCGCGACCCTCGACCCCAGGAGCGCGCAGTAGCTGAGCTGCGGTTGTCCAAGCAAGATCGGCACTATCGGTATTTCGCCAACAGACTCCTTCAGAAACGGCAACTGCACCTCGATCGAGTGCTCTTCGTCATGAGGCTCTTCCGACATGACCTCAAGCTCCTGGTCGGAGATGAGCATCGCGGCGGCTTCTGCGTCGACGCGAAACTCCCCTGTCGGCACTGTGAACTTACCACCCGGGTAGACCGAGCAGGTTGGAATGCTGTAGCGATGGGATGATCCGATAAGCACCGCCCGTTCGGGCCGTTGAGAGAACAGAAGATTATATGAGCATGCCGCAACAGGGCCCGAGTAGACAAATCCCGCATGCGGCACCACGAGCGCCACAAGCGTGCCCTCGATCTGCGCACACGGGGCCTCGGCGAGCATCTGCTGCACGTTGTGGCTGAGCCGTTCCGGATTGTCCGAATAGAACGCGCCGCTGACCACGGGATACCGCACCTTGTCACTGCGATGTTCGGCGGTCATCTGCAGTTCCCTATTCGGCGAGGATGGCTTCTATCTTTGCTGTAAGTTGTTGTTTGTTGAGCGCCCCCACGATACGGTCTTTGAGTTCGCCGTTGACGAACACCAGCATTGTCGGGATTGCCGAGACCCCAAACCGCGTCGGGACTGCTGGGTTCTCTTCGACGCTGAGCTTTGCAATTGTCATTCTGCCTTCGTATTCGTCGGATAGCTCTTTAAGGATCGGAGCCACCATCAGGCACGGGCCGCACCACGACGCCCAGCAATCCACAATCACGGGCACCTGGCTCGATTTGATCTCTTCATCGAACGTTGCGTCTGTAAGAACTTTTGGGGGCATTATTTTTTTACCTTTCTGTTCTTCGACCTAACTTCCGAACACAACTTTCATGAACCGGCGTTTCCCTACCTGTAAAATCATACCATCCTCAGGCTGAATGTCAAGAGATGCGTCGTCCACGGTTTCCCCGTTCAACCTGACCCCGCCACCTGTTATGAGGCGGCGTGCCTCGCCGTTGCTCGAAGCCATGCCTGTCAGCACCAGCAGCCGGGCAACCCAAATGCCGCCGTCCTTCAGTTCGGAAGCAGGAAGCTCGAAGACCGGTATGTCGTCTGGCAACTGCTTATTGACAAACACCGCCTCGAACTCCTGTTCGGCCCGGGCTGCGGCCTCATTGTTGTGATACATTGCCACGAGCTCGGTGGCCAAACTCTTCTTGGCATCTTTGGGATGTTGGTTGCCGGTCTCGACCTCGTTGCGCATTCGCCCAATATCGTCAAGCGGCACGTCCGTACACAGTTCGAGATACTCCCACATCATCTCGTCCGAGATGCTCATCGTCTTGCCGAATATCTCGCGTGGCTCTTCATCAATGCCGATGTAGTTGCCGAGACTCTTGCTCATCTTCTGCTCGCCATCCAACCCGACAAGCAGGGGCGTCGTGAGCACCACCTGCGGTTCCTGGCCATACGACCGCTGCAGATCGCGTCCTACGAGCATGTTGAACGTCTGGTCCGTTCCGCCCATCTCGATATCGGCCTCTATCGCCACTGAGTCATAAGCCTGGACCAGGGGGTAGAAAAGCTCGAGCAGGGTGATGGGCTGCTGTTCGGTAAACCGTTTGTTGAAATCGTCCCGCTCGAGGAGCCGGGCCACGGTATACCGCGAGGCGATGTCGATGACGGCGTCGAACGAAAGCGGCGAGAACCACTCGCTGTTGTACACGAGCTTCAACCGTTCCGGGTCGAGTATCTTGGTGACCTGCTGTTTGTATGTCTGTGCGTTGGCCTCGACTTCTTCTCTCGAAAGCTGCGGCCGCGTCTGGCTCCGGCCGGACGGGTCGCCTATCTGTCCGGTGAAATCGCCGATCACGCAGTAGACATCGTGGCCCAGGTCCTGAAGTTGCCGCATCTTGCGGAGCGCTACCGCGTGGCCGATGTGTATGTCGGGCGCGCTGGGGTCGAACCCAACCTTTATCTTCAAGGGAGTGCCGTCACGTTCGTACCGCTCGAGCTTCTCGACGAGCTCGTCCCGGGTGATTATATCGACAAGGCCGCGCTCGATATCGGCGAGCTGCTTCGCGACGTCGTTCAATGTTTCCCCCCGCGCGTCTTGGATTTGGCACGCTGGAACGCTCTCGCCTGGAATATGAACGCCTCGAGCCTTGTTCGCGTGCTGGTCTGCTCGTGCCCTTCGAACGCGATGTTGAGCACGGGCATATCATTGTGATCCTGGCGAACACGTTTCATCAACGCAGAAACAATGTTTCCCGGCATACAGGTGAACGGCAGAAGATTGACGACCCCGTCAGCTCCTTCGTGGAAAAACTCGACCGTCCGGCCCACGCTCAGTATCGTCTCGCCTTCAAACGAGCGGTGTACGTAGTCGCGAGCGGCACGGATCGTCGAGCTTACTGACGGGTCTAAGTCGTGGCGGAGAAGGTGTTTGGCACGAGCCGAGATCCGCCGGTCGTCTCTGTGCTGGACAACGTCCTTGATGCAGAGCTTCCAGTATGGCACGAGACCGGTCAGCGCCCGTGCCCGTTGTTTCCCCGTCGTGTTGATGTAGTATATCCACTCGGTGAACGGTGCAAAGCGCACCTCGCCGCCAAGCTCCTCTATTTGCCGGATGGCGTGCTCGTTGCTGAACGGATTGGACCGGACATATATCTCGCCGACGACGCCTATCACGGGCCTTGGTTCGGACATGTCAACCGGGATCTCTCCAAACCGGGGGAACGCGTCATCAAGCACGGGCTCGACGGGAGCGCGGTTTCGGACCGCATCGCACAGCTTGCCCATGGCCTCTTCGTAGACGGCGTCCGTCTGGCCACGGTTCACCTCGTAGGGCCGGGTTTCGAGCAGCTTCTTCTCGATGAGACACGATACCACCACCGACCGCCATACTAACCTGTCGAACTGTGTGCCGATTATCCCGAGGTCCTCGTAGAGGGTCACGTTCTGTACCGGCGAGAATACGGGGATATCGCTGTAGCCCAGCTCGTCGAGCACGAGCCGCTGGAGCCTGTTGTAACAGCCGAACCGGCACGGGCCGGTGCCGCCCGGCATCATGAACGCCGAGTTGCTCCGGTCGAATCCCTTCGAGTTGATCACGCGCAGCATGTCGCCGATAGTGAGATGGCATGGGTAGCACTCTTTGCCCGTCGTGTACCGCTTGCCCCAGACCATGGTCTCGGGGGTGGATTCAGGCATCAGCTCGGCGTCGACATCGAACGCCTGGAACGCTGCTACCAGCAAACGAGCGTGATCGCACATGTACGGAACGTATATCTTCCTGGATATTGCACGGCTTGGCTGCGACGCGAGATCCGGAACGGCCTCTCGTGCGGTCCGGCCGTCGCCCTCGTAGTTCTCGAGGCTGTCCAGGTACGCTTCGAGCCGAGTGATCGCGCCCGCGTCCGCGCTGTGCTCGTCAATCTCTATCTGCAGAAACGGCTTCCCGGCCATCGCATCCCGGAAAAAGTGCGTCACAAAGCTGTCCGGCCCGCAGCCAAAGTTGGTGATGTAGATCGGGAACAGGCGAGGCTCGTTGCGGATGAGTTCCGCCGCTTGAAGGAACCGCTGGCCCGCCTTCCAGTACACGTTGCTGTAGTCGGGTTGGATGCTATGCTCGTCGACCGGCAGCATGTCAAGCGGTATCGGGAGAGCGCCGAGGTTCAGCAGCTTCTGCGGCAGCCCCAGGTTGATGCCGGGATCGCATCCGTTGTACGGTCTGGCGATGATAACCATGGCGCGCGCATCCGCCGGGAGCGACTCAAGTACATCGCGGCCCTTGGCTTTGAGCGTGTCGTAAAACTCCCGCTGTGCCTTTTGGGCCTTCCTCCACGCCGCTTTCACACTCGCGGCGCTGACGCCGAGTT
Source organism: uncultured bacterium (assembly GCA_964524145.1). GTDB lineage: Bacteria > Hydrogenedentota. Next base: position 22,246 of record CAZGCA010000036.1, on the reverse strand, counting down.
CTTTGCCGAGGGCACGCAGGGATTTCTTCAATGAGAAGACGGGATTGCCAAGGTAGACTACCGGGCTGATGAGGTTGACGCCCATCTCGTCGAAATCGAAAGTGGCCCGCAGCACGTATGGAAGCGACTGCACATACGGGCAGTTGTACGTGTCCGCGTCTTTCCCTTCTTTGCCCGACCGGTACAGGTTCACGATGCTCGGTGCGAATATGTTCTTGACACCTTTCTCCACCAAATCCAGAATGTGCCCGTGCGCAACCTTGACCGGGAAACACGGTTCCGCAACGACCGCCTCTACCCCTCGATGGATTATGTTTCTGTTGGTGCGGTCGGAAAGCGCGACTTTGTAGCCCAGCTCCTGGAAAAACGTTATCCATAACGGCATGAGCTCGTGGAAAGCGAGCAGTCTCGGGATGCCGATTGTGCCGCGGGCCGTCTTCTTGGTATCTCCCTTGTCGAGACACTTGGTGAGGAGCTTCTCGCGGAACGCGAACAGGTTGGGGAACTCGGACCGTTTCTTCTCGGCCTTGTCCACGTCGTACTTCTCGCACCGGCTGCCGTAGAAGAGCGGTTTCTCGCCCTCGATGGTGACCTCTCGTATCTCGCACATGTTCGGGCAATCCTGACATTCGAACGTGCGAAGTTTGTACTGCTTGGTGCTGATGCCGAATCCTTTGAACGTTGTCTGGCGGCCGTCCGCACACGCCTTCTGCGCGAGTATTGCAGCGCCTATGGCCCCGGTGACGTCGTGGTGCGGTGGCACGATCACCTCGCTTCCGCGCACCTTTTCGAACGCGGCCACGACCGCTCGGTTCGCTGCCGTGCCGCCCTGGAAGAATATCTTGTTCCCGATCTTCTTGTCGCCGACGACGCGGTTGAGGTAGTTGTAAACGATTGAATAGCTCAGCCCCGCAACAAGATCGTCAACCGGCGCGCCCCTGTGCTGCTGGTGAATCAGGTCGGACTCCATGAAAACGGTACACCGCTCTCCGAGCGAGACGGGCCGCGGCGAGGAGAGCGCAAGATCGCCGAACTCTTCCCTGATGGATATGTTGAGCCGTTCCGCCTGCTCCTCGAGGAACGAGCCCGTTCCCGCAGCGCACACCTTGTTCATCTCGAAGTCCACCACGGCGCCGTTTCGGAGACTGATGAACTTCGAGTCCTGGCCGCCGATCTCGAATATGGTGTCCACCTCGGGGTCGATCTCGGCTGCCGCCGTCGCCTGGGCCGTTATCTCGTTGCGAATGACGTCCGCGCCTATGAACTCGCCTGTCAGATACCTGCCGGAACCCGTCGAGCCCGCGCCGCGAATGATCACCCGGTCGCCAACCTCCTCGGCAACCTCCGCCAACCCCTGCCGAACCGCGTCGATGGGCCGACCGGCCGTCATCAGGTACCTGCGGGCGATGACCTGTCTGTGCTCGTCTATGATGACAACGTTGGTGCTTATCGAACCGACGTCTATCCCGAGGTATCCGGTCACGTTTTCACCGTCGAAATCGTAACGGTATCCGGACCAATCCAGCCCTGGACATTTGGGTTGGTGGAGGGGTTCAAGATAGTCGCCGTCGTCTTTGGCCGATTCGAGGTGTCGTTCGATCCCGTCGAGCCCGCGGAACTCGGTTACCACCCCGTCTTCAATTGCGAGCAGCACCGAACCGATCGCGCCCATCGATGCGTAATGTTCCGGGATGACCAGCTCGCCGCGGTCAAGACCCAGAACCTCCTCGAACGCGCGCCTCATCCCTCGGTTGGCTGCGACCCCGCCCTGAAACGATATCGGCCGGACGAACATCTTGCCCCGCCCGATGCAGGCTTTGAAGTTGCGGGCCACCGCGAAACAGAGCCCCGCAACGATTTCATAGTCGGGCGTGGCGATCTGTTGGAGATGTATCATGTCGGACTTCGCGAACACGCTGCAACGCCCGGCCACACGCGGCGGGTTCTCGGTTTTCAGGGCAATCTCGCCGAACTCCTCGATAGTCAGGTTGAGCCGGCTGGCCTGCTGGTCGAGAAACGAGCCCGTGCCCGCAGCGCACATCGAGTTCATCGCGAAATCGAGTATCTCTGTGCGGCCCCCGTCCTGATACGGAGCCACCATGATGAGCTTGGCGTCCTCCCCTCCCATCTCGACGATAGTGCGCACCTCCGGGTGGAAGAACCCCGTTGCCTCGGCCTGGGCCGAAACCTCGTTTGTGAACCGGCCTCCTACGGCTTCGGCAACGACCTTGCCACCCGAACCCGTCGTTGCGATTGCAGTGAACGTCTCGGCAGGATACCGTGTGAAGACCTCTTCCAGCACTTCCCTGGCACACTGGAAGGGTCGCCCCTGGGTCCTGGTATAGTGTTCCTCGATTATCCGCCGGTCCGAATCCATCACTACCGTGTTGACGCTTATCGAACCGACGTCGACCCCCAGAAACAACCTTTTCTCCGCTGTCATAACTCTCTCTCGAAACCTACAGAAATATCAACCAGCAGGAATGCTGTCTTGTAGCCGTCCTCGAAACTGAATCATAGCATACCGACCGCGAAAAGACAATATGCGCAGCGTTCCAAGACCGTCCCGTTCACAGCGGTCTTTTCCTCGGCATGCGTCATTGACACTGGCTTCAGCGGTTTGATACTCTTGTGCCACCGTTCGACGTGGGAAGACGGTGTGCGGTCAGTCAAAGTGTGGATGGTCCCGGCGTGGTGGAAATCGGTGTCCCGCAGAAGAAAGAATCTGAGGTATTTAGCCATCCTGGCAGTCTGTATACCGCTGCTCTACCTGTTGTACGTGCAGAGGATCCGTCCGTTTCTCATTCCTTCCGACTCGATGGCTCCGGCCCTGTTGCCCGGGGACTACGTCTTCGCCGTCAAGACCACCGGGCCTGGTGGAGGACCTGACAGGGGCGATATTGTGATACTGTATGACCCGGAGGATGCTGAGAAGCGGAGCTATATGGCGAAACGGGTGGTCGGTATGCCGGGCGAGACAGTCAAGATAACAGAAGGTGCTCTGTACATAGACGGGAAGTACGTATCGGAACCCTACATTGCGGCTGCGGCGCGACCCGTCTACGAGTACGGGCCCGTGCGGATACCTGGTGACGCCTATTTCGTATTGGGCGACAACCGGAACAACTCGAGCGATAGCAGTTTGTGGAACCAGGCCGTGCCGAAGGACGACATACTTGGCAGGGTTGTCTTCATATACAACCCAATCCGGCGCATGGGGTTCGTAGGGTGAACGGAGGAGTCGGGGGCTCTGCGCCTCAGGAGGTGGCACGATCGAACAGAACAGCGAACTGACCTTCTGGCAAAAGATAACCTACGCGGCAGGCAGCTGGGGGGTCAACATCGGCCCGTCACTCATCGTCGCCTGGACGGTCTATTTTTACACGGAAGGCGAAGGCGGGTTGCCTCTGCGCATACCCGAAATCCGCCTCGGTCCGCTGACCTTGTTGCCCGCACTGGTTGTGGGCATCGTCATGTTCGCGGGCCGCATCGTGGACTCGCTTGCCGACCCGTTGATTGGACAGTGGAGCGATAAAACAAAAACCCGGCTCGGCAGGCGTATCCCTTTTGTGCTCTACTGCACGGTGCCGCTGGCACTGTCGTTCGTGCTCGTCTGGTTTCCTCCTGTTGCAGGCCAATCGCTATGGAACGTGGCCCACCTTACGCTGGCGCTTGGCGCGTTCTGGTTCTTCTTCACGGCGGTGGTGGCACCGTATCTCTCGTTGCTGCCCGAGATCGTTACGTCCATACGCAGCCGGATAAACGTCTCGTCATGGCAGGGCGTTTTCGAGATAGCCGCAGGTATCACGACACCGCTCGCAGCCGGCGTGTTAATCGCGCGATACGCTCCTGAGAATGGTGGCGCAAATCTCGGGCTCGTGCACCTGCCGGACGGCTTCAAACTGATGTCGCTGCTGCTTGGAGCGATCATATGCGTGTCGTTGCTGCTCTCGATAACCCTTGTTCGCGAAAAGCCAATGAGTGAAAGCAAAGCTGTCAGCTTCCGTTTCATAGAGGCCTGCAGGCTCTGTTTCAAGAACCCGTCTTTTCCACCGTATGTGATCGGCTGGTCCTTCTACCGGACAGGTATCAACCTGCTGATGGTAGCCACACCGTTCCTCTTCAAATCAGTGGTAGGGGTTGGAGAAGGAGAAACGGGCGCCGGGCAGGCACTGATCGCACTCGTTGCCGTTTCACTGTTTTGGCTTAATGCCCGGCTGGCCCGCGGGTTCGGCAAACGCAACATGCTCATGGCGGGAGGTATCGCGCTTGGCGCCTTGATGGTTCTTATGGCATTGTCCCCCGTTCTGCCAATGTCCGGGTTCACTATTGGGGAATACTTCGTCTCCTGGCGTCTGTTTGGGGTCTTGGTATTGTTTTTCCTGTTCGGGTGTGCTGCTCCGCCCATATACGTGATGCCGAGAGCGATGATAGCGGACGTGATGGATTACGACGAGCGGCTTACCGGGTTTCGGCGCGAGTGCATGTACAACGGTATGGAAGGGCTCATCACCAAGCTGGCGGTGGGGCTCGCACCCATCATATTCGGGCTCCTCGGCTATTTCGGCAATACCGCCGAGAAGCCTCTCGGAATACTCCTGGCGGGGCCCGTCGCGGGCGCTCTGCTCATAATCGGGGCACTGATCTTCTCCAGGTATCCCATAAAGGAATGAGTATGGAGGGCCGGCGGCGTGTGTAGACCGTATTACAGCTACAACGGCGACCAACAGCAAGGCGGATGGTCATCGTTCGGTTTCGGCGGCGGGATGACCCGCACCGTGCGTCTTTTCCTTATCATAAACGTAGCGGCCTTCATCTTCCTGAAGCTGAGTCAACCGTTTCTCGATCTCTACCCGATCGTCGGGCTTGTACCCCGGCTCGTGCTGACAAGACTGCTCATCTGGCAGCCGGTGACCTACCTGTTTGTTCACACAGGCTGGTGGGGGTTGCTCTGGGCGTGCCTGATACTCTGGATGTTCGGGTGCGAACTCGAGCGGGCGTGGGGGTCGCGAGCTTTCCTGTGGTACTACCTTGCGGCGGGCGTGTTCGGCGGGTTTTGTGGTGTTCTGACGGGTCTTATTCAGTCCGGCGTCGAGCAGGCCGTCTACGGCGCATGGCCCGCCATACTCGCGCTTATCGTCGCGTACGGAGTGACTTTCCCCGACCGAGTCGTCACCATGCTGCTGTTCTTCGTCCTGCCCATACGGCTTAAGGCAAAACACCTTGCGATGGTTTCGGCCCTCATAACGTTCCTCATCGTGGTACAGTCCTCGAGTGAGGGAGGACTCGTGCCTCACGTTGCCAGCCTCTCGGCGATGGCGGCCGGCTATCTCTACCTGCGCCGCGGCGACCGGCTCACGCTCTACCTCAAACGCCGGCGCGCAAGGCGCGCGGAAGCGCGCCTCAGAAAAAGGGCGGAGCAAAAGATCCAAACAGAGAAAGCCGTCACAAAGGATGTCGACCCGATACTCGAAAAGATATCCAAGCACGGCATCGACTCGCTGACCTCGGACGAGCGCCAAACACTCGAAAAGGCCCGCTCGAAAATGATGGGCACCGACGAGTAATCCTTGCCCGCATAGCTCACCACAGCTCTACGACAACGCCGTCCTGCCCCAAACCCTGCCAAATATGACAAACCCCGGGCCCACATTTGCCAATATGACAAAATGCCAAAGTGGCGCCGATCAGTCTTAGGGCCTTGTAGCAGTTGAGCCTATGAAGTGCTAGCCGCAATGACACGGTACGCCCGGCATGCCAGAATGGCAAATACAGTGTGCGACAGCGAGTGCGAAGTCGGACCGGGGACGTGCCCTAAACAACTGTTGTACAATTGGTAACGTCGGTATCTGTGAGAGGCGTGCTGATTTGGCATGGGAGTTGCGGGTTGGGTAACTCCCTATACATCTTTGATTCGAGAGGAAGGTAGTCTCCGTCGCAACACTAATGGAAGGAGGGGAGTGAAGGTAGTAACATGCGGTCTTTTGTAGTGAAGGAGCAGTGAAGACGTTTTGTTTGGGACATGTTGTTGTTGACAATCTGGAAACCCCGGTAGCATGGAAAGGAGTAACAATGAAGATCAAACCGCTTGCAGACAGAATTCTGGTCAAACGGCTGGAGGAAGAGGAGGTTGTGCGTGGTGGCATAATCATCCCGGACACAGCCAAGGAGAAACCCCAGGAAGCGAAAGTGACTGCGGTAGGCCCGGGCAAGCTGAGCGAAGAAGGAAAGCGCCAGCCGCTTGAGGTGAAGAAAGGCGACCGCATCCTGATGGGGAAGTACTCGGGAACGGAAGTGAAGATAGACGGTGAGGATCATTTGATTCTGCGGGAAGAGGACGTCCTCGCGATAATTGAGGCGTAACCATCAGGTTCGGAAAGGAGTAGTGGAAGACGATGAGTGCGAAACAAATTGCTTTCAGTGAGGACGCCCGTGGCCGAGCGCTCAAGGGTGTCGAGCAGCTCAGCAGGGCTGTCAAGGTAACGTTGGGGCCCAAAGGCCGTAATGTTGTGCTGGACAAGAAGTGGGGAGCCCCGACGGTAACAAAGGACGGGGTGACCGTTGCCAAGGAGATAGAGCTGGAAGACCCGTACGAGAACATGGGCGCGCAGATGGTGAAAGAGGTGGCGACAAAGACCTCGGATGTTGCGGGCGACGGTACGACGACGGCGACGCTCCTGGCAGAACAGATCTTCAGAGAAGGTATGCGCAACGTGGCAGCCGGTTCCAACCCGATGGCCCTGAAACGCGGCATCGAAAAGGCTGTCGGCGTGGTCGTGGACCGACTGGCGAAACAGAGCAAGAAGGTGAAGGACACGACGGAGATCAGCCAGGTGGCGACGATCTCGGCCAACAACGACTCGACAATCGGGGAGATAATCGCCGAGGCAATGGAGAAGGTTGGCAAAGACGGCACCATCACGGTTGAAGAGGCGAAAGGCATCGAGACAACCCTCGACGTTGTTGAGGGAATGCAATTCGACAAGGGTTACCTCTCTCCGTACTTCGTCACGAATCCCGAGACGATGGAAGCGCTGCTCGAGGACTGCTACGTGCTGATTCACGAGAAGAAGGTCTCGAACATGAAGGATCTTCTTCCGCTGCTCGAGCAGATAGCCAAGTCCGGGAAGCCGCTCATGATTATCGCGGAGGACGTCGAGGGCGAGGCGCTCGCCACCATGGTAGTGAACAAGATTCGCGGCACGCTGCAAGCGTGTGCGGTGAAGGCACCGGGCTTCGGCGACAGGCGCAAAGCGATGCTCGATGATATCGCCGTGCTCACCGGCGGCCGCTCGATAAGCGAAGACCTGGGCATCAGCCTCGAGAACGTGAAGATGACCGACCTCGGCCGGGCCAAACGTGTTACCGTCGACAAGGAGAACACGACGATTATCGAAGGTGCCGGGAGCACAAAGGAGATCCAGGCCCGAATCCAGCAGATCAAACGACAGCGCGACGAGACGACGTCGGACTATGATCGCGAGAAGCTCGAAGAGCGGCTTGCGAAGCTCGCGGGCGGCGTTGCGGTCATCAACGTGGGTGCTGCGACCGAGATGGAGATGAAGGAAAAGAAAGCGCGCGTCGAAGACGCGTTGCACGCCACGCGCGCGGCGGTCGAGGAAGGCATCGTGCCGGGCGGTGGTGTCGCGCTGCTGCGGTGCGTATCCGCGCTGAAGAAGATACAGGACGTCGAGGGCGACGAGCTTGTTGGAGTCAGTATCATCACGCGCGCTATCGAAGAACCGTTGCGCTGCATTGCTAACAACGCCGGCGTCGAAGGCTCGGTGATTGTCGAGCGCGTCAAGGGCGAAAAGGGCGCTGTGGGGTACAACGCCGAGGCGGAAAAGGTCGAGGACCTGTACCAGGCAGGGATAATAGACCCGACGAAGGTCACTCGGGTGGCATTGCAGAACGCGTCGAGCGTTGCGGGGCTCATGCTGACGACCGAGGCGCTCGTAACGGAGATACCGGAACCTGAGGCGCCTCCGGCTGCTCCTGCTGGTCCCGGCGGCGGCGGTTACGGTGGAGGGATGTACTAGAGCCGGCACGGGCAGTCATCCCGGCACGGATCATGAGAAAGGTGTCACCGCATCGAGCCCGCAGGGAGCGAGGCTCGATGCGGTGACCAATCGGTCAGACCGAAATGGCTGTTTTGAGCTTGATCTGAGCTAGAAGCTGTGCGGTGCATCGAGGGCAATACGTATGTGTCGCGAAGCGGCGCAAAGCTTCCGGATTGGAAACCTTGACCCACCGAGTGCCTTTTAGTATTCTTAAGCAAACGCAACATTGACGAATCATCGAGCACACCTCCTGCATCGCAGCATATCTCTGTGGTGCTAGAGCAGGTTGCGTGCCCGAAACGGTATGATGACGCAAGCAGCTCCTGATATTGAGGTTACGGTGCCGGCCCGGTTTGTTCGAGGCAAGAAGGAGGCGGACGTTTCTTCCAGGTCCGGGCAGAACGTTCCGGCTTGTCGTGGTGGGTCGCTGCCGCCATCGAAGGTGCGGGAGACGGGTATATGATAGAGGTTAGAGGACTGACAAAACGTTACGGAAGGCTTGCGGCCGTCGACGATGTGAGCTTCCATGTCGACAAGGGCGAGATCCTCGGGTTCCTTGGTCCGAACGGCGCGGGCAAGACGACAACGGTCCGGATGCTGACCGGCTTTTTTCCGGCGACTTCCGGCGAGGCGAAGGTGGCAGGGTTCGACGTTGCGGCCCAGTCGCTCGAAGTACGCAGGCGCATAGGCTATTTGCCGGAGAACGTGCCGCTGTACCAGGAGATGCGGACGCGCAAGTACCTGGAGTTTGTGGCCGAGACCCACGGGATCTACGGGCGCAAGAAACGGTCGCGTGCCGCAGAGGTGATCGAGCAGTGCGGGCTGACGTCCGTCGCGGACAGAGTGATCCGCAACATCTCGAAAGGGTTTCGGCAGCGTGTCGGTCTGGCCCAGGCGCTTATCCACAACCCCGAGGTTCTGATCCTCGACGAGCCGACGGTCGGGCTCGACCCGAAACAGATAATCGAGATTCGCCGGCTCATCAAATCGCTTGGGGGCGAGCGGACGATCATACTCTGCAGCCACATATTGCCCGAGGTGGTGATGACGTGCGGCCGAGTAATAATCATCAACCAGGGCCGGATAGTCGCGGACGACACGCCGCAGGGGCTTACCACCCAACTCCAGAAATCCGCCCAGGTCGCTATCGAGGTCGAGGGGCCTGTCGAGCAGGTCAAGAACAACCTCGCGGGAGTATCTGGTGTCACAAGCGTGATCATTAAAGAGAAGACGGACGGCGGGAGTGTCCAGTTCGTCGTGGAGTCGCAGAGGGACAAGGATGTCAGGCGCGAGCTGGCCCGGACGGTATTCGAACACGGGTGGGACCTGCTCGAGATACGAAACGTGGCCATGTCGCTGGAGGACATCTTTGTGCAGCTCGTTACGGAAGAGGAGGAGGCTTAGAGAATGCGCAATTTCTTTGCACTCTACAAACGGGAGTTGCAGGCATACTTCGCGTCGCCGGTGGCGTACGCGGTCATGTGCGTTTTTGCTCTCGTCTGCGGCTTCTTCTTCAACCAGATGGTGGCGTATTTTGCGCGCGTGTCGCAGTCTTACGCAATGTCGCAAGGCCGCTACGGTATGCCGGATCTGAATTTCACCGAGTACGTGCTGCTTCCGATGTTCATGAACATGAGCGTCATAATGATGTTTTTCCTGCCGGCGCTGACGATGCGGCTGTTCAGCGAGGAAAAACGTCAAGGCACCATCGAGCTGCTGTTCACCTATCCGATCCGCGATGCCGAGCTGGTGCTGGCAAAGTACGCTGCATGCGTGACAATGTTCAGCTGTATGCTTGCGCTGACGTTCATCAACATGTTGCTGTTGATCAAGTACGGCGAGCCGGAGAAGAGCGTTTTGATCAGCGGGTATCTCGGTTTGCTGCTGATGGGAGGCGCGTTTCTCGCAATGGGTATATTCCTGTCCTCGCTCACTGAGAACCAAGTGGTAGCGTTTTTTGTAGGTTTGGGAGCGCTGCTGCTGCTGTGGGTGCTTGTCTGGGCGGCTGACGCTGTTCCGCAGAACGTGGGGCGCGTCATTCAGAACCTTTCGATCATCCCCCATTACGAGAACTTCGCCAAAGGGGTCATACAGGTCAAGGACGTATCGTATTTCGTGATCTTCGCGGTGTTCTTCCTGTTCCTGACGTTTAGAGCGCTCGAAACGAAGAAGTGGAGAGGCTGACGATGAAGATGAAAGCTACGGCCAACATCGTGGGGTTCATAGGACTGCTGGGTCTGATCGGGGGCGGCATCACCTACCACGTCGAGGGCGGGTTTGGGCCGGTACCAATGGCGTTGCTGATAGCCGGCGGTATCTTCGCCGTATTCTGCCTGATCGTCAACTTCGGCGTCGTGGTGGCATTCTTCCGGTCGAGAAAGGTGCTCTACGGCGGCAACCTGGTGCTCGCGGTAGCATTGATGCTCGCCATCCTGGTTGTGTTCCAACTCATCGTCACCAGGGCCGACAAGCGGTTCGATCTCACCGAGACCAAACGATACAGCATATCACCGCAGAGCCAACAGATAGTGGAGAACCTCGAGAAGGACGTCAAGGTTACCGTCTTCTTCCGCGACGATACGGACAAGAAGCGGTTCGAGGATCTTCTCAGTATTTACGCCTATTACAACGGCGCGAATTTCAAGTACGAGATGGTGCAGCCCGATAGAAAGCCGGAGCGGGCGCAGTTGATGGACGTCGACAGCTACAACACGTTCGTCGTCGAGTGCGGGGACAGGAAAGAAGAGTTGCTCTCTCCTGAGGAGGAGGACCTGACCAACGCGCTGATCAAGGTCACACGCCTGGAGAGCACCATTGTCTACTTCACTGCGGGACACGGTGAGCCGGGGCTATCCGACTCAGAGGCTCAGGGAACGTCGGTGGCGAAGAACGCGCTTGAGAAGGAAGTCTACGAAGTGAAGGACATTCTCTTGGCGCGCGAAGAGAGGGGTGTACCGGCCGATTGTTCGGTTCTTGTTGTAGCGGGGCCGGAGAAACCGTTTTTTCTGAACGAACTGCAGGCGATCAGGGAATACGTTGACAGTGGTGGTCGTGTGTTGTTCCTGCTCGATCCCGAGACGGTGCCGGGAGTTGTCTCGTTACTGGCGGATCTCGGCGTGACCATCGGCAACGATTATGTCGTCGATCCCAACCCTGTAAGCCAGCTTATGGGCGGCTCGTACATGACCCCGCTCGTTACAGACTATTCGACCGCGCACCAGATAACCAAGGAGTTTGCCACCTTCGCGACCCTTTTCCCTCTGTCCAGGTCCGTCCAGACGAAGGCCTCTCTGCCGACCGGCACCACAGGCGAGTGGATTGCCCGGGCAAGCGATAGGAGCTGGGGGGAGACGAACCTCGCGTTGCTCAAGAGCGGCAACCGGGCGAAATACGATCAAGCCAGCGACGTCAAGGGGCCCGTTTCGCTCGCCGTTGCTTTGACGCGTACAGTCGAGTCGAGAGCCGGCGAAGAGGGAACGTCCGAAGGACGCGTTGTAGTCGTGGGCGACTCCGATTTCGCACGAAACAGCAATTTGGGGCAAGCGGCCAACAAGGATTTCCTCCTGAACATCGCTGGCTGGCTCTCGAAACAGGAGGACCTGATATCCATTCGACCAAAGGAGAAACGTACCCAGACAATGCTGCTGTCCACGAAACAGGCGAGGGTGTTGACCTGGGTACCGCTCGCAGTCGTCCCGGCACTCTCGCTTATTGCCGGTGGGTTGGTGTACGTCCGTAGGAGGAAGTATCGATGAACTGGAAGAGTACGGTTGCTTTCGTTGTCGTCCTTGCCCTGCTCGTCGGCTACTACGTATTCACGATAAAGAAAGAAGAGAAACAGCAAGAGGCCGACGAGGCTGCCAAGAAGATATACCAGATCGACCAGAACGATATCGTGGAGTTGCGGATCGCTGGCAAGGACGAAGAAGCGATAGTCTGCAAGAAGTCGGAAGACGAGTGGACGATTGAGGCACCCATAAAGGTGGAGGCCAACTCGACGGCCATTGACGGCGTTGCGAAGGATCTTGCGGACGCAGAATCCCAGCGAACCGTTGACGAAGAGGCGAAAGATCTCAAACCGTACGGGCTTGACGAACCGAGCCTGACGATATCAGCGCTGAAGCAAAACGAGGAGAAGCCGTCGGTGCTGCTGGTCGGGAACGAGAACCCCACCAAGACAGGCTATTACGTCAGCCGGGAGGGAGAGAACACCGTGCTCCTGGTGAGCAGCTACACGAAGGGGACGCTCGACAAGAAGCTGAGCGATCTGCGCGAGAAGACCATCATCAAGATGGAACAGGACGACGTCAAGGCGTTAGATGTGGCGCTCGACGATGAATCGGCCTCTATGGAGAAGGACAGCGAGGACAACTGGAAGCTTGCAGAACCCGTCAAGGCCACGGCGGACAAGGAAAAGGTTAACAAGATCATCACCGAGTTGCGTAACGCCAAAGTCAAAGAGTTCATCGAGGAAGAGCCGGCGGATCTCTCGGAGTACGGCCTCGATGAGCCGAAAGCGATGGTCACCGTCTATATCGGCGAGGACAAGGCGCGCAAGACGATTCTGTTCGGCGATGCAGACGATGATGAGAACGGTGTCTACGCGAAACGCGAGACCGCAAAGAACGTGGTGCTGCTGCCAAAGACGGTATTCGACGCGATCCCGGAAGACCTCGACGAACTCAGAAACAAGAGCCTGCTGCTCGCCTCGACCGGCGACGTGGTCAAGGTCGAGCACCGTTGCAGGAGCGGTGCGTTTCTTGTGGAAAAGGACGAGCAGGGTACGTGGTACCTCAAGAAGCCTGTCGATGAGAAAGCGGACAGCCTGACTATCAGCGGCATCTTCTCGACCCTCAAGGACATGAAGGCAGGAAAGTTTCTGACCGAGGAGAAGGATGAATTCGGACTTGACAATCCGCAGGTCAAAACCTCGTTGTGGGTGAAGGATGCCGAGGAGCCGGTCGCTGTTGTGATAGGCGCCGAGAATCCCGATACGCACGTGCTCTATGCGAAAACCTCAGAGGGTAACGTCGTCACCATAGGCAAGGACACGCTTGATGATCTCAACAAGACGCTGTTCGAGTTTCGCGATAAGGTGCTCGTCTCGTTCGACAAAGCCGATGCGGAGAAGATCAGCGTCACCTACGGCGACGAGGTTGTCGAACTTGCCAGGGACGGCGAGGAGTGGAAAGCCGAGCAGCCTGATGGGTTGAAACTGAGCAGCCAGGGCGTTGTTGACCAGCTCATCTGGGCGATAAACTATCTCAAGATGGAGAAGATAGTCTCGGGGAAGGTGCCCGAAAACGTCACAGAGTATGGTCTGGACAACCCCGCCGCATCGTTCACCGTTAGCCTCAAGGGTGAGAGAACCTTGGGACCGTTTAAGATCGGGTACGAGAGCGAGGATGCCGAAAAGCCCGATACCGTCTTTGCAACGCTCGAGCAGAGACCGGGATTGTATCTCGTCGGAAAGGATGTTCTGAATGACATCCAGAACCGTCTTGGAGATATCACCGGCAAGGAACTGCCGGAAGATATCGCGAAGAAGCCGAGAGGGACCGACTCCGGCGAGACGTCTCGAGAGTCTCAGAAACCGGATGCGGAAGGTTAGCTTTCATCCCACCACAGGTCGCCGAGAGCGTGTCTGTTTTTCGCATGCTCTCGGCGTTTCATTCTGCACGGCCGAGCAAAGAAGGGGGAGACAATGAAAACAGTTCGTGAGATAGTCCGGGTCCACTCGCGTCAGAAGGTGGAAATCGTAGACATAACCCGCGAGGTCGAGGCCGCGGTAAGACGTAGCGGCATCAGCGAGGGGATGGTGCTTGTCTTCCCGCACCACACGAGCATGGCTGTCTACATCAGCGATTCCGACAGGTCGCTTACCTTGGATATGGTTGACGTGCTCGAGAAGTTGGTGCCCCACGACGCCGAATATCGGCATGATTCCGCGGATCCCAAACGGAACGCCCACGCCCATCTCAAGGCAAGCCTTTCAGGGCACCACATCGTGTTGCCGTTAACCGGCGGGAAGCTGGATCTCGGCATGTACCAAACGATATACTGCGCCGAGTTCGATGGCATGCGTCCGAAGGAGATTCTCGTGAAGGTCTGCGGTGAATAGCCGAGACCCAGGATGCGAGATTGCCACGCCACCTGACGGTGGCTCGCAATGACGGGTTTGGGATATACTGAGAGAACACAAGCTGTCTTTACTATTGACTCTCGCATAAATAAGGGAAACATCTGCAGGATTCGTAGCGCCAGCATCTTGCTGGCAGTCGTGAGGGCGTCCCGCCCTCATCTGTACGGGAGCGAGACGCTCCCGGGACTGCCGGCGAGGATGCCCGCGCCACGTCAGGGGTTGGTATGCCGGAGCTGAGAAAAGACCCGGTCAGCGGCGGGTGGATTATTGTCACCACCGAACGCGGCAAGCTCCCGTCGGAGTTCGGGACTGTGACCGACCAACGCAAAGGCGGCCCGTGCCCGTTCTGCGAAGGGCACGAAGATGAAACTCCCCCGGAGATCGCGGCGTACCGTGACGACGGCCAACCGAACGGGCCGGGCTGGAGCGTGCGGACTGTTCCGAATAAGTCTGCGGTTCTCAAAGTCGAAGGCGAGCTGGACCGTCGCGGCGATGGACTCTACGATGTGATGAACGGTATCGGCGCGCACGAGATCGTCATCGAGTCGCCTGACCACGATGCCGACCTATCGACGCTACCCCTTGAACAGCTCAGCCTTGCCATCAGAATGCACAGGGACAGGTCGTTGGATTTGCGTAAGGACAAGCGGTTGCGGTACCTGCAGGTGTTCAGGAACCATGGCGAGGCGGCCGGGGCTACGATGGAACACCCGCACTCACAGATAATCGCGCTGCCGATAACGCCACGGTGGTTGAAGGAGGAGTTGGTGTCTGCCAAGGCGCATTTCGAGTTCAAAGAAAGATGCCTGTTCTGCGATATCATGTGGCAGGAACTGTCCGACCATGTGCGTATCGTCTACGAGAATCGCGCGTTCGTCTGTTTCGTGCCGTTTGCGTCGAAGTCACCGTTCGAGGTGTGGGCGTTGCCCAAACGGCATGACTGCGATTTCGGCACCATCGACGACGAAGAGATCGAACAGATGGCTCGCGCCCTCAAATCGGTGACAGGCGCGTTGAGCCGCGGCTTGCACGACCCGCCTTACAACTTTATCATCCATTCGGCTCCGTTCCGCGATGAGCGGCCCGGGTACTGGAAGACGATCGATAAAGATTTTCACTGGCACATCGAGATAATACCGCGTCTGACACAGATGGCCGGGTTCGAATGGGGGACGGGGTTCTACCTGAACCCGACGCCGCCCGAACAGTCCGCTCAATACCTACGCGAAGAAATGGAATAGGGACACGCCCGCGGGACACTGTGTTGGAATCGGTTCAGGAGCCGCGTTCCTTCGCGAATTCAGCAAGCCTCGATTCGGCAACGTCCGGTTCCAAGCGGGCGCACCTTTCGAACGCCGAGACTGCCGCCGCGCGGTCACCAAGCGCGAGATGGGATCGCCCAAGCTCGAGAGAGGCTTCCGCATACACGGGATCCTGTGCGAGCGCTCGTTGTTGGAAGTCCGCCGCGGCTTTGAAGTTGCGTCGGTCTCGCGCAAGTCGGCCGAGGTAGTGCAACACGACCGGATTGGTCGGATCGCCGTCCAACGCAGCCTTGAGATGTTCCTCGGCCGGGCGGTTCCGGCCCAGTTGGATATAGACCTCTCCGAGACAGCTGTCAACGTTGCGCAGCTTCGGGTGGCATTCACGTGCCTTCTCAAACTCGTGCAACGCCTCCTCGTACTGCCCTCCGCTTGCTTTCTTAATCCCTCGAGAGAAATGCCGACGCCCTTTCAGCCAGCCTCCGGAGCTCATTTTCTCTTCTCTCCCTTTGCCAGCTCCTGTTCCGTGATCATGAGCAATCGCGCCTGGAACTCCGGCTGACGCTCGGGCCCGATCTCGCGAAGACAGTTGTAGCCTTCCTGGAAGTCGCCTGTCGCCATCTGAACGAGCGCCAAGTACGATCGCGGCAGCGTGTTGTCGGTCTCAATCTCTGCGGCTTTCTCGAACGCGCCCCGGGCATCTTCGAGACGTCCGGCGTCAAAGAACACCTGTCCTGCAAAGAGTGCAACCGCGAAATGATCCGGCGCAATCCCCGAGGCTTCCGTGGCAACGTGAACGGCGTCGCCGAAGTTGCCTTTCCTGGCAAGCGCCATCGCGTGGTGCGACTTTGCGATGGCCCAATCGGGTGCCTGGCCGGTTAGACTCTCAAACAGTCCGAGGGCCTCGTCGGTTCTGCCGGACCGGGCATACCGCTGCGCTTTGTTGAACAGTAACCCTCGTTTCAGATTCTCAAACATCGTTCCCTATAACGCCTCGCTTAGCACACTGCATATCCGCTTGCCGGCCGACCCGTCTCCGAACAGCTCTTCTCGCGGCTTCGTTGGCTCAAACTCGTTGACCGCCTGCAAGATCGCTTCCCGCTCAGGCTTGATCAGAACATTCCAGCCGGCGGCAACGGTCTCGGGCCACGGAGTCCGTTCGAGCAGCGTGACGCACGGCTTGCCGAGCATGTACGCCTCTTTCTGGACGCCGCCGGAGTCTGTGACTACCATCCTCGAATGCGCCGCAAGCGACAGGAACTCAACATACCCGAGCGGATCGGTGATTACGACCGAGCCCGCCGCCTCGAGACTTGACAACAACCCCGTTCGGTGCAACGCATTCTTCAATCGAGGATGAGCCGGCAGCACCACGGTCTCGCCTGCATCCAGCAGCGCGGCGACAATCGCCTCGAGCCTCTCGCGGTCGTCGGTGTTCTGGGCCCTGTGCACGGTCGCGAGCAGAAACTCTCCGGGCCGAACTCCGAACTTGTCCAAGACCGCGGTGCCCGCGGTAATCTTCTCGTGGTTCTCCCGCAGAAGATCGCAATTCACATCACCTGTAAGGTAGGCTCGATCAGCCAGCCCTTCGTTCCGGCAGTTCTCGAGCGCCACCTTCGTTGGACATAAGAGTATCGAAGATACATGGTCCACTGCAACCCTGTTGATCTCTTCGGGCCACTCGAGGCAGCCCGCGCGGGGTCCGGCCTCGACGTGCGCCACGGGCACGCCGAGCTTCGCTGCGGCAAGGGCGGCGCCGAGCGTCGAGTTCGTGTCCCCAAATACGACGCACACATCAGGCTTCTCGCGGACAAGCACGTCCTCGACGCCGGTCAAGACCGCCGCGGTCTGTCGGGCATGCGATCCGGAACCGACGCCCAACTCGTACTTGGGTTGTTGAATGTCAAGCTCGTCGAAGAAGACGGCGCTCAAACCTTCGTCGTAATGCTGGCCCGTGTCGACGAGAATCTCGTCGTTATCTTTTCGCAACTCTCGTGAAAGAACGGCGGCCTTGACAAACTGAGGCCGTGCGCCGACGACCGTGACGACTTTCAACCTGCGCACTCCCATCATCCGGGCAGGCTCACCGAAGGAGTCTGGGCGCATCTGAACCCGGCTTCAGGGAACCGCTGGTCCCGCATACCCCAGAACCGTCTCGTTGTGCGAAAGTCGAGCATCGGAGTGGACGAACTCCACGCACCGCCTCGCAGAACCCTCTGACCGAGCTTCTGAGGGTCTTCGCGCCCGTCCAAGGCGTTAAACGGATAGCCCGCGTACAGGCTGCTTACCCATTCGGCAACATTTCCCGCCATATCGAAGCAACCATAGGCGTTCGGTTCTCCCTGCGAACCGACATCGGCGGGGAAGCTCCCGCCTACACTGCACTTTGCCCGGTCGAATTCGTTGCCCCACGGGTAGAGCAACCCTGCCGGCCCGCGTGCAGCCTTCTCCCATTCCGCCTCCGTCGGCAACCGCTTGCTTCGCCAGTGGGCATAGTTCACAGCATCCCGCCACGAAAGCCCAAACGCGGGCATCAAGTTGCCGGGCCTGGCAAGTCCATGCTGGTGCCACACCTCGGGGACACCGTAACTCATATTGCCGGCAAACCGCAAGAAGTCGTCGATCGTTACCTCGTACTTGTCGATGTAGAACCCGGGCACATGGACAGTGTGCATCTGGTCGGGAGAACCAGCGCTGTCGCCCATGGTGAACGTGCCGGCCGGGATATAGACCATCTCTGAGGGAGCGGCTTCCGCCGCCGACACCTCAGCCAATACCATCCCGTACGCTCGAGTTGCGCGCCGGTACGTCTGTTCCGCTTCATCGTAATCGCCCGCCTCAAAGCTGCTGTCTGCTTCAGCCCTGAGGTTTTCAGCGTCTTCAAGATGTGTTGGAGACCATCGTTTCGGGTCTTTCCCGTCGGTTTTCTCCTTCATATCAAGCATATCTTCTCGAGCTGCCACCGCCGGATCCGCTTCTTCCGGGAGCTCGACCGGCTCTTCGGCAGGCACAACCGGTTTCGGTGCCTCGATGGGCGGCTGCGGTGTCTCCTTGCCCCGCTGGCCCGCCGTCGCCGACAGGTAGTAGGTAAGCCCGCCGGCCGCGCACAACAGCGCCACCACGAGCAATCCCACAATTGCCGGACGACGCTTCCTGCGCGGGGCTTCGGGAGGTACTTCCACCGGTTTCTCCTCGCCTGTTTTCACCAGCCCGCGCAAGGCGGCGGCAAGCTCGGCAGCGTCCTGAAACCTGTTATCCGGAACCGAATCGAGACAACCCCGGATTACCCCGTCAAATCCCTGCGGAATATCGCTGCGGATCTCCGATGCCGGTGTGCCCGCCGTCGGCAGCCGCCACGTCGCCAGCTCGTACAGTGTGACACCGACACTGAACAAGTCTGCTCGCGCGTCCACGTTCGCCGCGTCTCTCTGCTGCTCGGGCGCCATGTAGAACGGTGTTCCCATACCCATATCGGCCATGGTCAGGTTCGACGGAGCGAACAGTTTCGATATCCCGAAATCCATCAGCTTCAGCGAGCCGGACGGCAGCATCATGATATTTTCGGGTTTTATGTCGCGATGTACCGTTACCCGGTGGGCGTAATGGAGCGCCTCGCAGACCTGCAAGCCAATATAGACGAGCTCTTTTAGCGTGAACGGTTGACGGTTGGTCATGCGCGACTCCATTATGTTTCTCAACGACGTGCCGGGAACCAGTTCCATCGAGAGGTAGAGCACGCCGCCGGCCGCCCCGACGTCGTGAACGCGGATGATGTTCTCGTGGGTGAGCTGCCGCGCAATCCGCGCCTCATTGTAGAACCGTTCCACCGCCGCAGGGTTGCGCGTGAGCGACGGCAGCATCGTCTTCAGCGCGACTTCGACGCCGAGAACCTTGTCCCGCGCACGGTAGACAGCTCCCATTCCGCCCCGACCGAGCTCCTCGATGATCTCGTATCGGGCGCCCATTACCTGGCCGGCAAAGAACTCGACGGCGTCTTTCCCGGGCATTGCTTCGTTCCGCTCGTTCATGACAGTCGATCCTGCAGCCTTTCCGCAACTCCCTCCAACCGCTGATACAACAATACAAGAAGACCCCGCGTTTTTCAACCCGGATGTGCTCGGGCCGGAGTAGGACACGATCAGCTTGATATCCTCATGAAGAGCGGCTATTATGGTCGAGGAGCATGTGAGTGTAAAGGAAGGCTAAACATCGTTTTGGCTGAGAATCGGCTACTGGACAGTGGAAGGAGGAAGAGATGGGCATTGCGAGCAATGAAGGTGTGGGAAGCATAGCGCGGGTTTCCGTGACGTTGTTGTTCGGGCTTGTCTTTGCTCTACCGGCATTGGGTGACGCAGATGTGTTGCCTGTCAAGATAGAGTGCGATACGGGCGGCATGGCACGGGTTCATGAACCCGTGAGCGTCGAGCTGCGGTTCGGCAAAGACGTTCCTGAAAGCGCGCGGGGATGGTTTGCGGACGCGGGGAAGGCAGGCGTTGTGTTACGGCAGGACGGCCGGGAGATTCCCGCGCAGCTTGAATCTCTGGTCGACGAGAACAACCAGGTGTGCGGCGCACGCATATCCTGGATCATCGAATCCGCCGCGGCCGGCAAGACTCTTTCCTACGTTCCCGCCATCCAATCGTCCGCGACGGCCGGCGCGACCGAGCAGTTCGTTTTCGTCGATAAGCCGGGCGAACACCTCGACTGTTTCCTAGGCAACCGGCCCGTGTACCGGTACGTGTACCTGTTCGACCCGGGCAACTTCCACGACACGTACAAACCGTTCCACCATGTCTGCGATTTCGAAGGCGAGTACTTCATCACAAAAGGTCCCCGGGGGATGGACAGCCATCACCGGGGCATGTATATCGGCTGGAACGAGACGAAGGTCGGCGGCAAGTCGTACGACTTCTGGTCCATGGCCGACAAATCCAGCCAGAGACATAAGGCTTTCGTTCCGCAGGCTGCGAGTGCCGGACCAGTGCTCGCGCGCCGTGCTGCGCTCGTTGACTGGATGACTCCGAACGGTGAAGCCGTGGTTCGCGACCGGCGCGAGACTGTCGTGTACCGCCAACCGCAAGGACGGCGCCTCTTCGACATGTTATTCCTGGTCGAGCCGCTGAAAGGCCCCACGCGTCTTGACGGCCACCTGCACCACGCCGGGTTCCACTTCCGCGCCGATAACGAGGTGGCATACAAGCGCGCGTCGAGCCGGTACGTGCTGCCACCGGGCGTCGAGCGTGTCAACGATCAGGCCGACGGACCCTGGGCGGTCGGGAGCTTCGTCATGCGAGATAAACGGTACGCCATACTGCACATGAGCGGCCCGGCAAACCCGAACTCGACCGTCTACTCGACGCGGGACTACGGCAGGTTCGGCGCGTTCTTCCAGACGGGGATAGATATCGGGGCACCACTCGCGCTGCAGTACCGGGTTATCGTGATCCCGGTCAAGGACGTGTCCGAGCTCGATCAGGCGGCATTCGTCCGCGAGTACGAGAACTATATCAACCCGCCGGTGGTGCGCGTCTCGAGTGCCGGTTGAGGCAGATGTGCGTTGGTCGAATCTGTGTTATCCATCTGGGCGCACTAGGCGACCTGGTGCTCTCATTGCCGGTCTTGGCGGCGATTCGGAGACAGTTCCCCGCAGCCAAGGTTAACCTGGTCGGCTACCCGTCCCGCGCCGAGCTTCTCGTGGGCAGACGCTACGCGGACAGTTTCCGCGACGTGGACTCTTCCAACTGGGGGAGTTTTCTTGCTGGGCCGCCGGACGCTGCGGATCCAGCCGTCGCAGCCTATCTGAGAGAATTCGACATCATTGTTGCCTTCCTCGCCGGCGGCGTGGAACAGTTCCAACAGGCGGCCAGGAACACGGGACTGTCTCAGGTGTACGTGATAACAAGCCGTCCCGCGGAAGGATCCGTCGAACACGTCGTCGAGTTCCAGATGCGGCAACTTCGACAGATGGGCTGGTGCGACGATAGCGCTGACGTCATACCCCGCGTGTTCCCGTTAGAGAACGATCGCCGGTGGGCACGCGGGTATCTGAAAGAGACACTCGGCGCGTCCAGGCCGAACCTGCCACTCGCAGCGGTCCATCCGGGCAGCGGCGGTCGAAGCAAATGCTGGCCGCTCGAACGGTTTTGTGACCTTGCGACATCGATCTGGAACAAGCTCGAGTGCCACGTTCTGTGGATTCGCGGTCCCGCCGAAGAACGGATTGACTATGCGCTCTTGTGTGCCGCAACGCCCCCGGGTACCGCGCACGTTGTGGAAGGCCTGACGTTGCCCCAACTGGCAGCGGTTCTCGAACGGTCCACGAGTTACATCGGCAACGATTCGGGCGTCACGCATCTCGCTGCGGCGGTCGGCACGGCCACGGTAGCGGTATTTGGTCCGACGGACCCGCACGTGTGGTCTCCCCGTGGCGGCGACGTGGCCGTCTTAGCGTCGCGCGCTGACTGTGCTCCGTGCATTACCGAAACGCGCAGGGAATGTACAACCGGGCTTTGTCTTGATTCAATACCAGTCGACCGCGTACTCGAGTCGATCTTGTGCGCACTTGACAACACGAGGGACAACATGCATACTGGAAATGGGAAAGAACTCGTTTCGCTGAAGGCCCGGGGTGGCGACGGAACGTAGCGATGCATTATTGGCCTGGCTGTCCGAGAAGGACTGAAGCCCGCAAGGGGAACGGGAGGTGATGCCGGGGAATTGTAGAACCTTTCTTTTACGTCAAAACGTCTTCTGGCTCGTAGCGAGTACTGCATGAGGAGGTCGAG